>JAJPIS010000033.1 GCA_021324635.1 Gemmatimonadota bacterium
ACGATGCGGGTCGCCGCGCCGTGGAAGCGCTCCCAGATCGGGAGCAGCGTCGCGCGATCGAAGAGCAGGCTGTCGACGGACAGGTGCCCGGGCGCCCCGATCGTCATCACCTGGAGCACCGCCGGCGTGCCGCCATCGTCGGTGAATCGACGCTCGGTCGTCCAGGCGCCGGTGTGCGGCTGCGCCGCACCGCCCAGCGGCACGAGTCGATTGTGCACGACCCCCTCGGCGATGTGCGAGGTCACGAGCGTGGGCAGCATCGACGTCTGCGCGACCGACGCGGTCGGCAGCAGGGCGGCGCCGGCGGCGGCAGCCAGCGACAGGCGGACGGCGCGCAGCAGGGTGGACGGCCGCGCGCGACGACTACTCACCCTGGGCTCGGCCGTGCACGCGCGGGTCCGCCATGCCCTGGACGCCGCCGGGCGTGCGCTCGATCGAGGCGCCGATCGCGAGATTGCCGGCCGGCTCGAGGGCGTGGCCCATCGCCCGCAGGGCGGCGATCACGCTGTCCGGCAGCCCGCCGCGCTCGTACAGCAGGGTATCGGGCAGGTGCTGGTGGTGGATGCGCGGCGCGCTCACGGCGGCGTCGATCGGCAGGCCGTAGTCGACGACGTTGGACATGATCTGAAAGACGGTCGTGATGATGTGGCCGCCGCCGCTCGCCCCGGTCACCAGGAAGGGCGTGCCGTCGTGACCCTGCACGATCGTCGGTGTCATCGACGACAGCATGCGCTTCCCCGGCGCGATCGCGTTGGCGTCGCCCATCACCAACCCCTCGCTGTTCGGGGTCCCGGGCTGCGCCGTGAAGTCGTCCATCTCGTCGTTGAGCAGGAACCCGGCCCCCGGCACGGTCGAGGCCGACCCGAACCCGGAGTTGATGGTCGTGGTCAGGGCCACGGCGTTCCCATGCCCGTCGACGACGGAGAAATGGGTCGTGTGCTGCCCCTCGGCGGCGAGGCCGGTCGGGAACGAGACGGCCGACGATGGGGTCGCGCTGTCCGGCCGGATCCCCGCCGCCAGCGAGTCCGCGAACGCCTGCGACAGCAGGTGCTCGGCGGGAATCGCGATCACGTCCGGGTCGCCGAGGAAGTGGTTCCGGACCGCGAAGGCACGGCGCATGACTTCGGTGAGGAGATGGATCTCGCCCGCCGAATGCCAGCCCAGAGCGTGCATGTCCCGGCCCGCCAGCATGTGGGCCATGAGCGCGATCGTCATCCCGCCCGACGACGGCGGCGGCATCGAGATGATGTGGAACCCGCGGTAGTCGAACGTGATCGGCGTGCGCCACTTGGGACGATAGGCCGCCAGGTCGGCGAGCGTGATGATCCCGTGACCGCGCCGCATCTCGGCGACGATCGCCCGGGCGGTCGCGCCGCCGTAGAACCCGGACGGACCATGCGCGGCGATGCGCCGGAGCACGGTCGCGAGCGCCGGGTCACGCCACCGATCCCCGGCGTGAAGCGGGTGGCCGTGCGGCAGGAACAGCGCCGCGCTCGCCGGGAATCTGGCCAATCGGGCGCTGTCGTAGTGCGTGACGCCGGCGAGATCCGAGTCGACCGTGAAGCCGCTGTCCGCCAGCCGGATCGCCGGCGCCAGGAGCTCGGCCCACGGCCGCGACCCGAACTTGCGGTGCGCCTCCCAGAGTCCGGCGACCGATCCAGGCACGCCGGCCGCGAGGTCGCCCGTCACCGACCGGTCGTCGGGCTTCCCGTCGGGCCCGATATACATGTCGCGCGTCGCGGATCGGGGCGCGACCTCGCGGAAGTCGAGCGCCACCGGCGGGCTGCCCGCCATCTGCGCGACCATGAAGCCGCCCCCGCCGATGTTGCCGGCCGCCGGGAAGACGACCGCCAGGGCGAACGCCGTCGCCACTGCCGCGTCGACGGCGTTCCCGCCCTGTCGCAGCACCTCGGCGCCAACCTGTGTCGCCAGGGGCGCGTCGGTCGCCACCATGCCGTGCGCCGAGGAGGCCGCGGGCGCATCGAGCGGGTAGCGCCAGCTCGCCGGCACGGCGTCGCGGTAGGACGGTGGCGCGCTGGCGGCCGCGTTGGCGCTGTGGCCGCCACACCCGGCGGCCAACGGCGCGAGGAGCAGGGAGAGGGCGGGCAGGGCGCCCGCCGATGCGGGGCGGCAGAGTCGAAGGCGCATGGCGCGGATCATATCGCCCGCTCCCCGCGCGCGCCATGCGCGCGGCAATGGCCGGCGAGCAATGTTGCCCCGCGTCAACCGGCATTCATGCCGTCCGCTGCTCCATTTCGCACCAACGACCGGCCCGGCATTCATGCACCCGCGACTCGCATGAGCGTGGATGTCTAGCCCGGCATGTCACGCGGCCCGCGTCCCGCGTCCACCAGAGAACGGGTTTCTTGGATGGTGCCAGGGACAATCGCTTCGCGATTGTCCCTGGCACCGGGAACGGCAACGGCGGGGTGGGATGACGGTATCGTGGCGGGGCGTGGTGCGTGGGCATCCGCATGGGCCATTGCCCCTGCCGCCGGGAACAGCAACGGCGGGGCGGGATGACGGCGCCGTCGTGCGCGTCGGCACCGGCCCGTCAACGACGGGGGTGTCACAATGGTGGCGCATCGGAACGGCAAGGACGGGGGTGGCACCGTGGTGGCGCATCGGAACGGCAACGACGGGGTGGCACCGTGGTGGCGCATCGGAACGGCAACGACGGGGTGGCACCGTGGTGGCGCATCGTAGGGGCGGCATTCATGCCGCCCGCGATTTGCATCCCACGCGGCTGTCCGGCCCGGCATTTCGCGCGATCCCGCGTCCCTCGCATCCGGTACCGATGCCGGCCGGCGTGGACGGCGCCCGCGTGTGGCCTCGGTCATCGGAACAACAACGACGGAGGTGGAATCGTCGCCCTACATCATCGTGGGGAGCCGGTCAGCTCGCCCAGCTTCCGCAGCCGAACCCGCGAATCGTTCGCGATGTCCTGCTGTAGCCAGCCGAGGTGCCCCGCCCCGTAGATCACGAGGATCCGGTCGCTCGGCGAGTCGATGAGCGCCGTGATGTTGTGGTAGATGCGGATGTTCCGCTGATACCAGAGGGCCACGAGGTCGGAACCGGCGTAGTCGCCCGGATCGCCGTACGGCACGAACGCGAAATACATGGCCACGTCCTGCGCGACGCGGGAATCGGCGTTCATGTACTCCAGCATTTCGAGCACCGTGTGCGAGGCCAGGAAGTCGCCCTCCGCTTTCACCCGCGCGCCGGTGCCCGCCTCCATCGCCTCCAACTGCTGCCCACGGCCATTGCCCTTTGCCCAGTTGATCACCCGCTCGAACGGGTAGTCGCCACTCTCATCGACCGCGTACACGGCCCGATGCCCGAGCAGTTTCGCGAGCCGGAACCCGATCTGATCGACCTCGTTCGTCGAGAGCGTGTACGTGCCAGCCAGGTAGTCGGCGTAGCGTTGGCCGACCTGCTTGCTATCGACCGGAGCCTCGACCGCGATCTTGGTCGGGTGAAACCGCGTCAGCACGTCCATGAGCTGCGCGATCTCCTGCTGCCGCTTGGGCGCGAGAACATCGTCGGCGTGCATGTTGTGAACATCGCGGCCCGGGTTCGCCATGTGATACGTCCCGAGGACGAGGATCTCCGGACGTACCTCGGATTGAGCCTGAGCGTGCGTCGGCAGCGCCAGGACGACCAGCAGTGCGAACAGCGTCCTCACGTATCCCTCGCGTCGTGATGGTGAGTGGTTGGGGGCGGCCCCTGGCCGCGCCCCGCCGTCGGCGCCTCTGCGCCGCGGTGCCCACCGGGGTCAGACACGCGGGCGGCCGCAATCGTTTGTGTGACCCGTGGCGCACCGGTGTTGCACCGGTGTTGCACCGGTGTTGCACCCGCGTTGGACCGTTGCGTGGACCGGTGCGTGAACCGGTGTGTGGGGCGACGGAGCGTCGATCAGCGGCCGATCGCGCCGAGCCGGTGCCAGATGTAGGCCCACTCCACGACGGAGATCACGACCACCACGGCGATGATGAGCGCCAGCGCGACCCACACCGCGCGCTGCGCGCGACGCGCGCGGGCCAGGGCCTCCGTCTGACGCCGCACTCCCTCCGCCTGCCGCTCCAATGCCAGCGCCGAGTTCTGAACTTGTTGCCGCTGTAGGTCTCGGATCTCCTCGAGCAGCGGGATCACTCGATCGTCCATCGGGGCGCTACCTCCAGGTGGTCGTCTGGGGGAACTGTTCTCCCGTCCTGTTCGACCGTCACCGGGCCCGGCCACGCCACGTGCGTGACTCCTCCGGGTTCCGCTTCTCGCTCTTCCCCTTGCGTGGCGATGGGTAGATGCAGTATGATGGAACCATGGACGAGCTGGGCGTCAGTCTCACCCGCGGTACGCTCGACCTGCTCATCCTCAAGGCGTTGTCCTGGGGGCCGCGACATGGGTACGCCGTCGCCGAGTGGATCGAGCGGGCGACCGGACAGGCGCTCCTGGTCGGAGAGGGGACGCTCTATCCCGCGCTTCACCGGCTGGAGCGCCACCGGCTCGTGTCGTCCGAGTGGGGACTCTCCGAGTCCAACCGTCACGCCAAGTTCTATCGGTTGAGCGCCGCGGGACGGCAGCGGCTCCTGACCGGGACATCGGCCTGGCAGCGCTTCGTCGGGGCGGCCGACCGGGCCCTCCGCGCGACGGCCCCGCTCCCGAGCTGATGCGCCGGCCTTTCCGGCTCGGTCGACCCGAGCGCGACGTGGACGATGAGTTGGCGTTCCACATCGCCGAGCGCGAGCGGGCGCTGATCGCTGCCGGGGAAGAGCCAGGCCGCGCCCGCTCGCGGGCGCTCGAGCGGTTCGGCGATCTGTCGCGCGTCCGGGCCGAATGTCTCACGATCGACCGGGATCGGGACCGGGCCCGGCGCTGGGGGGCGGTCGCCGGCAGCCTGCGCCAGGACGCGGGCTATGGCCTGCGCCGCCTGCGCCGGCAGCCGGGCTTCACGCTCATCGTCCTGCTGATCATCGCCATCGGCATCGGGACCAACACGGCGATCTTCAGCCTGATCGACGCGCTCTTGCTGCGGCCGCTCCCGGTGCCGCATCCGGAGCAGCTCGTCGCCGTCGGCGATCCACGACAGACGGCCAGCCTCTCCCTCGGGCTGCCGCAGGCATCGCTCCTGTCGTATCCCGTCTTCGCGGACCTCCGCGACCAGACGCGCACGCTGCGCGGCGTCTACGCGTCGGGCTACGCGCAGCGACTCGATGTGGTACGCGGGCGCGGCGGCGACGTCACGCACCCCCGCGGCCGATTCGTCTCGGGGAGCTTCTTCACCGTGCTCGGCGTGCCGGCGTTCGTCGGCCGCACCTTCACCGCCGCCGAGGATCGGACGCCGGGCGGCGACCCGGTCGTCGTCCTGAGCTACGGGTACTGGGCGCGCGCGTTCGCCGCCGACCGTGGCGTCATCGGTGGCACCCTCTCGGTCAACGGCGTCCCGCTCACGATCGTCGGCGTTGCCCCCCCGGACTTCGCCGGGGATGTCATCGGGCAAGCGAGCGACCTGTGGATCCCGGTCATGATGCAGCCGTCGCTCATGCCGCACACGCCATGGCTGAGCGACCGGTCGGTGAGCTGGCTCCTGGTGATGGGGCGCCTCGCGCCCGGCGTGTCGCTCGCCGCCGCGCGGACCGAGCTCACCGCGCTCGTGGCGCGCTCGCTGCTCGAGCACGCGACGGCGACCGACCACGACGCGATCGAGCATATGCTCCGCGCGCACGCGACGCCGGTCGGCTCCGGCGCCCGCGGCTTTTCGTACTACCGCGACGCGTACCGGACGGCGCTGCTCACGCTCATGGCGGCCGTCGGGCTCGTGCTGCTGGTCGTCTGCGCCAACGTCGCCAATCTGCTGCTCGCCCGCGCCGTCGCCCAGGTCCGCGAGATCAGTGTCCGGATGGCGATCGGCGCCGGACGGTGGCGCCTCGTCCAGCTGGCGCTGACGGAGAGCCTCCTGCTCGCGGTCGGCGGGGCGGCGCTCGGCCTCGCCGTCGCCGTCCTGGGTAGCCGCGCGCTGCTGCGCATGGGGACCGGCGTGACTCTCGCCGCAGGGCTCGACGGCCGCGTCCTCGCCTTCACCGCCGCCCTCTCCCTCGGCACGGCGATCCTCGTTGGAACGTTGCCCGCGTTCCGCGGCACGCGCCTCGCCCTGGCCACCGCCCTGCGCACGCAGGGGCGAAGCGTCAGTGGACCGTCGTTGGTCTTGGGCCGCTACCTCGTCGTCGCGCAGGTGGCGCTCTCGATGACGCTGGTCGTCGGCGCTGGCATGCTCGCCCGGAGCACGATCCACCTCGCCCACGCCGATGTCGGCGTCGCGCGCGACAACCTTCTCATCGCGACCATCGACGCACAGCGCGCGGGGTACACGGGGCCCCGGCTCCTCGCGCTCATGCGCGACCTCACCGGGCGCGCGCTGGCGGTACCCGGCGTCGCGGCCGCGACACTCTCCGAGGACGGTCTGTTCAACGGACGGTACGCGGGCACGACGGTACAGATCGGCGGGTTCTCGGCGCGCGCCGACTCGGACACCACGGTGGCGGAGGACGCCGTGGGGCCCGGGTACTTCCACGCCGTCGGGGCGCACATCCTGCGCGGCCGCGACATCGACGCGCACGACAACGAGACGGCGCCCAGGGTCGCGGTCGTGAACGCATCCTTCGCCCACTTCTTCTTCCCCCGTGGGGACGCGCTGGGCCAGCATGTGCTGGCCGACAGCGCCACGTGGGAGATCGTGGGCATCGTGGCCGACATCCGGCAGAACGGCATCCGGGACGCGCCCGCGCGGCGCCTCTACGTGCCGATCTTTCAGGCGACCGAGGGCGTGTCCGAGTTCCGGGTCGTGGTCCGGGCCGAAGGGGATCCGGCGCGTCTCACCGCGGCCGTGCAGGGGGCGTTGTCCGCGCCCGATCCGAGCGTCGCCGTGCTCGACGTGGAGCCGCTCGACTCGCTCATCGGCAGCACGATCCAGGGCGACCGGTTGGTGGCCACGATGGTCTCGCTGTTCGGCGTGCTCGCCCTCGTCCTCGCCGCGCTCGGGCTGTACGGCGTCACGGCGTATACGACGGTGCGTCGCACCGCCGAGTTCGGGCTCCGCCTGGCGTTGGGCGCCGCACCCGCCGCGGTCGCCCGGATGGTGCTCCGCGAGGCGGCCCTGCTGACCGGCCTGGGGATCGCGATCGGCCTGACCGTGGCCCTCGCCGCCGCCCACCTGGTCGAGGCGCAGCTCTACGGGATCGGTCTCTTCGACCCACCGTCGGTCGGGCTCGCCATCGTCGTGCTGGGCCTGAGCGGGACGCTCGCGGCCTGCCTCCCGGCGAGCCGCGCGATGCGGATCGCGCCGCTCGACGCGATCCACACCGAGTGAGACCGCGGCGCGCGCCCGAACCCGGGCGGCGCTGGTCTGCGCTGAACGCAGGGAGCGGCCAGGTGGCGGCGTGATCCATGGGTACCAAGTTATGAGCACCAATGGAAGGGCCGGCGTGCCCGGGCCCGACCGGCGAAGACCGCCCCCGGCGGGGGTAACCGCTGATGGTGGAGCGAGCGGTGTACGGGGCGGCCGCCGTACCCGGGGCGGCGAGTCCGGCCGCCGGCGCCGGGGCGGCGCCGGCGCCATTACGCGCGCGACAGGCCGGCCCGGTAGCGCTCGCGGGCGCGGTGCCCGGCGCGGGCGGCTTCGATCGCCTCCTCGGGCGTCACCGGGTGAAAGGTGATGATGTCGTGGCTACGCAGTTGGGCGAGCCCGTCGAGATCGTCCCCGATGACGGTGGCGATCCTGGGGTACCCGCCCGTGGTCGGGTGGTCCGCGAGGAGGATCGTCGCGGCGCCGTCGCCGCTGACCTGGACCGATCCCCGGACGATCGCCTCGGACGGCATGTCGATCGGTCCGCGCACGCGGAGGGCCGGGCCGCGCAGCCGGACGCCCATGCGGTCGTACGCGTCGGTGAGCGCGAACGGCGCCGAGAGGAACGTGTTCACGGTCGCGGGAGAGAAGAAGCGCTCCTGCGGGCCGAGCACGACTCGGATCGCACACCTGGGACGGGCGAACGCAGGGCAGGGGATCGGCCCGTCGCGCTCGGCGCGAAGCTCGGCATCCTCGACCTGCACCCGCTGGCCGGCGGAGAGCGCACCCCCGCCGAGCCCCGAGGGGGCGTGCGTCGCCGCGCTCCCGAGCCACCGCGGCGCGGCCAACCGGCCGGCGACGGTGACATAGGTCCAGCTCCCCCACACACCGGGCCGGATCGCCAGCCGCATCCCGGCTCGCAGGCTGGTGACGCGCCAGCGGTGAGCGTCACCCGCGCCGTCGTCCCGGCTCACGTGAAAGCCGCCGCCGGCGACCGCGACCGTCACCGCACCCTCGCGGCACTCGAGGGTCAGCCCGCCGGCCGCGACCTCGATCGCCGGGTCGCCGGGTGCGTTCCCGAGGGCGGCGTGGGCGATCGCGAACGCGGTCCGGTCCATCGGGCCCGAGGCAGGCACGCCGAAGCGCGCGAGACCGGCCCGGCCGGCATCCTGAACCGACGTGTGCGGGCCCGCCTGAAGAATCTCCAACGTGGCCCGCCCCCCGCCCATCATCTCACGCGGGTGGGGTCGGCGGCGTCGGCGGCGGCAACAGCGGCGTCGAACGCCCGACGATCGATGCGGCCGAAGCGTACGCCATCCCCGACATCGAACAGGAACGGCCGATCGGAGTCGGCGCGCAGGATCCTCGTCGGCGAGCGGCCGATGGCCCACCAGCCGGTCGGCATCGCCAGCGTCGTCACCAGGCACTGCGCGCCCGCGATCAGCACGGTCCCGGCCGGCACGTCGCGCACGGGCGCCGGCTTGCGCGGGAGCCGGATCGACTCCGGCACCCCCGCCAGGTACGCGTATCCCGGCGCGAATCCGTACATCGCGACGCGGTACTGGCCGCTCAGGTGGGCGGCGACGACGGCCTCCCGGGTGAGCCCGCAGCGGGTGGCGACCCGCTCCAGGTCGGGCGCGAGCGATTCCTCGTAGCAAACGAGGACGTCGCGCACCGGCGCCGCCTCCGGCGGTGGCGCGGGCGGCGAGGGCGGCGCCGACGGGCCGACGAGCTCGCGCAGCGCGCGGGTCGCGGCCGCATGGTCGGTGACAAGCGGATCGAACTCCACGAGCACGCTCGCGTAGGCCGGCACGGCTTCGGCAAAGCCCGTGAAGGGGCGAACCTGGAGGGCGGTGTCGAGGTGCCGCACTCGGTCGTGGATGCTCGCATCGATCCGGTCGCCCAGCTCCACCAGCACGGCGTGGTCGGCCACGGCGCGGAACCGGGGGAAGGCCGGCGAGTCCGATGTCACGACCGCGGCTCGAGGAAGGGGCCGAGCCGCACGCCCTCGGCGCTCAATCGGGCGCGGAGGCGCTGCGCCATCGCGACCGCGCCCGGCGTGTCGCCATGCACGCAGATCGAGTCGGCGTCGAGCCGGATCGGCGGGCCGCCGAGGGTCGGCATCGCGCCGGTCGCCAGAAATCCCACGAGCCGGTCGCCGGCGCGCTCGGCGTCCGTGATCATCGCCTCGGGGTGTGTCCGGGGCACGAGGTGCCCCGAGGGGAGATAGGCGCGATCGGCGAAGATCTCGCGGAACACGCGCCCGCCCCCCGTCGCGGCGCGGGCCGCCGAGTCGAGCGCCGTGCCGGCCATCGCCAGGATCGCCAGGTCGGCGGACACCGCCGTCACCGCGCGCGCGACGGCGCGCGCGACGTCGCTCCGCTCGGCGGCCAGGTTTCCGAGCGCGCCGTGCGGCTTCACGTAGCCGACCCGGGTCCCGGCGAGCGTCGCCACGGCCATCAGCGCCCCGGTCTGGGCCGCGACCAGCCGCTCGATCTCCGCGGTCGTGCACGGGATCACTCGGCGGCCGAACCCTTCCCGATCCGCGAAGCCCGGATGCGCCCCGACCACGACACGACGGTCGCGCGCGAGGCAGAGCGTCTCGAACATCGTCTCCGGATCGCCCGCGTGCCCGCCGCACGCGACGCTGGCGCTCGTGACCACGTCGAGCAGCGCCCGGTCGTCGCCGGCTCGCCAGATGCCGTACCCTTCGCCGAGATCGGCGTTCAGGTCGATCGTGCGCATCGCCGCATCGGGCCCCGGTGTTGCCGGTCGGCGGGTCGCGCCGACACTCCGCATATTTCCATGCCCCCGATCTTCTCATGCGGGCCGACACACCACAATGACCGACCTGACGACCGACATCAATCCACGCGCGGGCGAGTTCACCGAATACCGCCAGGCGATCCGGGACCTCTGCCGCCCGTTCGACGCCGCCTACTGGATCGGCGTCGAGCACGAGGGCGGGTATCCCGAGGCCTTCGTCCGCGCGCTGACCGACGCCGGGTGGCTGGCGGCCCTGATTCCGGCGGAGTACGGTGGGGGCGGGCTCGGGGTGACCGAGGCGTCCGTCATCCTCGAGGAGATCAATCGATCGGGTGGCAACTCCGGGGCCTGCCACGCGCAGATGTACATCATGGGGACGCTCCTCCGGCATGGCTCCGCGGACCAGAAGCGGCGCTACCTGCCGCGGATCGCCTCGGGGGAGTGGCGGCTCCAGGCGTTCGCCGTCACCGAGCCCACCACCGGCACCGATACCACCCAGATCAAGACCGTTGCCGAGCGTCGCGGCGACACGTACGTGATCACCGGGCAGAAGGTCTGGACCTCACGCGTCCAGCACTCCGACCTCATGCTCCTGCTCGCGCGCACGACCCCGGCCGCCGAGGTGGCGCGGCGTGGCGATGGGCTGTCGGTGTTCCTCATCGAGCTGGGCGACGCCGCGCAGCGCGGGCTGACGGTGCGTCCGATCGCCAACATGGTCAACCACGAGACCAACGAGGTCTTCTTCGACGAAGTCGTCGTGCCGGCGGCGAATCTCATCGGGGAGGAGGGCAGGGGGTTCCGGTACATCCTCGATGGCATGAACGCCGAGCGGATCCTGATCGCCGCCGAGTGCATCGGTGACGGATACTGGTTCACGGACCGTGCACGCCGGTACGCCCGGGAGCGCGTCGTCTTCGGGCGGCCGATCGGCCAGAACCAGGGCGTGCAGTTCCCGATCGCCCGCGCCTACGCCAACATCCGGGCCGCGGACCTCATGCGCTACGACGCGGCGCGGCGCTTCGACGCGGGGGAGCCGTGCGGTGGCGAGGCGAACCTGGCCAAGCTGCTGGCGGCCGATGCGTCGTGGGAGGCGGCCAATGTGTGCCTCCAGACGCACGGCGGGTTCGGCTTCGCCGCCGAGTACGAAGTGGAGCGGAAGTTCCGCGAGACCCGGCTCTATCAGGTCGCGCCCGTGTCGACGAACCTCATCCTGTCCTACATCGGGGAGCACATCCTCGGTCTTCCGCGGTCGTTCTGATCCCGGAACCGAAAGGGAGATGCACATGACCGGGCCTCAGCAGGGCGACGGCCGGTGGTTCGAGGACTTCGCCGCCGGTATGGTCCTGCCCCATCGACTGGGCCGCACGATCACGGCGGCCGACAACACGTGGTTCACGCTGCTCACGCTGAACAACAACCCGATCCACTTCGACGCCGCCTACGCGGCACAGACGGAGTTCGGGCGGCCGCTCGTGAACTCGACGCTGACCCTGGCGCTCGCGACCGGCCTGTCGGTCGATGACGTGTCGCGGCACGGGATCAATCTCGGGTGGGCCGCCGTCCGTATGCCGGCGCCGCTGTTCGAGGGCGACACGCTCTACGCGCGGTCCACCGTCGTCGGCGTGCGGGACTCCCGATCGCGGCCCGACATGGGGATCGTCGAGGTCGAGACGACCGGCTACACCCACGCCGGCGTGGTGGTGATCGTGTTTCGCCGCACGATCCTCGTCTACCGCCGTGGCCGTGGTCCGGCGCCGCCCACCCTTCCGGCGCCGCGGCCCTAGCCCGCCGCCCGCGGGAGCGCCGGACGGGCCGTGAGCGCGGCCCCGAGCGCGGCCGCCACGCCCGTCAGCACGATCGCCACGAACGCGCCCCAGGCCCCCGTCGTCGCCGCCTGCTGGGCGCCGGCGGCGACCTCTCCGGCCTGGGCCTGCATGTTGGCGATCGTGCTGCCGGCCTGCGCGCGGACGCTCTGCGCCGTGCTGTCGACGCGCTCGGCCGCGCGCCGGGCGCTCGCGGGCCGGGCAGCCGCTGCCGCGCCGACCGTCGTGGCACCCTGTGCCACGCCGCTCACCGCGCCACCCACGACGCTGTTGGCGAGCTGAAGCGCCCCGCCGGCCACGGCCCCCACACCGGCCACGACCAGCCAGACGTCCAGCAGCATGGCGAGGCCCCACATCACGAGCCCGTGCAGCAGCCCCAGCCCCTTGCTCCAGGCGCCCGAGACTCTGCCGGTGACGAGCCCGCCGACGAACAGCGAGACGATGGCCGTGATGCCGGTCCAGAGCCCCGCGCCCAGACCGACGGAGGACGCCGAGCTCCTCGTGCCCACGACGTCGAGCCCGATCGCCAAGCCCAGGACCGTCAGCACGAGCTGGAGCACCGCCGCGATGATGAGGCCTGCGAACACCGCGCTCCACCGCACCCGAATCGCGCCGTCGCGCGCGTCGTATCGCGCTGCCGCGGTGTCGGGCAGCCCGACGTAGGGTGTTGTTCTCTCGCTCACGGTACCTCCCGGAATTGTCCGCTGCGCTGCGCCCCTGGGGAGCGCATGATCCAAGCCAATCGCCTGCCAATGGCCGCGCCGGGCGTCACCGCACCCAGTCACCGAACCCCCTTCCGCTCCGCTCGGTCCCGGCGCTAGGGTAGGGATACCGTCGGCGGATGTTGCTGGCGGACGTGGCTGGCGGATGTTGCTGGGACGGTGCTCCAGCGAACCGCTGATCTCGCGACCCGGCCCGACACCGCCATCGTAGGGGCACCCATGCGTTCTGGTCCGCACGGTCCGCACGGTCCGCACAGCTCGCACGACCCGCACGGCTCGCACAGTTCGCACGACTCGAGCGGCCCGCACACGGCCGGCGGGCCCGGCTGTTCCGCGGTCGTCACGCGGCGCCGCCTCGTCCGCGCGGGGCTCGGCGCCGCGATCGGGATGCTGGCGCTCCCGGACGCGCTGACGGCCGCCGTGGCGGCAGCGGCGGGCGGCGACCGGTCGGGCGCCCTGCGCGCCGCGGCGCCGGACGCGACGCCGGACGCGACGCCGGACGCGACGCCGAACGCGACGCCGAACGCGACGCGGCACCGAGCGACCGCCCTCGCGGCCGCGCGCTGGGTGCGGGCCGCCCGCGTCGCGACACCACGCGGTGTCGCATGGCCCGCCGACCCCACGCTGCCGGCGAGCGTCGGCACGGACCTCTACAACGGCATGCCGGGTGTGGTGCTCTTCTGTCTCGAGCTCTATCACGCCACCGGCGACCGACTGTGGCTGGAGGACGCGACCCGCGGCGCGAACGAGTTGATCGGCCGGCTGGAGACGGTCGCGGCCTCACGCGACTGCGGCCTGTACACCGGCCTCGCCGGGCTCGGGTTCGTGCTCGAGGAGACGCACCGCGCGGCCGGCGCCGGCGTGTACCGCGATGCGGCCAGGCACGCGCTCCGGATGGTCCACACCCAGGCTCGGCGCGTCGCCGACGGCGTGGCGTGGAGCGGCGACAGTGACACCACCGACATCATCAGCGGGAGCGCCGGGATCGGGCTGTTCCTGCTGTGGGCGGATCGGTGGATCGGCGATCCGGCGAGCCGCCGCCTCGCCGCCGCGGCCGGCCGCGACCTGGTCGCCCGCGCGCAACCCACGGACGGCGGCCTCAAGTGGGCGATCTCCCCCGCGGTTCCCCACCTGTACCCCAACTTCTCCCACGGCACCGCGGGCGTCAGCTACTTCCTGGCGACGCTGTATCGCGCGACCGGCGAGCGCGCCTTCCTCGATGCGGCGCTGGCCGGGGCCCGGTATCTCGAGGCCGTCGCGGACCGGGACAACGGCGGGATCAAGGTCTTCCACCACGAGCCCGGTGGCGAAGGCCTGTTCTATCTCAGCTGGTGCCACGGGCCCGCCGGACTGTCGCGGCTCTTCTACCGGCTCGGGGAAGTGACGCACGAGGAGCGGTGGCCGGCGCTCGTTCGACAGGCCGCGATCGCGACGATGAACTCGGGCCTTCCGGAGCAGCGCGCACCCGGCTTCTGGAACAACATCAGCCAGTGCTGTGGCAACGCCGGCGTCGGCGAGTACTTCCTGTCGCTCGACCGGCTCATGCCCGACCCCTCGTACGCGCGCATGGCCCAGCGGATCGCCGCCGACACGCTCCGCCGGGCGACGGAGGAGGAGCATGGCCTCGCCTGGATCCAGGCCGAGAATCGCGTGCAGCCCGAGTACGTGGTCGCGCAGACCGGCTTCATGCAGGGCGCATCGGGGGTGGGGACCCTGTTCCTCCATCTGGACGCCGCCGCGCGCGGCCGGTGGTCGCCGGCGATCGCCTGGCCGGATACACCCTTCGTCTGAGTCACCCCGGGGACGCCGGCGTCCCCCGCCACGCCGCCGTCGCGTCCGCCGGTTCAGCTGCGCGCGACGGCCGACCCCACGCGCGTAGCGCATCGGCTCCGCCGGGGGATAAGATCAGGTGACCCTCACCACGCACTCGGGGCGTCCGGAAACCTGGAGTCCGACTCGCATGTGGCACTGCCCATCGCATCGATTCGTGTCCGCCGCGCTCCTGCTGCCCGTCTCGGCCACCGCGCTCCCCGCCCAGGGCGACGACGCGGCGATGCGGCACGCGAGAGCCGTGCTCGCCACCACGCCGGTCATCGACACCCACAACGACCTCCCGTGGGTGATCCGCGAGAAGGGTACCCCGCCGGGTGACGTCGAGACGTACGACATCGCGAAGCGGGCCCGCTTCGACACCGACATCCCGCGGCTCCGCGAGGGGATGGTCGGGACCCAGTTCTGGTCCGTCTACGTCCCCAGCACCGTCTCGCCCCTGGACGCGATGCGCGAGCAGTTGGAGCAGATCGACATCGCGCGGCGGCTGATCGCCAAGTACCCGCGCGATCTGGGCTACGCGACCAGCGTCGCCGACATCCGCCGCGAGCGTGCCCGGGGCCGCATCGCGTCGCTGCTGGGGATCGAGGGTGGCCACACGATCGCCAATTCCCTCGGCGCCCTCCGGGCGTACTACGATCTCGGCGTGCGCTACATGACGCTCACCCACTTCAACACCAACGATTGGGCCGACGCGGCCACCGATTCCGCCCGGCACGGCGGGCTGACGCCGTTCGGCCGCGAGGTGGTACGCGAGATGAACCGGCTCGGCATGATGGTCGACATCTCGCACGTCTCACCGGCTACGATGAGCGCCGCGCTCTCGACGAGCGAAGCGCCGGTCATCTTCTCGCATTCATCGGCCCGCGCGCTCACCGACCACGTCCGCAATGTGCCCGACTCGATCCTCCGCCGGATGCGCGTCAACGGCGGGGTCGTGATGGTGGCGTTCGTCCCGTCGTTCGACTCGGATCGCGCCCGCCTCTGGGCCGCCGACCTGCTGCCGCGACTCGCCAAGGCGACGTCGGACAGCCAGTGGCAGCGACTCACGCGCGAGTACGTGGTCGAGCGGGGGCCGTCGCCGCGAGCCACCGTGAAGGATGTCGCCGATCACGTGGAGCACATTCGCGACGTCGCCGGGATCGATCACGTGGGGATCGGGGCCGACTTCTACGGTGCCGAGTCGGAGTCGGACCAGATCCTCGGCCTCGAGGACGTGTCGAAGTATCCCGCGCTGTTCGCCGAGCTGGTCCGGCGCGGGTGGAGCGACGCCGATCTCCGGAAGCTCGCAGGCGAGAACCTGCTCCGTGTCTTCGCCCAGGTCGAGGCCGTGGCACACCGGCTCCAGCGACAGCGGCCGCCGTCGACCGCCACCATCGAGGCGCTCGACGGGAAGCCCACGCCAACGCAATGAGCTAGCTTGCGTCACGGCACCTCGCGCACCTCGCGCGCCGCGCGCATCTCGTAGCGTCTCCCGATGGTCTCGCTGCTCGACATCATCGGCCCGGTCATGGTCGGGCCCTCCTCATCCCACACCGCGGGAGCCTGCCGCATCGGCCTGCTCGCCCGCGACCTCATCGGCGGCACGCCCGAGACGGCGCGCGTCGAGCTCCACGGGTCGTTCGCGCGGACCGGGGAAGGGCACGGCACCGACCTCGCCATCGTCGGCGGACTGCTCGGGTTCCGACCCGACGACGAGCGCCTCCGGGGGTCGCTGGACATGGCCGCCGGCGAAGGGCTCGACTTCACGGTCGAGAAGACCACCATCGAGGGCGAGGTACATCCGAACACGGCACGACTCACGCTCGGCCGGCGCGGGCTGTCGATCACGGTCACCGGTTCGTCCCTCGGCGCCGGGCGCGTCGAGCTGATCGAGATCGATGGATACGACGTGTCGGTGAGCGGTGCGTTCCCGACCGTCGTCCTGCTCGCCCAGGACCGCCCCGGATCGGTGGCGCGCATCACCGGCATCCTCGCGGACGACGCCGTGAACATTGCGACCCTGCGCCTCACCCGGAAACGCCGGGGCGGCGACGCCTTCATGGTCCTCGAGTGCGACGACCCGATCCCGCCCGACGCGATCGGGCGCATCGAGCACCTCGACTGGGTCCGCTGGGCGCGTGCCCTGCGCTCCGTGGCGGACCGGCCGGGCGCGCCCACCGGTCCCCGACGCTAGCGCCGAGCGCCGGCCGCATTCCTTTCCGACCAACCCGGACCCATGTACCGCTCGCTCGAAGAAGCCGTTCGTGATGCGACCGCTCGCCGGGCGACGCTCGCCCAGGTGGCGCTCGCGGCCGAAGCCGAGGATCAGGGGCGGACGGTCGAGGCGATTCGGGCGGCGCTCGGTCGGGCGCTCGAGGTCATGCGGGGCGCGACCGGTCGTGGCCTCGCGGGCGACCTCCGGTCCGCCTCCGGCCTGGTGGGCGGCGACGCCGCCAAGCTGGTCGCGGGTGCGGGTGCGGGTGCCGTCGTCGGCGGCGTCTTTCGCGATGTGCTCGCCCGCGCGCTCGCCGTCCAGGAAGTGAACGCGGCGATGGGGGTCATCGTCGCCGCGCCGACGGCGGGCGGCGCCGGCGTGCTGCCCGCCGTGCTCACCGGGCTCGCGCACGCGCGCGGCCTGTCCGACGATGCGCTCGTCGATGCGCTGGCGACCGCCGGGCTGATCGGGGCCGTGGTGGCCGAGCGCGCGTCGCTCTCCGGCGCCGAGGGTGGATGTCAGGCCGAGACCGGTGCCGCCGCCGGGATGGCGGCCGGGGCGGCCGCCGAGATGCTGGGCGGCACGCCGGCCCAGGCGGGGCATGCCGTGGCCCTCGCGATGCAGGGCACGCTCGGTCTCGTCTGCGACCCGCTCGGCGGGCTGGTCGAGCTACCCTGCGTCTTTCGGAACGCCACCGGGTCGGCGATCGCGCTCGCGGCCGTGGAGATGGCGCTCGCCGGGATCACCTTCGCCATCCCCGTCGACGAGGTGATCGACGTGATGGGCGAGATCGGCCGCGGCATGGACGTGCGCTACCGTGAGACCGCCGGCGGCGGGCTCGCCGCCACGCCCACCGGCCGGCGCCTGGCGCGCGAGCGGCTCGTCCAGATCAAGCGCGGGTCGTAGCGACCGGGGCTAGTCCCCGCCGCGCAGCATCGCGCCGAGCAGGCCACCGACGACGCCGGCGGTCGTGGCGTTGGTCGTCGTCGATGTCTCGGAGGCGACCGGCGGGTGGTAGTACATCGACTGGATGCCGATGCGACCCGGCCCGGTGAAGCGGTTCCAGAAGATCTGCCCGGCGCTCGCCAGGAACCCGGTCGCCAGACGCTGGAACTGTGTCTCCATCCCGACCGACCGATCCTTGTAGATCCACCCGCCCGGCTCGATGTCGATCTGCTCGCCGGGCGCCAGATCGACGAAGAAGACATTGCCGTAGCCGTGCAGCCAGACGATCCCGTCCCCGGCCGTCGCCGCGAACGTATCGAGGAAGAACCCGCTCCCGCCGAAGAGCAGGTTCGAGACACCCTGAATGCGTTGGAACGTGTAGTCGACATTGCCGGTCGCGGCGAGGAACTGGTGCTCGCGCACGTCGATCCCCTGGCCGCGCGAGAGATGGATCGGCACCACCTGTCCGGCGCCGTCCCGACTGAAGGCGATGTGTCCCGGCCCCCGCGCCTCGGTGAGCAGGATCGGCAGTCCCGCGAACAGTCGCTTGACGGCGCCCTTGAGCGGATGGACGCCGATGTCGACCTGCGGGTGCTTCCACAGCAGTACGTGGTGCTCGAAGTAGAGCGGCACCCCGGCCAGCTCGACATGCAGGACGGGGACGAGCTCCCCCTCGAGGTGGTATGTCACCCCGGCAAAGGACTCGTCGTGGACACGGGTCGGGTGCAGCGTCGGAATGGCCATGCGCGCGGCTCCGGAAAAGGGACGGTGTCGCGCCAGGAAGGTGCGTCCGACGGCCGGCGCCCCGCTAGGGCCGCCGCGGGTACGGTCGCGCCGCGCGGCGCACGTCGGTCACGGGTCGGCGCGGGTCGGCGCGGGTCGGCGCGGGTCGGCGCGGGTTGCCGCGGGTTGCCGCCGCCTGGCCGCTCTGCCGGGCCGACCTTGCTCCGGGCGCCTGGCGCCGTACTACTTCCGACATGGTCGGCCGCCGCGTCCGCCCGACGGAGCCCTGACTCGCGCCTCGCCGGCATGATCGCGTTCTCCGAGCCCGCGGCCACGGCCTGGATCCTCGTCATCGCGGCGGTACTCGCGGGCGTTGCGGTCTTGCTCGCCCGCGCCTCGGAGCGCGTCGGCGTGCCGATCGTGCTCGTGTTCCTGCTCGTGGGGATGCTCGCCGGATCGGAGCGCCTGGGTGGGCTGCGGTTCCACGACTACCGGCTGTCCTTCCGCGTCGGCACCGTCGCGCTCGTCCTCATTCTCTTCGAGGGCGGCCTCAACACGTCGGCCGCGGCGCTCCGTCGCTATGCCGGCCCGGCGCTCACGCTGGCCACGTTCGGGGTCGTCGGCACCGGCGCGATCACCGCCGCTGCGGCGCGGGCGCTCGGGTTCGACTGGCCGCACGCCGTGCTCCTGGGCGCCATCGTCTCCTCGACCGATGCCGCGGCGATCTTCGCCGTGCTCCGCTCGAGCGGCATCCAGCTCCGCCGCCGGGTCGGGGCGACGCTCGAGGCCGAGTCGGGGCTCAACGACCCGGTGGCGATCGTTCTCACGACGCTGCTCGCGGCGAGCCTCGTCCACCCGGGCACGCTGGCGGCGGGCCGCGTGGCCGGCGCCTTCGCGATGCAACTCGGCGTCGGCGCGGCCGCCGGCGCCCTCCTCGGGTTTGGCGGCCGCTGGCTCCTCAAGCGCGTGCTCCTGCCGGCCGGCGGGCTCTATCCCGTGCTCACGCTCTCGCTCGCCGCTTTCGCGTTCGGCGCGGCCACGCTCGTCGAGGGGAGCGGCTTCCTGGCCGTCTATGTGGCGGGCGTCGTGCTCGGCAACGGCCCCATCCCGTATCGCACGAGCGTGCTCCGCGTCCACGACGCGCTCGGATGGCTCGGGCAGGTGGCGATGTTCCTGGTGCTCGGGCTGCTCGCCGTCCCGGCGCGGCTGATGGCGGTCGCGCCGGTCGGCATCGCGCTCGCCCTGGTCCTCGCCTGCGTCTCCCGCCCGGCGGTCGTCGCCGCGTGCCTCGCCCCGTTCGGCTATCCGCGGCGCGAGATCGCGTACATCGGCTGGGTCGGCCTTCGTGGCGCGGTGCCGATCGTGCTCGCCCTGATCCCGCTCCTCGCCGGCGCGCCAGGCGCGGCGCGCCTGTTCGACGTCGTCTTCTTCATCGTCGTCGCCAACGCGTTCCTTCCGGGCGGGACGGTGCGGTGGGTGACACGCCGTCTCGACCTCGAGGCGAACGAACCCCCGCCGGCGCCGGCGGCGCTGGCGATCGAGTCCCGCGAGCCGCTCGAGGGCGAGCTGCTGTCGTTCTATGTCGATGAGGCACTCGGCCTCGCCGGCCAACAGATCGCCGACCTCCCGATCCCCGATGGGACATCCGTCACCGTCATCGTGCGGGGGCGAACGCTCATCGCGCCCAAGGGTCCGACCGTCCTCGAGGTCGGCGATCACGTCTACGTCCTCACCCGGGCGCCGGACCGTCCGATCGTGGAGCTCCTCTTCGGGCGGCCGGAGGGCGGGGAGTGAGCGCGGGCCCCCCCACACCGGCCACGCGGGGTGGGCGTTGGGGCAATTGACTCAACGCCGCGGGATGCGATCGCTTGCTCGTGCGGGTGCGGGCGCATAGCTTGTGGGCACAACTGTCGACCCGTGGTGATTTGCCGCGTATTGCAGCCACGTTAAACAAGTGCTAAAAAGCGTCCGCCCGCGGCTTGTTCGAGCCCGGGCGTTCGTGTTTCCGGCTCCACCGCGCCATGGCCGTGGAACCGGGATGCCGGCGGCCCGCTTCTCTCCAGCGGAGGTGCGGGCTGCGTCGCTCGTGCGCGGCGTCGTTCTCGACCCGTCCCACCGCCACGATCCGACGGCGCGCGAGCGCCCTCATCGCACCGAGGCCATGACCGATCCATCGCTTGCACCGCCACTGACCGCTCTGCCCCCAGGGCCCGCGCTCGCACCTCCGGCCGGCGAGACATCGACGCAACGGGTCGAGCGGATCAAGCGCGAGCGCGCGCCCTGGTCGATCCTCGACGACATCCGCCGCTACGCGCGCGAGGGCTTCGACAGCATCCCCGAGGATGATCTCGCCGTCCGCCTTCGCGCGTGGGGACTCTACACCCAGGGGGACGGCCACGGCGTGCGCGGGGACGCGGTCCGCTACTTCATGATGCGCGTTCGGACGCCGAACGGCGTGCTCACGGCCGAGATGTGCCGCGCGATCGCGGAGCTGTCCACGCGCTACGCGCGCGGCACGCTCGACATCACGAACCGGCAGAACTTCCAGCTCCACTGGCTCCGCATCGAGGACATCCCCGCCATCTGGGACCGCCTCGCGGCGGTCGGCTGGACGAGCATGGGCGCGTGCGGCGACAACACCCGCACCGTTACCGGCTGCCCGCTCGCCGGCGTCGACGGCGAGGCGGTCGCGGATGCATCACCGGTCGCGCTCGCGATCGACCGCCGGTTGAACGGTAACGCCGAGTTCGCGAATCTCCCGCGGAAGTTCAAGATCTCGGTCACCGGGTGCCGGCACTGGTGCACGTTCCCCGAGATCAACGACATCGGGCTCACCGCCGTCCACCGCGGGGAGGAGGTCGGCTTCTCGCTCCGGGTGGGTGGCGGCCTCTCGACCCGCCCGCACCTCGCCCACCGGCTCGCGTGCTTCGTCCCGTGGGACCGGGCGGTCGACGTGGCGTGCGCCGTGGCCGCGATCTTCCGCGACTCCGAGGAGCTCCGTCTCAACCGCCAGAAGGCGCGGATGAAGTTTCTCTTCCTCACGCAGAAATGGACGCCCGAGCGGTTCCTCGACGAGCTGTCGGCGCGCCTGGGCGGACGTCTCGAGGCGCCGGTGCCCGAGCCCCTTCCCGAGGACTCCGCCGCGCACCGCGACCGCGACCACGTCGGCGTCCACCCGCAGCGCCAACTCGGGCGATCGTATGCCGGCTTCTCCATCCCATCGGGTCGCATCGCCCCCGACACACTCCGCCGGATCGCCGACTGGGCCGACTCGTACGGGAGCGGGACGCTGCGCACGACGGCCGCGCAGAACATCGTCGTCCTCGATGTCCCCGACGAGCGCCTGCCCGCCCTGACGCGCGCCGCCGCGGCGGCCGGCGTCCCGACGCGCGCGTCGTTCTTTCAGCGCGGCGTGGTCGCCTGCACCGGCTCCGAGTTCTGCAAGCTCGCGCTGGTCGAGACGAAGCAGTTCAGCCTCCGCCTGATCCCCGACCTGGAGCGGCGGCTCCCCGCGTTCGAGCAGTACGTCCGGATCAATGTCACGGGATGCCCGAACGCCTGCGGTCAGCACTGGATCGCCGACATCGGGCTCCAGGGCGTGCGGATGGAGGTGGACGTCGTCGGCGGCGCACGCGAGGAGGTCGACGGCTTCGACCTGTTGATCGGCGGCGGCCTGGGCGCCGGCGCCGCCTTCGCCCACCGCGTCGGTCTCCGCCTTCCGGCGACGCAGGTCGCCTCTGCCCTGGAGTCCCTCCTCCGCGTCTACCTCGCGACGCGCGACGAAGGCGAGGGCTTCCGCCCATGGACCCGTCGCGTCGGTGACGCCGTCGTGCGCGACGCGCTCGTGCGCGAGCCGGAGAAATCGGCCGCCTGACGCGCCGTCCGTACAAACCGGGGCTCGCCCGGTCCAAGACACCCCGGGTCCGGGGGGGCTAGACTCCCTCCATGCGTCCGATCGAGGAAGCGAATGGGTCGGCCGGCATCATCCCTGGCCAGCGCGCACGCACGTCCGCGGCGGCGCTGCTGGCGGTGCCGGCACTGATCGGTGTCCTGTTCTGTACCGGCGAGACGCACCCCGTCGCTGCCGGCGACGGCGCGCGCCACGGCGTCGATCGCTCGTACATGGACACGACGTGTGCTCCGTGCCGGGCGTTCTACGAGTACGCCAACGGAGCGTGGATCGCCCGGGCGCGGCGGACCAGCGACGAGGCGGCGTCCGGCGTGCTCGACGAGCTTCAGCGGCGTTCCGCGGACGTGGTACACGCCACGCTGGACTCGCTGGGGACGTCGCACCCCGCCCCGCGGTCGCTCGGCTGGAAGCTGGGCGAGTTCTACGGGACGTGCATGGACACGGCTCGCGCGGAGCGGGAGGGTCCGAGCCCCGTGCGAGCGGAGCTCGACCGGATCGATCGCGTCACATCGCGGTCAGCCCTGGAGGCCGAAGTAGCCCGCCTCAACCGGATGCAACTCGGTGTCGTCTTCGGGTTCGGGGTCACGGCCGACCCGAGGCATGCGGACAGCACGATCGGTCACCTCATGGCAGGGGGGTTGGGGCTGCCGGACGCCGGGTACTACACGCTGGAGGATTCGACCACTCGGCACGTTCGTGACGCGTATCGGCGCATGCTCGATAGCCTGCTCGTGCTGGCCGGAACGCCCCCCGACCGGGCGGCTCGCGAGGCGACGCGGGCGCTGGCGCTGGAGACGAGCCTCGCCGGCCTCGTGGCGGCGGGTGGCCCGGGGCTCGGTCGCGATCCGCGGGCTCACTACCACAAGCTGACCGTTCGCGCCCTCGATTCGCTGACGCCGCATTGGTCGTGGACGCAGTACTTCCTGGACCTCGGCGCCCCGGCCGCCTTTCCGGCCACCGCCAGCCTCCTCGTGGAGCAGCCGGAGCTCGTTCGGTCCCTCGATGGTCTGCTGGCGACCGTGCCGCTCGACAGCTGGCGGAGCTATCTCCGCGGGCAGTACATCCAGTCGGCCGCCCCGTGGCTGGGCGGTGCCTTCCGGCGGACCTACAGTGGGACCGCGGCTCTGATGGGAATGACTCCCTCGGCGGTGCGCTGGCGGCGCTGCGTCTCCGAGACGGATCAGCTCCTCGGGAACGCGCTGGGGCAGGAGTACGTGAGACGCGCGTTCACATCGGGCGCGAAGGGCCGCCTCGTCGAGATGGTGCACGAGATCGAGGGCGTGCTGCACGACGACCTCGACACGCTTCCCTGGATGAGTGCCGCCACGCGGCGTGCCGCCGTGGCGAAGCTCCGCCACTTCACGGTGAAGATCGGGTATCCGGCGCGCTGGCCGGACTACAGCGCGCTCGTCGTTCGTGACACGTCCTTCTGGACGAATGTGGTCGCGGCCTCGGAGTTTCAGACGGATGCCGATCTGGCGAAGCTCGGGCGCGCGGTTGACCGGAGTGATCTCCAGTACACCCCGCAGACTGTCGACGCGTACTTCAATCCCCGGCGGAACGAGGTGGGGTTCGCCGCGGGTGTCCTCCAGCCGCCGCTCTTCGACTCCCTCGCGGACGACGCATCGAACTACGGGGCGATCGGCGTCGTCATTGGCCACGAGTTGACGCACGCCTTCGACGAGCAGGGACGACAGTATGACTCGACCGCCGAGCTGCACGACTGGTGGGTCCCTGCCGATGACTCGGCGTTCCGGCGCCGAGCGGCGCTCCTGGTCCGGCAGTACGACGAGTACCTCGTCGTCGACTCCCTGCACATCAACGGCTCCCGGACGTTGAGCGAGAACCTGGCCGATCTGGGAGGTGTGGTGCTGGCCTACCGGGCGCTCGAGCGCAAGCTCGCCGGACGGCCCCGCCCGGCAGTCGGAGGATTCACGCCGGAGCAGCGCTTCTTCATCGCCTACGCCCAGTCTCGTCGTGGCCTCTTCAGTCCTGCGTACCTGCGAAACAAGGTATTGACCAACGACCACTCCCCCGACGAGTGGCGCGTGCTGGGCCCGATCGCCGACATGCCCGAGTTCGCGACGGCGTTCCATTGCCGAGCGGGCGACCCGATGATCCGGCCCGACTCACTGCGCGTTCGCATGTGGTGACCTGAGTAACTCGGCACGATGCGGGCGGCACCCCCCGTGCGGGGCTACGCCGTCGGACGCGGTGGCAATGTATGTTATCCTTCGGCGGCTTCCGACCTGGTCGGTGCCGCCGCTGGCTTTGCTCCTCCGGGGACGGGCGCGTCAACTTCCGAGGGCCGTATGATCAGAACGTCACTCGCCGCCGCTGTGCTCTTCGTCGTCGTCGCCGTCGGGGGGCCGCATGATGCCCGCGGCCAGGCGTTCAAGGTCGAGAAGGTGAGCATCGGGGGCGACGGCGGCACGGACTACCTCACCGCCGAGCCTGGGACCGGCCGCGTGTTCGTCTCGCGCGCGACCCACGTGATGGTCATCGACGGGCCGACAGGGCGGGTGATCGGAGACATTCCCGAGACGCCGCGGACACACGGGATCGCGCTCGCCCCGAGGTCGGGACACGGCTTCATCACGAACGGCGGCGATTCCACGGTCACGATGTTCGACCTGCGGACGCTGGCCGCGATCAGGAAGATCAAGGTTCCGAGCGGCGGGATGGACGGCATCATGTACGACGACCACGCCGACCGGATCATCCTCACGAATCACAGCCACCCGGCCGGCACGGCGACCGCGCTCGACCCGCGGACCGGCGCGATCATCGCCACCGCCGAGCTCGAGGACGACGCGCCGGAAGGGGCGGCCGCCGACAGCAAGGGCAAGCTGTTCGTCAACAACGAGCGGAAGAGCACGATGCAAGTCATCGACGAGAAGTCGATGCGCGTCCTGGCGTCCTGGCCGCTCGCCCCCTGCGAGGGCCCGACCGGTATCGCCTACGACCGGGCGCACGACCGGATCTTCGTCGGGTGCGGCAAGACGTCGGTGGTGGTGGATCCGTCGTCGGGCAAGGTCGTGGCGACGATCGCGAACGGCGACGGCGTCGACGCGCTCGGGTGGGACCCGGGTCAGCGGCTGCTCTACATCCCGGCCGGCCGCGACAGCAATGTGACGATCGTGCACCAGGATACGCCCGACACGTACACGGTCGTCGGCACGGTGACCACGATGACCGGGGCCAAGACGATCACCGTCGACCCGGTGAAGCACGTGGCCTACCTCTTCCAGCCCGAGTACGGCCCCGCCCCAGCGCCCGCGCCCGGGTCCCCGCCTCCCGCGCCCGGCGCGCGTCCGCCACGCGGTCCGGTCATCGGCGCGTACTTCTTCCGCATCACGCACTGATCCCGCACTGAATCAGGGACGCGGGCGGCGTCAAAAGATCGGGCCGGACGTCCGCGCGGATGCGACGGGCGGGCCGCGTGAATGCCGGGCCAGGCATCCGTGCGGATGCGAGTCGCGGGCGGCATGAACGCCGCCCCTACGGTACACCACGTTACGGTACACCACGTTGCGATGCGCCCACGCCGGCACCGTCGTCCCACGCCCGCCGGTGCTGTTCCCGGGACCATCCAATAACCCCGTTCCTTTGGTGTCCGCGGGACGCGGACCGCGTTTCCCGCGGGCGCCAGCGGACCGCCACGGCGCCGCCCAGCGCGAGCGCGGCGGCGAGGGCGAGCACGAGCAGCGCGGCGGCGATGCTCCCCGGGGCGCCCAGCCGAGCCTCGGCGAGCCGGAGCGCTCCGGGCTGCTCGAGCGAGATGCGCGGGAACGGGTCGCCCACGATCGTGAACGCCGCCCACTCTGCCGGCGGCGCACCGCGCCGGATGGCCGCCTGCTTGGCGGCGGCCAGCGCGTCGCCGACCGGCAGTCCGCGCGCGAGCGCAGCGTAGAAGTCCTCCACGACGGGCAGCACCGCCTGGTCGCGGATGCGCCACTGGGTCGCCACCACCGCCCGCGCGCCCGCGGCCAGCAGCGGGCCGGTGAGTCCCTGGACGCCTTCGCCGTCGATCACCGCGCCGCCGGCGGTCTGACAGGCCGAGAGCACCACCAGGTCGGCGCGCAGACGGAGGCCGGTCAGCTCGCTCGCCGGCACGAAGCCGGTCTCGCCATCGCCGGGCGCGAGCACGAGCGCGGTCCGGGCGAGGCTCCGCTCATCCACCAGCGCGTGGGTCGCGATGTGGATGATCCGGTAACCCGCGAGCGGCGCGTGCCGAAAATACGCGGCGCTCGCGGCCCGTCGCAGGCGCACGTCCGCGCCCGGCGCAAAGGCGGCGACGACGCGCGCCTCGCGCGCCGAGGCGGCGAGCCGCGGGAGTCCCCCGGCGAGCGCGAACGCACCGCGGTAGACGTCGCCCCGCTCGGTCGCGCCATCCTCCCGCGAGCTCATCTGAATCGTCCCCGCGCCGGTCGCGCCGGTCGCGCCGCCACCGATGCCGTCCCCCGGGGTCGCCGGGGTCGCCGGGGTCGCCGGGGTCGCCGGGGGGAAGCGCGGATCGGCCAGCACGAGCATCCGTGGCGTGTCCCGGCCGCCGGCGGCGCGACTGGCGCGCGCGGTGGCGCCCCGGCGGACCAGCGCGTCCCAGACGGCCGCCGACGGCGCGATGCTCACGGCGTATCGTGTCGCGATCGGCGCGCCGGCGGAATCCTCGAGCGCGTCGAAGGCGAGCCGGTGGAGCGGGCCGTCGGGCACGATGATGAGACGGGTGACCCCCGGGCCGAGCGCGGCGAGCGCGCTGTCGAGCAGCGTGCGGCCCAGGCGTCGTGCGAGGGGCCCGATGTCCAGACCGCTCTCGATGAGAGCGGCGAGCCGCGCGACCTCCGCGCCGAGTGAGTCCGCGCTCGGGAGCTCGAACGCCAGCACCGCCGGTGTGCCGGCTCGACCGGCCGTGCCCCGGGCGGCGCCCGCGGCATCGGCGGCGGCGGCTCCCGCGCCGCCGTGCTGGCTCGGGATCGCGAACAGCGTCGTCGGGGTCCCGCGTGGCCCGCTCACGAGCTCGAGGAGTGCGGTGCCGGCCGGCAGCCACCGCGCGACCGAGTCGGCGCTCACCCGCCGGGACGTGAGCGCGGCCGCCCGCCTGGCTCCGGTGTCGGCACCGGAGCCAGGCGGGCGTGCGCCGAGCGCGTCGAGTCGCAGCAGCCGGTCGGCCAGCTCGCGTGCCCGGCGGCGCTCCGCCAGCTCGAACGCTTCGGGCGCGAGGCCTCCTCGGACCATGGCCGCCAGCACCTCGGCCCCGGTCAGCTCGCGATCGGTCGCCTCGCGGCTACTGACCTGAAAGACGAACGGCCGGAGGGCCGAGTCGGTGAGCGCGGCACGCCAGGCATCCAGCTCGTCCTCGGCCGAGGCCAGCTCGGACGCGGCCCGCCGGAGATCACCGCCCCGGGCATAGGCCACGGCGAGCAGCACGCGTACGCCGTGCCGTAGGACGTGCTCCGAGCTGTCGGCACGTCGCTCGGCGCGAGTGAGCGCGGCGACCGCCGCCGCGACGTCGCCCCGCGCGAGCGCGAGCCGACCGCGCTCGCGGTCGAAGCTGGTCGTGGCGAGCAGGTGGTAGCGCGCGGCGGCCGACTCGGCCTGGGCCAGCGCCGCACCGGCGGCCGCGAGGTCGCCCGACTCGATGTCGATATACACCAGGTCGCGTCCGATCTCGAACTCTTCGGGATCGCGGATGGCGCGGCGGAACGCCCGCGCGGACTCCGCCAACTGGCGGGCGGTGGCAAAGTCACCGACATCGGCGGCGCGCAGCGCCTCGAACGCCTGCACGGATGCGATCCCGCCCTGGTCATCCATCGCGACGTTGAGGGCCCCGGCCTGGTGCAGGAAGGTGGCGGCGGTCGCGTCGTCATGGAGCTGAATCGCGATCACTCCGAGCGCCACGTCCGTCGCCGCCGCGACATACATGCTCCCCGACGCCAGCGCCTCCGCACGGGCCATGAGGGCGTAGGTCCGAAAGGCGCCCAGATCACCCCGGTCGTGCAGGATGTCGGCGTGGCGCGCGAGCGTGACCGACAGCTCGAGGCGATCGTGGCTGGCTCGCTCGAGCGCTTCGGCTCGACCGAGCGTCTGGAGCGATGAGTCGAAGTGCTCGCGCAGCTTCTGCCCGAGCGCCAGCGCCCGGAGGGCGAGGGCCTCGATGCGGGGCGCGGCCGCCCGGCGGGCGAGAGCCGCGGCCGCGAGCGCATCGCCGGCGGACCCGGGCAGTTGCTGGACGACCGCGAGCAGCGCCCGCCGGTAGGCGATGAGCGCCTCCAGCTCCGGATTGCCGCCGGGATAGATCCGGCGGGCGGTGTCCAGCAGGGCAATGCCGAGCGGCGCGCCGAGCTGTGAGGCGCGGATCAGCGCGACACCGGCGAGGGCGTCGGCCTCGGCGAGCGCGTCGTGCCTCGCCCGCGCCTCGGCGCGCGCGTGCGTGAAGAGCGTGTCGGCGCGGCTCGAGTATCCCTGATCGTACAGGTCCCAGGCGGCGCGGAGCAGCGCCACCGTCGTGACGGCGTCGCGCGGGCGGCCGGGCCCGCCGCTGAGCGCGGCGAAGCGCCGCTGCGCGTCGTCGTGGTGATACGTCTGCTCCGCCAGGACGGCGAGCCCGAGCGCCGCGCCGCGGTCGCCGGAGTCCCGCGCCAGCGCCGCTGCCCAGTGGGCCGCGAGCGCCGGAGCCGAGTCACCCTCGACCGCGACGCGGGCTGCGCGTGCGATCGTCCACGGATCGACCGCCGGCGAGGCGGCGCTCGGCTGGGCGCCGGCTGGCCCGATGGGGCAGCCCAGGAGGACCGCCGCGAGCATCGAGGCGGCGCCCAGCTGCCGGTCGAGAGAGCGGCGCGGTGCCATGCGGCGACCGCTCCGGTTGATTGCGCCCCGCGGCCTCACGCTTCATCGACGCACGGGCAACCGCCGTCCTCTCAGGCCATGGCGCGGTGGGCGGCGGCGCCGACGCCCGGGCTGTGGCCGACCCGGGCGCCGCCTGCCCGCCGGCGCGTCACGGCCTGGCTCCGACCGAGGCCTGTTCCACCGGCATCCGGAGGGCGGCGACGACGGCCGCGCGGCGGGAGCGACTCACCGCCGCCCGGGCCCCGTCCTCCATCGTCAACGTGAGGCGCCCCGCCGGGGAGCGCTCGAACCCCCGGATCGCCGTCACCCGGACGATCGCCGACCGGTGGACGCGCAGGAACATTGCCGGGTCGAGCGCGCGCTCGAGCATCGTGAGCGGGGCCCGGACGAGGTGGCGGGCGCGGGCCGTGTGCACCCAGGCGTAATAGCCGTCGGCCTGGATCCGGACCACCTCCTCGATCGGGATCACGGTGCTCCGCCGGCCGACGCTGGCCATGAGCCGAGTCGCGTAGCGCACGGGGGGCGTGCGGACCGGGGCGGCGGCCAGGGCACGGTCCGACGCCGACCCCGCAGTCGCAGGCGCCGGCCCGCCCGCGGCCATCGCCCGCCGAGCTTCGTGGCGTTCGACCGCACGGTCGATGGCCCGGCGGAGGCGAGTCTCCTCGACGGGCTTGACGACGAAATCGACCGCCGTCACGTCGAACGCCCGGACCGCGAAACTGTCGTACGCCGTCACGAAGATCGTGAGCGGCATCGCCTCGACGCCGATCTCGCGGATCACGCCCATCCCGTCGAGCCCTGGCATCTGCATGTCCAGCAGCACGAGATCGGGCTCGGTCGCGCGGATCACGCGTACCGCCTCCACACCGTCCCGACACTCGGCCACGAGCTGCACGCGGTCGTGACCCAGCGCCAGCCGCCGTAGCCCCCTGCGGGCGACGGGCTCATCGTCGACGATGACCGTGCGGAGCATTCCCGGCGTAGCCACCCGGTCTATTCTCCGACCCGGTCGCTCGGGACGCCAGCGGCATGCAGCCGGGCGCGGGCCCGGCGCTGTGAGCGGCGGCCGGTGGCCCCGACCGGCCGCCTCCCCCGGCACTCGCCCCCACCTCCGCAGCCGATCGCTCGGGCGGCGACCGGCCGCGGCCCTGTCGTTCGGTGCACGGACCGGCCCGCCCGCAGCACAGGTGTTTGCCGCCGGCGCTCCGCGCGTGATGATCTCGGATCCACGCCGCTCCATTCCCCTGCGCCGGAGGTGACGCATGACCGTTGCGATGTCGAGAGCACTGGCACCGAGATCGCGTGCACGGAGGTCGCCGGCCGCGCGCGCGCTGGCACTCGGTCTCCTGGTCATCGGGGGCGGCGCCTGTGGCGGCAGCGGCGCGACCGCACCGTCGCCGAGCCCGCCGTACCTCCCGCTCGCGATCGGGAACCGGTGGCAGTACGAGTGCCTGCGCCAGGGGTCGTCGGGAGCGGCGCTCACCCTGACCGACTCGGTGTCGGACACGGTGCGCGTCGCCGGGCGGCTCACCTACGCTTTCGCGCTCGAGATCCCGGACTCGGCGGGGCACGTCGCGACGCAGGTCCAACTGCTCGCGAACGACAGCGCCGGCAACACACGGATCGAGGGCTATGTCATCGGCGGCCAGCCGACGCCCGTCACCCCCACGGTGATCGTGGCCGCCCAGCCGCAGCTCCACACGCCCTACGACTACCCCGCGCCCGGCGGGGGCACGATCACCCGTGCCTTCAAGGGGATCGAGAGCAGCAATCCCACGCCGCTCGGCACCTTCACCAACGTCGCGCCCTACTACGACAACGGCGGGATCGACAATTACGGGTATGTCCCCGGCAAGGGGATCGTCGAGCAGGACCACGCGAACTTCGAGTTCGACTGCCTGATCGAGTCGGTCCAGTTGCACTGACGCGCGCCGCCCGGCGGATGTCCGCTGGCGAGCCCCGCGCGCGGCGCGCGGGGCTCGCTCCGAACATCGTCGCGTTCCGACCCTGATGGGCCAGAAGTTGCGCTTCGCGCGCCGACCGGAGGAATGCATGGCAGCGAAGCGCAATGGATCCACCACGCGGCGGCCGGCGGCGCGCAAGCAGACGACACATCGGACGGGGCGGCCGACGAGCGGCCCCGTCAGCCAGTATCGATCGCTCCAGCGCGAGGCCGAGCGCCGCGCGTCCCGCACGGAAAAGTCGACGAAGGCGAAGGAAGCTCCCGTACAGGCCGGCGCGCGCAGGCAGCCTGGGACACCGCTCCCCCGGCAGCACCAGGCGAAGCCGGGGCTCGAGTCGGAGGTGCGGCCCGCGCCCAGGTATCTCGCTCCGGAGTACAGGGGGTCGGACAAGCTTCGCGACAGGGTAGCGATCATCACGGGCGGCGACTCGGGGATCGGGCGCGCGGTGGCCGTCCTCTTCGCCCGCGAGGGGGCGGACGTCGCGATCGTGTATCTGCCGGAGGAGCAGTCGGACGCCGAGACCACCCGCGAGGCGGTTGCCCGCGAAGGGCGGCGGTGTCTGCTGGTGCCGGGCGACGTATCCGACTCGGCCTTCTGCCGCGAGGCCGTCGCCCGCACCGTCGAGGCGCTCGGTCGGCTCGACATCCTCGTGAACAACGCCGCGTTCCAGCAGCATGCGGAATCGCTCGACGCGATCACCGACGAGCAGTTCGACCGGACGGTGAAGACGAACCTGTACGGGTACTTCTACATGGCGCGGGCGGCGCTGCCTCACCTGCGCGCCGGGAGCGCCATCATCAATACCGGCTCCGTGACCGGTCTCGAGGGCAACAAGCGGCTGCTCGACTACTCCACGACCAAGGGCGGCATCCACGCATTCACGCGGTCGCTGTCGGAGAACCTCGTGGACCGCGGCATCCGCGTGAACGCCGTCGCGCCCGGTCCCGTCTGGACGCCCCTCAACCCAGCCGATCAGCCGCCCGAGGCGGTCGCGAAGTTCGGGAGCGACACGCCCATGCACCGGCCGGCGCAGCCCGAGGAGCTCTCGCCCGTCTACGTCTTCCTCGCCGCGCCCACCTGCTCCAGCTACATCACGGGCGAAGTCATCCCCGTGATCGGCGGCCACAGCGGCGGCTGACCCGCACGCACGGGCGCCGCGCACGCGCCCGCCCAGTCCCGGGAGTGGGGTCACCATCTCCACATCATCGGGCGGCTGGGACGCGGAGTCACCGCCGGTCAGGCCCGGCGTGAGTCTCGTCGCCGCATTTCGCTTTCGGTCGGGGAACCGACCGTGAGCCGGTCGGCCGCCGGGTCGATCTCGTGAGCTTCTAGAGTCGCTTCTCGACCTCGGCGGTGGCGCGGGCGGCGGCGTGTGACGTCTCGGCGACGAGGCGCTGGGCCTCGCCGGCCAGTTGGCGGCCGCGGGCGGCGTCCGACAGCCCGACGACGTTGATGCGCACGTTGTAGGCGGCCCCGCGGGCGGCCGCGTCGGCGAGCAGCGCGGCCACCCCGGCGTCGGAGACGGCGTTGGGGTTCCCGCCGACGGCCACCTCGGCGGCCAGCTCCGCCACGCGCGCGCAGGCGCGCGCCGTCTCGAGCGGCACCTCGGCTGCGCCCACGAGCGCCGCGTCGATCGCCGCCTGGCGCGCGGCGGCCGCGGGTTGCGGCTCCTTGGGGAGCTTGTAGGCGGCCGACACGGCACCGTAGGCGGCGGCGTCGCGCTGGACGAGGGTGGCGAGCGTCGTGCCGAGTGCGGCTGCCTCCTGGCCCAGCTGACGCATGCGTGCGTCGACCGACGCGAACTTCGGGCGGCCTGCCGTGAGCCCGGCCACCATCTGCGCGAGCGCCGCGGCGAGCGCCCCCGCCAGCGCCGCCACACTCCCACCGCCGGGCGTCGGCGCGGGCGAGGCGACCGCCGCGACGAACGATGCCAGCGTCGGGCCGCCGGCGATCGCGTCGCGCACGCGCCGCTCCAGCAGTTGTGCCGGCGTGATCCCGCGGAGTTGTACATGGCGGACGCCGGCATCGAGCAGCACGCGCTCGGGCACGAGCCCGACGATCTCGCTCCACGTCGGGGCGACGCCGTGCGCGGCCGCCTCGGTCCGTACCACCTCGTAGGCGCGGTGGAGCGGCGTGCGCTCCGTGTCGACCAGGTTCATCGAGACCTGCGCCTGACCGTCGACCTCGAGCCCGAGCGCCTTGACATACCGGAGCCCGCCCGACGATCCGCGGACCGCCTTGGCGACCTCCTTGGCCACCGGGAGGTTCGACGCGGGGCCCAGGTAGACATTGTAGGCGACGAGAAAGGGGCGAGCGCCGATCGCGACCGCGCCGGCGCTCGGGTGCACCGCCGCCGGCCCGAAGTCGGGCGCGCGGCGCGGGTCGGTGCGGATCGCCTCGCGGAGTCCCTCGAACTCACCACGCCGGACATCGGCCAGGTTCTCACGGTCGGGCCGAGTCGCGGCCCGCTCGTAGAGATAGACCGGGATCTCGAGCTCGCGTCCGACCCGCTCGCCGAGCGCGCGGGCGAGCGCGATGCAGTCCTCCATCGTGGCGCCATCGAGCGGCACGAACGGCACGACATCGGTTGCCCCGATCCGCGGGTGCTCACCCGTGTGTGTCCGGAGGTCGATGACCTCCCGAGCGGCGCGGATCCCGGCGAACGCCGCGTCCCCGACCGTCTCCGCCGGCGCAACGAACGTGACGACCGTCCGATTGTGCGACGCATCGGAGGAGACATCGAGGATCGCGACGCCCGGCACGGCGCCGATCGCGCCTCGGATCCGCTCGACGATCTCCGGCCGGCGCCCCTCGGAGAAATTGGGCACACACTCGATCATCTTCATGGCTGCTCTCGATTACTTGCGTGTCGAAATGTCCGGCCGCCGATCGGCCCAAATATCGTGCGGGATGCCGGGCGCGGGCGGTGCCCCCCGCGCCGGCGGGCATTGGTGCGGGTGCCGGTCGCGGGCGGCATGAATGCCGCCCCTACGGTGCGCTATGTTTGCCGTGCGCCCACGACGCCGCGCCCACCCCGCCCGTTGTCGTCGTTCCGGTGCCTGGGGCAATCGCGAAGCGATTGCCCCTGGCACCATCCCAATAACCCCTTCCTTTGGTGGCCGCGGGACGCGGCCGCTCATCGAGCGGCGGCGTGGAGCGTCGCGAGGAGCCACGCGTGCATCGCGGGGCTGCCGGCGACGATCGACGTGTGCGCGATCCGGGCGTCGGCGCCGGCGAGGTCGGTCACGACGCCGCCCGCCTCGCGGACGAGCAGGATGCCGGCCGCAATGTCCCAGGGGGCGAGCGTCAACTCCCAGAACGCCTCGAACTGCCCCGCGGCCACATGCGCGAGATCGAGCGCCGCCGACCCGGCCCGGCGGATGCCGGCCGTCCGACTGGAGATCGCCGCGAATTGCGGCAGGTACTCGTCGAGCCACTCGAGCTGCGAGAACGGGAACCCCGTGCCGATGAGCGCCCGCTCCGGGTCGGTGATGGGTGACACACCGAGGCGAACCCCATCGCGGAACGCCCCGCCGCCGCGGGTAGCCGTGTACGTCGCGCCGGTCGCCCCATGCTTGATGACAGCCGCCGTCAACACGCCGTCGGCGAGCACGCCGATCGAGACCGCGTACTCCGGGAACCCGTGCACATAGTTGGTCGTGCCGTCGAGCGGATCGACCACGAAGACGAGACCGGGCAGCGAGGCGGCTCCCGCCGCGCCGCCGAGCTCGGGCGACAGCTCCTCGCCCAGCATCCGCGCCTCAGGCAGCGCCTCGGCGAGCACGCGGCGGACGCACCGCTCCGACGCCCGGTCGACCTCCGTCACGTAGTCGGCGCGCCCCTTTTTCTCCCAACGGAGCGTCGCCAGCCCGCCGGCGTGCGCCGCCAGGACGGTCGCGGCCTCGGTCGCAGCCTGCACGGCCACGTCGAGCAGATGCCGAGGCGACGGCTGGCCCTGCCGGGAACGGGACGGATCGGGCGCTTGCCCGGCCCCTACGGGCCGTCTACCTTCGCGCGATGGCACGTACGACTCCGCGCGTCTTCAGCGGCATCCAACCGTCGGGCGAGCTCCACATCGGGAACTATCTCGGTGCCGTCCAGAACTGGGTCGCCCTCCAGCATCGGTACGAGTCGATCTTCTGCGTCGTGGACTATCACGCGATCACGGTGCCGTACGATCCGCGTGAGCTCCCCGCTCGAACTCGCGAGCTCGCCATCTCGCTCCTCGCCGCCGGAATCGATCCCGACGTGGCCACGGTGTTCGTCCAGTCGGCGGTCCCGGAACATACCGAGTTGGCGTGGATTTTCAACACGATCACGCCGATCGGCGAGCTCGAACGCCAGACACAGTTCAAGGACAAGGCGCAGCGCCAGGAGAGCGTGTCGGCCGGGCTGCTCAACTACCCGGTGCTCCAGGCTGCCGACATCCTGCTCTACCGCGCCGACACCGTCCCGGTCGGCGAGGATCAGGTGCAGCACCTCGAGCTGTCGCGCGAGGTTGCCCGCCGGTGGAACGCCCGCTTCGCCGCGCCACCCGACGAGCCGTACTTCCCGGAGCCGGCGCCGTTGCTGACGCCGACCCGGCGCGTGATGGGCCTCGACGGGCAGAGCAAGATGTCGAAGTCGATGGGCAACACGATCGGGCTCCTCGAGCCGCCGGAGGACGTGTGGGCGAAGCTGCGTCCGGCGGTGACCGACCCGGCGCGCGTCCGCCGCACCGACCCGGGCACGCCCGAGGTCTGCAACATCTATCACCTCCACCGGGCCTTCAACCCGCCGGAAACGGTCGACCTGGTGGCCACGCAGTGTCGCACCGCCGGGTGGGGGTGCATCGAGTGCAAGCGCGTCCTCTTCGACGGCATGGAGCGCACCCTCGGCCCCGTCCGCGCCCGCGCCGCCGAGCTGCGCGCCGACCCGTCGATGGTCGACGCCGCGCTCGACGCCGGCGCCGCCGCCGCTCGGCGGATCGCGCAGGAGACGATGCGCGACGTCAAGGCCCGCATGGGCCTCGCCCCGGCCGCGCCCCTGTAGGACATCAGACCGGCACGGGGCCGGTGGCGCGATCGCGCCCCGCCACCCGGCGCCGCGAGGGACGCAAACGGCCGGCCCTCGTTATCTTACGAAAATGTTCGACTCCGAGACCCGGACACTCGTCGTCGTCGGGGCACAGTGGGGCGATGAGGGGAAAGGAAAGCTGGTCGACGTGCTCGCGGAACGGGCCGATTGGGTCGTCCGCTACCAGGGCGGGGCGAACGCCGGGCATACCGTCGATCTCGGCACCACCTGCTTCATCCTCCAGCAGATCCCGAGCGGCATCCTCCACTCGGGCGTCCGCTGTGCCATCGGCAACGGCGTCGTGCTCGACCCCGAGACGCTCTTCACCGAGATCGACCGGCTCGTCAAGAGCGGAATCGACGTCGAGGGCCGCCTCTACGTCAGCGACCGGGCCCATCTGGTGCTCCCGTACCACAAGCTCGTCGACGCCGAGAGCTCGGCCAGCCGCGCCATCGGCACGACCGGCCGGGGCATCGGTCCGGCCTACGAGGACAAGGTCGCGCGGCGCGGGGTCCGGGTGCTCGACCTCCGGCACCCCCGGCATCTGCACGAGGTGGTGAGCCGCGGCGTCGACCACGCCAACGCGCTGCTCGCCCACTTCGGCTCCGCCAGGCGCGCGGCCGTGGACGACACCGTCGCCGCGCTCGAGGCCATCGCCCCGCGGCTCCTCGCCCTCGCCGACGACGTCGGCCTCAGCGTGCATCAGGCGATCGAGAGCGGCGCGACGGTCCTCATGGAAGGCGCGCAGGGCTCGTTGCTCGACGTCGACCACGGGACCTATCCGTTCGTCACGTCGAGCAACACGACGTCCGGTGGCGCCGCCACCGGCGCCGGGATCGCGCCGACGGCGATCGATGCCGTCCTCGGTGTCGTCAAAGCCTACACGACGCGCGTCGGCAACGGCCCGCTCCCCACGGAGTTTGCCGAGCCGCTCGCGACGCGGATGCGCGACCTGGGCCACGAGTACGGCGCGGTCACGGGACGGCCACGCCGGTGCGGATGGTTCGACGCGGTCGTCGTCCGTTACGCCGCCCGCGTCAACGGACTGAGCGGGCTCGCGGTGACCAAGCTGGATGTGCTCGACACCCTCGACCGGGTCGCCATCTGCACGGGCTACCAGGTGGCCGGTGGTGTGCACACCGAATTCCCCGGCGACCTCGTCGCGCTCGAGGACACGGCGCCGCAGTACGAGTGGTTCGAGGGATGGCAGCGCTCGACGGCCGACGCTCGGCGTGTCGACGATCTGCCGCCCGCCGCCCGCCGCTACCTCGACCGGATCGAGGAGCTGATCGAGGCGCCGATCCGGTTCGTCAGTGTCGGGACCCGGCGCGATCAGATCATCGAGCTCGCGGGCGCCGCACGAGTCTGAGCGCCGAGCCGAGGGACGGGATGACACCGCATGGCACCCGCATGGCATTCACGTGGCACGCCGGATGACAGCGCGTGACAGCGGTGTGATGCCGACATGACTCGCGGGCGGAGCGATGGACCAGCGAGGCGAGCGTCGGGCGGTACGCCCGCCGCGCGCGGCACGTCGGTCGCCATCGTCGGCGCCGGCCCCTGCGGGCTGGCCGCCGCGATCGCGCTCCAGCAGGCGGGCCTTCGCACCATTGTCTATGACCGCTCGTGCGTCGTCAGCAGCATCGCGAGCTATCCGACCTACATGACGTTCTTCTCGACCGCGGAGAAGATCTCGATCGGCGGGCTCCCCTTCGTGACCGCCGGCGAGAAGCCGACCCGTCGCGAGGCCCTCGCGTACTATCGGATGGTCGTGCAGTACTTCGGCGTCCGGCTCCGGCTCTACGAGCACGTCATCGACATCGCGCGGGCGGGGGAGCACTACATCGTCCGGTCCGAGACCGCGCGCGGGAGCGCCGAGGCGGCGTACGATGCGATCGTCATCGCGACCGGCTACTTCGGGACGCCCAACATGCTGGACGTGCCCGGCGAGACCCTGCCGCACGTGACGCACGTGTACCGCGAGGGACACGAGTCCTTTCGCCGCGAGGTGATCGTCGTCGGCGGTGGCAACTCGGCGGTCGACGCGGCGCTCGATCTGTACCGGTGTGGCGCCAAGGTGACGATCGTGCACTTCGCCGAGGGCCTCGACCCGAACGTGAAGCCGTGGGTGCTCCCCGACATTCGGAACCGACTGGCCGATGGCAGCATCGGCGCCCGCTGGCAGTCGCGTGTGACTCGGATCGACATCGACTCGGTCGCGATCGACGGGCCCGCCGGCCCCGAGCAACTGCGCGCGGACCGCGTCTACCTGATGACCGGCTTCACGCCCAACAGCACGCTGCTCCGCGAGCTCGGCGTCAGCATCGATGCGGCGACCGGCGTCCCGTGGCACGATCGGGCGACCATGGAGACCAACGTCGAGCGTGTGTTCATCGCCGGCGTGCTCGCGAGCGGCTACGACGCCAACAAAGTCTTCATCGAGAATGGTCGCGGGCATGGCACACTGATCGCGCAGCGCCTGCTCGCCGTTCGGCCGGCCGCGGCCGGCTCCCAGGTCGCCCAGTAGCGCCCCTGCGCGCCCCTGCGCGCCGCCCGCGGGTCGCTCGCGGACGGTCGGCCGTCGGGCCGTGCGACCGCCGCATCTCTCCGGGGTCCCGCACGGGCTGTCGGGTAACCCCATGGGCACTCCGGTTACCTGGCGTACCACACGGTGACGCCGCGCACCGTCGGCGTGTGCCGGCCCCCTGGCCCCGAGCCCGCTCTTCGGTCACCTTGTGAGACATCCTCCCAGACCTGCCGACCGTGTCCACCCCTGCCCCTGTGCCGCTCGTTCCGCGGCCGACGTCGTCCCAGCACGCGCCGCCCAGTATGTATCCTGACGTGATGGACAAGCTCGTGTCCCTGTGCAAGCGACATGGCTTCATCTTCCAGTCGTCGGAGATCTACGGCGGAGCCGGATCGGTGTGGGACTACGGCCCGCTGGGCGTCGAGCTCAAGAAGAACATCAAGGATCGCTGGTGGCAGGCGATGGTCCGCTCGCGCGACGACATCGAGGGACTCGACGCGGCCATCCTCATGCATCCGCGCGTCTGGGAGGCGAGCGGACATGTCGCCGGATTCACCGATCCGCTCGTCGACTGCAAGACCTGCAAGGGTCGCTTCCGCGCCGACAAGCTCGGGGATGCCCGGTGCCCGCAGAAGCCGAGCAAGCGGCCCGGGGAGTGGGACGCGTGCGCGCTCACGCCGCCCCGGATGTTCAATCTCATGTTCAAGACGTTCATGGGGCCGGTCGAGGAGAGCGCTGCCGTCGCGTACCTGCGGCCCGAGACGGCGCAGGGCATCTACGTGAACTTCCTCAACGTCCAGCAGTCGACGCGGCAGAAGATCCCATTCGGCATCGCGCAGATCGGCAAGGCGTTCCGCAACGAGATCACGCCCGGCAACTTCATCTTTCGGACGCGCGAGTTCGAGCAGATGGAGATGCAGTTCTTCGTCGAGCCCGGCACGGATATGGAATGGTTCGCCCGGTGGAAGGCCGACCGCATGGCCTGGCATCTGGCGCTCGGGCTCGATCCCGACCGGCTCCGCTATCACGAGCACACGCGCGAGGAGCTCGCGCACTACGCCCGCGCCGCCTATGACATCGAGTTCGATTTCGGCGGGACGCTCGGCTTCCAGGAGATCGAGGGCGTGCACAATCGGGGCGACTTCGACCTCATGCGGCATCAGGAGTACTCGGGGAAGAAGCTCGAGTACTTCGACCAGGTGCGGAACAAGCGGTACATCCCGCTGGTGATCGAGACCTCCGTCGGCGCCGACCGGGTCACGCTCGCCGTGCTCGTCGGCGCCTACCGCGAGGAGACGGTCGCGGGCGAGCAGGAGGGCCGCACGGTGCTGGGACTGCACCCCGCGCTCGCCCCGATCAAGGCGGGGGTCTTCCCGCTCGTGAAGAAGGACGGCATGCCGGAGTACGCGACGCAGCTCGCCGGCGATCTGCGCCGCGCGTTCCCGGTCTTCTATGATGAATCGGGCTCGATCGGGCGGCGCTATCGCCGGCAGGACGAGGTGGGCACGCCGTTCTGCGTCACGGTGGACGGTCAGACGGTGACCGACCACACGGTGACGATCCGCGAGCGCGACTCGCTGCGTCAGGACCGCGTGCCCGCCACGGCGGCGCGCGCTTACATCGAAGAACGGATCGGCGCATGACAGAGCTCGGAGGACGGGGATCGATCGCCGGGGGATCGGGCGGGGCGGGCCTGGCCGGCCCGGCGGGACTCACGCTCGAGCGACTCCGCCGCGACGGCCAGTCGTTCATGCAGGAGGTCTCACTCGAGTACTACTCGGCCCAGGCGGGGCTCAAGCCCGAGGCCGAGCTCCAGCCCATCTACGCCCGCCATGCGCGGATCCTGGGGGCCGAGGCCCTCGAACTCGTGCGCGGCGAGTTCCTCGCCAGCGCGCCCGGCACCGAGGAGCACCGGTCGGCGCGGCTGCTGCTGGAGTGGCAGGTGGAGTCGCAGGCGTCGCGCATCCAGGCGGCGCTCGAGGAGCGCGAGATCGCGTGGGAGGCCTCGACGGTCGTCACCCTGCCCGACGGACGGACCGTCCCCTACCAGCGGGTGGCGATCGAGCTCGCCAACCTGCGCGACCGGAAGGAGCGGCTGACGCTGGACCGGGCGCGGGCGGCCATCGTCGAGCGCGAGCTCGCGCCGCTCCGCCGGGAGCGACTCCAGCGCGAGCGCGACTTCGTCGAGAGCGTCGGCGTCGCCGGCGACTACAATGCGACGTTCGTGGCGCTGAGCGGCGTCCCGCTCGGCGACCTCGTCACCGCCTGCCGGCAATTCCTGGTCGACACCCAGGCGATCTGGGACGACATCCTGCCGGACGCCGTCCGGCACTCCCTGGGCATCCCGGTCGCGGAGCTGACGCGGGCCGACGCGCTCGCGCTCATGCGGGCTCCGGAGTTCGACCAGTACTTCCCCGGCGGGCCGATGCAGGAGACCGTCCGCGGCCAGGTCAGGTCGATGGGCATCGACCCCGACGCCAACGGCCGCATCCACTACGACACCGGCGAGCGGGAAGGGAAGCGGGCCCGCGCCTTCTGCTCCCCCGTGCGGGTCCCCGAGGACGTGTACCTCGTCCTCCGGCCGCACGGTGGCCAGACCGACTGGCAGACGCTGCTCCACGAGCTCGGCCACGCGCTCCACTTCGCCTATACCCGCCCCGACCTCCCGTTCGAGTTCCGATGGGTCGGGGACAACTCGGTGACCGAAGGGTACGCCATGCTCTTCGATCATCTGATGCAGAACCCGCGCTGGCTGCTCCGGTACACGGGGCTCACCAAGCGCGAGCTACCCGAGTTCCTGCGGGCTGCCGCCCTCGAGGAGCTTCAGTTCCTTCGGCGGTACTGCGCCAAGCTGATCTACGAGGAGCAGCTCTATAGCGGGCGCGTGCCCTGGGAGGCGCTGCCCGACCTCTACGTCGAGACGCTCAGCTCGGCCACGACCTTCCGCTACCGGACCGCGGATGCGTTCGTCGACGTCGACCCCCGGTTCTACGCGTCGAGGTACCTCCGGGCCTGGCAGCTTCAGGCCGTCCTCGCCCAGGCGCTGACCGATCGGTACGACGAGGACTGGTTTCGGAACCCGCGCGCGGGCCCCTGGCTGGTCGGGCAGCTCTTTGGCGAGGGCCAGCGGGAGCTCGGGGACGAGCTCGCCGCCCGCGTCTCCGGGGCGCCCCTGTCCTTCGCCCCCGTCCTGGCCGCGGTGGAGCGTCTCGTGAGCTAGCGCGGGGGAGGGGGGGAGGGGGGGAGGGAAGCGGCGTCGTCTGTTCCTCGGTCAAGAGCCGTGGTACATTGACGTTAGTGATTTACCCGTCCGGCTCGTGACGAAATCACTCTCGGCCTCCGCGGAGCTGGCTCGCGCGCCGGCACCCCCGTCGCCTCCCTCGAGCACGTCCAGGGGATCGGATGCCGCGGTGCGGGAGCTCACCGCAGTGCGCGAGATCGTGCAGGCCTTCCTCACGGCCGACCGGCCGGAGGAGGTCTTCCGGTTCGCGCTCGAGCGCGTGAGCCCGGTTGTCGGCGCGACCTTCGCGTCGGTGTACCTGATCGATGGCGCCTCGGAGCTCATGCGTCTCGCGGCCGCATACAACTGGCCGCGGCGCTACGAGCCCTGGCTCGGGGAGATGCGCGTCCGTCTCGGCTTCGGGCCGAGCGGCGAGGCGGCGAGCGAGCGTCGCGCGATCGAGATCCCCGACGTCTTCGCGGACCCGAACCTCGAGGACTGGCAGGAAGTCGCGAGCGAGCTCGGGTTCCGGGCGCTCATTGCCCTGCCGCTCCAGACGACCAACCGCGTGCTCGGTGCCGTCACGTTCTACTTCGCCGACGCGCGCCACTTCAACAGCGAGCGCCGCGGGTTGCTGCGGATCGTGGCGGCGCAGATGGCCGCGACCGCGGAAAAAGCGGCCCTGATCGACGAGCTCCGCCGTGCCAACGCGGCCCTCACCGAATCCAAGGCCGAGGTGGAGCAGCAGTACCTGGCGGTCGTCGAGGCGAGGCGCGTCAAGGACGAGTTCCTCACCAACGTCACGCACGAGCTTCGGACCCCGCTCACCGCCGTGATGGGGTACATCTCGCTCCTCCAGGAGGAGTTCTCCGGTCCGCTGACGGAGTCGCAGCGCCACGACCTGACGCTCGCCCGCGATGCGAGCGAGCGCTTGCTTGCCCTGATCGACAACCTGCTCGAGATGACGACCCTCTCGCGGGGCGGTCTCGATGTCCAGGTCGAGACCTTCGACCCGCGCGATCCGTTGCGTGAGGCGGCCGCCACCACCAAGGGCCGGCCCGAGCCGACCGAGCTTCGGATCGAGGTGCCCGACGATCCGATGCCGTTCATGCGGAGCGATCGGCGGAAGCTCACGAAGATCCTCTCGAACCTCCTGAGCAACGCGTACAAGTTCACGGCGCGCGGCGTCGTCACCGCCTCGCTCGAGGTGGCGAGCGGTCGGGCCCTGTATCGCGTGCACGACACCGGGATCGGCGTCCCGCACGCCTCGCAGCGGCTCGTATTCGAGGAATTCCGACAGGTGGACGGATCGCTCACCCGTCGGTACGGCGGCACGGGGCTCGGCCTCGCGCTGTCCCGTCGACTCGCGCGACTCCTCGGTGGCGACATCGACCTCGCGTCGACGCCCGGCGAAGGGTCGACATTCACAATGGAGATCCCGCTGGAGTATCAGCCGGTGGATACGGAGAGTGCCGGGTAGTTAGCTTTGCCGGATGCCGACGCCCCCGACTCCTCCCAACCGCACGCTCCAGCAAACGCGGACCTCGCTCTCTCCACGCGACGTCCTGGCATCAGCCAAGCGATTCTTCCTCCGTCGGAGCAGCCTGTATCCGGCCTTCCTCGACAAGGAAGGTCCGACGTTCGTGAGCTTCCGCGGTCAGGGTGGCGAGGAGCTGGTGATCGGCGTCGCGCCCGAAGTCTCGGCCACGGCCGTCACCGGGTCGACCTACATGTTCGATCAGCAGATCGCGCGGTTCTTCACGACCCTGCCGCCCGCATCCGCCACGCCCGGCACCGAGCAGGCCGTCGCGTGAGCATCGCCGGCCCTCCCCGCACCCCCGCCGGCGCCGCCGCGACCGCCTCGTCCCGATTCGTCGCCTCGCTCCGGACCGGCCCAGACGTGATCCGCATCTCGGGCGGCTCCGAGCCCAGTATCACGATCCGCGTCGAGGTGCCCGAGGTGTGGGACACCGTGCGCGTCGAGACGCCGTCGTCCGAGCCCGTCGCCGGAGTCAAGACGCGGGCGCTCGCGGCGCTCTACCCCGACGCGAGCGGGGTTGAGGATTTCGTCACGAAGCTCAACGGCTTCGAGGTCCGCGACGAGCGCCGCTCCCTCGCCGAAGTCGGCGTCAAGGACGGCTCGACCCTCCTCGTGACCTTCCGACGCCGGCGACCCGTCCGAAGCTGATCGGCACCTACCTCCGGTCGTCGCTTTTTCCCGCCAGACGCGGGCGGTGCGACATGCCGGGCCAGGCATCCGTGCGGGATGCGAACGGCGGGCGGCATGAATGCCGGCAGGCATCCGTGCGGGATGCGCATCGCGGGCGGCATGAATGCCGCCCCTACGATACGACCCCGTTGCCGCGCGCCGCGACGGCGTCGGCATCCCGCCCGTCGTTGCCGTTCCCGGTGCAGGGGCAATTCGCGACGCGAATTGCCCCTGCACCATCCAACAAACCCGTTCCTTTGGTGGCCGCGGGACGCGG
>JAJPIS010000002.1 GCA_021324635.1 Gemmatimonadota bacterium
GGGGGGGGGGGGGGGGGGGGGGGGGGGGGGGGGGGGGGGGGGGGGGGGGGGGGGGGGGGGGGGGGGGGGGGGGGGAGCAGCGCGGAGGCGTGGCACCGGCCGCGCTCCGACCCGCGACGGCGCTCCCCCCATGCGAGAGGGGCTTCGCGGGCCATGTACTTTCATCGAATGACCGGGGACGCCTCGAACGGCTACGAGGGGATCGCGGACGCGTTCATCGCCAGGCGGGGCGCGCGCGATCCCGCCGCCCGGGCCGTCGGCGCCGCCACGGTCGGGGCCTGGGCGCAGGAGTTTCCCCGGGGAGCGGCCGTGCTCGACCTCGGCGCCGGACCGGGTGAGCCCGTGACCCGCATCCTGCGCGATGCCGGGCTCACGACCTGGGCCATCGACGCGTCACCCACGATGGTCGCCGCCTTCCGCGCACGATTCCCGGAGGTGCCGATCGAGTGTAACACCGCCGAGGCGTCCGACTACTTCGGCCGAACGTTCGATGGCGTGATCGCATGGGGCCTGCTGTTCCTGCTCGAGCCGGACGCGCAGGCGCGCGTGATCGACAACGTGGGACGCGCCCTCGTGCCCGGGGGCCGCTTCCTCTTCACCGCACCCGAACAGGCGGTCGAGTGGCTGGATGCCATGACCGGCCTCCCGTCCCGGTCACTCGGCGCCCCGACGTACGACCGATTGCTGCGCGACGCGGGGATGGCGCGGGTGGGGCAGGCGACGGACGAGGGCGAGAACTACTACTACTTCGCGACGAAGCGCCCCTGACGCCGCTCGGACGCACCGGATCGACCGCGGCCCCTTCAGGCGTTGCGCGCGACCGGGGCGCACCCATCGATGATCCCCGTTCGTTGTCGTCGCCGGCGCTACCCGGCGGCCGCGTGCTCCGCCGCCGGCCACTGGAAGCAGAGCGCGAAGCCGTCGGGATCCGTGACGTGCAGTTGCCGCATCCCGTAGGGCGTGACCGTGGGCGCCGCCACATCGAGGTGACTCGCGCGCAGATGTCGGTAAGCACCGTCGACATCCGGGCACCCGATGTAGAGCGCGGTGTCCCCGTGCGCGGCGACGCGGGCCACGTCCGGCGTGGTCGGCCGCTCCGCGTCCGAGTCGTAGCACGTGTTGAGCATCAGCTCCGTGTCGTCGCCGTGGCGGAGCCACGCCCAGCCGAAGCGATCCCCGTCCGCGTTCGGCGGCGCCGCCTGAACGATCCGGAACCCGAGCAGGTCGCGATAGAACGCCAGCGACGTGGGCATGTCGAAGACGAACAGCAGCGGACAGACTCCGCGTATCGCGAGTGGCATGGTCATCTCCTCACGGAGCGCGTCGGTGCACGCGGCGCCGACCCGCGGGCGGGCGGACGCGACGTCGATCGGGGCGGATCGAAGTGTACGCCGGCAGTGTGGCCCGGCAATGACCGTCCACCCCGTCCACCCCGTCCACCCCGGCCCGGGCAGTTGCCGGCGACGGACTTCGGTGTATATTCGGCTCCACCATCTCACCACCTCTCGCCAGGCAGCCCACCATGTCCAGCAGCGCCATGACCGACTTCCTCGTCCAGGAGCTCGACGTCGAAATCGCCACCACGCGGAGAGCGCTCGAGCGCGTGCCGGCCGACAAGGGACCCTTCGTGCCGCACACCAAGTCGATGCCCCTGAACCGGTTGGCGCCGCACGTCGCCCAGCTCCCCCGCTTCGGCCACACCGTGCTCACCACACCGGCGCTCGACTTCTCCAAGGGGAGCTTCACGCCGCTGCCATTCGAGGGTCCGGCGCAGCTCGTCCGCGCCTTCGACGACGGCGCGGCGACCCTCCGCTCGGCGCTGGCGGGCATGTCCGACTCGGGCTGGAACGACGGCTGGTCGCTCAGCTTCGAGGGGAGGCGCATCTACTCCGGCTCGCGGTTCCTCGCGTACCGGCAGATGTTCCTCAACCACCTCGTGCACCACCGGGCGCAGTTGGGCGTCTACTTGCGGCTCAATGACGTGCCGGTCCCCGCCACCTACGGGCCGTCGGCCGACGACACAGGATTTTGATGACGCGACGCGGCCACTGAGGTGCGCCGCGCGCCAGAGCGGGGTCCTCGACGGGGCGCGGCGCTCGTGCCGGGTCATCGGCCATCGCGACCCGCCCAAGTCGTGCGATCCCGCTATCCGGCGGCCGCCAGGGTGACCGTCACCGTCTGTCGCTTCGCGTCGTAGGCGGTCGGGTAGCGGCCGAGCGGGTAGGCGGCCGGCCCGCGTCGGACGCGGCCCTCGAGGTCGAACTGGGACCCGTGACAGGGGCAGGTCATGGTCCCGTGGATCGGCAGGCCGACCGGGCAGCCCATGTGCGTGCAGAGCAGCGAGAGGGCGGCGTAGCGCGTCGCCGACTCGCGCACGATCAGCACCGATGCGCCGTCGGGGCCCTGGAAGGACGCCAGCATCGACTGCCCGGGGGCCGTGAGCCCGCGGACGTCGACCGTCGCCCGCCGCGGGCCAGCGATCGCGTCCCGGTCGGGGGCGATCGGTCGGCCCCGACCGGACGGCGCGGCGGACCCGGGCGACCCGGGCGAC
>JAJPIS010000017.1 GCA_021324635.1 Gemmatimonadota bacterium
CAATGCCCGGGTCGCGTCGCGGGCCGCGGGCCGGGTCGCGTGGCGGGTCGCCTGGCGGGTCGCGTGGGGGGTCGCGTGGCGGGTCGCGTGGCGGGTCGCGTGGCGGGTCGCGTGGCGGGTCGCGTGGCTCGCTGCGGACGCGTGCGTCGGCGGGGGCGCCGCCCAGCATTGCGTCGGCGAGCGCATCGGCGCTCATGGGCCCGGCGAGCGATGACAGGACGGTTCGTCCGCGGCGCAGGACGGTGACGTCGTCGGCGACCGAGAGGGCCTCGCGCAGCTTGTGGGTGATGAGCACGACGGCGCGACCGTCGCGCGCGAAGCCCCTCAGCCAGGCGAGGAGGGCGGCCGCCGGGGCGGGCGCGAGGACGGCGGTCGGCTCATCGAGGATGAGCAGGGTCGCGTCGCGCGCGACCGCCTTGATGATCTCGACGCGCTGCTGGTTCTCGACCGACAGGTCGGCGACGCGCGCCTCCGGGTCGACGGCGAGCCCGGTCTCCTCCCCGATGCGGCGGACGCGGGCCGCGGCGTCGCGTGCGTCGAACCGGCCGCGCCCGCCCAACGCGACGTTCTCGGCCACGGTCATCGCGGGCACCAGGGCGTAGTGCTGGTGGACCATCCCAATGCCGGCGGCGATCGCGGCTGCCGGTGAGCCGAACCGCCGGACGGCGCCTCCGACGCGAACGACTCCGGCGTCAGGCCGGAGCAGGCCGTAGGCGATCCGCATGAGCGTGGTCTTCCCCGCGCCGTTCTCACCGAGCAGGGCGTGGATCGTTCCGGGTCGGACGGCGAGCTCCGCCCGATCGAGCGCGACCGTGTGCCCGAAGCGCCTGGTGATCTCCACGAGCTGGAGGACGGGCGTCGTGGCGTCGGGACTGTCCGGGCGGTCCGGGCGTCTTGGGCGTCCCGACCCTGGCGCGGGCGCCGTCGCGGCCGACGGTGGCACGCCTGGCCCCGGGTCCGGCGGGCTCACGTGCCGGTCGGCGCGTCGATGAAGGACCAGGGGAGCCCGAAGGTGTCATGAAGCTCCCGCGCCAGCGCCTGGACGCCGAGTGTCTCCGTGGCGTAGTGGCCGGCGTAAACGATCACCAGTCCGCGCTCCGGCGCGTCGACCGCCGTCCAGTGCGGTCCTTCCCCGACGATGAGTGTGTCCACGCCGAGGGCCGCCGCCTCATCGAGCGTTTCCGCGCTCGCCCCTGCGCCGGTGCAGAGTGCCCACGACCGCGTGCGCCGATCCGGGTGGAAGGCGGATGCGCGCACCGATCCGCCATGGGCCTCGGCGAACGCCGCCGCGCGGTCGACGAGCGTGGCGGTCGCGATGTCCGACGTGCCGCGGACCCCGACGGCGATCGACTCGTAGCGCGCGAACGCGCCGGCCGGCGTCAGTCCGAGGGCGTGGGCGAGCAGGACGTTGTTGCCGAGGCTGGGGTGGCGGTCGAGCGGGAGGTGCGCGGAATACACCGCGATCCCCTGCGTGATGAGCGTCCGGATGCGCTCGTAGCGGAACCCGGTGAGCGACTGGACGCCGCCCCAGAAGAGGCCATGGTGGAGGAGCAGTAGATCGGCGCCGGCGCTGACCGCACCATCGATCGCGCGCCGTGAGCCGTCGACGGCGGCGGCGACCCGCGTCACCTGTCCCGCGTTCGCGACCTGGAGGCCGTTGAGCGCGTTCGGGTAGTCCGGAGTCTGGTGCGTGTCGAGCAGCCGATCGAGGTGGGCGACGACGTCGGAGAGAGCGGCCACGACCGAGCGGTTGTGGGGGGAGGGGCGGAGCTTCTGGGTATCGTCGTCCGCGCGCGCGCGGAGCTGCACCGAACGCGGCCCCGGACCCTGCGCCCGCCGGTCGACCCCCGGTCCGAGGTTCCTAATGTACTCCGGAGTCGGACGGAGCTCGCGTCCCGGGGGCGCGCGCTGGTGAACGGCCGCCACTGTCTCCGGACTGGCCGGCTGGTGACGCGACAGTCGACCCCTTCGCGGGGAGGGCAGTCGCGCGTCCGCTCCCGACCGGTTGTGCCGCGCTTTCCGCCGTGGCCGGGTCGGCGGCCGTGGCGCCCCGGATGCTGGCGTCCGCGGTGGCCTCGGGATCGATGTGGAGCACCAGTCGGCCGAGTGCGAGGCTGCGCTGGACGGAGTCGACCGCCTCGCGGACCTGGGCGGGGATATCGGGGCCGAGCGTCGGATTGAGGACCAGCTTCACGACCTGTTGCTGGGCGCCGAGTGTGATGACGCGGGGGATGAAGAGTCCGGCGCGGACCTGTTGCGCGACCATGAGCAGGGCGTGGGGGAGGTCGATGACGACGCTTCCGAGCGTGACCGTTGGGGCGACGCCATTCTGGTCGGAGTTCGAGCCCAGGATCCAGACGCCCTTGGAGTCCTTGACCGCCTGGAAGGCGCCGAGTCCAGCGGCGTCGGCGTTCTGGAAGATGACATCGGCGCCGCGGCCGATCTGGGCGAGCGTTTGCTCCTTGGCGGCGCTTGCGTCCTCCCAGTTGCCGATGTAGGCGCTGAGGATCTTGACGCCGGGGTTGACCGACCGGGCGCCGGCGGCGAAGCCGGCGAAGCCGCGTCGGACGGGCGGGAGGTCAGTGCCGCCGATGGTGGCGATGACATTCGTTCGGGTCATCATGCCGGCGACGATCCCGGCCAGGTAGGCGCCGTCCTCGAATCGGAAGTCGATCCCCGCCCAGTTGGCGCCGGTGCGGTCGCCGGATGTCGTGATGAAGATCGACTGCGGGTAGTCGGGCGCGACCCGTTGGATCACGTCCTGGTATTCGAACCCGTTCGCGAACAGCAGGTTGTAGCCCTGGGCGCCATATTGCCGGAAGTTCTCCTCGAAGTCGGCCGGCGTCTTCGTCTCGACGTGGCTGACCTGAGCGCCGAGGCTGTCCTTGATGCGGAGGAGGCCCCGGTAGGCGGCGGCGTTCCAGGCCTGGTCCGTGACGGGTCCTGGTGTGAGGAGCGCGACCTTGAACGTCGACTCGGCCCCGCCCCCTTGCCGGCCGATCCGGTGCGAGTGTGCTCCGGGGTCTTCTCCACATGCGAACAGGCTTATGAACAGCGCGATGTGGAAAACCGTGGATTGACCAACCCGCACCGTCCCCCCCGAGATTACGCCTTTCGGGCGCCGGTGTCAGCGCACTACCGCGACAGGGGCGCTCTTGAGCTCGATCTTTGGCATTGTCGAGCTGCGGGCGATGTCGTCCATGCGGACGGAGCCATTGATGCGGCCGCCCTCGAGGACCACGATCGACTTGGTGTAGATGTCGCCGGAGATCGCGGAAGTTCCCTGGACCTCGACCCGTTCCGAGGCGCTGATCGTTCCGTCGACCTTGCCACCGACGACGACCTCACGGGCATGGACGTCGCCTTTGACCTCGCCCTGCCGGCCGACGAGCACCTGTCGTGCGCCTCGGATCGTTCCCTCGATCGTGCCTTCGATCTTGATGACGCCGCTCGTCTCGACGTCACCGAGCACCTTCATGCCGAAGGCGATGATCGACAGCGCGGCCTCGGCGGTCGCCGCCGCTTTGACGTCGGTCTTTTCGGGCGAGTCTTTGGAGAACATGGCGATCGGGGCTGAGTGAGAATGGGTGGCGTACGGACTCCCGTGTGACGACCGGCGTGCCCGCGAGGGCACGCGCGCATCGGGCAGTACCGCGGCGGTCCACGTCACCCGCCGAGCAGGTATTCAGTGCGATGCCTCGAGAGGAAGAGTTCCTGGAAGTGGGACTTGAGCGGCGGTTTGGGCCGGGCCCCCGCCGCATCGGACATGGCCTCCAGCGACCTGAGTTGGTCGGCCATGTCTACTCGCACGGCCGCCCGGATCGACGCCTTGTCCGACGAGCATAGGACCCAGGCGCGGTCGCCCGTCCTGGCGCGCTGGTAGGCGTGCGCGAACAAGTCCTGCTCTCCAGCGTCCATGCCGACCGCCCCGGGGTCGGCGAGTAGGTACTCAGCCCGCTCCCATGTCGACACCGGGTGTACGCGATGGGCGAGGTCGGCGTCCGAGACCGGCACGTATGACGGGCGAGTCGAGTCGCCACGGCGAGCCTCATCGCGACACTCCTCCACCGTCTCGACACACACGGCGCCGGGTAAGGGCGTTCCATGTCCCGGTGCGCACGGCCTCGATGATGACGTTCGTGTCCACTAGAACAACGGTCGTACGGAGGGGGACATCCGCGATGAGATCGGCCACTGGTACCGCCGTTCGGTCGGTGCCGCCGGGCCGTCACACGTCGTACGACAACGGCCGCCCGTAGCTGCGGCACACCTGCGTGGCGCCTCGACGGCACCTGAAGTTAGTAGCGCGGGGTGGGTGTCATTGCGGCTCCGCCTGCGGATTGGGGGCGGCGCCGGAATCCGGCTCGGCGGCATCGGCCGTGTCGGCGGAGGCGGCGCGGGCGCGCCGACGTGAGCGCCGGGCGCGGCTCACGGGTGTGGCCGCAACGGGTGCGGACACCGCGCCGAGTCCCTCCGTCGGGCTCACCCGAGTCCCGCGGACGAACGCCGGCCCCGCGCCCGTCGCCGCGTCACCTGGCGGGGCGGTGGCGGTCGCCGGGGCGAGGGGTGGCGTGGGGGCGAGCGTGGCGGCGACGTGTGTGGCCGCGTCGGCGCCCATCATCGTGCGCACCTGGTCGTAGCGCTTCTGGAGCGCCGTCAGCGAGCGCTCGAGCGTGTCGAGGCGATCGGCGGTGTGCTCCATGCGGGCGATGCGGGACGTGAGGAGCGGAACGCGGGCGGCCTCGAGCGCCACGAGGACGATGGCCGCCGAGCAGGCGGCGGCGAGCAGCTTCCCCGTGCGCGAGGTGAGAAAGCCGAGGATCCGGACCTGGCGCGGCGACAGGATGATCGTGCGGCTCTGGAGGCCGCTCTCGCGCTGGACCTGGATGATCATCGAGCCCGCGTGCGGCGTGTAGATGTTGCCATCGCCGAGCGACAGGCGCGGCTCGGACGTCGCGGCCGACGGCGTCGCGTGGCGCGGGCGGGCCGGCGCGGCGGTGGTGGCCGGAGTTACCGGCGTGTGGGGGTCGTGCGAGCTGATCGAGCGGGTGGGGCCGGCGGAGCTGGTCGACGCGGGCGGAACGGGTACAGCTGGTTGGTCGCCCGTGTCGATCGAGGTCATGTCGTGTCTCCACTTCGGCCGAGGATGAGCTCGAGCACGCGTTCGAGGTCTTCGTTGGAATAAAAGAGGATCGAGAGCTGCCCTCGGTCACGCGCCGAGAGCGAGAGCCGCACATCCGTCTGGAGATAGCGCCGGAGCCGGTCCTCGACCTCCCGGGCGTGGGGTGTAAGCCGCTGTGATGGCTTGGTGGCGCGTGACTGTCGTTTATCTGTCCCGCTGCTGTCGCGCGCAAGCGCCTCGATGTCACGCACCGTGAGGCCGCGCGCGACCGCCTCGGTCGCGGCGGTCGTGATGGCGCGCTCGCCGTCGAGCGCCAGCAGTGCGCGGGCGTGGCCGAGCGTGAGCTGGCCGTCGCGCACCATGGCGCGGACGGGCGCCGGCAGGTTGAGGAGGCGCAGCGTGTTGGCGACCGTCGATCGGTCCTTGCCGACCGCGTCCGCGACGGCCTGCTGGGTGAGCGAGAAGTCGCGGATGAGTCGAGCGTACCCTTCCGCCTCCTCGATCGGATTGAGATCGCTGCGCTGGAGGTTCTCGACGAGCGCCAGCGTCAATGCGGTGCGGTCGTCCGCGTCCCGGATGAGCGCCGGGATCTCCGCCCACCCGAGCTCCGCGGCCGCGCGAAACCGGCGCTCGCCGGCGAGCAGCTCGTACGCGACCGGGCCGCCGGCGCCGGCGCGCCCGCGCACCGGCCGCACGGTGACCGGCTGGAGGAGGCCGGAGGCCTTGAGGCTCGCCATCAGCTCCCCGAGCTCGTCAGACCGGAACTCCTGTCGCGGCTGAAAGGGGTTGGCCCGGATCTGCCCGATCGGGATCCGCTGCACTCGGCCCTCGTCGAGCTCGGCGGCCGTCGGGGCGATCGGCACCGCGGTCGGCGTGAGCAGCGCTCCGAGTCCACGCCCCAAGCGGCGCGAGTTGTCAGGTGGGATCATTCGACTGCGCTCCGGCAGGAGTGTCGACCGCGTACGGACTGCGATATCTCACATGGGCTCGGCGGCCGGCGCATCACGACGGACGTCTCCGCCCGCGAGTCGGTCGCCCTCCTGGGCGCGCACGGCCGATGTTCCACGTGGAACATCGGGCGGCCCGTGCGGCGGGCACCCCCGCATCGGGCAGCACTAGCCCAGCTCGGACGCCTCGTCGCCACCCCCGTCCCGCCCGGCGCGATTCCCTTCCCCCGCGTCGTGGCCTGCCAGCCGCCGGTCCGCCCCACGAGGCGGCGGCGCCGACTGGTCGGCGTCCGGCCGATGCCGCTCGACGCCCGCATCTCGGCCGGCCTCGGCGCGACCTGCGGGCCGGCCGCCCGCGTCGCGACCCTCGGCCGCATCCTCCGGATGCGCCCCCCCGGGCGCCCGCGAGCATGCCGCGGATGCGGGGGATGCGGGGGATGCGGGGGATGCGGGGGATGCGGTCGACCACGCCGTTGCCGGGGCGGCGCCCCGTCCGGAATCAGGTCCGTCCGCCGACTCCCGCCCGGGCGCAGGGTCCGATGGCTCGTCCGAGGCCCGCTGCTCTCCGCCCGGCCGCCCCCCGGGCTCCCCGGCCGCTCCTCCGGCTGCCGCCCCGCTCGCTGCCTCGCTCCCCGCCCCACCCCGGGC
>JAJPIS010000070.1 GCA_021324635.1 Gemmatimonadota bacterium
CGGCACCACCATCGGACAGAACACCAGCGACAGCGGCACGTTCGCGTTTCACGTCCCGGCCGACGCCAGGACGCTCACCGTGCGCCGCATCGGCTTCCTCGCCCAGAGCGTGCCGATCGTGGCCGGCAAGACCGAGTACACGATCAGCCTCACCAAGGACGTCCTCCGACTCCAGACGCAGGTCGTCACCGGCGTCGCGACCACCGTCTCGTCCCAGAACGCCGCCAACGCGGTCTCGGTGGTGACGACGCAGGACATCAACCAGGTGCCCGCCCCGACGATCGAGAACTCGATCCAGGGGAAGATCCCTGGCGCGGTCATTCAGAGTAACAACGGTGGCGCGCCGGGCGGCGGCCTCCAGATCCAGGTGCGGGGCGTCACCTCGATCAACGGGAACGCGCTGCCGCTGTACGTGGTCGACGGCGTGATCGTGAACAACGAGACCGTGAACGCCGACGAGAACGCGATCAACCAGTCGGGTGGCGGAACGACGTCCACCGGCCAGGCGGCGTCCGGGGCCCCGAGCCAGCAGGACAACGGCATCAACCGCATCGCCGACATCAATCCGGACGACATCGAGTCGCTCGAAGTGCTCAAGGGTGCGTCGGCGTCGGCGATCTACGGCGCCAAGGCGTCGGCCGGTGTCGTCGTCATCACGACCAAGCATGGGACGAGCGGCAAAGCGAAGTGGAGCCTGAGCGGCCAGGTCGGGCACTTCTCGATCGCCAACGAGTACCCGATCCGTACCTTCGGCACCCTGGCGAGCGCGCAAGCGTGGTACGTGAACGACATCACGGGCGATACGGACCCCACGGCCGTCGCCGCCGACAACGCGTTCATCAAGAGCGTCTATGCCGGTCCGCAGAACCTCCAGACGGAGCTGTTCAGCAACCCCCAGGCCTCCTACCAGGCGAATGTCAGCGTCAGCGGGACATCGGGGCTGACGCAGTACTATCTCTCCGGCCTGTCCAAGTACGACAACGGCACGCTGTTCAACACCGGGTACAACAAGCAGTCGATCCGGTCCAACCTCACCCAGCAGTTCGCGTCGGCCCTCTCGGCGTCGGCGAATCTCTACTACGTCCACAGCGTCGCGCGCCGTGGGATCACCGGCAACGACAACATCGGGGTCAGCCCCTACGACGTGTTTTCCTACACGCCGGGGTTCGTCGACCTTCGGACCAGGCGGCCCGATGGCTCGTGGCCGACCAATCCATTCGGGCCCGCCAATCCGTTCGCGGACGCCGCCGAGATCAACACGCCCCAGGAGACCAGTCGCTTCATCGGCGGCGGGAACATCAACTGGACGCCCTGGAAGACCGAGCACCAGACGCTCCAGGTGAATCTCCTCGGCGGCGCCGATCTCACGAGCCTCGCCGACCTGCTGTACGCGCCCCCGGATCTCCAGGTCGAGCAACGCATCCCGTCCGGGCTCCCGGGCACGTCGGTCTCGAATACGGCGAGGATCAACTACTTCAATTACCAGATCAACGTCGTCCACCATTACACGGGGCTCGCCTGGCTCGACGCGACCTCGTCGGTGGGCTTCGAGCGCGACCGGCGCGACCTCACCAACCCGATCACCGTCGGGTTCAACCTGCTGAGCGGCGTGAACGCGCCGACAGTCGGCACGGTGCAGAACAACTTCTTCAACCGCACCGCCCAGCGTGACCAGTCGTTCTACGTCCAGGAGCAGCTCATCACGCTCAACGGTCACCTGACGGTCACCGGAGGCGTCACCGCCGAGCGGTCGACCAACGACGGTGACATCAACAAGTTCTATTACTACCCGCACTACTCCGCGTCCTACCGGCTCCCGCAGTTCGTGAGCTTCATCGACGACGTCAAGCTCCGCGCGGCCTACGGACAGTCCGGCAATCTCGCGCCCTACGGCGCGCGCTGGTCCCCGCAGCCGCCGACGTTCATCGGCGGGCAGGCGGGCATCGGCAGCAACCAGCTGCTCGGCGACCCCCACATCAAGCCGGAGGCGGAACAGGAGGCCGAGCTGGGCTTCGACGTGACGATGCTCAGGTCGCGGGCGCAGTTCACGGCGACGGTCTATCAGAAGCGACTCACGAGTCTCCTGCTCCAGTCGGGCGTGCCGCCGTCGTACGGCTATACGTTCTTCTACGTCAACGGCGGCGAGTTCACGAACCAGGGGATCGAGCTGTCGCTCCAGATGACGCCGGTCCAACTGCGGAACGGCTTCACCTGGGTCAGCACGACGTCCGTCTACCGGAACTACAGCGTCGTGAACGCGCTCCCGACGCCGCCGTTCGGGAACGGCAACGGCGGCTTCTTCGCCGTCGGCCGCTCGGTCTCGGAGCTGGTGAACACGGCGTTCACGGGCCCGAGCGGGCTGCCCGTCCAGAACGGCGATGCCAGCCCCGGCATCGTGACGAGTCTCGGCAACGAGCTCACGTGGAAGGGCTTCCGCCTGTACGGGTTCGTCGACTGGGCCCGGGGCGGCAACACGACGGACTTCACCGATCTGTATTTCGACTTCGGACCGAGTCTGTACGCCGACTCCGCCCTCCGCGCGAAGCGGCTCTCACAGCTGGCCATCGGTCTGAATCCCTGGGTGCAGCCGGCGAGCTACTTCAAGGTGCGCCAGCTCACGTTCAGCTACACGCTTCCCCAGAAGCTGGTCGACCGCGTCGGCTTCGGCCGCCTGACGAGCGCCCGTCTCTCGATCAACGGCTACAACTTGTGGGGGATCTTCCATTACGACGGGCTCGACCCGGAGACGACCACGGTCCAGGGTCAGAATGTTCGAAGCGCCGGGGAGGTCACACCCTATCCGCCGTCGCGTAGCTACTACCTCGGCCTCGACCTGGGATTCTGACCGTGACGCATACACACATCCCCCGTCTCGGCGACCGCGCCCCCCGCCGGCGCCGCCCAGCCCGGTACGCCGCCCTCAGTGTCGCCGGAGCGCTCGTCGCGCTCTCCGCCTGCAAGGACAGTGTGGTCCCCTTCTTCACGGCACCGACATCGATCCCCACCAACCAGTCGGGCCTCAAGCAGGCGATCATGGGCCTCTTCAGCTATACCCGGAACGACCAGTTCCAGGTGGTGCTCGAGCTGTCGTCCTACGCCCGCGAGGACGCGAACTTCACGAACACCGAGCCCCGCTTCATCGAGTACGACCTCGGGATCATCCCGATCCCCGTCGGGGCATGGATCGAGACGTGGGCGAACGAGTACCAGGACATCCGCGAGGCGCAGCAGATCCTCGCCGCTATCCCGAAAGTGACGCCGGCCTATACACCGCAGCAGGCTGCCGGACTGCGAGGTGTGGTCCAGACGATGGAGGCGCTGAACTACCTGATCATCGCCTGGGCGCACGACTCCGAGGGGCTCGCCATCCTGCAATCCCCCACGGCGACGACGACCGCGCCCGCGTACTGCCTCCAGGACGGGCTCAAGTACATCGTCGCCCTGCTCGATACCGCCAACGCGAACCTGGACTCGGCGGGCTCGACCCCCTTCCCGTTCAAGCTGCCACCAGGCTTCGCGGCGGTCGGCGCCTTTGCCGGGCCGAGCACGGCCGCCGGCTCGTTCGCCTCGTTCAACCGCGCGCTCGCGGCAAAGGCGGGGCTCGAGCTGGCCTACGCGATCGCGCACCAGAAGGGCGGGGCGGCAGCACCGACCGTCACCTCGCCCGGCGCGCCCGATGTCGCGGCGCTCACGCGTGCCGACAGCGCGGCCAAGGCCTCGGCGCTGTTTGTGCCGACGTCGCTCCCGACCAACCCCGTGGGACAGTGGTCGTACGACAACTTCAGTGTCCTCTACGACTTCAGCGCCCAATCCGGTGACGTGCCCAATCCGATGAACGGGATCATCGGGACCCAGGCGGTGCTCAACGAGGTGGTGGCCAATCAGGATACGGCGCACGATCTCCGGTGGAAGGCGAAGTTCCTCCCCAATCCGGCGGGTCAGGTGCAGCAGCAGTCGTACAACTTCGTCGCCTCGCTGTTCATCTACGGGATGTACCCCAGCCCGGCGTCGCCCATCCCGATCATCCGGAGCGAGACGCTGACGCTCGTCGAGGCTCAGATCCGCCTCGGGCTCGGCGATCTCGCCGGCGCACTCGGGCTGATCAACGATGTGCGGACGGAGGTCGGCGGCCTCGCGCCCACGAGCGGCGTGACGTACCCGGCGGTCCGGGACGCACTGCTCAAGGAGCAGCAGATCTCCACGATGATGGAGGGCGGCGCCGATCGCGTCATCGCCCTGCGCATGTACTCGCTCGAGGTAGCCGACGACACGACCTGGAACGGCACCAAGTACGGGCCCGATCAGCACACCACGGTGTCCCCGATGTCCTCTGCGGAGCTGACCGGCCGCGGTGGCTCCTTCACCACGACGTGCCCGTGAGGCGGTAACCGCGAGCGCCGCCGGCCGCCGCCGGCCGTCGGCGGCCGCCGGCGCGCGTTCGCGCGCGATCCTTGCAACCCCTCCCGGCACACGGGAGGGAACGTCGTATGGGACACAATGGACTGGCGGCCACGACCGGGACCGCCGCACAGCGGGCCGGCGGCGACGGTGCGGCGCGATCGGCGCCCGAGGTGGTCGTCGTCACCGGCGCATCGGCGGGGCTCGGCCGCGCTATCGCCGAGCGGTTCGCGCGCGAGGGCGCGCGCCTGGCGCTCATCGCCCGGGGCGCCGACCGACTCGATGCCGCCCGGCGGGAAATCGAGTCACTCGGCGGCCAGGCGATCGCGCTCCCGCTGGACGTCGCGGACGCCGACGCGGTCGAGCGGGCCGCCGACGACGCAGAGCGCGCGTTCGGGCCGATCGACATCTGGATCAACAACGCGATGGTCTCGGTCTTCTCCCCGATCAAGGAGATGCGTCCGGAGGAGTACCGCCGCGTCACCGAGGTCACCTACCTCGGCTACGTGTACGGCACGCTCGCGGCACTCCACCGGATGCTGCCCCGCGATCGCGGGGTGATCGTGCAGGTCGGCAGCGCGCTCGCGCACCGCTCGATTCCGCTCCAGTCCGCCTACTGCGCGGCCAAGCACGCGATCCTCGGCTTTCACGCGTCGCTGCGGACCGAGTTACTCCACGATCGGAGCCACGTCCGCACCGTCATGGTGGAGATGCCCGCGATGAACACGCCGCAGTTCGACTGGGTGAAATCCCGGCTCCCGCGGCGGCCGCAGCCGGTGCCGCCGATCTTCCAGCCGGAGGTCGGCGCCGAGGCTGTGTACTATGCCGCGCGCCACGACGTCGGACGTGAGCTGAACGTCGCATGGCCGACGCTCGAGGCCGTCTACGGGAACAAAGTCGTGCCCGGATACGCGGACCGGTACCTGGCGCGGACCGGCTACGACGCCCAGCAGACGGACGAACCCGCCGACCCCACGCGCCCCGACAACCTGTGGGAGCCCGCGCCCGGCGACTGGGGCGCGCACGGCCGGTTCGACGCTCGCGCCCGGGCGGTCAGCGTCGAGCAACTCCTCTATCGGGAGCGTCCCTGGCTCGCGCTCGCCGGCGTCGGACTCGCCGGCATCGCCGGCATCGCCGCCGCGGCTCTGACCCGCAGGCGGTGACGCTCGGCGCGATGCCGGCGACGTCGGGCTGCGGTCAGTAGGTCCACCAGGGCGTGGTGGTCCCTTCGGGCTTGGTGGTGAGGAGGTACTGTGCCATCTCGCGATGCCGCTCGGCCTGCGTCACGGGGCCGATCCAGCAGTGGGGCTTGCGCTCGCCCCACATGAAGAAGCCCTCGTCGTGGGGGTTGCTGGTCGTCTTCATCCACTCCTGGAGCTCGCGCGTGGCGCGGTCCAGGTAGTACGTGTCCCAGTCGCCCACGTAGATGTGGAGCTTCCCGACGAGCTTGGGGCCGACCGTCGTCCAGTTCTCCTGGAGGTAGTGCAGTAAGTCGGAGTGCTCGCGCCAGTACGATGCGACCTCGTGGTGCATCTCACCCGTCCGATGGTCCCACATCGGCTGGAAGAAGCCGTCGGCGCCGAGTGGGCCGAAGACCGCCTCCCAGATGTCGAGCTGGTCGGCCGAGCGGCCGTGCGTTCCCTTGGTCAGCTCGTAGAAGTTGCGCTGCTCCGAGGTGAGGTTCACCTCGTCGGTGAGCGTCCGGGAGTTGATCGTCGGCTCGCGCCGCCACTCGTACTGCTTGTAGAACGCGTTCACGTCCTGATAGACATTCACGCCCTCCACATCGGTGAACGTGACGGGATCGGGGCAATAGCTCCACGTGCCCCCGAAGAAGTCGGGATGGTAGATCTGGAGCGCGAGCGACTCCCAGCCGCCGGTGGACCCGCCCGACAGGATCCGCGCCCACGGCGCGCGGATGACCCGGAAGTGTGTTTCGACGTACGGGATCAGCTCCTGCATGATCGCGTCGCCATAGGGCCCGACGTTCACGGAGTTGACGGCGTACGAGTCGTCGAAGTACGGCGTCGGGTGCTGGAAGGTCACATCGATGAACCGCGGAAAATCGTCGCGCGTCCACTCGCGGTAGAAGTCGTTTCCTTCCTCGAAGCCGTTCGGGGCGTTGAGGCTGAAGTGGCCCTGGATGTAATGGACGGGGTAGCTGATGGTCGCCGTCTCGTAGTCGCGTGGTAACAGGACCGTCGCCCCGAGGTAGATCGGACGTCCCCAGAACCTGGTCAGCATCGGACTCTGGAAGCGGATGTGCTTCACCCACTTCGTGTCCGGCGGCACCTGGATCGGCGGCAGCACGCGCGACGTCGACAGTCGAACCGTGTAGCCGGCCGCCGCATCGAGGTGCACGCGCCGGACCTCACTCACGAGGTTCCCCGGCGAGGTGTTGAATTGCTGCCCCTCCCACTGGTCGTCGTGCATCCAGACGGTGTGTCCGTCGGCGCGGTGGAACTCGGAGTACACACTGATGACCGCCTGCACGAGGTAGTCACCCGCGGGGATTTCGCGGAGACTGGTCACCGGCGAGCCGAGGTCGCTCGCATCGATCGTCGCCACCTGCTGCGACGTGAGCCGTTCGACATCGCGGCCAAAGAAGGGCACCCCCAGTCGGCCGATCTGAAGCCGCGGCTCCGCGGCGATCTTCCTGCCACCGCGCACGATCGAGTCCGTGCGCGTGATCATCACGAACACGCGTCCGGTGATCGGACCCTGGTGCGCCGACGCCGGAAAGGTGATCTCGAAGCGGGTGCGTGACGCGGGCGCCGTCCGGGTCTCCACCTGCGCGGCGAGCGGCCGAAACGAAATCAGCGCCAGTGCGCACCCGATGGCGGTCGTCAGGCCGAGCGCGACGCCAGTGGCGGCGTGAAGGCCGATGCGAGGGCCGATGGCTGTACACGTGGCGCTCCGGGCGCCGCGACCGACGATGTGCAACGGAGCCTCCCCTGGGGCAGGTAGATGGACCGAACGGCGCCGACAATATAGGCGCCCATACCATCGCCCGTTACCCGGCGCGCGCCCTGCGCCGTGGAGTCAGTGGAGTCAGTGGAGTCAGTGGAGTCAGTGGAGTCAGTGGGACGGCGTGGCGGCGCTCTGACTCGTGGGCAGCGAGCTGAAGTCCGGCATGTAGACCACGAGGCCGAGGTTCGCGAGAGTGCGGGAGCGGCCGGCCACCAGCTGGCGGGCGTAGTGTGGAAGGCTCATGTCAAAGGGCGTTCGCGGCTCGGCGTCGATGATCCGGAGGTCGGTGTCCGTCATGAGCAGCTTGCCGAACCGCAGCTCGCCGCCGCGGAAGTAGATGTAGTTCGGGTCGCTCGTGTCGGCCCGGACATACCTGCCGAAGACGGTGTCGTCCGGGTCCCGCGCAAACTGTTGGACGACCGCGTCGCCCTCGATGCCGATCGCCATGAGCCGACCATCGATCGCCGGCGGTGGCAGGATCACGTGTGGATCGAGATAGAGATCGTCGCCCTTGACCGTCGCGCCCCGTGCGCGGGAGAGATCCAGCAGGTCGTCGAGATGGAGGCCGACGAGGTGCAGCACCTTCTCGCCATTCACGCCAAGCGTCTGCACGGCGGTCGGGTGGAGGCGGATCCGTCCGTCCGGCATCACCGTGAGCGTGCCGCGCAGGCGGAAGCGGACGTCCACGCCCTTGTGCATCACTCCCGTCTGGATGATCTGTGCCCCGTCCGTGCGGACGCGGATGTCGCGCAGGGGCGCGCCGGGATAGGCGAAGACGCTGTAGTTGAGAATGGCGCCGAGATCGTCCCCGGTCAGCGCGACCGTGCCTGCCGTGACGCGAATGTGGAAGGACGTCGGGTCGTCGAGCGTCGCGGGCTGCTCGGGGTGCACCCGGAGCACTTCGCCATGGAGGACGCGGACACGGATCGTGATCTGATCGGAAAGCCGGAGGTCGACGTTCCGCATGTCGACCCACTGGCGCGGCCGCGCGGCCGGATGCGCCGCCGCCCGGCTGGCCGGCCCCGCGCGTGCGGACGGGCCCGGATCGGTCGTCGGCCGCCTGGCGTGCGCCCGGCGCGGACTGGGTCCTGGGTCGTCCCGGGGCGCCGCGCGCCCCACCGCGGTGAGCTGCGCCGCGACGAGCACGACGCACACCGCGCCCGCGGCTCGGGTCCCACCGATCCAGCGCCGTACCTCGCGAGCTCTGCGCGCCATCACCTGTAATGTGCGTAGGGGACGGAGAGGACGTAGGAGGCGCAGCGCGCTGCCCCCGCGCGACCGGCCACTTCTGACAGGTTGCGGGCCCGGTGTCGCGAACGGTCGTCGTCGGGCGCGAGCATCCTCGACCGGTGAGCTCGGTCCGCTGTCCCGATCCCGCGGACCCCGCGCCGACCCGGCGCGGCCCCGGCGGCCCCCGGAGAGCCAGCGGTCGCCCCTGCACCATCGTCCGTCATCCCAACGGCGTGGCCGACACCGGGACCGGCCGGGCATCCTCTGCCATGCGCGTGCTCATAGTCGACGACGAGCCGCTGGCGCGGGTGCACATGCGGAGCCTGCTGGCCGGCGACGGCGATGTGTCGGAAGTCGTGGAGTGCGCCAATGGCCTCGACGCCGTCTCGATGATCAGGGCCCATCGGCCGGACCTGGTGCTGCTCGATGTCGAGATGCCCGGGCTCGATGGGTTCGGCGTGGTGCGCGCCGTTGGGGTGGACGCCATGCCCGCGGTCATCTTCGTGACCGCCCACCACCGCTACGCCTCGGCTGCCCTCGCCGTCCGCGCCGTCGATTGTGTGCTCAAGCCGGTCTGGGGGCCGCGGCTGACCGACGCCGTGCGGCGAGCCAAGGCACAGATCGCCAGAGGATGACCGACCGGGCGGCATGAACTGCCGCCCCCGGAGCTCCCCGGGGCTCCTCCGGGCTCAGCGCCGCGCGACGGTACGACCGGCCCGCGCCCATGGCGCCCACCCGGCTGGCAGCACGGCCCAGCCGCGTGGACTGGTACCCGGGCGCGGAAAGGCCGGCGTGCCGTCGGGGGCAGCGGGTCTGCCCGCGGTCCCGAGGAACTCGCGAATCGCCTCGATCCCCGCGACGTGGGCCGCGTGTCCACGACTCGCCGTCGCGCGACCCCAGTATCGGTGCGTGCCATCGCGCATGACGAGCGCGGGGCGGTACCGCTCCACCTGGTCGTCATCGACCTCCAGACGCTCGAGGACCGCGTCCGCGACATCGGTGATGCGGTGGAGCACGATCGTCGCCCCGACCAGATGCCGTCGCGTGAGGTGGACGATGCCGCGCGGGCGATCGAACGTGAGCGTGTGGGAGCCGGTCCCCCGGGCGCTCGCCAGCCCCAACACGACGAGCGTCACGCCGACCGCGGCCACGAGAACGATGACGCCCCAGGAGTGGGCCAGCGCGCCGCGCGCCGCGATGTAGGCGAGCGCGGCACCGGAGAGCGCGACCAGGGCGCCTACCACGCGGGTCGCATGGGCCGAATCGGACGCGATCAGGATGTCGGGTGCGGGACGCCGGATGCGCATGGTGCTCGCAGGAGCTGGCAGGTGCTGGCAGTGCTGGCGGGTGAGGTGTCGGGCGGCCGGCGAGATCCCGCAGGGCCGCCCAGCGCTGGGGGACGATCCGCGTGCAGGACGGCTTGGACCCGGTGGCCGTCACGGGAGCGCGGTGTGCGAGGGTGTGCCCGCGGTGGTGTGCGGCGGCGGTGTGCCGCGGGGCGGTGCGGCGTCCGTCGCGCCCGGCCGGACGGCTACGTTTCGCAGCGTGCGGCTCCTCATCATCACGTGGCGACTGTTCCCGATCGCGATCTCGTTCCGGCGCGATTGGGCCCGGTGGGTCGTCGGCGGTGCGCCGATCGACCGCAGTCCCGAGTTCCACCGGTCCCGGGCACAGCGGATCGCGGCCTCGCTCGCCGCGCTCGGTCCGACGTTCGTCAAGTTCGCGCAACTGATCGGCGCGCGGGCCGACCTCGTGCCCGAGCCGTACCTGGGCGCCCTCGCATCGCTCATGGACCGGGTGCCGCCCGCCCCCTGGCCGCGCATCGCTCGCCAGCTCACCCGGAGCTATGGCCGGCCGATCGACCAGGTGTTCGAGTCCATCGAGCAGACGCCGCTCGCCTCGGCGTCTCTGGGGCAGGTCTACGACGGGCGAGTCGGTGGCCGACGAGTGGCGATCAAGGTCCTGCGTCCCGGGGTCGAGCGACTGGTGGCCGCCGACCTGTCCGCCTCCCGGCGACTCCTCCGCGCACTCACCTGGCTGTTCGGCAACCGTCCCCGCGTGCGCCGGATCCTCGGGCAGCTCGCGACGGTCATCGAGGAGTTCGGATTCCGGATCGATGACGAGCTCGACTACCGGAAGGAGGCCGCGAACGCGATCGAAATTCGGGAGAACTTCGCCGGCAGCGACGGCATCATCGTCCCCGAGGTGCTCGGCGCCCTCGTCCGCCGGCAGGTGCTCGTGCTCGAGTTCGTGGAAGGGACGCCGCTCGATGCGCTCGACGCCCGCGTGGCGGCGCGACAGCTCGACATCGCCGCTCTGGTGAGTCATCTGGTCGAGGCGTACGTCGCGATGATGATGGTCGACGGGCTGTTCCACGCCGACCCGCACCCCCGGAACTTGCTCGTCGCTCCGGACGGGTCACTGGTACTGCTCGACTTCGGGATGGTGGTCCGCGTCTCGCGTGCGATGCGCCGCACGCTCCTGGCGACGATCCTGGCGGCGATCCGGCGCGACGTGGACGGTGTCGTGGCCGGCTTCGACGAGCTGGGACTCATTGCGCCCGGGGCGACCCGTGCCGACGTGCGGCCACTCATCGCGCTCCTGCTGGCGATGGCCTCGGGGTACACGACGGTGGAGGAACGGGTCGAGCTGCTCGCCGACCAGGTGATGGTCAACCTCTACGACTCCCCGCTCACGCTCCCGAGCTCGATGGTGTATTTCGCCCGCACCGCGGCCTTGATCGAAGGCATGGCGCTGCGCTACGATCCGCGGTTCAATCCGCTCGCGGTGGCCACGCCGGTGCTGCTTCGGATGCATCCCACGATCGCGGCGGCGCTCGACCGGACTCACACGCCGAGCCTGGGGGCGCTCGCCGTCGGGCTCACGGGTGTGATCGGTCAGGGGCTCGACACCGTGGCCACCCGTCTCGGCGTGGGGCAGCGCGGCGAGGTCGCCCGCTGGGCCGACCGGCTCGTCTCGCGGGCGAGACGATACCTGGACCATGGCAGTCTGAGCAGCAACGGCAGCGGTGCACGCCCCGGTCGCTGAGCAGCGAAACACACGCCGCCGCCCGCACGTACTTCCGGTACTTCGGTCGGGGACTGGCTTCTGATTCGTTCTCGTATCATCGGCGCACTGGGCGCACTGGCCGTGATCGGTGCCGTGGCGTCCCCGCGCGCCGGTGCGGGATGCCCGCCCACGCCCGCCTCTGTGCGGCAGGGGGGCGTTCCGGCCGTGGACGCTCGGCCATCCCCCGGCGCCGACACGCTCCAGCGGCGAGACTCGACGGCCAGGCGTCCGCCGAGGCGCGGTGAGCGCCGCGGCATGGCGCGCGTCGTCCCGCTGACACCGGCGCTCCTGGCGTCGGCGTACGACGGCGACGACACGCGGGCGCTGGTGGCGCTCGCCCGGGCGGCGCGGGCCAGCGACGACTCGAGCCTCCGTGATTACGATGTCGGCTCGGTCGAGCGGTTCTCCGTGTGGCTGGCGATCGGGTCGATCGGCCGCCCGCGGTTGGTGTTCCGGCGCGAGCGCGCCGAGCACGCGCGGTGGCAGCGCGGCCTGGGCGCGCTCGTCGATGTCACCGGGTCGCGCACGGCGCTGCCGCTCGCGCCGGACGAGCAGGATGTCGAGGACGACGCGATTTCCCTTCCCTACGTCCCTGGTCGGCGGCTACTGGCGCTGGGCGGGCAGCGTGGGGCCGACACGACGCAGTACGCCGAGATCGACGACATCGTCGACCCCGTCGCCGCGGGCGCCGAGGCGTACTATCGATACAGCCGCGGCGACTCGGCGATCCTGCGCATCCCCGTTCGCGGTGGCGGGCAGCGGGTGCTGCACCTGCGCGAGATCCGACTGCACGCGCGCGAGCCCGTGTGGAACCTCGCCGCCGGGTCCCTCTGGTTCGATGGCGAGAGCGGTCACCTCGTCCGGGCCGTGTACCGGTTCGCGGCCCCGATGAACATCGTCGCGGTGGCCAAGGACGCGGACCCGCACGCCTTCGATGACGTACCGGTCTGGGTGCGGCCCCTGATCACGCCCATGACGGCGAGCCTCGACGCGGTGACGATCGAGTACAGCCTGCTCGACGGGCGCTTCTGGCTCCCGGTCGCGCGCTACGCCGACGGCAGCGCGCACGTGAACATGATGCGCGCCCCGGTGCGGTGGGAAGTCCGATACCGGTATCGCAGCGTGAACGGCCCCGACACCCTGCCCCGCCTCCCCGAGTTTGCCCGCGCCGCGGCGTCCCGGGCGTCGGCGGCGACGACCACCCCGCCCGGCAGCTCCCCTGCCCCGAGCGATACTGTCATCCCCGCCCGACCCGTCGACGGCGGTCGCGCACACGACCGGGGCGCCGGGGGCGCAACGCACCTCTCCATGCGCTCGGGCGCCGCGCGCGACGATCATTCGGATTCCGCCGAGCGTGCGATCCGCGCCGCCCAGTGTGCGCGGAGCGGCAGCTGGGAGCACGTCGAGGTGCACGACGGCTCCGTCCCGGTGGTGATTCGCACGCCGTGCGACACGGCGGCGCTCGCCCGGTCTCCGGAGCTGCCCGCGTCGATCTACGATGACGGGACGCCGACCTTCGGGGTGCACGATCTCGACGCGCTGCGCCAGACCCTTGGGCGGGACCCGCCCCCCGACTGGCGTCCGCAGCCTGTCGAGCTTCGCTGGGGCGTGCGGGACGCGCTGGTTCGCTACAACCGGATCGAAGGCCTGTCCGTCGGCGCGGCCGCCGTCGAGGAGCTCGGGCTCGGGTTGTCGGCGCGGGCGGAAGGGCGGCTCGGCACGGCCGACCTCGAGCCGAATGGCGAGCTGCGACTGACGCGCACGACACCCGCCAGCACCGTCGGTCTCGCGCTCTATCGGCGCCTGGACGCCGCGACCGACTGGGGTGACCCGTTCAGCGTCGGCAGCTCGGTCTGGAACCTCCTCTTCGGAGGCGATGAGGGGTTCTACTATCGCGCCTGGGGTGGCGAGCTGGCCGGCGTCGAGCGTGACTCTCCCCTGCCCTTCAGTTGGCGGCTGTTCGTCGAGGACGAGTGGACCGCCAGCGTGAAGACGCGATTCGCGCTCACCCGTCTCGTTGGAGGCGCCCAGCTCCCTCGTGCCAATCTCGCCGCGCGCGCCGGGACCCTGAGCGGACTGGCCTTCCGGCTGCATCCTGCGTGGGGGTCCGACCCGAGCGGGTTCCAGCTGTCGGCCGATATCCGTGGCGAGGGTGCCGGCGGGAGCTACTCGTACATTCGCGGCGCGGCCGATCTCACCGTCGTTCACCCCATCGCGCCGTTCGCCGACGCCGCGGTCACCGTCGGCGGCGGCACCTCGGCCGGCGACCTACCGGCCCAGCGCGCCTGGTATCTGGGTGGTCTCCGCAGCGTGCGTGGGGAGCCGCCGGGGACGCAGGTCGGCGACGCCTACTGGATGACGCACCTCGAGATCGGTGGCCGCAGCCCGCTCGTGCGCCCGATCGCCTTCTACGACGTGGGCTGGGCCGGGAGCCGGTCCCTCTGGGCCCACGAGGGCCGTGCCCTCAGCGGGGCCGGCGTCGGCGTCTCATTGTTCGACGGCCTCGTTCGACTCGACATCGCCCGCGGCGTCTGGCCGTCCCACGGCGTTCGCGTCAACGCCTACTGGCAGGGCACCTTCTGAGCCCCGGCACGAGTCCTGGCGCAGCGCTCCGGCGGGCGCCGCCTCAACTGAACGATTTCCCACGATGCGCGCTTGGGAGCAGCCGGCGCGCCGGCCTGGCGTGCGGTCAGCGCCACGCGACGCACCCGCGCGTGGCTCCGCCTCGCCGCGTTCGATCGCTCCCGCTTCCGTGAGCGCGTCGGCGAGAAGCCGTCCGTACTTCGTCGTTCCCTTCCTCATCGTTCTCCATCCAGTTCTCGGACCAGCCGCTCGGCGTAGTCCGATCCTTCTCGGTCAGCGCCCCCTGCCTGTTCTTCCCGTATGCGAGCAGCAGGTAGATCCGTCCGCGAGGTTCCAGGTACACGTAATCACCCTCGCATCACCTCGTCGTCCGACCCCTCCGGCGACGACCCGGATCTTCCGCACGCCGCGGGTCCCGCGCTCACCTACGCCCAGTCGCGGGTCAACGATCAGCCGTCGTTCGATGTCAGCGAAGTCCTCTCAGGCCTGCCGCAGCGCGGTCTCCCGCGCCCGGACGCGCTGGAGTTGCGTCTCCAGGGCTTCGCGCACCACGGCGACGTCGCCGGCGTCGAGCGACTCCACGCTCCGGTGTACCTCGATGATGAAGCCACCCGTGCGGGTCGGACGGCAGCGATACGCCGGCCGAATCCGGGTCGTGCGCCGGCCGGTCGGGCCGAGGCCGACGAGCTGACGCAGGGCAGCCACGCGCTTGCCGTCATCGGCCTCATTGGCCAGTCGCTCGAGATCGCGGTAGGCCGCGCGCGACAGTCGGTCCTCGATGACCCCGGCGCCCGCTCCCCCTTCCCCCTTCCCCGCCCCGTCCCACTCTCCCTCGGGGCCGGCGGCCCGGGCCAGAAATGCCGGGGAGAGCGCCCGGCGGATTCGCAGCAACATGTTGACCTTGCCGTGGCTCCATCCCATCACCGCGCCCAGCGAGCGGACCGTGTCGTGGTAGCCGTCGGCGCGCCGACGCTCCTGGACCTCGGTGACGAGCACCGCCTCCTGCCAGGTCGTGAAATTCTCCCGGTGCAAGTTCCCGCGGAGCACCGTGGCCGCCGCTGCGGCGCTGGACATCGTCCCGCGATCGAGCGCTGGCACCTGGCGGAAGCCGGCCAGTCGTGCGGCAGCGAGCCGTCGGTGTCCCGCCAGGCACTCGTACCGGCCGTCCTCGGCGACCCGCACCTCGACCGGCGTCCGCACCCCGTGCTCGGCGACGTCGAACGCGAGCTCGGCGAGCCGGGCCGCTTCCGGGTCGAGCCGCGCGAAGAGCGTCATCCCGTCGGGACTGACGAGCGCGTGCAGCGAGCCGGCCGCGGCGATCGCCAGCCCGACACTCTGGACCGCGGCCGTGGACGGCCGGCCCTTGGGCTGGAACGGCGACGCTCGGATCGCCGCGACGTCCATCTCCCGAATGGCGAGGTCCAGCGTGTCGCTCGCCGGGCGATCCACCGCGCCCGCCCCCCGGATGGGCGCTTGTGACGCGCGGCTGACGTCAGACTGGCGCGTGAGCGGCGCCTCGCGCTCCGACGACCGGACCGCGTCCGCGGCCGATGCGCCGGGCGCGGGCTCCGCGGCCGCGCCGGTGGACGGGGGCGTGGACAGGGGCCGACCCGCCCCTTCGATCGCCGTCATGGTGTGCGACTCGGGGACCTGCTCCGACGCGAGTTGCTCGGCCATCGCGAGCAACTGGTCGCGCCGGCCGGTTTTCACCTTCCCGGTCGGCGGCGCCATCCCCTTCTTGGGCTGCGGCAACGGCATCGATCAGCTCTCCGGTGAGGGGACCCTCAGGGTCCTGTCCGACACGCCGCCCGGGCGACCGAGCCCGGCACGCGGTTCCCCCGGCGGTGCCGCCGCTCGCTCGACCGGCGATCCCCCAGCGCCGGCCCGCGTGCCGAAGAGTTCTTCCACGAGTTGGACGATGGCTCTCGCCGCCTTGGAGCGCCTGGCGTACATGGTGACCGGCTGCCCGGCCATCACGCACTCGGCGGCCTTCCCGTCGAGCGGGATGACGACATCGCTGAAGTGCCCTTCGTGCTGCTTCTGCATGGCGAGAAGGGTCGTGTTGTTGAGGAGCACGCTCCGATGGATCGCCGGAACCAGCACGTAGGGGATGTGCCGTCGCGACACATACGCGACCAGCTCGTTCAAGCTCTGGAACGACCCCGGCTCGGTCTTGATGGCGCCGATGAGCATCACGTCGGTCCGCGCGAAGACGACCCGGTGCGCGGCGTCCGTCAGCGCCGGCGCCATGTCGACGACGAGGACGCGCTCCTCACCGCCGGCCAGGGCCCGCTCGAGATGGTCTCCGATCTCACCCTCCGACGCATGGGCGAGCGCTCTGCCTCCGCGGTACAGGGCCAACCCATGGACAGCCACCGGGGGATCGCGCACAGGATCCTCGGTCGGGATCCGCTTGGCGTACCCGGTGAGCCCCGCCTGCGGATCGAGGTCGACGAGCGCGACGTCAGTTGCCGTGCCCGATCGTCGGAGTGCGTCGGCAATTGCGAAGGCGAGCGTTGATTTCCCGGTACCGCCCCGACCCGCGGCGACGGCTAGTACTCTCAGTGGTGTCATGCGGTGTGGGGGGCAGCGGCGACGAGTATGCGACTGAGCGACCGAAGGTACAGGCCACGGTCGTCGATGGCCAGTCACGTCGGCGTACCGGGGCGACGCGCAACGGCGCACCGCTCTGCGGCTGTCCAACGTTGGACAGCGGTCACGCCGGAGCGGTGCTCGGCGCTAACGGCCGGGTGCCGGTCGTAGGCGCGAGCGGATCCACCCCGCGCGCAGGCGGAACGCCGCCAGGGCGATCACCGAGCGCTCGAGAGCTGTCCAACGTTGGACAACCCCCTGGCTTCAGTGCTCGGATCCTGGGGCACCCGCGGGCGCAGCGGGACGCTCCCCGCGCACCGTGCTCAGCGCGCGCGCGATCCCGTGTTGGAGTTCTGCCAACGCGGCGACGGCGCGGCTCTCCGCCGGCGAGAGTCCGGCAGACGCCCTGCCCAGCTCGCCGCCGGCGGGATCGGGTCGCTGGCTTCGGACGGTCGCCACGATCCGACCGAGCGATTGGCTCGCGAGCATCCCGGGGCCGTGGCGGCGCTCGATTGCGATCGCAAGGCTCTGTTGAGCGCCGGCATGCAAGCTGGAAAGTTGGCCGAGAAATTCCTCGACCGCTGCCGCCGGGTTCGCGAGGGCGCGGGGCGTGTCCCACGGGGCGGCTCTCGTGTTCGCGGCGGGCGGCTCGGAGGCCGGTCGCCGGCGGGTGCGTCGTGGCGTGCGGGGAGCCGAAGGTGCCGGGGTGAGGCTCGCCCGCAGGGCCGACCGGATCTCGGCGCTGCTGCGGCTTCGCCGCACCGCTGCCGCGACCATGCGGTACGTGAGGCGCGGGGTCCGGAAGAACGCCAGCTCGGCGGGGGGCAGGCCACGGAGCGCCTCACCGAGTCGGACCACGTGTGAGACATAACAACTGCTTCGGCGTTCGCTGCGGGGCAGAGACCGGCGCAGGTCAGCCTGCGTGAACCCGCCGGGCATGCGGACGCGGTCCGCCCACGCCGTTGCCCGATCGACCAGGAGCCCCGGTCGCATCTGCGCGCGTCGCATTTGTCGCACCCTGTGGTCCGGAGGAAAAGCGCAATCGGCAGTGCAGCTTACGGTGTCGTGCGCCGCTCACGAATACGTTAAGCTGCTTAACCTCGATCTGGAAGTACGGGTCGTTGGACGGGTGGGGGGTAGAGGGGCACCGAAGCCGAGCTGCGATACCGCCTGGCGCTCCTGCCCCCGGCCGGGCGGCAGGAGCGGCTTCTCATGCAGATCGAGGTCATGCTGGCCGAGGATTTTGCCGGCCGCATCGTTCCCTTCGACAGCGCGGCGGCCGTCGAGTTTGCCCGCATCGCGGCCGCGCGCCACCGTGCCGGCCGGCCGATCGCCCAGGGAGGCGCACAGATCGCGGCCATTGCCGCCGCCCGCGGCGCATCCCGCGCGACGCGCAACGTTGCCGACTTCGTCGACTGTGGAGTCGGCGTCGTGGATCCATGGCGCGTGCCCGCGTGATGCCACCCTGACCGGGGCGGGTCGTACCCCCGGGCCGGCGCTTGCGACCCTCCGGCACCGCCTCTACATCTCTCGCCCCGAACACCGCCTCCGCGCCCGCGCGAGCGGACGCGATCGAGGCTCGGCGGCGCACGCCTGGTGCGCGCATCCCGAGAGGAGCCTGTCATGTTCGCGAGCTGTCGTCAGGTCGCTCACGTCGTCGCTACCACGCTCGCCGTCGCGGGAGGAGTGACCGCCGGACTCGCCGCCGGAGCCGGTTGGACGCCGCCCCTCGCGGCGCAAGGACTCCAGAGCGGCGACCTGTCGCGCTTCCGGAATGTCGGACAGGTCGCCCTCTCTCCGGATGGTCGAACGGTGGCGTACACCGTCGTGATGCGGGACGAGCCGGGACGACCGTACGCGCAGCTCTGGGTCATGGATCTCGCGACGCAGAAGGCGACGCGGCTCGGCGGCGACAAGTCGCGCGCGTCGCAACTGCACTGGTCGCCCGACGGGAAGTGGATCGCGTACGAGGGCGGCGACGGGAGCCAGTCGGGGCTCTGGGTCGTGCACCCCGACGGGTCGGACGCGACGCACGTGGCCGACGTCTCCGGATCGAACTCACCGCTGCCGGGGCAGGGGCAGTCGGTCACCTGGTCCCCCGATAGCCGGCAGATCGCGTACGTGTCGGCGACCCCCGGCCCGGAGACGGCCGACGCCACCGGCGACCCGATGGTCATCACGCGCTACCTCTACCGGCCCACCGCGGGAGAGGGGTTCACGCACTACAACGACAATCGGCGACTCCACATCTTCGTCGTCGACGTCGCCTCGAAGCAGGTCCGCCAACTGACCAGCGGCGTGCGCGACGACCATTCGATCGACTGGTCGCCGGATGGGAAGGCGATCCTCTTCGTCTCGAACTACGAACCCAACTCGGACGAGTTCTTCAACTACGACGTGTTCACGGTCAGCCCGACGGACGGTCAGATCCGCCGACTGACGGCCACCGAGAACACCGAGTACGCGCCGCTCTGGTCGCCCGACGGCAAGCACATCGTCTACTCGGGAACCAAGCGCGGGCTCACCGACCGCGAGACGACGATGGAGGACACCCACGTCTGGATCATGGATCCGGACGGGAGCCACCGACGCGAGGTCGGAGCCGTGATCGACGGACGGCAGGGGCACCCGGAATGGTCGGCCGATGGCGGCGCCGTGTACTTCACGGTGCAGGAGCGCGGGCAGACGCACCTCGTCCGGCTCCCGGTGGCCCCCACCGGCACGGCCGGACAGCCGCAGACGGTCGTCGCCGACGTGGGCGTGGCCGGCGCGTTCGCGGCAGGGCGGGGTGGGCAGCTCGTGTACAGCCTCTCGACGCCGGGCGACATGGCCGAGCTCTACGTGCGGACCGGGAGCAGCGCGCGCCGGCTGACTGACCTCAACGCCGACGTGTTGACGGGGAAGCCGGTCGCGCCGGTCGACTCCTTCACCTTCATCAGCAATGACAACCGCTGGGAGGTCGAGGCGTTTCTGGTCACGCCGGTCGGGCTGCACGAGAATCCGCAGGACACCTCGCCCGCGCAGAAGTACCCGATGATCGTCGAGCTTCACGGCGGACCGCACGGACAGAACGGACCGGCCTTCAACTTCCAGGATCAGGTCTACGCCGCCCACGGCTGGGCGACCCTGCACGTCAACTACCGTGGCTCGACGGGCTACGGCCAGAAATTCGCCGACGCGGTCTTCCGCGATCAGGATGGGGATGAGGGGCAGGATGTGCTGTACGCCGTGAACGCCGCCGTGCGCCGCAACCCCTGGATCGATCGCGAGCGGATGGGGATCGAGGGCGTGAGCTACGGCGGGCAGCTCAGCGACTGGCTGATCACCCAGACCAACGAGTTCAAGGCGGCCGTCCCGATCGCCGGGATCAGCAACTTGATCAGCTACAACTACATCACGTACTACAACCAGTACGAGGAGATGGAGTTCGGCGAGTTCTTCCACCAGGGCACGACGATGGACGAGGCGTGGAAGCGCTCCGCGATCCGCTACGTCGCCCAGGTTCACACGCCGACAATGCTCGTGCACGGGGACAACGATCCGGACGTGCCGACGGAGGAGGCGGAGCAGTACTACATCGCGCTCAAGGATGTCGGCGTCGAGACGGTGCTGGTGCGCTACCCGCGCGAGGGCCATGGGCTGGCCGAGACGAAGCATGTCATCGACGACATCAACCGGAAGATCGCCTGGTACGAGAAGCACTTCCCACCCACCGGGTCGACGGTCGTCACCAACGTGCAGCCGTAGACGGGCGCCGGCGATGCCGAGGGCGCCGGCCACCCGCGAGGTGTAGCGAGCTGGCAACACATAGTGAGGGCCGGACGCGGCGCATCGCGGACCGGCCCTCGTGCATCACGACCGCGGCCTGTGTCCAACCGATCTCCGGTTAGCGCGTTGTGGCGGTGGATCAGGACCGTACTCGACCGGCGGCGGCGAAGTCGCCGCGGCGCGAGACGCCGCCGGCGACGTCATCCGTTTGGGCGTGAGACCTGCACCCGAGCTCGGCAGGCGCGGGCCAGTCCGGCTCGCACCCCGATCTCCTCTTCTACGCTCATGTATCGCCGCCCATTCATGCCAGCAGGTGCCGCCGCCCTCGTCGCCGCGGGGCTGCTCGCGGCCGGATGTAGTAGCTCACCCCGAAACGCGATCACGGGGCCGGGGTCCGGCACCCCGGGACCGGGACCGGGGAAGCCCGCCGACACCACGGGCTTCCTGAGTGTGACAGTCACACTCGGTCCTCAGGCGTCGGGCAAGGTCACGGTCACCGGACCCGGCAACTTCCAGCAGGTCCTCACCGCGTCGACCGTTCTCACGAAGCTCGCGCCGGGATCGTACACGCTCGCCACCGACTCGGCCACCGTCGCCGATTCGATCGTCGGCTCGATCGTCGTGCGGGGCTCGGTCAGCGCCAGCGCGGTCACGGTAGCCGCCAAGGACACGGCCAAGGTGAGCGCCACGTTCACGAGCCAACGCTTCGGTGGTCTCGTGATCGACGGCTTCGACAGCAGCGAGGTCCTCGAGGTGCTTCCGAGCCAGCTCGGCGCCACCGCCACCGTCACGCCCGGCGCCGACATCGGGGCCACGGTGGGCCAGCCCTCGGCGTCGACGCTCGACGCGAGCGGCAACCTCTGGGTCGCATCGTTCCAGAACAACAGCCTCTCGATGTTCACGCCGGCGCAGCGCGCGGCCGCCAACGGCGCGGTGACGCCGACGGTCGTGATCACCGGCCCGGCGCTCGCGCGGCCGTTCGGGATCGCGGTCGATAGCCACGGCACCGTCTGGGTCACGAACGTGGGCAATAGCACCCTCGTCGGCTACACCGCGGGCCAGGTCGCGGCGAGCGGCAGTCCGACGCCGGCCGTCACGCTGTCCGACACGACGGCCGCGCACAGGGTGTTCAACAGCCCCGCCGGGATCGCCTTCGACCACTCTGGCAACCTCTGGGTGAGCAACAACGGCGGCGTCATCGACGAGTTCACGCCGGCCGAGCTGGCGGCGAGTGGTGTCGCCGCTCCGACGGACACGATCACGAACGGCACCATCGAGCCCGATGCGGTTGCCTTCGACGGGGCCGGGAACCTCTGGGTGAGCGGCTATAATGGCGCGATCGCCGAGTACGCGCCCGGTCAGCTCACGGCGAGCGGATCGCCCACGCCGGCGGTCCTGCTGTCCATGTCGGCGTCGGGCGCGCCGCCGCACCCGTGGGGCGTGGCGTTCGACCGCCGCGGATACCTGTGGACCGTGTCGGCGGACACGGCGGGTGCGACTGCGCCCGCGGCGGCGTACGGCTTCGCGCCGTCCCAGCTCGCGGCGAGTGGCGCGCCGACGCCCACCACCGTGGTCACGATCAACTCGACCCATCACGCCACCGGATCGCTCGGACTGCTGTTCGACCCGTACGTTCTCATGCCGGGCGACAACCCGTCGATGAACCGGGCCGGGCCTCCGTATCACGGCCCCGCCTACGTCCCGCGGAGCGTGACCGCGTCTCGCGGCCCACACCACGGCGCGCGCTGACGGCCGCTGATCGAGCGCGCCACAACCGACGACGGCCCCGGTGGGTACACCCACCGGGGCCGTCGTTCATCTCCCATCGGGGGCGCTCACATCGGTCGCGTCCGACGCCGCTACGGACTACTCGACTTGGACGCCTGCTGAAGCTTCTCGATCTCCGCGCGGTGTGCGGCGTAGAACTGGATGTTGTCGGAATTGGTGGGGAAGCCCGCGGCGATCTGGGCTGCCTGCGCGTTGCCATGCTGCTGGGCCATGTAGCCGACCGCGGCGTACATCGATGAGAGGACCGTGAGCATGTAGTCGCGGGCCGTCAGGTTGTGCTTCGCGAGCACGGCTTGCACGCCCGGGAAGGAGTTCAGCCGGTCGGTCAGCTCACTCAGCGTCTTGACATTGCCGTTGGACTTGGCCGCGGCGGCGAGCTCCGGGTTGCGCTTGCCCAGCTCCTCCAGGTCGCGGGTCGCCGCCGCCGCATCGCTGACCTTCGCCATCGTCAGGTGGTAGTTGCGCAGCGCCGCCTGTTCGGCCGGCGGCAGGTCGGGCCCGAATCGCTGTGCCCGCGCCGAGGGGGCCGCGAGCATCGTCGCGGCGACCAACAGTGACAGTCCACGAGTGGCGTGACGCATGAGAAGGTCCCTCCTGGGCAACGGGGAATGTGGGGCCCCAATCTAGCAGCGTTTTGGTCGGCGCACGCGTAGACCCACGGCCCTCGGGGGGGGGCACAGGTGACGCGACGCACCTGGCACGCTCGGAGCCAGGCGGACTGGACCGGACGCGCGCAGGACCCGCCCGGCATCACGACCCTGCACACTCATGAAGACGGAAACACTCGAATACTCGGACGGGCCGACGATCCTCCGTGGGTTCCTCGCCCTCGACGGGCGCGCCGCGGGCACCCGCCCGGGAATCCTCATCATGCCGCAGGTGTGGGGGCTCACGGACCATGAGCGCGAGCGCGCCCGGCGCCTTGCGACACTCGGCTACGTCGCGCTCGCGGCCGACCCATACGGCAATCGGGAGCCGATCACCAGCTTCGAGGAGGGACGGAAACTCGCGGGCCCGCTGCGGGAGGATCCGTCGGCCCTTCGGCGACGCGCGCGCGTCGGTCTCGATGCGCTCGCCGCCCAGCCGGGGGTCGATCCGGACCGGCTCGCGGCGATCGGCTTCTGCGTGGGCGGGATGTTCGCTCTCGAGCTCGCCCGGAGCGGCGCCCCCGTCCGGGGCGCGGTCTCGTTCCACGGCACGCTCTCGACCAAGCAGCCGGCGGCGCGCGGGACGGTGATGGCCAGCCTGCTCGTCTGCACCGGGGCCGACGACCCGCTCGTCACCTGGGACCAGGTCAAAGGCTTCGCCGACGAGATGCGGAGCGCCGGCGTCGACTACGAGATCGACCTCTATGCCGGGGCGAAGCACGGCTTCACCGACCGGCAGGCCGACCACCGCGGTGTCTCCGGGCTCGCATACAATGCACGGGCCGACGCGCGCTCGTGGACGGCGATGCACGGCTTCTTCGCCGAGGTTCTGGGGCGCTAGGGCAGGGTCCGCGTCCCCTGCGTCTTCGTCGATCAGCTACCTCTTCCGGATGTGGTGGACCCGCCCGGCGCACGTCGTGCAATGCGACGGGTCCTCGATGGCTCACCGCACGCGTGCGACCCAGACCGCACTCACGACGCTCGCCGCCACGACCCTGGCCGCCCTCGCCACGGCCGGGTGCAGTGGGAGTAGCGCCAGCGCGCCGAGCCCGCACACGCAGCTCCGCGTGGTCAACGCCGCGCCAGACGCGCCGCCGCTCGATGTCACGGTTTACGGGTCGCGCATCGTCACCGGGCTCCCGTATGACACGCCCACGTCCTACATCCCGATCGGCTCGGGCGCGGCCACGATCACCGTGAACGTGACCGGCGATTCGAGCGGTGGCTTCACATCCAAGGGGGCGTTCGTGGCCGGACGGTCGTATTCACTGCTGGCGATCGGCCGGCTGGCGTCGCTCACGACGCTCGTCACGGCCGACTCCACCACGCCGGCGCCGACCGACAGCGCGCGGATCCGTGTCATCGATGTCTCGCCAAGTGCCCCGACGCTCGACGTCTATGTCATGCCGGTGGGCGGCATCCGGCCGGCCACTCCGACGTTCACCGGCGTCGGGTTCGGGCAGGTCTCGTCGTACACGGTCGTGGCCGCCGCGCCGGTCGAGGTCGTGATGACGGTGGCAGGGTCGACTACGGTGGCGGCCGACGACACGCTGAGTGCGCTGCCCGGAGGGGCCGTGCGTACGGTGCTCGCGCTCGACCACGCCGGCGGCGGCACCCCGATCCTGACCAAGAACCTGGCGGACCACGGATAGCGGCGCTACTTACGAGGGGTGGCTGCCCGCGACCGCCTCACTCCGTCACCGCAGAAGCGGATGCTCGCCATCGATGGCGGCGGGATCCGCGGGATCATTGCCCTCGAGGTGCTGGCGCGGATCGAGACGTTGCTCGCGGCAGCAACCGGCCGCGGCCCGGACTTCCGGCTGGCCGAGTACTTCGACTTCCTGGCCGGCACGAGCACGGGCGCGATCATCGCCACCTGCCTCTCGCTGGGGATGCCGGTCGCGCTGCTCCAGGAGTTCTACCTGACGAGCGGACCGGCCATGTTTGCACACGCCGGCATCCGGCGGCGCTTCTGGTACAAGTACGACGCGACGCACCTGTCCGAGCGACTCCGCGCGGTCTTCCGCGAGTTCCTGACGCCCGATGATCGCGCAGCCGGCCGATCGGACATCACGCTGGGCTCCGATGCGCTCCGTACGCTGCTGCTCGTCGTCATGCGCAACGCGACGACCGACTCGCCATGGCCCGTGTCGAACAACCCCCGCGCGAAGTTCAACGACCGCGCCCGGGCCGACTGCAATCTCGATGTGCCGCTGTGGCAGCTCGTGCGGGCGAGCACGGCCGCCCCGACCTACTTCGCTCCCGAGGAGGTACAGCTCGGCCCCCACCGATTCCTCTTCGTCGATGGCGGCATCACGCCGTACAACAATCCGGCGTTCCTCCTGTTCCTGAACGCCACCGCGCCGCCGTACGACATCCGGTGGCCGACCGGTCCCGAGCACCTGCTGCTCGTCTCGGTGGGCACCGGCCGCACGCGACAGGTGCGCCGCGATCTTCAGGCCACCGATCTGACCCTGTGGTACAACGCCGGCACCGTCCCGCTGGCGCTCGCGACTGCCGCGGAGCTCCAGCAGGACCTGCTCTGCCGAGTCTTCGGACGGTGCCGCCATGGCGACCCGATCGACCAGGAGGTCGGGACGCTCGTCGATGATGGTGGCGCCCCCGGCGCGACTGGAGCTGCCGCTGAGAGCGCCCCGGGGAGCGTTGCCCAGGACCGCCGGCCGCTACCGGCGCTCTTCACGTACCTGCGCTACAACGCCGACCTCAGCGAGCAGGGCCTGGCGGACCTCGGCGTTCCCTCCATCCGATGGGAGGACCTTCAGCGGCTCGATTCGCTCGCGCATGTCGATGCGCTCCGCGCGGTCGGCGCCGCCGTTGCCCGGACGGTGGAGCTATCGCACTTCGCGGGCTTCACGGATGTCCGTGGCGCCGCGTCCGCGGGCGCCGCAGGACATCCATGAGCGCGCCTCAGTCCTCCTCGCCGCCCAGGGCGCGCGAGAGCAGGATGGTCGTGATGCTGCCGAGGGCAAAGGCGGTCAGCAGGGCAGGCCAGGGCCTCGCGCGCGTCTGGCGTGTGATGAGATCCCCGAGCTCGGTGACGTCGTATCGCCGAAGCCCGTAGGCTGCGGTCTCCATCGTGTCGCCGAGCCTCGATCGGAGCGCGGCCGCCCGGCTGTCGTCGCGCGCTGCTCCGCCTCTCGTCCCGCGCGTCCGCTCCCCGCGCACGGCCTGGGCGCCGGCCTCGAGCTGGTCGGCGACGATCGCCTGCGCATCACCGACCTTGCCCCTGGCCGCTCCGACGGCGTCGGCCACCGCATCGGCTGCACGCGTTCGGGCGGTGGAGACGGCGTCGGCCGCCCGCTCGCGCGCCGCGGCGGCGACCTGCTTGATCCGCTGGGCCGGCCTCGTGCGGGGCTCGCGGGATTCACGGGTCCGCTCGTCGCCCTGGTCGCTCGTCTGGTCGCTCGTCTGGTCGCTCGTCTGGTCGCTCATCCGTGGCCTCCCATGCAGCTGGTGGCGAGTCGCCTTTCGTGGAGCTACCCTGGACCGGCAGGGGTCGTGCCGACCGCGCGGACCCCGCCGTCTCGGCAGCGCTCGAGAGAGGGGTCGCGACCGTCTCGAGTGAGCGGCGCTCGGCGGCGATCCCGAGCCCCAGCTCGACCGCCGCTCCGCCGACCATGAGCGCTGCGCCGACGAGGTATCCCCAGACGACCTCCATCCGCTGTCCGCTGGCGATCAGGCGGCCGAAGAGCCAGGGCGCGGCGACGCCACCGAGCAGCGTGCCGCCGGCGTAGAAGAGCGCGATCGCGAGGGCCCGGATCTCGAGGGGGAAGGATTCGCTGACCGTGAGATATGCCGCGCTGGCCGCGGCCGACGCGAAGAAGAAGATGACCGACCAGGCGACGGTCTGAGACGTGGCGTCGAGGGTCCCGTGCGCGAAGAGGACGGCGGCGACGGCGAGGAGGACCCCCGAGAGCGCGTACGTCGTGGCGATCATCGGACGGCGACCGACGGTGTCGAAGAGGCGACCGAGGAGCAGCGGGCCGGTGAAGTTCCCGAGCGCGAACGGGAGCAGGTACCAGCCGACGCGAGCCGCCGGGATGTCGTAGAACTTCCGTAGCACCAGAGCGTAGGTGAAGAAGATCGCGTTGTAGAAGAACGCCTGGGTCGCGATGAGGGCGATACCGAGGATCGTGCGGCGCGGATAGACACGAATGAGCGTGCGCCCCACCTCGCGGAGCGACACGGGTCCGCGCCGCCGGAGGTGAATGCGGATGGTCGCCGGCGCGAGCGGCGCGCGCGTATGGTGCTCGACCCGTCGCTCGATCTCGGCGACGACCTGCTCGGCGTCATCGACGCGGCCGTGCACCATGAGCCATCGCGGGCTCTCGGGGATGAAGCGGCGGAGGATGAGCACGCCGAGTCCGAGCACCGCACCGATCGCGAAGGCGGCGCGCCAGCCGACGTCCGGCGGCAGGCGTCCCGGGACGAGCAGGACCAGCGTGCCGGCGGCGCCGAGCGCGGCCCCGACCCAGAAGCTCCCATTGATGGTGAGGTCGGTCCAGCCGCGGAACCTGGCCGGGATCAGCTCCTGGATCGCCGAATTGATTGCGGTTCCCTCACCCCCGATGCCCGCCCCGGTGAGCCCGCGGAAGACCGCATAACTCCAGAAGCTCCAGGAGAACGCGGTCGCGGCCGTGGCGATCAGGTACAGCCCGAGCGTGATCGTGAAGAGCCGCTTCCGTCCCCAGCGGTCGGTGAGCCAGCCGAACCCGAGGGCACCGGCGACGTTGCCGATGAGATAGGCGCTGGCCGCACCACCCACCTCCGGCGCGGTGAGGTGGAGGCGCGGGCTCTCCTGGAGCGCGGCGGCGACCGATCCCGCCAGTGTGACCTCGAGGCCGTCGAGGATCCAGGTGATCCCGAGCGCGACTACGACCAGCGTGTGGAACGCGCTCCACGGCAGCCGGTCGAGCCGAGCCGGGATGTCCGTCGAGAACCGGGCGCTCCGGTCCTCGCCCATGCGTGGGCCGGCGAGCGGAGTCGAGGCCACGCGAGTCAGTGGGCAAGATCGGCACCGGCGCCGCGCCGATCCCCCCCGCGGCGGACCATGCTCGGCGCGCCACCGGTCTGCTCAGCGCGGCCGTCGCTTCCATGGACGGAGGGGCTCGTAGCGAGGCACCGCGGTGGGCCGCTCGCGGTGGACGCCGAGGAGGCGGCGACGCATCAGATGGCGCACGGCCGCCTGGACGGTGCGCTTCGAGAGCCCAGTTCCCTCGGCGATCTGCCGCAGGCTCGCCACCGTCGTCGGCGCGCGTCGGACGGCCGCCTGATGCCAGAGATAGACGTAGACCAGCAGCGCCGACGGTCGGCCATCGTGGCCGACCAGATCGGGCATGAGCGTGTCCAGGACGTACGCGTCGAGCACGACGTTGGTCGGGCGGCGTTCTGCGGTCATGAGTGCGAGGGTGGCACGGTGCCCGGGGGTGGCGGGGGCCAGGGGCAGGCTAGGGGCAGTGGTTGCTATAGCATGGGCCGCGCGACTGGCGTGCGCAACCGAACGCGTCGACATTGCCGCCTTCGACCTCCCCGGAGCGACCATGATCAAAGGCATCAAGTTCATCAGCGTGCCGGTCCGCGATCAGGACCGCGCACTCGAGTTCTACACCACGCGCCTGGGCTTCGCGGTCGCGACCGACCAGCCGTTCGACGACAAGCAGCGATGGATCGAGCTGCGTATCCCCGGTGCGAACACGGGCCTGGTGCTCTTCACTCCCGACGGCCACGAGGACCGGATCGGGAGCTTCCAGGGGATCTCCTTCTACGCCGACGACGTCGACGCGACGTACCACGCGCTCGCCGCCACCGGCGTCGAGTTCACCGGTCCCCCGCAGCGGGCCGACTGGGGCACGGCCGCGATCTTCAAGGATCCCGACGGGAACACCTTCGTGATCTCCTCGCGCTCGTAGCCCCGGACCCCGCGCAACGCGGGCAGCGGAGCGCCGCTGGACACCGAGCCCCCTCCTGGCCGTATTGATATGGCCATAGCCGCACCAACTTGGCCATAACGGTCGAGGGCGACGATGAAGAAGGCTGTACGCGCGGGTGGCCCGACTCCGTCGACCACCCTGGACGCTCCGGAGATCGTGGAGATCAAGGCCAGTGTGTTCAAGGACACGTGCCTCGAGCTGATGGACGACGTCCGCGATCACAACAAGCAGATCGTCATCACGAAGTACCGTCGGGTCGTAGCGAAGCTCGTCCCGCCTGACGTGGAGGAGGGGCCAAGTGCCTTTTCTCCTGCTGAGCACCCGGTTGCCGGGGGCAGTCCACAACGATCTGGCCGACCGGATGCTGATCACGACGGCCCAGCTCAACAACCTGCCGCTGGCCACCGCCGACCGCGCGACCGTCGACTATGCGCGGTCGCACCCGGGGACGCCCGTGATCGACGCGCGGCCCCGATCCTGGCCGCGCGCTGGTGCGACTTGCCTAGCGGCCGGCGGTCGCCGATGGCGGGGCGAGAAAGGCGCGCATCGCGTGTGCGACCGTGTCGGGGCGGACCAGGAAGATGTAATGGGTCGCGCCGCGCAGCTCGATGATGCGCGCCCTCGGCACCTTGGCCTTGAACTCGTCGCGCTGTGCGGCGTGCCACTTCTGGGCGACCGCGAGCCAATGCGGCGCGCTGGTATCGGTCGCGGCGATCCAGGGGAGGAACTCGGCGGCCGAGATCGGCCAGTCGTAGATCGCGAGCACCGGGACGTGGACCTTGCCGAACGGCGGCGCGAGCGCTTCGGCCGACCGGACGACGGCCTCCGTGAACGCCGGGGGGGATGCGGGGCCGAGGTCGCGCCCGCTCGGGCTCAACTTCTCCGTCGCGCGGTACGTCGCCTCGGGAATCGGCGCATCGCTCAGCCGCCGGGCATAGGCGAGCCCCGCGGCCGGTGACGCCGAGTCGGCGGCGGTCATCGCCGGCGGCTCGGGGTAGGGGCGCGGCACCGGATGCGCATGATAGTCGAAGCCCGCGTCGAGGTACACGAGCCGGTCCACCTGGCCGGGGTACGTCGCAGCCACCCACGTCAGCTCCTGCCCGGCGATCGAGTGGCCGACGAGATCGACGTGAGAGAGATGCAGGCTGTCCAGCACCGCGTGCACATCGCTCGCCAGCGCCGGGATCGTGTACCCGCTGTCCGGGTGGTCGGACGCTCCCCAGCCGCGCCGGCTGACCGCGAGCACGTGAAAGTGATCGGTGAACTGCGGCGCGAAATCGTCGAAGATGTGGCCCGTATCCTCGAGCCCCGGAACGAACACCAGCGGCTGCCCCGTGCCGCCCCAGTCCAGGACCTCGATCCGCACCGGTCCCGGCACGGTCACGCCCGGCACGGAAACGAATCGCACCGTGTGGGGCGACGGGTCGTGCCAGGCGGTCGCGTCGGGTGCGGCCGCGCTGTCGCCGTGGCCCGCCGACTGCGCCGGCTTGCCGCCGCTGCACGCGCTGAGCGTCGCGGCCGCCGCGAGGGCACCGAGCATGGCCAGGAGCAGAGGCGCGGGCGTCACGCGGGCGAAGCGCTGAGACACGGACTCTCCCTTGGTGGTGGGTCGGGACGAAGTTGGCAACCCGGGCGCGCGATAGCAACCGCCGGCGCGAGGAGTGCGCCGGTCGTGCGGTCGCACCAACCCATTGCGCGGCCGTGGCTTGCCGCCGGCGCCGAACGCTCAAGCCCGCTGTCCCAGGGATTGGGAAGCCACTCTGGTATCCCAGAGTGGCGCCCCGGATCCCGCGTCCCCCGCCGCCGCCCGGGCCGACGGCCTCGCCGCGGCGCGCGAAAGTGGGTTTATTTCAGGCCATGTCCGACACGCAGACCCTGGCGCAGGCCGGCGCGCCGCCATCGTCCGCACCGCTCGAGATCCGGCATCTGCGGAGCTGGACCGAGTTTCAGGCCTGTGTCGCGCTCCAACAAGAGGTCTGGGGGGTCAGCTTCGCGGATCTCGTGCCCGCGTCGATCCTCAAGGTGACGCAGCGTGTCGGCGGAGTGACCGCCGGCGCGTTCGAGCCGGACGGGCGACTCGTCGGGTTCGTGTACGGGCTCACCGGCGTCGAGGACGGTCGACTCGTCCACTGGTCCGACATGCTGGGCGTCACCGCCAGGTACCGCGACCACGGTGTCGGGCGCGCGCTCAAGGAGTTCCAGCGCGATACGCTCCGGGGGCTCGGCGTGTCGGTCATCTACTGGACATACGATCCGCTCGTGGCGCGCAACGCCCACCTCAACCTCAATCAGCTCGGGACCGAGGTGGTGGAGTACGTCGTCGACATGTACGGTCCCAGCACGTCGAGTGTGCTCCACGAGGGCATCGGTACCGACCGCTTCGTGGTCGCCTGGCACATCGATGACCGGACCCCCCGGCGGCCCGTGCCGCCGGTCCCGGCGCTCGACGCACCGGACATCCCGACCCTCAATGGCGCGCCCCACATTCCCGACGGCGCCCGCTGGGTGCGGGTCCGCGTGCCGCTCCACATCGATCGCGTGCAGCAGGCGTCGTTGAGCGAGGCCGCCCGGTGGCGCGCCGAGACGCGCCCGGCGTTCCAGAACGCGTTCGCCAGGGGCTACCGCGTCGCGGCCTTCCAACGCGACGATACGACCGAGACCGGGGTCTACACCCTCGTGCCCGACCCGCCGCCGCGGTCGGCCGGCCGGTAGCCGACCGGTCGCCGACCCGCAGCCGACCCGTCCACCCGCACCCGCCACCTCGAACCTCTGCCGAGTCGATTCCCATGCTCGTCGTCGATCGTATCGTCCTGCGCGAGATCCGGCTCGCGCTCAAGGAACCGTTCCGCATCTCGTCCGGCGTGGTCACGGAGCGCCGTATCTTCCTGCTCGAGCTCCACGACGCCTCCGGCGCCACGACGTGGGCGGAGTGTGTCGCCGGTGAGCACCCCAACTACAGCGCCGAGACGATCGACACGGCCTGGGATGCGATCGCTCGGTGGGTCGCGCCCCGGGTGCTCGGCGCCCGACTGGACGGGCCCGAGAGTGTCCACTCGCTCCTCGAGCGCGATTTCCGCGGGCATCCGATGGCCAAGGCGGCGGTCGAGATGGGATGCTGGGGTCTGGCAGCGACGATCGAGGGTGTGCCCCTCGCCCAGCGCATCGGCGGCACGAGGACCCGCATCCCAACGGGCATCTCGCTCGGGATCCAGAAGACGCCCGACGCGCTCGTCGAGCGTGCCCGGGCCGCGTACGCGCAGGGCTACCGCAAGATCAAGCTCAAGATCGCGCCGGGCTCGGACGTCGCCTTTGTGCGCGCCGTTCGCGAGGCGCTCGGCGCCGAGGTCCACCTCATGGCGGACGCGAACTCGGCCTACCGGCTCGCCGACGCGGACCATCTCGCACAGCTCGACGCGTTCGACCTCATCATGATCGAGCAGCCGCTCGGCCAGGACGACCTGGTGCGGCACGCGCAGCTCCAGCGCCGGCTTCGCACGCCGATCTGTCTCGACGAATCGATCACGAGCGTCGATCGGGCCGAGGACATGATCGCCCTGGGCAGCGGCAAGATCGTGAACATCAAGCCGGGACGCGTCGGCGGGTTCACGGTCTCGCGGGCCATCCACGACCTCTGTGAGCGGTCCGGGATCCCGGTGTGGTGCGGCGGGATGCTCGAGAGCGGCGTCGGCCGCGCGTACAACGTCGCGCTCGCGTCTTTCGCCAACTTCAAACTGCCCGGCGATCTCTCGCCGAGCGCGCGCTACTGGGAGCGGGACGTGGTGATCCCGGAGTGGACGATGGACGCCGAGGGGATGGTGACCGTGCCGCGCTCGCAGCCGGGGATCGGCGTCGCCGTCGATGTCGACCGCGTCGATGCCCTCACGGTCCGGACGCAGACACTCGCACGCACGGCCGCCCGCCCGGCCGGAGCCGCCGCGTGAGCGACGCGCCGGCCGGCGCGGTGACCGCGAGCGCCGTGCCCGTGCCGAGCCGGCTCCAGGTCAAGTTTCCGCCCGAGCTGCACGACCAGCTCATCGCACTCCGGCGGGCGCTGCATCAGCACCCGGAGCTCTCCGGGCACGAGACCGAGACGGCGACCCGCCTGGCCGGCGCGGTCGCCGCGGTGACCGCCCGCCGCCCGGCCGCCATTCAGCGGCCGGGGAAGGGGAATATGGTCGTGGCCCGCGTCCCCGGACGGCGGCCCGGCGCCCCGCTCGTCGCGATCCGCGGCGACATCGACGCGCTCCCGATTCAGGAGGAGACCGGGCTGCCGTACGCGTCGCAGGTGCCGGGAGTGATGCACGCCTGTGGGCACGACGTGCACGCGACCTGGGCGGTCGGCGCGGCGGGCCTGCTGTCGGCGGCTCCCGCGGCCGGCGATGTCCTCATCGTTCTCCAGCCGGCCGAGGAGACGGGGCGGGGTGCGCTCGACGTCCTCGAGACCGGCGCGCTCGATGACGTCCGGGCGATCTTCGGCGGGCATGTGGATCGGCGGTTCACGGTCGGGCAGGTCGTGGCGGACGAGGGATCGCTGGCCGCGTCCGCCGACACGTTCACGATCGAGCTGATCGGTCGCGGCGCGCACGCCGCTCGCCCGCACGAGTCGGCCGATCCGATCGTCGGGCTCGGCGCAGTCATCAGCGCGTTCCAGACGATCGTCGCCCGGCGCCTGAACCCCGCGACCCCCGGAGTCGTCACGGTCGGCCGCGTCCGCGCGGGCACCGCGAGCAATGTCATCCCCGAGCGGGCGACGCTCGAGGGCACGTTGCGGGCGATCGACCCCGCCACTCGACAGCTGCTGCGGGACGAAATCGAGCGCATCGCATCGGCGATCGCGGCCGCGCACCGGCTGGAGGCGCGTGTCACGGTCGACCTCGGCACGCCGCCGGTCGTCAATCCGCCGGGCGCGACGGCGTGGGCGCGCACCGCCGTCACCAACACGCTCGGCGCGGACGCCCTCACGCCCCTCGGCTTCGTCAACCTCGCGGGTGAGGACTTCGCCCACTATCAGGAACGCATCCCGGGATGCTTCGTGCGCATCGGCGCCCGCGAGCCGGGCGGCGAGGCCATCCCCGCCCATTCCCCGCGCTTCACGGCCTCGGAGAGCAGCATCTTCGTCGGCGCCGCAGTGCTGGCCGAGGCCGCTCGCGTCGCGTCGGAGGCCCTGGCGAAGGGATAGCGGCGCCCCGACCGGAACCTCCTCGGCGCCTCGCGGATTGAGAGGCGATGCAGCGCACGGATCAGCGATTCGCCGTCCTCCGGCCCGCGGTCAGCGGCCATGGCGACTGACGCGGCCCGACTGCCGGCCCCGCCGGGCGCCGGGGTGGCGCGGCCAGCGCCCGCCGCGCCGGCCCTGGCTCCGGCGGACGACGCCGACGTCCACGAGTACCGCTGGCTCATCCTCCTCGGCCTCATCACGGCCGCCATCATGGAGGTGCTCGACACCACGATCGTGAACGTCGCGCTCCCGCAGATGGCCGGGAACCTCGGTGCGACCTACGACGAGATCGCGTGGGTGGCGACCGGCTACATCCTGTCGAACGTCGTCGTGCTCCCGATGACGGCCTTCTTCACGGCCACCTTCGGCCGGAAGAACTATCTCACCTTCTCGATCGGGCTGTTCGCGTTCGCCTCGTTCATGTGCGGGACCTCGCACACCCTGATCGAGCTCGTCATGTGGCGCGTCGTCCAGGGCGCCGGCGGCGCGGCACTCCTCTCGACGGCGCAGGCGACGCTCCGTCAGGTCTTCCCCCGGGAGCAGCAGGGGCTCGTCCAGGCCCTCTTCATCCTCGGGATCATCGTCGCGCCGACGATCGGCCCGACCCTCGGCGGCTGGATCACCGACAACTACAACTGGAACTGGATCTTTTTCATCAACATCCCGATCGCCGCGGTCTCGATCTTCCTGGTGACGGGCTTCCTGCACGATCCCCCGTGGATGCGGCGGAAGCCGGAAGGGGTCGATCTCCCCGGCATCATGCTGCTCATCGTGGGGTTGGCGTCGTTGCAGTACGTGCTCGAGGAGGGGAAGCGCTTCGACTGGTTCGAGAACAGGACGATCGTGCGGCTGGCGATCCTGTCGAGCATCTGCCTGCTATCCATGCTCTGGTGGGAGCTATCGCGCCGCAATCCGCACCCGGTCGTGAACTTCCGGGTCCTCCGGAACAAGCAGCTGTCGGCGTCGATCTTCCTGTTCATCGCGCTCGGCTTCGGTCTCTACGGCGGGGTCTTCATCTTCCCCCTCTTCACGCAGAACCTGCTGGGGTTCACGGCAACCGAGACGGGACTCGCGCTTCTGCCCGGTGGGCTCGCGACCGCGCTGGCCGCGATCATCTCCGGACGTCTTCTGAACGGTGCCAAGCCGCTCGTCGACGGCCGAGTGCTGATCGCCGTCGGCGTCGGCATCTTCCTCGTGTCCATGTGGATGCTGGGGCACCTCACGACCCAGGCGGGCGAGCCGGACGCCCGATTCGCGCTCTTCATCCGTGGCCTGGGACTCGGCTTCCTCTTCACCCCGATCAACAACGTGGCGTACGGAGCGCTCGAGCCTCGCGACGCCCAGCAGGCGTCGGGGTTGATCAATCTCGCGCGCCAGCTCGGCGGCTCCTTCGGGATCGCCGTCCTCAACACCTACGTGACCAACCACACGCAGCTCCACCGCGTGGACCTGCTGAACTACGTCTACTCGTACAACCCGCGGGTCCTGGAGCGGCTGCACATGGTCGCGAGCGGGTTGATGGCGCACGGCTACAGCGCGCTCGACGCGCAGCGGGCCGCCGTCGGCGTGCTCGATCAGATGCTGATGCGACAGGCCACGATGCTCGCCTTCAACGACGCCTGGATGCTGATCCTGATCTCGTTCGTCGTCACCGCGCCGGCGATCCTCCTGCTCGGGAAGCCGCGCGTGGGCGGCGCAGGCGCCGGCGCCGGGCACTAGCCGGCCCTTCGTTTCCTGGCCCTGTCGGCGGTCGCGGCCGCCGGCGGGGTCGGCGCCGTGATCCCGGGCGGGCGTGTGGGCGCCCAACCACCAACGACGGGGGGGCATCGTGATGCCCCGTAGGGGCGGCATTCATGCCGCCCGCGACCCGCATCCCGCACCAATGCCGGGGCGGCATTCATGCCGCCCGCGACCCGCATCCCGCACGAATGCCTGGCCCGGCGTGTCACGCGGGCCGCGTCCCGCGGCCACCAAAGGAAGCGTTATTGTTGATGGTGCCAGGGGCAATCGCTTCGCGATTGCCCCTGGCACCGGGAACCGCAACGACCGGAGCGGGATGGTGGGCCCGTCGCGGTGGGGCCGGGGCGCGTGTGGGTGCGTGGATGCCCGCGGCACCGGGAACGGCGGGCGGGAATGCATGGTGTCGCCGCGGGCGCACGTCGCCGTGCGCGCCCCGCGTAGGGGCGGCATTCATGCCGCCCGCGATTCGCATCCCACACGGATGCCCGGCCCGGCATTCATGCCGCCCGCGACCCGCATCCCACACGGATGCCCGGCCCGGCATTCATGCCGCCCGCGATTCGCATCCCGCACCAATGCCTGGGCGGCCGTGGGACGCGACCGGCGTGCGGCATCCCGCGCCACGCGGGGCGTCGTATATGCCGAACGGCAACGGCGAATGACGTGAATGCCGGGCCGGACATTGGTGCGAAATGATGGCAGCGGGCGGCATGAATGCCGCCCCTACGGGGGTGCGTTGGCCGGCATTTCGCACCACGGGGGTGCGTTGGCCGGCATTGCGCACCAATGCCGGGCGGCATCCGCACCGGTGCCGGTGATGCTGGGCGGCATCCCCACCGATGCCGGCGGCCGGCATGTCATGCCGCGCCGTCGTTCACGCACGCGGCCGCCCGTTCGAGGAGCAGCGCGCGCTCGCGGGTATTGCGGGTCAGGGCGGCGGCGCGCTCGAGCGCTGAGCGCGCCTCCTCGAAGCGCCCGAGCTTCATGAGGAAGTCGGCCCGCACGGCCGGCAGGAGATGATAGCTGGCGAGCGACGGGTCGTCGGCGACCGCATCGGTGGCCTCGAGCCCCGCGGCCGGTCCGAACGCCATCCCCAGGGCGACCGCGCGGTTGAGCTGCACGACGGGTGAGGGGACGAGCTCTGTGAGCGCGTCGTACAGGGCGACGATACGATCCCAATCGGTCTCGGCGGCCGTGCGCGCCTGGGCGTGACAGGCCGCAATCCCGGCTTGCAGCGTGTACGGGCCGAAGCTGCCGAGTGCCTGAGCGCGGGCGAGCGCCTCGAGACCGCGGCCGATGAGCAGGTGATCCCACCGTGCGCGGTCCTGGTCGAGCAGCAGGATCGGTTCGCCCGAGGCCCCGGTGCGGGCGCGGGACCGCGACGCCTGGAGCTCCATGAGAGCCACGATCCCATGGACCTCGCCCTCCTGTGGCATCAGCTCGGCCAGGATGCGCCCCAGCCGCAGCGCCTCGTCACAGAGCTCCGGCCGGATCCAGTCGTCTCCGCCAGTCGCGACGTACCCCTCGTTGAAGATGAGATAGATCACCTCGAGCACCGATGCGAGGCGCGCCGGCCGCTCGTCGGCGCGCGGCACCTCGAACCCGACGTGCGCCGCGGCGAGCGTCCGCTTGGCCCGAACGATCCGCTGGGCGATCGTCGCCTCGGGGACGAGGAAGGCCCGGGCGATCTCGGGAGTCGTCAGCCCGCCCAGCAACCGGAGCGTGAGCGCCACGCGTGCGTCGGGCGAGAGGACCGGATGACAGGTCGTGAACACGAGCCGCAGGAGGTCGTCACCGATGTCGTCGTCGAGGGCGGCGTGGATGTCCCGCTCGGTCGTCTCCTGCCGCGCGTCGAGCTCCCGACCCAGCTCCTCGTGGGTCCTGACGACCCGCTGCGTACGCCGGAAGCCGTCGATCGCCCGACGCTTGGCAGTCGTCATCAGCCACGCGCCCGGGTTTGCCGGCACGCCCGACGCCGGCCACTGCTCCAGCGCCGCCACGAGCGCGTCGTGCGCGAGGTCTTCCGCTTGCCCCACATCGCCGACCATGCGCGCCAGGCTGGCGATGAGCTTTGCGGACTCGATGCGCCAGACGGCATCGATGGCGCGGTGAACCGCCGATTCGGTCATGGCGTCGTGAAGGCGGGCGCCGGGGCCGACGGAGGTCGGCCCCGGTGGGTTTCGCCGTCGGTCAGCGGCGCTCGGGCTGGGCCGCCCGCTGCTGGAGCTCCGGGAAGCCGTCCGCGGCCTGCCGGACATCCGTCGGGAAGTCGGCCATCTCGAATACCTGGCGAACCTCGATCACCTCGTTGTCCGACGCCGGGCACCGGCTCGCCCACTCGATCGCCTCCTCCCTGGACTTCACCTGAATCATCCAGTACCCGCCGATAACTTCCTTCGCTTCCGGGAAGGGTCCGTCCATCACCTTGGGCTTGCCGCCGGCGAATGAGACCCGGGCCCCCATCGAGGGCGGCCGCAGTCCGTCGAGCGCGAGCAGGACGCCGGCCTTCTGGAGCGATTCGTTGTACTTCATCATTGCCGAGACCGCCTTGGCGTCCGGCATCCGGTCCGGGGCGGCGGATTCGTACCCCTTGGGGATCATGAGCATCATGAATCGCATGGGAGTGTCTCTCGGGTGGTGGGTTTCGGGCTGGACCGGCGTCGGACCGGGTGGCCTCTGCTCATACGTCGAACGAAATTCGGCCGGATCGACACGACCGGCGCCGAGCGCCGCGTTCCCTCCGCCGAAAGGAAGCGATGATCGGGCTCGGCTGGAATGACGGCCGCCCGCCTCGGATTCATCATCGGCGCACTCAGCGTACCGCGCCGCGACACCGGCTACCTGCGCTGCACGGATCCCCGCCCCCCCTCCCCACCCCCGCCCCCGCCCCTCATGTCCCCCGACAAAGCCAACCTTACCGAGAAGTTCGCGGCCTTCAACGAGCACTGGTCGCCGAAGATCGTGGCCGAGCTGAACGGCCAGCAGGTGAAGCTCTCGAAGTTCAAAGGGCCGTTCATCTGGCATCAGCACGAGCACGAAGATGAGATGTTCCTCGTGCATCGCGGGAGCTTCCGGATGGAGTTTCGCGACCGGACCGTGACGCTGAACGCCGGGGATTTCCTGGTCGTTCCTCGCGGCGTCGAGCACCGGCCGGTGGCCGACGAGGAGGTCCACGTGGTGCTCTTCGAGCCCGCCGGTACCGTCAACACAGGAAACGTGCGCGACGCTCGCACGATCGAGAACCCGGCGCGGCTCTAGAACCGTCGGGATGATCCGACCCACCCGACACCGCCGTCGTCTCTCGACGACGCAGCCACCTACCGCTTCGCGGTCGCCCGCCGGAGGTGCTGAATCAGCGCATCGGACCAGAGCGGCAGATGGCCACCTGCGGCGTCCTGAGCCCTGGCGGTGCGCTGATAGCGGAGCACGAGCTGTGTGGGATGACAGAGCGTGGCCATCAGCGCGGCATGGCCGTGGGCCTTCTCGACCGTGCGAGTCATGAGATAGCCGACCGTGTACCACGGGCCCTGCACTGTGCCGAAGAACGACATCGCCCGGGCCGTCACCGTGTCGCGATTCGTCACCCGACGATCGAGGATGTCGGTGAAGAACCGGTCGAGCTGCGCCAGGTCGGCGGCCACGTTGCCGTAGTTGCGATCCCAGGTGGCGCGCGCGCTCGAGTCATCGCCGGCGTGCGGGTAGACATCCGGGCCGCCGGCCGCGGCGAGCATCGCCCAGCCTTCGCCGAAGGCGCCCATCCATGTCGTCACGGACGCGAGCGGCGTCGCCTGGGAGGTGTCCAGCCCCGGGCAGGCGGCCTCGTAGCCGATGTGGTGGAGCTCGTGTGCGATCTCGTTCTCGAAGCTGGCGGCCCCGATCGATGGGTCGTCGGCCACGAAGATACTCGGCCCACTGTCGGTCTTGAACACGAACGTGTTCAGGCGCGGCTTGACCTCGAAGTAGAGCGTCGCGTGAAAGGCCGTCCCCGGCGGTAGGTAGGCGGCGGCGCGGCGGACGGACTCGCGGATGTCGGCGTGGCGCCACCGCGTGAGCGTCGCCTCGAGTGCCGGCGCGCGTCGGGCCGTACTATCGGACCGGAGAAAGGCGCGAAATGCGGAGTCGGTGACCGAGCGGTGAAAGGCGGCCTCGCGGACGCGGAGCGCCCAGTACCCCTCGCTCGCGCGGACGCGCTGCCACGCCTGGTCGGCCGCCTCCGGCGTCGGCGCCCTGATCACGGCGAGCGCCGCGTCGGCCTCATCGGCGACCACACGGAGCCGCGCCGCTCCCACCTGCTCCACGACGGCGCGCGTTTCTGCCGCGCGCGATGCGCCAGGTGACTGGCCGGGGAGCGAGCCCCCGATGAGCGCCGCCACAGCGACCACCGGCAGATCGATGCGCCGGCCCCCCTGACCCTGCGTCCTACCCACGGCTCCCTCCCGTTCCGGATCTGCAGACCGGCTTCGGGCCTGCGTGCAAACCCGGCGGCCGACGGCCACCGGGCGCGCGGCGCCCGCCCGAGCGCCGAGATATTGGAGTCCGAATCCGTGAGATCGGTTGCGTCCTGAGGCTGGCGCTGGTGTCGCGGTCGGGGACCGGCGAGATTGGCGAGACACTGTCGGAGGATCGCAGTGACGGCGCCAGCGGTCGCAGGGCTCCCCGACTGGGGAAACTTCTACGTCATCATCGGGTCGGCCGGGGCCGGGCTCACCGGGCTGATGTTCGTGGTGATCACGCTGGGTGCGCAGGCGGGCGCGGTACGGGCCGAGGAAGGTCTGCGGGCGTTCGTGACGCCGACCCTCATCCATTTCTGCGCGGCCGTGCTCATCGCCGCGATCGTGACGAGCCCCGGGCAGACGCCGGTGTCGCTCGGACTGATGACCGGCGCGTGCGGCATCGTCGGGCTGGGGTTCGTGGCTCGAGGGTTCCGGGCGGCGCGCCGCCAGGCGCACTACTCCCCGGTGACCGAGGACTGGATCTGGTACATGCTGCTGCCGGCCGTCGGCTACGCCGCCATTCTTGCCGCCGCCGCGCTCCTCGTGTGGCTGCCCTCGGGCGCCGGCACCTACGTCCTGGCCGCGGCGACACTCTTCCTCCTCTTTACCGGCATCCACAATGCCTGGGATGCCGCCGTCTGGGTCGCCATCAGCATCAGTCGGCCAGGCGACACGGGCCAGGGATCCGGCCCGTCGGCGCCGTGAGCGGCGCGGCGGTGCTAGGGTAGCAGCTCCCTGGGGATCGGGCTGCCGGGGCGCTCGTCGTCCCAGGACGCGGCGATCACCCACCATCGCTTGCCGTCCCAGAAGAGGTCGATGCTATTGACGCCGCGGCCGGTGACCGGCCCGCTCCCGATCGCCCGCGTCTCGTAGGTGCTCATCACGTGGGCGATGTTGCCGATGCGGCTCGTGACGCGGTGAATCTCGTGCTCCTCGAAGCCGTTCGCCACGAACGCCGAGTCGACCCCATCGACGAACTGCTGGTGCGTCATCACGTGCATGACGGGTGTGCCGTCGGGCTTCACCCCCGCGGCAAAGAAACGCAGCCCGGGCCAGTAGAGCGTGCGGTCGCGACCCCACTGGCGCGGCTGGCCGGGCGGGCCGCTGATCACGCCGTAGTAGGCGGCGATCACGCCATCGATCGAGGAGACGTCCTGCGGCCGGGGCGCGAGCGTCGGGACCACGACGTGGTGCCGGGGTGGGGCGGCGCCGGCGGCCTGCGCGCCGAGGGCCGGCGTCCCGGCCAGTAGCTGCACCGTGGCGAGACCGGATACGGCGAGCGCTCGGCGCAGGCCACGGTGGGCACGGTCGCTGACGGGATGCATGGCGGTCACGCTCCCACCGTCAGGAGGCGCCGAGCCCGTGGCCGCGCCGACCCGGGTGCTCGGACGGCCGGCCGCTGCCGCTTCCCTTGCAGCTCGGCGAGCAGGGTGTCGACGCGCGCGAGCCCGGCGAGCGTCTTGCCCATGTCGTAACCGTAGCCGACCCGGATGTATTTGCCGACGCCGAAATGTGCGCCCGGCGTGATGAGCACCGACTGCTCGACCCGGAGCCGCTCGAAGAGCCGCGCCGACGTGATCGGCAGCCGGTACTTGATGAGCACGATCGCGCCGGCGCGCGGCCGGATGTAGTCGAAGATGTCGGCGTGGGTGTCGATCCAGCGCTCGATCTGTGGCAATTGCCGCTGGAGAATGCCGCGCGCGCGCGCGATCAGCCGCTCGCGCCGCGCGGGCTCGAGCGCGAGCCGCGCCAGCCGGTCCGACAGGGTGGCCGGCGTGAGCGTCGTGTAGTCCTGATACGACCAGAGATGGTCCGCCGTGCGCGGCGGGGCCACGACCCAGCCGATGCGGAGCCCTGGCATCCCGAAGGTCTTCGAGACCCCGGAGGTCACGATCACCTTGTCGTATCGCCCCCAGAACGTCGGTGTGAGGGTCGCGCCTCCCACCTCGGCGCCGCGGTAGACCTCATCCGACACGATCCACGCCCCGACGCGGCGCGCGACGCGGATGATCTCCGCCATCTCCGCCTCCGTGAGCACACCGCCGGTCGGATTGTTCGGGTTCGTGACCAGGATGAGGCGCGTGCGCGCGGTCACGGCCCGGTGCAGGCTCTCGACGTCGAGTCCCCAGCGGCGCGTGCCGTTCTCCTCCATCTCGACCAGCCGATAGGGATCGGCGCGGCCGGCGTAGGCGCGCGCGAGCCCCCACGTCTGGAGATAGTTGGGGATCATGATCGCGGCTCGCCCACCGGGATCGAGGAGCCCCCAGAAGGTCGAGTAGTTCGCCTCCGACGTGCCGATCGACACGAGCACGTTGTCACGGGTCGCGCCCGGGTACCAGGTGGCGATGTGGTCACGCAGCAGCACTGAGCCGTTCGACTCGGCGTACTTGAGTGGGATGTCGAGAAACGCCGATTGTGCGGCCTCGCCGTCCAGCAGCTCGCGCGCGGTGATCGGGAGGACGCCGCTCTCCGAGAGGTTGTACTCGACTTCGTTCTCGTAGCGGCACTGCGTCCGTTCCATCTGGAAGCGGTCGATACGCATCTCGGGACCTGTGACGGAAAGGGAGGGGGCGAGGAGGCGCGGAGGGGTGGCAGTCGCCACCGCGCGGGTGATACTTGTACAATGGGGCCCGCGAAGTAAAGACCGGAGGTCGGGATGCTGATCCTGGAAGAACCGGAGATCCGCGAGCTACTCGACCCGGTGTCGTGCATCGCGGCCGTGGAGGCGGCGTTCACGGCCTACGCCGCGGGTCACGCCGAGCTGCCGGACGTCATCCACCTCGACGTCCCGGAACGCCGGGGCGAGATCCACATCAAGGCCGGGTACCTCCATGGCGGCACGTGCTGGGCGGTCAAGGTGGCGTCGACCTTCCCGTCCAACCCCGTCCTCGGACGCCCCGCCAATGGCGGTCTCGTCGTCGTCTTCGACGCCGAGACCGGCGTGCCGGCGGCGCTTCTCCTCGACAATGGCTACATCACGGACCTCCGGACGGCGGCGGCTGGCGCGGTCGCGGCCCGGCAACTCGCCCGGGAGGAGATCGACGTCGTCGGCGTCGTCGGCTCCGGCATACAGGCTCGGCTCCAGGTGCAGCTCCTGGCGCACGTCCGCCGGTTCCGCGAGGTGCGGATCTGGGGCCGTCGGGTCGACGGGGCGCGCGACTGCGCGGCCCAGCTACGGGCGACCGGCGCGTTGCCCGAGGGGGTCACGGCGCGGGCCGAGCCGATGATCGAGCGGGCGGTCCGCGGGGCCGACCTGGTGTTTACCGTCACCCCGAGTCGCGTGCCGCTCGTCCGGGCCGAGTGGGTCGGAGCGGGAAGCCTGGTGATCGCGGTCGGCTCCGACGGGGCAGACAAGCAGGAGCTGGACGTCGGAGTCCTCGCCGCGGCCGATCGCGTCGTCGCCGACAGCCTCCCCCAATGCCGACGGATCGGCGAGATCCACCACGCGGTGCTGGCCGGCCTGCTCGACGAGCAGCGTGTGACCGAGCTGGGCCAGATCACCGGCGGGCGAGCGCCGGGCCGCCGGCGGGCCGACGAGCGGATCGTGTGTGACCTCACGGGCGTCGGCGTCCAGGACGTGGCGGCCGCCGCGCTCGTGGTCGACCGCGCGCGCAGGGCCCGCGCGGCGCGGGAGGGCGCTGGCGGGCGCGTACCGCGCGACGCCGTCGGACCAGCTTGACGCTCGGGGCTCGGGCGACAGAATACGGGGTACGGAAGGGAAGGGGACCGGCGCGGAACCCATGCAGCGGAGGGGCCGTGGACAGGGCACGACGGACAGGCGGCGCCACAGTCTGGGCGCTGAGTGTGCTGCTCGGAGGCATCTTCCTCGCGGCTGGACTCGGGAAGCTCGCCGGTCAGGACGTGCTCGGGTTTCAGGCGGCGACGATGCAGGGATTCCCGGCGTGGATGCGGACCCTCGTCGGCGTCTTCGAGGTACTCGGCGGGGTGGCGCTCCTCATCCCCGCACTCGCCATCTACGGCGCCCTCGGGCTCGCCGTCCTCATGGTCCCGGCCGCGATCACGCAGGCCGTGAGCGAGCAGCCTGGCGTGTACGTCCCGGTCATCGTCCTCATCCTGCTCCTGATCGTGGCCTGGCAGCGCGACGCCATCACGATGCGGGGTCTGTACCGTGGCATCGCCGGCCCGCGCGGACCGGTCGTGCGCGAGGGGGTGATCGCCGGCGTGATCGGGGCAACGGTGGTCGCCGTCTGGTTCTTCATCGTCGACATCGTGGCTGGCCATCCGCTCTTCACGCCGACGGCACTGGGTCAGGCGCTCGTCAGTGTGCTGCGCCTCGCGCCGCTCACCGCGCCGCCGGCGGCGTACATCGTCGCCTATACCGTATTCCACTACCTGGCCTTCATCGTCGTCGGCATCGTCGCCGCTGACTTCTTCGCCTGGGCGGGTCGCGAGCCGGCGCTGCTGTTCGGGTTCATCATCCTGTTCGTCGCCTTCGAGGTCGGCTTCTACGGCTTTGTCGCCCTGCTCCAGCAGGCGAGCGCGCTGGGCGGACTCGCGTGGCCGCAGGTGATGGTGGGCAATCTCCTGTCGGCGGCCGTGATGGGCACGTACATCTGGCGCGCCCATCCGAAGCTCCACCAGCAATTCGCGCACGTGTTCGATTGAGCACGACGGTCGCCGAGCGTTCGTACGCGGCCCCGGGGATGACCGCGCGCGGACGTGGGGACGCGGCGCCGTCCGACCGGACGGCGCCGCGATCTCGCACCCTGCTCTGGGTCTGGTCGCTCCCGGCCTGGCTCATGGTGTGCGACATGGAGGCGTCGGCGTACATCAACGGCGCCGCGCTCCCGGGTGTGCGCGCCGCCGTGCCGGCGCTCGCCGAGTGGTACCTGTGGGTACTGCTGACCCCCGTCGTGCTTCGCCTCGGCAGGCGATGGCCGATCGGGGCGACCCGACCCTGGCGCACGTGGGCGGTGCATGGCGCGGCGGTCGTCGTGACATCCCTCCTTCGCGGGATCGTGTATGGCGTCGCGACGGTGTTCGTCGCGCGGAGCGCGCCGGACATTCCGCTCAACGCCTTCTTCGTGCGCCTGGTCGTCGGCTTCCTCCCGACCGCCGCCGTCCTCTATGGCGGCATCCTCTCCTACGGCGTCGCGACCGCCTATGCGCGCCGCCATCGGGAGAGCGAGGTGCGCAACGCACAGCGCGAGTCGCGGCTCGAGGCGCAGTTGGCGCGCGCCGAGCTGGCCGCCCTACGCGCGAACCTGAACCCGCACTTCCTGTTCAACGCTCTGCACTCCGTCGGTGCCCTGGTGCGGAGCGGCGAGCGAACGGCAGCGGTCGACGTGGTGAGCGAGCTGAGTGAGCTGCTCCGCCATCTCCTCCGGCGGAATGCGCCCGAGGAAGTGACACTGGCCGCAGAGCTCGCCTTCACGCGCCGCTACCTGGCGATCGAGCAGGTGCGCTTCTCCGACCGGTTGCGCGTCACCTGGTCGGTCGAGCCCGGGACTGAGCGGGCGCTCGTGCCGCGGCTCCTGCTCCAGCCCCTGGTCGAGAATGCGATCCGACACGGCGTCACGCGCGCGACCGCCGCTGGCGCGATCTCGATCGGGAGCGCTCGGCGCGGCGACATGCTCGAGATCCGGGTGATCGACGACGGCCCGGGGCCGGCCCTCCCGGTGCCGCCCCAGGCTGTGGCGTCGGAGCGCGGCGGTGGGTACGGGCTCGACGCCGCGCGCGCGCGGCTCCGGCTGGCCTATGGCGACCGCGCGGACGTGGTGCTGGCGGCCGGAGCCGGTGGGGGCGCACTCGTCACCGTGGTGCTGCCGTACCGAGCAGCTCTTGTCGATACCCCGGGCGGCGCGCCGGTGGCGGTGGCGGACGGTGGGGCGGCCGTGGAGTCCGATGTCGCCGAGAGTGTCGCGAGTGGCCGGTGAGATGCGCGTCGTCGTGGCGGACGACGAGCCCCTGGCGCGGCGGGTGATCCGGGATCTCCTCACCCGCTACGAGGACGTCACCGTCGTCGGCGAGTGTCGGAGTGGGACGGAAGCGGTGGAGGTCCTGCGGGCGACGGCGCCCGACCTCCTCTTCCTCGACATCCAGATGCCGGAGCTCGACGGGTTCGGGGTACTGAGGGCGGTGCTGCCCGCCTGTCCGCCGGCGGTCGTGCTGGTGACCGCGTACGACGAGTTCGCGGTGCAGGCGTTCGAGGCCGAGGCCCTCGACTTCCTGGTGAAGCCGTTCACGGATGAGCGCTTTCACCAGGCTGTGGGCCGGGCGCGGCGTCGTCTGGCGTTGGAGGAGGCGAGCCGGATGAGTCGTGCCCTCGCGGGCCTGCTCGAGCGGGTCGGCCCGGGTGGCGGCGCCGCGATCGCCGAGCCGCCCGCGCGTCGCACGCGGCTGCTCGTGACAGCGGGGGCGCGGACCATCGCCGTCCCGGTGTCGGGGATCCGCTGGATCGAGGCCGAGGACTACTACGCGCGGATCCACACCGACCGCGGGTCGTACCTGTTGCGCGAGTCGCTGGGTGCCCTCGAGCGCGAGCTCGATCCCGCCGCCTTCCTGCGCGTGCATCGATCCGCGCTCGTGCACACCGGCAGCATCCGCGAGGTCCGGCGCCATCCGGCGGGGCGGTGCGTGGTGGTGCTGACCGACGGGACGAGGCTGCCGGTGAGCGACCGGCGGCGGGGCGCCGTGTTGCGGCGGCTGGGCGGCTAGTCCGTCGCGCGTGTTGCCCGAGGGTCGCTCTCGGCGGCGTCGCGCGGCACGGGACTGGCGCGGGTGAGCGGGCGACCGAGAGACACGGCGCCCGGGGCGGATCCGACACCCCTGGGCATTCCGTCAGGGGGAGACTGCATGCCGCTCACCGACCATCAGCGTGACCATCTTGCCCGGCGCCTTCGCGAGGAGCGCGAGCGCATCGACCGTGAGCTCGCACGATATGGCGAGCGGTTCGATACCACCGATCAGGACGCTTCCGGCGACCTCACGAAGCTGCCGTTCCATCAGGCCGACGAGGGGACGGACACCTACGATCGGGAGTTCGACGCCCAGGAGGTCACGCGGCTGAGTCGGGAGCGGGAGGAGATCGACGACGCGCTGGAGCGGCTGTATCACGACCCGGCGCGCTACGGCCGGGACGAGCGGACCGGCGAGGAGATTCCGTTCGAGCGCCTGGACGTGATCCCCTGGGCCCGCACGCGCATCGACCGCCGCCCCCGCCCGGCGGCCGGCGAGGCCGACCGCTCGATCTGAGACAGGCGCCGGCGAGTTCTGCTCAGGTCGGCGGCTCGGAGTTACATTGCAAGCATTGTAACTCGCGAGGAGCGACGATGTCCAAAGTCGTCAGCCTGCGGTTCCACGACCGGCAATTCGCGCGGCTTCGGCGGTTTGCCCGGCGCTTGGGACGAACGCCGAGCGAGACGGGAGCGTTGCTCGTCGAGGAAGCTCTCCGGCGGGCGGAATTCGCCCACATCGACTTCCGGGATTCGCCGGCGGGGCGACAGGCCTACATCATCGGAACGGGGCTCGCCGTCTGGGAAGTGGTGCTGATCGCGCGGCATTACGACGTGGATGAAGCGCGGACGGCGGCGCACCTCGAGTGGCCGATCGCGAAGGTGCGCGCGGCGCTCCTGTACGCGGCCGCCTTCCCCCAGGAGATCGACGAGATCCTGGAGGAGCTGGCGGACACGGACCTGGCCGCGCTGACCCGGATGGTGCCGGAGACGGCCGCGTTCGTCGTGCGGTAAGGCGCTGCGCCCGCGTGTGCGGTTGCGTGTGCGCCCGCTCCTGGACGAGCACCTGTCGCCGACGGTGGCGGCGCAGCTCGGGCGCCGTCAGCCGACGTTGCTCGTCACCACGGTGGCTCACTGGGAGCGCGGGGCGTACCTTGGCGCGCCGGCCGCCGTGCTCTTGCGGGCCGCCGCGGCCGCCGGGTTGACACTCGTCACGTACGATCTCCGAACGATTCCTCTACTGCTGAAGTCGTGGGCCGAGGCCGGTGCTGCGCACGGCGGAGTCATCTTCATCGACGCGCGGACCCTGAAGCCGGACGACGTCGGAGGACTCGTGCGCGCGCTCGCCCAGCTCGTCGCCAAGCTGGGCGACCTGGAGTGGCAGGACCGCGCCGTCTATCTGACCCGACTGACCCGAGCGTGACGCTGCCGGCGATGCCAGCGTCGACCGCCACGTGCTTTACACGCGGAAGCTGGCGCCAACGGCACCCACGGCACCCACGGCGCGCATGCCACGTCGACCGTGACGGCGGACACCGACGTCACCGCCCAACGGCGGTGATCCGGTGAGAGATCACGGGGGGACGATCCCGAGCTCCTCGGCGAGGAACTGAATGCGGTCGACACGCGCTTGCGGGTCATTGAACTCGTGGCTGGAATAGTACCAGCGCTGCGTTTTCGGCTCGCCGGCGGCCGCGTAGTATCGGCTCGCGGCGCCCGGCGAGATGTAGCGGTCCACTCGGGCCCACTGGAAGAAAAGGTGCGCCGGCGCGGAACGCGAAACGAAATGCACCGGGTTGATCGGCTCCATCGCGGTCTCGTACGCCGCGCGCTCGGGAGCTGGCCGGGCGGTGAGATCGCGCCGGATCACCGGGTCCGGGAAGTCGGTATCCGTCAGCGTCGGCAGGCCGCCCATGAGCACAAACGCCCTGATCCGGTGCTCGACGCCGGCAACCACACCGCCCCAGGTGGCGCCCAGGCTATGGCCCACATAGCCGATCCGGGCCGAGTCCACCGTCGGATCCGCGACGAGGAGATCGACGCCGCGTCGGATGTCGACGACGAGCTGCTCGTACCCGGCGCGTTCAGCCGCGGGTCCCTGCCGAGCGCGGTTGGGGTCGTCGAGCCGATTGAACGGCGCATCGATCAGCAGGGACTCCACCCCGCGCGGCGCCAGCGCGACGGCTTCCGCCAGGAACTCCGATCGATTCCCCTGCCCCCAGTGCACGAACACAACGCCGGCTCGGCGCGTTCTGCCGGGCGCGGCGCCCGCCGGAGCTACCAGGTAGGCGGGCACTCGACCGCCCCTGGGGCTCGTGTAGGAGATGTCCCGGACGACGGCGGAGCCGACCACCGTGGAGTCCTGCTGGCGGACATCGAGCGGGGCGCTCCGATCGTACGCGAAGGCGTCACCCGCTCCCGGCGCGTGCTGTGCCCGTGCGATGCCGGCACCGGCGAGGATCATCGATAAACGCGCGGCCCACCGCAACGAAAATGATGGCAAGGTCGGTCTCCTGAGCTTCGATGGGGTGGGGTCGGCCGGCGGCATCGGTGGAGGGATTCGCGCGCGGCGGCTCAGCGCTGGGCGTCCGTGGCGACGCCCGGCAGGGATGTGGTCACTCGTCCGGCGCTGTCGAGGAAGTCGATCCGCGGCGAGCCGGCGGAGTCCACCACGAGACGCAGCCGGGAGCGGCCTCGCGGGTCGGCGAGAACGACCGTCGCCGCGCGGTCCGGGGTCTTCCCGGCGAAGAGGCGCGTCGCGCCGGTCAGCGCTTGGAGCGCCTGCATGGCCCGCGTCCGCGTCGGGCCGTCCGGCATGCGGCGGATCGCCGCCATCGAGTCGAGCATCCGGTCGATCGGCATCCCGTCGGGGCGGTCCCACACGTGTAGCCCCGCGGTCCGCCTCCCGTTCTGATCCTGGTACTCGAGCCCGACGGTCTGATCCTGCCCGTACTGGTCGAACATCAGCTCACCCGACGCCTCATAGGCGCTGTCCCGGTGCGTGGCGCCGTACGAGATCCCGCCATCCTCGGTCCCCTCCTCGTTGAAGAAGAGGAGTCCCGCCTGCCCGCGCGCGTACGGGTACTCCTTGCCCTTGATGATGACGCCGGGATACCGCGCTCGGTTGGAGAGCACGAGGCGGATGGTCCCGTTCGTGTCCACGACGTTGATGCGCTCGACCGTGATCTCCTGGAAGCGCGTCGCGTCACGCGATGAGCGAAAGGCCGACACCCCGAGCACGAGCAGCGCGAGCGTCGTGACGAGCGCGTACGCCTGGAGGACGCGCACGTCGCGACGGAGATCGGTGGTCACATGTCCTCCCTCGAGAGTGGAGATGGTCGGGGCCCGGATGCAGTGCGGCGAGACGGAGCGCGCGGCGGCACCGCGCCGGGCGAGCGAGGGGCGAGCCGGCCGAGATGAACTAGCCGCCGGAGACCGCGGGCAGGATGTACACCTCACTACCGTCGGCCACCGGGGCGTCGAGACCCTGATGCTTGCGGACGATCTCCTGGCCGACGAAGAGATTCACGTGCGGCCGGACCTCGTTCGTCTCGGTGATCACCCGATCGTAGACACCCGGCCAGCGCGCACGGATGGCGCGCATGACGCCGCCGACCGTCGCCGGGGCCGGGTCCAGCTCCAGCACACCCGTCCCCGCCGCCAGCGGCTGGAGCACCGACGGGAGCACGACGCGGACAGCCACTAGCGCGCGCTCCTGGCCGACGTCCGAGCGCGCTTCCCGATCGAGCGTGCCCGAGCCCCGGAGGATCGTCGCTGCGTTGCCGCCACCTGCTTCCCGGTGCGCCCGCGCGCGCGCAGCGCCGACCCGGTTGCCCGGTGCGCGGCGGCCGCCGAGCGCGTTGCCGCCTGTGCCGGCGCCGCCAGCGTCGCTGCCTTGACGCAGACGACCGGAGGCAGACCACCGGCGATGAGCGTCCATGACATCCCGCCGTCGCGCGCGCCGAAGAGCTTTCCGCTCCGCGTCCCGAAGTAGATCCCCGCCGGCTCGCCGGCGTCCGCGCCCATGGCATCACGGAGCACCGTCTCGAACGCACCCTCCTGCGGCAGCCCGCGGCTCAGCGCCTGCCACGACCCGCCGCCGTCGCGCGTCCGATAGACCCGGAGCTTCGCCTCGGGGACGCAGCGGAACATGTCACTCTCGAGCGGCAGGATGTACACCGTGTCGGGATCGTGGGGGTGCATCGCCATCGCGAACCCGAAATCCGATGGCACATCGCGGGCGATGTCGTGCCACGTGTCGCCCCAGTCGTCGCTCCGGTACAGTCCCCAATGGTTCTGGAGGTAGAGCCGCTCGGGGCGTGCGGGATGGTGCACGACCTTGTGGACGCACTGCCCGAACTCCGGATGCTTGTCCGGGAGGAACTGGGCGCGCACTCCGACATTTCGCGCCCGCCAGGTGCGGCCCGCGTCGTCCGTGCGATAGACACCGCCGGTCGAGATCGCGACCAGCATCCGGCGAGCGTTCGTCGGGTCGCGCACGATCGTGTGCAGGCAGAGCCCTCCGCCGCCGGGTGCCCACTGTCGGCGATGGGGGTGTTCGAGCAGCCCGAGCACGGGCGACCAGGACCGGCCGCGATCCGTGGACTGGAAGAGCGCCGCCGGCTCGACACCGCAGTACAGCTGATCGGGATTCGCCGCGCCGTCGGTCGCGATCTGCCAGATGCGCTTGAGCGAGAGGCCGGACCCTTCGGGGAACTTGACCAGCGCCTCGGTGGGCACCGCCCAGGTGGCGCCCAGGTCGTCGCTCGTCGCGAGGTTCGCGCCCCAGTGTGGGCTGTCCGTCGAGGCCCACAGTCGCGGCCGCGGGCCACGCGCGTCGCAGGCCATGGCGTAGATCGAGCTCCCCCGAAAGTGCGGCCCGCTCATCGTCCATCTGCGCCGATCGTCGGTGCGAAAGACAAAGGCGCCCTTGGTCGTGCCGACCATGAGCAGCGTGGCGGTCGCATCGTTCGCGGACCGGCGCGATCGGGTCGCCATCTCGAGCCTCGGCGTGAGGGGGTGGGAATGGTCCCGGACGGTCCCCGGACGGGCTCTAGGTATGGCGTTGAAGCGGGGCGAACGCAAGATGCACGACGCACCCCGACGCCCGTGGCAGTCCGGTCCGCTCAGCGATGCTGCGGGGCGGCGGGCGTCTTGCCCGGGGCGCTCATCTGCGCCGGCACCTCGGCGTACCCCGCCGGCGCGATGAAGGTCGAGTCCGGGGGCGGCGTCCGATCGATCCTGGTCGCCTCGAGGTCGACCACGGGCTTCCCGTCGACAATGCGCGACGACTCGAGGACGCCGCGGCCGCCCTTGAGCACATCGCGAAGCGCCGCGAGCCGCGCGCCCGCCGCGCCGCCGTGCGTCACCGTGCCGGCTGGCAGGTCGAACGGCGAGAGCCCGACGCCCGATGCGACACACACCTCCCCGGTGTCAGCGGTCCCGCCGGTCACGCCGGCCCCACGGTACACATCACAGCGCACGCCGGCGATCGTCTGCGAGCGGCCGGTCCGCGTCATCGAGAGAGTGGCGCCGCCGTCCGTGCCCGCGCCCGGCGCCTGGTGCGCCGCCACGGTGTCGGCCTGCGCCTGGAGCTGCTCCCTGGAGATGCGGACGAACACGCGCTGCGCGGGGAGCACGAGGATCGCGCTCCCGCTGGACTGGTCGTAGATCATTCCGCCGCGACTGGCCGTCGAGTCCCCACGACCGCCAAACCCCTCGATCCGGACCTTCGATCCCTTCTGCGACTCGACGAGCACGCCGCCCGCGCTGTCCGGGCCATGCGTCCGGTACGTGATTGTGCCACTGAATCCGGTCTGCGCACGCGACGCCCGCGGACCGGCTGCCGCGAGCGCGGCGGCCGCGCCGACCACCATCATGCCCCATCTACGCATGAGCTTCCTCGTCTCGCGGTGTGGAAAGACGACGCCACGAAGGTGGTACGTCCGAGGCCATCAGGCCGATGGCACGAGAGGGCAAGAATCGTGTCGCCGAGGGGCCTGCCCTGCCGGGGCCGGCAGGGCTACCCACCTCACAGGGCCCTCAGTGTGTCGTCCGTGAGTACCCGATGCCGTCGGACCACGTCCCCGTCGGCATCGTCGCGACGACAGTGCGGGTCGCAATATCGACTGCCGCGGCGAGGTTCCGACCCTGGAGTGTGACGTAGACGGTCCGCCCGTCCGGCGTCACGATGAGTCCTTCCGGGCAGGGCGAGCCCGGGAACTCGGCGGTCGGCACGATCCCCTCCGCCGGGAAGGTGACGCGTCCCACCTCCGCACGCGTCGCGATGTCGATGAAGCGGACGGCGCCGCCCGCCGGGTCGGTGATGATCGCCGTCCGACCGTCGGAGGTCACCGCAAGACGGTACGGGAACCCGAAGCCGCCGATCGTGTCCGTGACGGTGCCCGACGCGGTCCGCACGATGCTGACGGTCTTCACCGAGTCACTCCCGACCCAGACCTGATCGCCGGACGGCGTCACGGCGATCCCCTCGACGCGCGCGGCGACCGGCATCGTCCGCACGAACGCGTGCCCCTCGACGTCCAGCTCGGAGATCGTACCGTCGCCGACGTTGCTGGTGAAGGCGCGCCGACCATCGGCCGTGAGCGCCACCATGTGCGAGACGCGACCGTTGGTCGGGATGGTCGCATCCACGGTCCCCCGCGCGAGGTTCACGAGGAGCACAGCCTGGTTCGCCTGGGCGGTGACCAGCAGGGTCGTGTCGCCCGGGAGGAAGGCCGATCCGTGCGGGCGATGGTAGGGTCCGAGGTCGATCGTCCGCGTGACGACGGGCGTCGGGGGCGCGAGATCGATCACCGTGAGGGTGTTGCCCGGTGTCTCGCGCGGTCCGTAGTTGGAGACGATGGCCCAGCGGCCGTCATGCGAGACCGCGACCTCGTGCGGCGCCGCCCCCGTGGCGAGTGTCGCCAGCGTGCGCCGCGAGGCGAGATCGATCACGGTCGCGGTGTTGTCGTTCATGTTCGTGACGACGAGTGTCCCCCGGAGCGCCGCCGGCGCGACGGGCGCCGCCGCCCGCCGGCCTGCGGTGTCCCCGGCCGGTGACCGAGTCCCGAGGGTGACGGCGACCGGCGCCAGGGCGATGAGCGATGCAACCACGGGGCGCGCAGGCGACATCGGGTCCTCCACGGAAAGGAGAAGGTCAGCGGCGTTCGGCGCCGGCTCGCCGCTGTTCCGAATTGGTCACCTGCCGGGCGTCCGGGGGTGCCACACGTCGGTCAGCCCGCGGCTGCGTCCCGGGCGATGCGCACGACGGCCTCCAGGCTACGATCGATGTCGTCGTCGGTCGCCTCGTGAGAGGAGACGCTGATGCGCATCGCGGTGTGCCCCTGCCATTCCGTGCCGCCGCACCAGCAGGTGCCGTCCTTCTGGATCGCCGCGATCACGCGGCGTGTGACCGCCGGCTCGCCGAACGAGACGAGCACCTGGTTCACCACGACATCGTTCAGGACGCGGACGCCCGCTCGCGCCAGTCCGTCCGCGAACCGGGCGGCGAGCCGACAGTTGCGCTCGACCATCTCGGCGAGCCCCGAGCGGCCGAGCGACCGGAGCGCAGCCCAGATCTCGACGCCACGCGCGCGTCGCGACGCCTCGGGCGTGTAGTAGGCCGGCTCACGAGTCCCGGTCGTGGGCAAGTAGGCCGCGCTCACCGCCATGGCCTGACGGAGATGCTCGGGGTCGCGTACCAGCGCGAGTCCGGAATCGTACGGCACGTTCAACCACTTGTGGCAGTCCGTCGCCCATGAATCCGCCTCGGCGAACCCGTCCATGAGGTACCGTCGCCTGGGCGCGGCCGCGACCCAGAGGCCGAAGGCGCCGTCCACGTGGACCCACGCGCCGCGTGACCGGGCGACCGGGCAGATGTCGGCCGCTGGATCGAACGCGCCGGTGTTGACGTTGCCGGCCTGGATGCACACGATCGTCCGGTCGTCGAGCACCGGGAGCTCGCGCGCGCGGATCCGGCCCTGGCTGTCGACCGGCACGCGCGTGACACGCGACCGGCCGAGCCCCAACAGGGCCAGCGCCTTGAGCAGCGACACGTGCACTTCGCCCCCGACCACGACGCTCAGCTCCGGGGCGCCGAACAGGCCCCGCTCCTCGGGGTCCCACCCGGCGCGGCGGAGCAGGGCCGTCCGGGCCGCCGCCAGGCAACTGAAGTTGGCCATGGTCGCGCCGGTCACGAAGCCGGCGCCGCTCGTCGCCGGCAGGTCGAAGATCTCCCGCAGCCACCCGAGCGCGATCTCCTCCAGCGCGGCGGCGACCGGCGACATGACCGCCAACGCGGCGTTCTGGTCCCAGGCGCCGGCCAACCAATTGGCCGCCAACGCGGCCGGCAACGTGCCGCCGTTGACGAAACCGAAGTACCGGCCGCTGGGCGACGTGACGGTCGCCGGTGAGCCGATGTCGTCGAGCAGTCGAATGACCTCCGACGGCTCGGACGGCCCCGAGGGGAACGGGCCGCCCAGATCCCGGAGCCGGCCGACGTCCTCGACACTCGGCGCCACTCGGCGCGCCGGGACCGAGGCGAGATACGCCGTCGCCCGGCCCGCCACGTCCTCCAGCACATCGCGCAGCGCGCTGCGCACGCTCGGCCCCACGACTCGCGATGTCATCCCGTCCCTCGTATGTTGGGACCCGGGCCCGTTCAGCCCCTGCGGAACGGGGGAGCCCCCACGTGGTCGAATCTACCGACCGACAGCCCCGGGTGCGCGGCGATGCTCGTCATGCTACGGGATCTCGTCCAGCACAAAGGGTACGCCAACGCATCCCTGCTTCGTGCCGTGCGCGAGCATCCGACCGCGGCGGACGACGATGAGCTGCGGCGGCTCCTGCACCACATCATTCTGGCGAATCGGTTCTGGGTCTATCTCACCATCGCGCGGCCGTTCGCCGACGAGGTACCGCGAGTCCCCGATTCGCTCGACACGGTCGTGCAGGAGTACCGCGAGCTGCACGCCGACGAGTGGGCATGGCTCTCGCAGGCTGGGGACGCCGATCTCGCCCGGGCCCTGGAGTCACCGTTCATCCCCGGACGCCGCGTCTCGGTCGCGCAGGCATGGATGCAGGTGTGCCTGCACAGTCACGGACACCGCGCCCAGTGCGCAACCCGACTCCGGTCGCTGGGTGGCGCGCCGCCGATGATGGACTTCGTGAGCTGGCTGACGGAGCGCCGACCCGCCGACTGGTCGTAGCCCTCAGTACCCCAGTGTGAGGCGCAGGACGAAGTAGCGCGGGAGCGGGATCACCGACGGCATGGTGGCCGGGTTGAGTGCCGACCGGTCGACCTCCGGGTCCGGTCCGCTGTAGCGCGTCGACAGCCAGAGATTGCGCGCGAGGAGCGACAGCGCGGCCGTCCCCGTGTGGAGCCGGTGCGCGAGGGCGGGGGTCGCGGCGTACGTCACCGACAGCTCGCGAAGCCGGAGAAACGATGCATCCTGTGTCGGCCCCACGTACCCTTGGCGGCCCACGACCGCGGCCTGTGCCTGCTCGGCGAGCGGCGCGCGCGGGTCGTTCGCTCCGCGGGCCGTGGCGACCGCTTGGAAGGCGGCCGCCTGGTCGATCAGGCGGTTGCCTCCCTGGTAGTCGAGCAGCCCACCGAATCGGAGATGTCCACCGAGCACGCCGAGCGCGGATCGCAGCGAGAGTCCACGCGTGGGCAACGAGGTGCCCTGGTCGGCCAAGGGTCCGAGTGTCACCTCGTTGGGCTCGATGACGCCATCGTGGTTCGCGTCGGCGTACGAGAGCGTCGGCTCCCAGATCGAGTACAGCGCGTGTCCCACCGTGGCGAGGAAGACGGGCGAGGCGCCGTACGTCTCCTGCGGCAGCCCGGGCGCGAGCGAGACGAGCCGGTTCTGGTTCGCCCAGCCGCCGAGCCCGACATCCCACGATGCGCCGCCGGTGCGAATCACCGTCGCATCGGCCTCGATCTCGACGCCGCGGTTCCGGATCGCGGCGTCGTTCAGCTCGATGGTCGCGGCTACCCCACCGGTCGAGACCTGGGCCGGAAAGAGCGCGTCGGTGGTCGTCTTGTCGTATACACTGGCGCTGAGCGTCACCCGGTCGCGGATCGACGCGTCGGCGCCCGCCTCGTACTCCCGTATGTGCTCGGGGCGTGGCAGTGGGCCGCCTCGTCCGATCCCGTTCCGGCCGTCGATCAGGTTGGGAACGAAGATGTTGAACACCGGGGGCAGATCACCCGTCTCCCCGATGGCGGCGTGGAGCCGGAGCGGGTTGGAGCGGTGGCGGATCGCCAACCACGAGATGGCAGCGCGTCCGTACGTGGCCTCGGGCGCACCCTTCTCGCCGTAGGCGTCGCGGCGCACCGCTCCGGTCACTGACAGCCGATCGAGGAACGTCACCGCTTCCTCGAGAAACGCGCCACGCCGTTGTGCGTTTTCGCCCGACGTGTACATCTGCTGGACGGTGCCCGTCGGCGGGTTGACGCCCGACAACAGGTTGAGAGCCACGATCGACTGGCTCGCGTAGCCGATCTCGCGGTACGCCCCTCCGACCGTGGTGACCGCCGAGAGCAGGCCCGGAACCTCGGCCGTGCCGGAGACCGCGAGGCTCGCCGAATAGCTGTGGTCGGCGATCCGGTCGCGCGTGAACATGCCCGGAAGGGCGTCGAACGGGTCGTCGGCGGGGTCGAGGTACTGCTCGTTGCGTTCGCGACCCTTGTCGACCCCGCCGTTCGCGTGCGTCGACAACCAGCTCACCGGCGTCCAGATCCAACTGGCGCCCGCGTCGTATCGCTCGACGCGATCGGCCGACTCGTTTGCGAACAGATATCGTGGCCGTGCCGGCCCGCCGGCCCATCCGTCGTTGCTGGCCGCCGTCCCGCTCCCGGACGCGACATCGGTGGCCAGCAGCGACTCGTTCGCGGCGCCCTGGCCGCCACCGATCGCGCTACCCGTGATCGTCACCTCGCCGAGTGCCGGGAGGGCGGTCGTCACGGAGGCGTGTCCATTCGTGCGGTCGAGCCGATTCGGCCACCGGATCGCGTTGGGCGGCGCATGGCCGTCCTGCGCCGCATAGAGCTGCGCCTCCGGGGTCGGCATGGCGAGGATGCCGCGCTCGTTCTGGCGCTCGCCGCTCACGAGATAGCGCACCGGCCCGGTCCCGCCGTCGAGCTGGAGATTCGCCGCATCGCGGTTGCCGCCGGTGAGCGGCGACGTCCGGGTGGTAGCGAGCGGCGAGAAGTGCGTGAGGCTATCGAGGACGCACGTCCCAGCCGCGCGCGGCACCGGGCCACACCGGACCTGCGTCGTGCCGCCCGTCGCGTGGCCCCAGGCCATCCAGCTCTCGTACTGATTCGTGCTCGGGACGCCGAGCGCGCCGACCTCGGACGAGAACGCCCAGTGGAGCGCGTCGGTGCTCGGGCGGCGTGTCGTTACGAGCACGACCCCGTTCGCGGCATCGAGCCCGTACTCCGTCGTCGCCGCCGGCCCGGTCAGCACATCGATCCGGGCGATGTCCCACGGGCTCAGCTCGTCCAGCGTCCCGATGCGCGACGGGCCGACCGGGTGGCTCTGCGCGGGATTCGCGGGATCGGCGGCGCCGCCGCGGTCGGACGCGACACGGACGCCGTCGACGTACACCGCCGGATCGGTGGTGGCGAAGATGCTCCCCACGCCGCGCACGATGATCCGTGCGCCACTGCCGCTCTGCGCGCCGGCGCTCTGGACATCGGTGCTGTGCAGGCGCCCCGAGAGCAGGTCCGTGAGCTGAAAGACCGGCGCGCCGGGTGCGACACTGTCGGCGAGAATCGCCGCCCCGGATGACGTCGTGCCCTCGTCCGTCCGCGTGGGTACCCTGCTTTCGCCCGCCGAGTCGGTGCCAGGCCGAGTCGCGGGCGCGTCGGCGGCAGGAGTCCGGCCGCCGCCATCCCCCTGGGCCTGGGCGGTCGACGTGAGCAGGAGCAGCCCGACCGAAAGGGCGGTTGGGTAACGCCAGGAGCGGTGAATCACGGAAAGATTTGACGGGGAGGGAGAGCCGAGTGGTCGCGAGCGAACGGCGGGGCTCGCGCAGCCCGGGTGGCGCGGGGGCATCAGGCGACCTCATCCAGGACGGCCTGGAGTTAGTCACCTCCTGCGTCGGCGTCAAGCGCCCGGCGCCCCGGGGCAATACCCGGCGCTTGCGGCAAACTGCGACGGGCCATACTGTATCGGGGCAATGGTCACCGTGTCCGTCCGTCGCGCCGCCGCGCTTGGCTACTGGTTTAGCGGCTTTGGCTACCCCTATCGACAGGGGGCCGAGGGCGCTGCGTGGCGCGCCGAGGACTGGGAGCGAGAGTCGTAGCAAATAAGCGAGCACCGCCCAGCACTCGACGACGACACGGAAACCCCCACGGCCCCCGGACAGACACCGGGGGCCGTTCTGTTTGTGATCCGAGCCTCGAACCCGACCCTTCGCCCCCCCCCCACAGCCATGATCATCATCACCAAGCCCGACATTGCCCCCTCCGCCTTCGACGCCATCCTCGAGCGGATCGAGCGGGCCGGGCTCGTCGCTCACGTGAGCCGCGGCACCGAGCGGATCGTCATCGGGTGCGTGGGTGACGAGCGCGCGCTTGAAGACGTGCCGCTCGCCGCGCTGCCGGGCGTCGATCGTGTCATGCCCGTGCTCAAGCCCTACCGGCTCGCCTCGCGAGAGACCCGCGCCGCGCCCGAGGCGACGACCGAAGTCGTCCTTGGCGTCGAGAGTGGTGCGGACCCCTGCGTCGTGGGCGGGCGCGCCCTCGCCATCATTGCGGGGCCGTGTTCCGTCGAGGGGCGTGAGATGCTCCACGACACCGCCGGCGCCGTTCGTGGCGCGGGTGCGTCGGCGCTCCGGGGTGGTGCGTACAAGCCGCGCACCTCGCCGTACGCCTTCCAGGGGATGGGCGCGCCCGGACTCGAGCTGCTGGCCGACGTTCGTGCGAGCACCGGGCTGCCGGTCGTGAGTGAAGTGATGGATCCGCGGCAAGTCGAGTCGATGGCGGGCGTCGTCGACTGCCTGCAAGTGGGCGCGCGCAACATGCAAAACTTCGCCCTGCTCGCCGAAGTCGGGACCGCGCGCGTTCCCGTGCTCCTCAAGCGCGGACTGTCGGCGACCGTGCACGAGCTGCTGATGGCTGCCGAGTACGTGCTCTCCCGCGGCAACCCCCACGTGATCCTCTGCGAGCGCGGTATCCGCACCTTCGAGACCGCCACCCGGAACACCCTCGACGTCGCGGCGATCCCCGTGCTGCGGGCCGAAACCCACCTGCCCGTGCTCGTCGACCCGAGCCACGCGGGAGGGAAAGCGGCGCTCGTGGCGCCACTCGCGTACGCCGCCATCGCCGCCGGTGCCGACGGGTTGATCGTCGAAGTGCACCCCGATCCGTCGGCCGCTCGATCGGACGGCGAGCAGAGCCTCACCTTCGAGCAGTTCCGGGCGATGATGGTGCACCTCGGCGCATTCGCCGCCGCCGCCGGGCGGACGATGGGGCACGTGGGCGCCGGCTCGGCGGCGCGCTCCGGCGTCGTGGCCGGACGTGGTGCGCTCGGGGTGGCGCTTCCCGCCCGGAGCGGGTCGCGGACGGGCGGAGGCGCGGCCGCGTGACCGTCTCGCGCGCCGGGCGGCCGCGCACCGGCTCGGTCGTGCGGTGACCTCTGAGGGCGGCTATCGTCCGCCCGGCCGCCTCCGCGTCGCGTACCAGGGGGAGCCGGGCGCCTTCAGCGAAGTGGCGATCGCGCAGCTCTGGGGTCGCGCGGGGGACGGCGTGTCACGGCACGACTTCCCGGACGTCGTCCGCGCCGTCGTGGACGGGGCGGCCGACGCCGGCGTGCTCCCCGTGTGGAACGCCGTCGTCGGGCGGATCGCGTCGAGCGTGGCCGCGCTGCGTGAAACGCGGGCGCTCGCCGTGGTGGGGGAGACCGAAGTCGCGGTCCGGCTGCAACTGCTCGCGCTCCCCGGCGTGCCGGCGTCGGTGCTCTGCCGCGTCGCCAGCCATCCCGTGGCGCTCGGGCAGTGTGGGCGCTATCTGGCCCGGCATCCCGGTCTTGCGCCGGTGCTCGCGCACGACACCGCCGGCGCGGCCCGCGCGGTCGCGGAGTCCGGCGATCCCCGGAGCGCCGCGATCGCCGGCCCGGCCGCGGCCGAGCGTTACGGGCTCGTCGTCCTGGCTGACCGGATCGCCGACCGGTCCGACAATCGGACCCGGTTCGTCGCCGTCGTGCGTCGCACCGGATAGGGGCGCTCGCGCCTCAGGCAGCCGGCGGCGGATCGCGCCGACTCGGGTGCGGCAGGATCAGCACGCAGCGCTCCCGGCGGGCCCGCGGGTTCCTGACGGGGGCGGTGACCCATCCGCCCATGTCCGGTCGTCGGGGGACCGGCGCATAGGCCGTGTGTCGGACGATCGTGTCCGCGACATCGACCCATCCCCATTCCTGTCCCGGAATGAGGACGCGGAGCGACGGATCGAGACCTTCGAGGGCGGCGTAGAGCTGAGCGATAGTCACGGGTAGAGCCGAAGGGGCAGGAGGAGTCGTCGGGAGTCGTCGGGAGTCGTCGGGAGTCGGCCCACGCGGGCCGCTACTTACTAACTCTCCGCCGACGGCCTCTTCCCCTCGCTCGGCGCCGACCCGCGGGGTCGCCTGGCGCCGGGTCGACCCCCGATCAACACCTGGTCAGCCCCGGTCAGCGCTCGCGGTCGGACTCCGAGAGCAGCCGCGCCGGCGGCACCTTGAGAGCCCGCGCGAGCTTCTCGATCGTGTCGAGTGACGGGTTGGCGAGACCGCGTTCGACCAGGCTGATGAACGTCCGGTGCATGCCGACGGCGTGCGCGAGCGACTCCTGCGAGTACGACGTCTGCGTCTTGCGGAGATGGGCGACCGTCCGTCCGAAGCGCACGCGCAGCGGTGGCATGGTGCAATGGTGCACCCGCCCCGGTGCATCGGCCACAGCATATATAGCGCCACTATATACAGTGCATCACACGCATCGGCGCGCGCGGCGGCGACGCTTGCACTATATGTAGTGCAGCGTGAGATTGGCGCCCATGTGGTGCGCGGGGGCGACGGGGCGCTGCTCGGGGCGAGTTCGCCGTCGTCCGGCGGCTGGCCGGTCAGCCGGTGACGGCACGCTGACGCGTCGGCGTGAGTGTCGGGTCCATGATCGCTCCCCCGCGGCGGACGCGGCGTCTTCCTCGTGGCGGCATTGGCGAGCGGCCGGTCGCTCCCTGGCCTGGTGCGGCGGGCTCGGCGCGCGGGCGTCGTGCCCGGCGGGCGCGGGGGGCCGACGGCGGTCCGCTCGGCGCGGGGTTGCCGGCCGGTGTCCTGGTCTGGATGGACCGGGAGTGGGCCTCCGTCGTGGCTGAGCTGGCGCGGTGGGTCGCCGAGGGAGCGGGAGGCGGTGCGGGGGAGGGGGGTCGGGGCGGCGGGGGCGGCGGGGGCGACACCAGGCGCGACGCGGTGGACGACGCCGCGCTCCTCGCGCGGATCATGGCGGGCGACGAGCGCGCGCTCGAGGCGCTCTTCCTCGCGCATGCCAGTCGGCTGTATCGCGTGGCCTATCCGTATCTCCAGTCCGGGTGGGCGGCGCGGGCGGTCGTGCAGGACATCTTCACCAGCCTGTGGAACCGGCGTGCGGATCTCGACGTGCACGGCTCGGTGACGGTGTATCTGACCGCCGCCACGCGCAACCGCGCGATGTCGGTGCTCCGGGAGGAGATCCGCCGGCGGGAGCGCGACGGGCGATGGGCACAGTGGGCGGCGGCCGAGTGGGAGGCGGGAGACGCCGGCCGGGTGACGGCGGGCGAGGCAGGGTGGGCCGGACAGCGGGCTGGCGGTGCCGCGTCGAGCGCCGGCGCTGCCATGCGGTCCGCGATCGAGCGCGCGCTCGCCGAGCTCCCCGAGCGTCAGCGGCTCGTTTTCCGGCTCCGGGTGGAGCGACAGCTGACGAGCGCCGAGGTCCGCGACGCGATCGGCGCCGTGTCGGTCAAAGCCGTCGAGCTCCTGTATGCGCGGGCCGTGAAGTCGCTGCGGGCGCGCCTCATGCCCGACCGTGGGAACGATCCCGAGCGCTCGTCCGACCCCGAGCGCGAGGGATAGATGACGGGCGGCGCGGGCGCCGTCCGTGAGGGGTCGCCGCCTTCGGCGGCGACTACTGAGATGTGAGCGACACGCCCGCACCGTCCCGGCGCCCCGAGGCGTCGCCCGAGCGATCGAGCGCGGTCCCGAGCGTCGGGGAGCCGCTGTCGGGGGTCGACGTGGATGCGTTGCTCGCGGCCTTCCTCGCCGGGACGTTGCCGGCGGCCGACCGCGGGCATTTCGAGCGGTGGCTCGACGCGGAGCCCGGTCGGCGGGCGATCGTCGCGGCGCTGCGGGGCGGGGGCGTGGAGCGGGCGGGTGCGGGTGAGGCGGGGGTGCGCACGCCTGCCGTGCTGCCCGGTCCCATCGACGTGCACGCATGGTGGCGAGCGGTCGGCGCCTCCCTGGTGAGTGCAGGTGATGGGGCGGCTGTGCGGGATGCACCGCGTCGCGCGCCGCTGGCGGTCGTGCGGTCGGAGCGGGCGGTGGCCGCTGAGCGACCGCGGTCCACGCCGGTCCTCCGGCGGTGGCACGGCCGGCCGGCGCGGCTGGGGCGCCCGGTCTGGTGGGCTGCGGCGGCGGCAGTCGTCGTCGGGGCGGCGTGGCTCGAGGCACGCGTGGGGCCGTGGGCCGGTCCGGGGTCAGCGCACGGCGCGGCGGTGCGCACGTACGTCACCGCGCGCGGTGAGCGGGCGGTGCTGACGCTCGAGGGGGCGCGGGTCGTGCTCGCGCCGGAGAGCGAGCTCCGAGTGGGGGCGGACTATGGCGATCGGGTGCGCGCCGTGACTCTTCAGGGCCACGCGTTTTTCGACGTCGTGCACGACTCCGCTCGGCCCTTTCGGGTTCGCACGCAGTCGCTCGTGACCGAGGACATGGGGACGCGGTTCGACATTCGCGCGTATCCGGGCGGCGCGGCCGCGCAGGTGATCGTCGCGGACGGCAGCGTCGCCGTCGCTCGCCCTGCGGGGGGTGCGGTGGAGCGGCTGGTTGGTGCCACGATCGTGCGGCGTGGATCCCGGATGATGCTCGACACCTCGGGGGCGATGCGTGTCGTGAGCGGGCTCGCCGTCGAGCGGGACATCGCGTGGGCGGACGGGCGATTGGCGTTCGTGGACGTGCCGCTCGGCGATGTGGTGCGTGAGCTGGGCCGATGGTACGACGTCGACTGGCGGCTTGCGGATCCCGACCTGCGGACGCGTCGGCTGACGGCGACGTTCGCGGGCGATCCGGTGGAGGATGTCGTGCACGCGATCGAGCGTGCGTTGGGTGTGCGAGCGCGGTGGAGTGGGCGGACCGTCACCCTCTTTCCGCCCTAGGCAGCGGTAGCGCGCGGCCGTCGACCTGGCCCGGCCGGTATCGGACACGCCGCGCGCGTTCACGAGACCAATTCACGATCAACCGCCCACGGGAGTGGGGGGGAGCTATGCGTCATCTCTGTGGTCGCGGTGATGCCGACCGGGGTGCGTGCGAGCGCGCGGGTCGGCGTGGCGAGGGGGAGCAAGAGGCGGGTCGGGCGGCGCCGGCGGGGCGGGCGGTGTCGCTGATGGCACGGTGGGCGGTCGTCGTGCTCCTCGAGTTGCTCGGGGCGGTGTACGGCGGCGTGCTCGTCGCGCAGACGCGGGGAGGGGTGGCGGGTGGCGAGCAGGTGACGCTCGCCGAGCGGGGCCCGCGATTCTACTGGTGGGCGCCGGACGGCGGCGGGGCGAGCGGCCGGGCGGGCCGGCCGGTGCGGGTCGAAGCGCGGGGCGTGGCCGTGCTCCGGGCGCGGATCGGTGTCGCGCTCGAGGACGCGACGCTCCCCGCCGCGCTCTCCGCGATCGGTGCGCAGGCGGGGCTGCGGCTCGTGTACGACCCGTCCATCCTCCCGCGGGACGCTCGCGTCTCGCTCCGGGCGGAGGACATCACCGTTGCCGCCGCGCTCACCCACGTGCTCCTCGACGCGAACGTCGATGTCGAGCTGGGTCCGGGTTCGATCGCCACCCTGACCGCGCGCCGTGGCAGCGCGGCCGCGCGTCCGCCGGCGACCGGGTCCGTCGCGGGCCACGTGACCGACGTCAGGACCGGCCGCCCGGTGCCGTACGCTACCGTGCAGCTCGTCGGGACCGGCCGCGGCGCCTCGGCGACCGACAGCGGCACCTATCGGATCGCCAACGTGCCGCCGGGGGCCTACACCCTCGAAGCGCGCGCCCTCGGCTACACGCCCGCTCGCCAGCCGGTGACCGTGTCCGCCGACCAGGTCACGGTCAGCGACATCGCCATCGAACGGTCCGCGAGCCAGATGGACCAGGTCGTGGTGACGGGGACCGTTGCCCCAACCGCCGTGCGGGCGGTTTCCACGCCGATCACGGTCGTGACCGCGTCTGAGATCCGCGATGAGCATCCGCGGACGATTGACCAGATCTTCCGTGAGGCCGTTCCCAGCGGCGTCGCCTGGGACCCCACCTCGAATCCCGAGAGTACACCGATCACCGTGCGAGGGGCGAGCACCCTCAACGCGGCTTCGGGGAGCGTCAAGATCTATCTCGACGGCGTCGAGGTCAGCGACCGAAGCTTTGCCGCGATCGACCCCAACAGCATCGACCATATCGAAGTGGTGCGTGGCCCGCAGGCTGGGACGCTCTACGGGTCGGACGCGATCGGAGGCGTCATGCAGGTCTTCACGAAGCGTGGGGACCCGGGGCTCAAAGTTCCTCTGATCGAGGCGTCGGCGGCGGCCGGGACGGCCCAGAGCCCGTACCGGGGGTACAGCGGGGCGATGCGCGAGGAATTCAGCGCATCGGTGCGAGGGGGAACGCCCGACATCGGCTACAATCTCGGCGCCGGCTATCAGCACACAGATGCCTGGGTGCTCGAGGGGCAGGCGGCGATCCCTAGCCTGTACGGCGGGATGCGATTCACGCAGGGGCCGCTTTCGATCGACCTGACGGCGCGCTACTACAGCCAACAGACCCCGCAGGCGGGTGACCCGCGGCTGGCCGCCACCGGGGATCCGTACTATTCCAAGCCATTCTACGTCCAGCAGACGTCGACCGAGGAGACATACGGCGCCCACATCGTGTACGCGGCAAGTGACCGCTGGCGGCATACCGTCACGATCGGCGTCGACCGGTTCAGTGATGACGGACGCCAGCTTCAGCGTCGCTTCACGACGCCGGCCGATACCGAGCTATTCGTCGTTGGAGAGCAAGAGCCCAAGGCATCGCTCGGGTACAACACGTCTTTCACGATGCCGCTGTCCAGGAGTATCGGAAGCACGGTCACCGCCGGCGTGGACCACTACACCCTTACGACAACCGACTTCTTCACGACAGGCGCTCTGGCGTCGGCCGGCACCATTCCGTTCGATCCGGCGGTTCCGCCTTCGATCGCACGGAACGTGACGCAGAACACCGGTTATTTCGGGCAACTGCAGCTCGCGGTCGGTGGCGCGCTGTTCCTCACAGGTGGATTGCGTGCAGAGCAGAACTCGAACTTCGGCCGAGCGCTCGGCACTCCACTCTCCCCGCGGTTTGGGGTCGCATACGTGCGCACGTTCGGCGCGACGACACTAAAGACTCGGGGCTCGTACGGTGAAGCGATTCATCCGCCCGACCCGAGCGAGAAGGACGCCATCGCGTTCGCGACAAACCTCCAGCTTGCGAACCCCCGGCTCGGTCCCGAACGGCAGCGTGGGTGGGACGCGGGGGTGGACATCGCGGTCGGGTCCAGGGCGACATTCGGCGCTACGTACTACGATCAGGTCGCGGCGGACCTGATCTCGACGGTGCCCGTCAGTGCGCAGAATCAGAACTATCAATTCCAGAACGTCGGTCGCGTGCACAATACTGGGATCGAGCTGGAGGGGAGCTACTCGGCCGGTCCGGTGATCCTTCGGGGCCAGTACGCATACACGAGGAGCCGGGTCAATTCCGTCGGTGCCAACTACACCGGAGATCTGCGGGTTGGGGACCAGGCCTGGCTGGTACCTCATTCGACGGCCGGCGCATCCGCGACCGTGAATGTGCTGCGGCGGACGAACGTGACGCTCGGGCTCAGCGCCGTCAGCAGTTGGACGTACTACGACCTGTTCACCGAGTTCAAGTGCTTCGCTGGCTCGGCTGTCGGCTCGAGCGCGTGCCCGACCACCACGCGAGGCTTCCTCGTGCGATACCCCGGGTTCGCGAAGGTACGCCTCGGCGTGGACCAGGAGATCACTTCGCGGCTCTCTGCCTTTGTCGCGGTCGACAACCTCACGGACAACCAGAACTATGAGCTGATCAACACGTCCCCGGTGCTCGGTCGGATCACGATGCTCGGCATCAGAGTGCGGGCAAGATGACCGGGGCGCCGGCTGCCCCTTCGAGCACGATGATGGGGTGCGTGATGCACTGTTGCCGTCCGGCGTCCCTGTTGCTCACCGCTGGACTACTCCTCGCGTCGTGGGCTCATGGGCAACCGACGAGCCGGGAAGGGACGAGGATGTCAGTTGCGGCGCACGAAGGGGAGCGGAGCGTTCTATCCCGGCGACACAGGCTGGATCTGGACGACATTCTCACCAACCAGACAATCGGTGATGCTACGATGTCGCCGGCCGGCGACCTGGCGGCAATCGTGATTCAGCGAGCTGAGACGGCAGCCGTCGAACGGTACGGGTGGGTCGATGGTCCGTGGAATCGCGCCGATGTCTGGCTCGTGCCTCGGCGCGGCCGACTCAGGAACATCACCAACGGCGTGCGCGATGGCACCTGGCACTGGCAGCCGACCTGGTCGCCGGATGGCCGGTACCTCGCGATCCTGACGACGCGCGTGACCAACAACGTTGGAATCGAGGTGTGGGACGAACGAGCGGGCACGCTTCGCCGCGTCGGACCGCCCGGCGTGGACCTGGACGCCCACCTGGAGGCCTGGGGCCAGCCGATGGAGTGGGTCGACTCGACGACGTTGCTGGCGGCGTTCGTCCCGGCGGGGACGATTCCGCTCTACTACGCGTACGGTCCAAATCAACGGATCCGGCGGGATAGCGCCTGGGCGCGTACCGAACACGGCGCGCAGGCGTCGGTGAGCTTGCTCGAAGGTGGGGTCGAAACCCCGGCGGCTGCGCGCCCCCAGGGCTCACTGGCGCTGATCGATGTGCGCACCGGGCGGGTGACGATCGTCGCCCAGGCAAACATCCGCGAGACCGTCCTGTCCCCGGACCATCGGCAGGTCGCGCTCATCGCCGACGACGGCAATGACGTCATGGGACCAGGAGAAGGGCCACGCTGGCCGGAAGACGGCTCGTTCATCCGATTCTTCATGCACCGACGGCTGGGGCTCGCGCAACTGCAACCCGCTGGTCAGGTCCGCTGGATCGAGGGACTGCATGATCCTTACCTGAGCCCCTCCGGCGGTGCGTGGGCGGTCGATGGGTCGAAGTTTGTTGTGGCAACGCACTCGGGCGCGAGCCAGGCGACTCCCCTGGAGCATGTGGTCGTCGACGCCCACGGCATGGTCGGCGCGCTCACTCCGGACAGCTCCTTCCCTCGCGACACGCCAGTCTCGCCGCCGCCGGCGCAACGATCGGAGCTGGTGCTTGCCGTCGAGTCGCCGCGGACAGGGTTTGCGCTGTACACCTCCGAGCCAGCGGACGGATCGCTGATATGGACCAGGGATACGTCGAACGGTGCCCCCCACGTTCGGATGCGCCTCAATTCGCACCTGGGCAAGGTCGAGGACGACGTCGGGCAGGAGCGGCTGATTCACTATCGAGGGGCCGACGGCGCCCGTTACGCAGGTCAGGTACTCCTCCCCGCCGGGTATGTATCAGGCGTCCGCTACCCGACCATCGTGTGGCCGTACCCCGGGCACATCGTGCCGGACTCCTTGCCCCGACGAGCCTCCGGCAAGCCTCACTCTGCCTTCTATCCGATGATGGATCCGCACCTGTGGTCCACGCGCGGGTACGTCGTGCTCCAACCGTCGATCCCTCCGTCAAATGGAGATCCCGTAGTGTCGGTCGCGGGATACATCGACCCGGCGATCGACTCGCTGGTCGCGATGGGCGTCACAGATTCTTCGCGGCTCGCCCTGGTCGGCCATAGTCACGGTGCCATCCTGGTCTATGGTCTGATCACCATGAGCACGCGGTATCGAGCGGCAATCGCGATCGCGGGGTGGAGCGACATCCTGTCGTACTACGCAGCCTTCATGGCGAGCTACTGCTACTGCCGCGCCGACTTTCCCAACGAGTGGGTGCCGACGGGGCTGACGCAGTTCGAGGCGAGCAATGCAACGACCCCCTTGAGCCATTCGCTGCGGATCGGGGTGACGCCGTGGGAAGACCCGCTCCGGTGGCATCGCAACAATCCGATCGAGCATTTCGACCGGGTGACCACACCGCTCATGATCGTCAAGGCGGACAATGACACGTTCTATATGAGCGATGGAGATATCGCGTTCCAGGCGTTGAGCAGGCTGGGGAAGCGGGTGCGCTACGTACGCTACTGGGGCGAGGGCCACACGCTCTCCTCTCCGGCGAACCTGCGCGATTACTGGAGCCGCGCACGCGTCTGGCTGGACGACCTGCTTCATTCCAGCTTGGGGTCGGCGTCGCGCTGAATCGGACGGCCGCGGAGGGTCGGGGAATGCGACGAGGGCCGGGATGCTCCCGGCCCTCGTCGTTCTTCGGGACCGTTCAGAGCGCGAAGCCGACGCTGCCCTCGGGCATGGCCAGCCCGAGCGCCTCGTGCACGCGCGGGCCCGTCACCCTGGTCGTGCGAACGGCGTCCGCCGTCTGCGTCACTGCCGGGGTCTCATAGGGCCGTTTCATCGTGCCTCCTCGCCGCATTCGCGGCATGATTGTCAGCAACGTGAGTACGATTGCAGCAAGTGCGGGGCGGCGGTCACCGGGCCGCGACGCGTCGATCTGACTCACGGTGGAGGTGTAGGGTCAGGCGATCAACCGTGAGGGTGCTCACGCCCGGCCCTCGCCCCCGAGAGCCTCAGAGCGAGTACCCGAGACTTCCGACCGCCTCGCCCCGTCCAAAGCTCTCTGCCACCTTCTGACCGATCTGCGACGTGACGGCGACGACGGGCGCCGACGATGTCACTGCGGGTGCCTCGTAACGTGTCTTCATACGGTCCTCCCTGTGGCCGCGTCGAAGCGGCCGGTCAAGTGTGTCCCCTGCTGGTGGTGCAAATCGCTGTTGCCCTGCTCGCGTCGCGTCTCGGTGACCGGTCGACCAGAGCGCACGTGCAGCCACGTCTCGACGGCGAGTGTATAGATGGCCGCCGAAACGAGCTCTTCCGCGCCTGTACGGCATGCCTCGTCGATACCGGCGCGAAGTCTCACCGGGTCGATGCATCCCAACTGGGCCAGGAGCGGATCGTCCAGGATCCGGGCGATCGTAGGTCGCTCGCGGATCAGAGCTTGATGAACGAAGCCGAGGTTTCCACCCTTACCGACCCGTGTCCGCACCGGCTCCGGCAGGATACCCCGCATCGCTTCGCGCAGAATCCACTTGCGGGCATGCGGCTGCACACACATCTCCGGCGGCAGTCGAAGCCCGAGTTCGACCAGGGGCCGGTAGAGGAACGGGTGTCGCACATCGAGGCCTTCCAGCAGGTCATGGCGGCGGAGCCCGAGTGGGATCGACCGCATCTGCTCCTGCACGAGAGCGGCGTACTTCAGCCCGCGCGGACCTGCGTAGCTATCGTCGGCCGACGTCCCGACGATGTGTGCCGACTCGGCGGCGGACCGGCGAATCCAGGGCGGCAGGCTGGCACCTGGTACAAGACGCCGACGGAGGGTGGCCGGGAGGAGTGGGAGCAAGGCATTCCGGTAGGCCAGGTTCCAGAACGAGACGCGACCGATCGCGGCGCGTCTCAGCATCTCGCGCATTGCGTCGCGGACACGTCCCTGCGCGATCCAGTCGGCAAAGAAGAACATGTTGCCGAGCAGGTAGTGGTCGCTGCCAAAGCCCGTGAGGAGCACGCGACCTCCGGCAGCCTCCACGAGCTCACGGGTGCGTCGCTCGCGACCATGCAGCAGATGCTCCGGGTTGGGCTCATCGGTGACGGGCGGCAGCCCGTCCTCCGGCCTCCACGACCAGAAGTCCTGGACGAGCTCGTTCCGTACGCCGGTGTGCTTCGTGATGATCGATGAGAAGTGGCGCTCGTCGCCGTCCGTGCTCCACCTGTAGAGCCACGAGACAGTGCCGCTCACTCCGTATGCGACAGCATCTGTCCGGGCGAGCCACTGGGCTCCGCAGACGACTGACGAGGAGTCGAGGCCGCCCGAGAGCTGTGACCAGACATCGGGCTCCCCCGTCAGGCGGGCGCGGATCCCATCGAGAAACCGTTCGCGGAACTCGTTGCACAACTCGCTGGCCGCCCGGGATCGGATCGGCCGAGCCCTCTCGTCGGGTTGAAACTCGGCAGCCGCCCAGAACTGGCGCGTGCTCGTCCTGGCGTCGTTCAGCGTGACCACTGTTCCCGGCTGTACTGCGTCGACACCTGCAAACGCGCTCCGGCCAGGCGTCGGCGCCCGAAGGGCCGCCAGCTCGAGAAGGAACGCGAGGTCGTACCGTTCGTCGAGTGCGAGGAGATCGGCACGTGATGCGGCCGCCAGCAACCGTGCGTCGGGATGGCCGGATCTGGCGGAACGCGGGCGAGCATGGAACACTCGCTTCACTCCGAACGCGTCACGCGCGACCGTGAGCGTCAGCGCCACGGCGTCCCAGACGGCGAACGCGAAGTCCCCGAGATAGCTTCCGATGCGGCCATACCCGTTGCATGCGAGATCGGCAACGATCAGCTCCAAGTCGCTGACACACGGCCGATACTGACCGATCCACCGACGGACCTCTTGCGGGTTGTCGAGACGCGCGACGCCGACACCGAGGAGCGGGCCGACGCGGGCGATCCGGGGCGCGGCGAGCGAATCCCCCCCAGCAATCAGGACCGACGCTGAGCCCGCATGCACCCATCGGGCGGTGTAACCGCGGTAGCGAGGGAGGCGGTCGTACGGGCGGCGCACCTCCTCGGGAACGACGGCACCACGACCATGCGCCAGCAGCAGGAAAAAACTCACCGAGGCAGCTCCGGCAGAGCGACATAGTGCCGGACATGTTCCTCGAAGTCATTGAGCACCCGCCCTTCGTGCTCGACCCAGGCATGCGCCTGGAACGGGTGGGGCTGGAGGCCGAGTCGGAACGTCACCGGCACCCCTGCCCGCGCGAGCGAGTAGTAGAGCGTCAGAGATTGCTCGAGGCATAGGGCACGACCCGGCCACAGCGCACTCGCAAGCGCAACAGCGTCGAGTGTCGCGCTGATCAGCTCGTCTTGTCGCTGCGCCCGGGCTGACGGCGCGGCGATCGGGGAGCGGGGCGAGCGCCGGACCCACCGCAGCGTCCGGGCGAACCCCAGCGTCGCCAGGCTGACTTTTATGGCGAACAGCCGAAGCGCACAGCGCGCTGCGGAGGGGGCTCGCGAACTCCTGCGATAGGCCGACCGGTCGACAAGGACCACGCGCTCCATCCCGATCGACCCCGACACACTGGCGGGCGTTGACGTGCGCACTAGGACTCCTCGGTGTGGTCCGACACCAGGAGCCCAGTCTGCTGGAGCGCGCCTAGCAGGGCGGCTACGTCCTGCTCCACCGTTCCCGCGGTCGCACCCGGCGGGAGCTCGAATTCGGTGCAGACGCGCTCGACGATCGAGGGGAAGTCGGTCCTCGCGTCGAGTAACTCCCACACCAGGCTCGCTGTCCGGTTCAGTCGGTGATACCGGCCGTGTCCTACGTCCAGGAGAAGCACCTCCCCGTCATGCGTCGCGCTCACTACGTCTGGTGCCGGCCTGAGCTCTCCCGCGATCGGGAGCTGACGAATGTCCTGCGCGGTGTGGTGTCTCTGGCCGAATAGCATGGGGAGCTCGCACGGGGTGGCCGGCTCACAGCAGGTACGCGGAGCGCATCCTCTGGCGGACAGACTACGATCCGCGCGGAGAGCCGCCAATCGCCTCGGCGCGACAGAATTGCTCGTGCGCGACACCAGAGTCAGCAGTCGTCGGCAGCGTGCGTGGTGATGCGCCATACCTGTTCGCGCGCGGATCGTCGTGATCGCTGACTGGTTGGCGCGCGCCGCCTTCAGGCGTTCCGCACGGTCACCGACGCCATCACCGCTTCGAGCGCGGCATTGAAGCCGCCGCGCTCGCGGAGGGTGTGCGGCGTGATGCCGGCCGCCCAGCGGCGCGTGAGGCGCGTGATGCCGCTCGAGTGGGCGAGGTTGTGGCGGTGGCGAACCCGCCGCGCCGACATCCCGTACTCGTCCATCAGCCAGAGCGCGTCGAGCGCACGGAACGACTGGAGGACGGTGTGCGCCGTGGACCACCCGGCGCGGTCGAGCCGGCGCTCGATTGTCCGCGCGGTGCTGTTGCTCCACTGCGCGAGCTGCGCGACCCCGCGGCCGCTCGCCGCCTTGAGGGCCGCGAGCGTCAGAAAGGTGTGCAGGTCGGCCGGGGCCAGTGGAATCAGATGCGCCAGGATCACGTGCCCGGCGGCCGACGACAGACGCCCCGCCAACGCCCGCTGCACGGTCGACGCCAGGGGCTCGAAGGGAGCCACCACGTACTCGATCGGGATACCGGGGATGAGCGCCGCGCGCAACGCCTCGAGGCGATGGCGCTCCGGCTGGTCGTAGACGATGATCGCGAGCTGCGGCATGTGCACGGCGAGCGACACGACGAGGGGCGCGATGCCCCGACCCTGGGCATCGACCGCCTCAACCACGAGCACATCCAGCGACCCCACGAGCGACGGGTCGGCCGACCGCAGGTCGGCGTCCAGGTCGATGACCGGCCCGGCCAGCGCGAGCTGTTGATGCGCCTGCGCCCACAGCGCGGGACTGTGGAGCGCCGCGCCGATCCTCCCTCCGCGCATGGCCGCCGCCCGGTCAGCGCCACGCCACGAGACCCACCTCCTGCCACGCGACCAGCCGCGCGAGCACCTGACGCGCCAACGGCCGCGCCGCCCGCCCGCTCTCCCACCGGATGCGCTCCACGAGCACGGGCACGAGCGGCTCGGCGCCGAGGATGTCCCAGAGCCGCTCGCCCAGCTCGTCGAGGGCGAACGCCCCGCCCGTGCCCGGCGCGATCAACACCGCACGATCCCCCTGCTGCCGAACCACGGCAAGCGGCGATCGGACCAGGTAGGTCCCGGTGACCCTCGGCGCCGGCGCGGGCAGCGTCACACTCGCTGCCATCGTCAGCCCGAGCGGGGCAAGGTCGCAAACATGCGATCAACATGGCACGCGGCGAGGCCAAGTATCCATCTGCTGCGTAACCGTGGTGGCCATGGGGTTACCCGAGATCACTCGGGCGGCTCGCCACCCCCGACGGGATCGTTCCGGCGCGTGAGCCGCTGCACCACGCGGACCGTCAGGTCGTCCGGCGCGATCCGCTGCGCCAGCACCGACGGCCGGAGACCCGTCGCCCGCCGCGCATCATGGACGAGCGCGGCTGCCGTCGCGTAGCCCACCGAGCGCGCGACGTCGGTCACCCGCGCCTCGCCCCCCCGCAGGCCATGATACGCCCGCACGACCCGCATCGCCCGCACGAATGCGCGCGGCGTCGCCAGCCCCGCCCGGGCGAGAAGCCGCGAGCAGGTCCGGATCGGGATCCGCGCCACCCGCGCGAGGTCGGCTCCGGTTCGCATCGTGCGCGGCGCATGAAACCCGGCATCGATCGCCGCCGCGAGCGGCGCGGGCAGCGCACGGAGCGCTGGCGCCAACCGGTCGAGCACCCGCGTCGCGAGCGTGTCCGCCCGCGCGAGATCCAACAGCTCGCGGAACGCGGCCGGATGATCGTCGAACCCCTGCACCGCGATCCGGTGCACGCCGACGGCGAACAGGTCGAGCGTGCCGTGCACGCCGCCCGCCGAGAGCGGCACGTACGCGATCACCGGAACCGCAGGATAGCGTGCGAGCGTCGGGCTCAGCTCGCGGACGCTCGCCATCCCCGGTGTCTCGGGATCGATCACCACGACGTCGATCATGCGCGTGCGGAGCACAGTCGCGAGCTCACCGACACTCTGCGCCGTATGCAGCGCGTGCGCCGTTCCAATCGCGGCCCGGAGGCGCTGGAGTCTGGTGGCCGGCAGGAGAACGGCGACGTCCACGCGTGACGCAAGGGCAAGAGAAGGGAGAGCGATGCACCGGGGATAGCGCGAGCAGCGAACGGCAGCACGAGCGGCAGGCAGTGCGGTCGGCGATCTGGCCGAAACGGCGGAGTCATTGGCCGAGAGACGGCAGTGATTCGGTGAGGGGCGCCCGTAGCGTGGCGGCATGTCCGGCCGGCCTCACTCGCGCCGCACCCTGGCCCCGACCGGATTCACCGTCACCCGGAGTACCACCATGGCTCGCCTGTCTCCTGTCGCGTCCGCCGTCTCCGCCCGCTCCTCGGCCGCGCCCTCCTCCCACGCCGCGGAGCAGGCGCACCGCCATGCCGCGCTCGGGGTCCCGGGCACGATCATCGCGCTCGTCGCCGCCGCAGGGATCGTTGCGTGCGCCTCACCGACCGCACCGTCCACGGCGCGCGCCTGTCCCCCAGGTGTCAGCGTCGGCAGCGGCCAGTGCTGATGCCCTGAGCATCGGCCATCAGCGACGGACACTGTCGGATGGGCGTCATCGCCACGTCATCCGCGTGTCGGTGGCGCCCGCCGACCGGGCGGGCGTCCGTCCCTCGGGTCGGCCTCGGCTGCTGCCCGGTGCTGCCACATCTGGCGTCGCGCCGACCGTACGAGCCGCGTGACTTGCTCGACCGCCGCCGATACCGGCCGGGTCGGTCCGGGGAACGGCGCCGGGGAAGGGGAGGCGGCGGGCAGGGACGACGTCGACGCGCTGACGGTTGCGGCTTTCGACCCATCGACCGCCTCATCGAGCGCTGAGATCGGACGGCCGGCGCGCAGCTCCGCGATCGCTTCGTCCGCCCGGATGAGCGCCTGGTTGGCGCGGACGGCGGTGGCGACGGCCTGGGTCTCCTCGAGCAGCGCGATCGCGGCGGACACGGAGCCGAAGCGGGCCTCGCCATAGGCCTCGTACAGGCGGGCCCAGGGCGCCAGATAGGCGGGCACCACACCGCGACGCGCCGCATCGTGCAGTGAGCTACGCAGCGACAGGAATGCCTCGCGCTCGCCGTCCAGCACTGCCAGCTCCAGCAGGTTGATCGCGGCCGCGACTCGCACTTCCCGTTCCTGGGCCGATACGTACAGCACCAGGTGGATGTCCCGGGCGACGGCGCGGAGCCCCATGTCCGCGAGGTTGCGGGCGATGTCGGACCAGACCCGCTCTCGCCGCAGCGGGTGCCGGTACGCGCGCCAGGCGGCGAGGTACTGCTCCAGCGCCAGCTCGTACTGCCGCTGGGCGTTCGCGATCACGCCGCGATCGTGCCGAGCCAGCGCCAACACGTCGTCCCCCTTGCTTCTCCATCTCCGCCTTTCCCTCTCGCCCGCGGCGGTGTCGCCGCGGCGCGACGCCAGCGCGTCGGCGATGATCTCATCCAGCGCTGCCGCCGCGGCCGGATAGTTGCCCAGCTCGCGAAGCACGTTCGCCTGGGCGATCCGAATCCGCAGCGCGCTGTCCCGGTCGCCCCGCATGTCCGCCGCCGCTCGGCCGGCCGCGTACGCTGCCGACGCACCCGCGATGTCGCCCGCCATACGCCGGACGTAACCCAGTCGGTCGTAGGCGTGCGGCACGAGCGAGCGAAGATGCGGCGCGCCGTCCCCGTCCGGGGCTGCCGCCAGACGGAGCACGGTCTCGTAGACATCCCCCGCCAACGTCCAGCGGCCGTCGCTTCGTAACAGGTGGGCATAGCGAAAGAGCGCGACCGCCATCGCCTCCCGGTCACCGACCGCCGAGGCCGCGATCAGTTGCCGCAGGGCGCGAGTGGTCGCGTCCGCTCCGGACACGGCGTCGACCGCGGTGCGCGCCGCGTCCACCACGGCGGCGACCAGCGGCCGGCCCGCGCCGCCGCGCTCGGTCGACCCGCCGGCGGAGCGCCACTCGCGGGGCGAGCGGGACCTTGCCCGCGCGGGCGCGCCTCCGGCTGCGTGCCCGGCTGCGTGTCCCGTTGCGGGTCCGGGAACCGGCAGCGCGTGCTGCGCACGGGCGATGTGGCGGTCCACGAGCCGCAGGGTCACGAGGCCGGCGACGGTGGCGGTCCAGCCGGCCGAATCGCCGGCATCGGCCATCGCGGCGAGCGCCGCGACGAACGCCATGTGCGTCGGCCCGGGCGGCGCGGGCTGTGGCTCACCGGTGAGGCGACTCCTCGCGGGCGCGACGTCGGAGCGGTCCGGCGGCGACATGCGAGCAAGGTGGTGAACCCGGCTCGCGACGGGAAGTACGCGAACGCGACACCGCTCCGCGCCTCGCTTGACGGGGCTCGGGGCCGGCGGTACGGTGCACGTCCATGCGCCGAGCGAGCGGCATGGAACGCGACCCGACCCGGCGAGGCGGGCATCGAGAGAGATGCCGGGCCCGAGGACAGCGGTGATCGCGGCGCTCGTGACCGACCGGATTCTGCGCAGCCGACTGGAGCTGGGATTCGCCGAGCGTGGGGCCGCCGAGCGCCAACGCACGGTCTGGTGCGGCACCGCGGAGGCGCTGTACCGCGCGGTCGCCGACGAGGCGGTGACGGTCGTGATCACGGAATGCAGCGCGCAGGCAGCGCACCGCGCCGAAGCATCGGTCCGACGCCTTCGCGAGGATTTCCCCACCGTGCCGGTGCTGGTCTACGGTTGGTACACGATGGAGGCGGCGCGGGGGTTCTTCGCATGTGCGCGCGCCGGCGCGACCGATGTCGTGATCGCCGGCCACGACGACGTCGGCCCCGCGCTCGCGGACCTCCTGGCCACCACCACCGCGCTGCACATCACCCAGCGGGCGCTCGCGCGCCTCGCACCGGTCGTCCCGGTCGAGATCCTGGCACTCGTGGGATGCGTGCTGCGCGATCCGCGCGGGACACGAAGCGTCCGCGAGCTTGCCCGACGCCTCCGGGTCCATCGCAAGACGCTCGCCGTCCGCTGCCGCCGCGCCGGCGCGCCGCCGCCGGGCGAGCTGGCGAGCTGGTGTCGACTCGTGCTCGCCGCCGAGCGCCTCCGGGACCCCGGCCGCACCGCCAATCGGATCGCCCAGGAGCTCGCCTTCGGCTCCGGTGCCACCCTGTCCAAACGGCTCAAGCGGTACACCGGCGCCACGGCGGCCGCCGTCCGCGTGCAGGGGGGTGGAACATTGGTGCTGGAGTGTCTGGTGGAGCGGATCCAGCGGGGCCGAGGTTGCCGGCGCCCTCAGCCGCCGCCCGAGACGCCATAGACGCGCCGACGCCCGGCGCTCGGCGTCCCTTCGTGTCCGAGTCAGTCCAGGGCGGTCGGCGTCAGTCGGTCCGGGGGACGCTTCGCCCGCGACGGGCGATGTGCGCTGCCAGGGCCGACGGGAGCGCGAAGTACAGCGCGAGCGCGAGGTTGAGGAGGAGGCTCACCGTCACGCTCGCGATGCCGACGACGAACACCACGGCATAGATGAGCGGACCCCACCGGTAGCTGTCCGTGATCTGCCGGACGATGTCCGGGTCGTGGTCCGGCCCGAGCAATCGTCCGCCGCGCGATGCGGACCGCCAGAGCACGTTGTAGCAGACCGCGATCAGCACGAAGATACCATTGTATACCATCGCCGCCGCTTCGTGGCCGGGGCGGTCGAGGTAGGTGGCGACGAGTGATGTCGTGAACGGGAGCACGACGACGCCGAAGAGCAGGAGCCCGTTGGAGAAGAGGAGTCGGTCGTCCCAGCGACCGATGTGGGCGAACAGTCGGTGATGGTTGACCCACATGATGAGGATGGTCGCGTAGCTGGTCACGAACGCGAGAAAGGTCGGCCACTCGGCGACGAGTGCCCCCATGAGCGTCTGCCCGGGCGCCAGGTCGTGCGGCACCTTGAGGTCGAGCACCAGCAGCGTCATCGCGATCGCGAACACGCCGTCGCTGAATGCTTCGACCCGCCCGGTCTCCGTCCGCGCCATCCTCGCTCCTTGCCTGCGTCAGCTCCCTCGAAAGACGCAACGTCGACCGCCGAGCCAATGTACTGCCCGGCGCGCGCCGGGTGACAGCGCGCGACGGCCGGCGGCGGCGGTCACCCGGCCGCGCGCGGCCCGGCCCGTGGACTCGGCAGGAGCGGGAGGGGGGGAGGGGGGGAGGGGGGGAGGGGACGAAGGGGCAGGGGCGCCCGGCCCGCTCTGGGCCCGCGTGGAAGGGTGGTCAGCAGTGCCTGCCAGGAACGCTGGTCGGGGGCGATGCGGAGGCCCGAGACGAGGAGCGCGCGCGCCTCACCGGAATCCCCCTCGTGGACGTACAGCTCCACGAGCGCGGTGCGGATCTGGAGATGGGTCGAGTCGACCGCCAGGCCGCGGGTGAGCCACCGTATGGCCGAGCCGGTGTCACCGACGACGAGCGCGGTGGCGGCAGCATCGTGCAACACGGTCGGATCGGCGGAGAAGAGGGCGATCGCGCGGCTGTAGCTCGCGTGCGCGGCCGGGTAGTTGCCCGCTTCGCGAAGGACCCGCGCTCGGAGCGCCGGTCCGCGGTAGCTGTCGGGCACACGCGCCTGCATGGCCGCGATCACCGCATCGGTGTCGTGCCACATCGGGATCGCCTGCTCGGCGAAGGTCAGCGCGACGACGAGCAGCACGGACGCGAACGCGAGGAGCGCCCGACAGAAGAACAGGGTCGGCCCCGGCCACCGCTGCCGGCCGCCGCTCCGGGTGAGCACGGTCAGGCTCCCGCCCACCATGAGCACGCCTCCGATGCTCGGCGAGTACAACGTCCGCTCGGCCAGGATGACGCCCGTGTGGACGGCGAGGTTGGCGACGGGGGCGAGCGTCGCGGCGCCGAAGAGGATCGCCAGCGCCCACGGCGACGGGCGTGCGGCATGCCGCACGAGTGCCGCGATCCCCACGCCGACCAACCCCACCCCACACGCGACGAGCGCCAGGTCGGGGTGCGCGATCTGGTCATCGGTCGGCGAGTAGTCCGGGGCGGGACGCCCGGGCGTGAGCACGAGCGCCACGGCGCGGGGCAGGGTGGCGAGCGCCAGGAGCACGGCGCGGACGCCCGTCGCCTCGTGGAACGCCGGGTGCGGCCTGTCCCCGGCAAGCGCGCCGAGGACGATCACCCGGAGCGCGATCATCGTCGCCACGCCGATCACCGACGCGCCGACGAGATGCCAGACGGCGCGGCGGCCGCTCGCGTCTCGCGCGCGGCCATGCGTGCCACCGCCCGCACCCGGCCACGCCGCCAGCCACGCGGCCGCCCACACGATCGCCGGCGCGGCGACCCCGGTCTCCTTGCTCGCGACAGCCATCGCCGAGAGCAGCCCGACGGCCAGGGCGCGGCCGGAGCGCCCGAAGACGGGGGGCGACGACTCGGCGGAGGCCGAGCGGTCACCCTCGCCCGGAGGCGCAGCGCCCGAGATCAGCACGAGTCCCAGGAGCGCCGCGCCGCAGAGCAGCTCCGACTGGCCGACGACGTTCGCGACCGCCTCGACGTGCACGGGATGGACGGCGAAGAAGAGCCCGGAGGCCAGCGCCGCGGCCGGCGACCACCAGCGGAGAGCGACACGCGCGACGAGCGCCGAGACCAGGGCGTGCGCCAGTGCGCTCACCAGATGAAAGACGACCGGAGCGCCGCCACCCAGGAGCCACTCGAGCCCGAAGGTCAGCGTCGTCAGCGGTCGATAGAGCTGGCCGGTCGTGTACCAGTAGGCGATGCCGAGCGCCTGCGGCAGCGTCGACCAGTGCTGGATGCGCACGTTCCTGGCGACGATCACGACATCGTCGTACGCGAACCCGTTGCGCAGGGCGGGCGCATAGGTGATGAGCGCCACCGCTCCGACGAGCCACGGGATCGCGTCGGTCAGGTGCTCGCGGCGGCGAGCGTCTGCTTTCATCCGGAGGTGGTCCAGTGGGGTCGTGGTCGGCTCGTGTCCGGGCGAAGTGTGGCGGCCCCGGCTCCGCCTATTGACGGACCAGGGCGGGAGCGCGGCACGCCGACCTGGACGAGCTCGGCGCACCCGCCCCGCCGCCCGCAGTTGCGCACGCCGCGCCCGCCCGCCAAGCTCCGTCAGCGCCTTGGCGGCGGACCGGCGGCCGCGGTCGAGAGCGGGCGAGACGGGCCCGGAGGCGCCAGTGTTCCACCTCGTGGAGGACATGAGCGCATGTGCCGCAACATCAGGCCCCTCTTCAACTTCGACCCGCCAGTGACCCGCGACGAGATCCGCGCCGCGTCACTCCAGTTCGTGCGGAAGATCAGCGGATTTCACAAGCTCTCGCAGGCGAACGCGCCGGCGTTCGAGGCGGCCGTCGACGAGGTCGCGGCGGCCGCCGCTCGGCTCCTCCGATCGCTCGAGACGACCGCGCCGCCCCGGAATCGCGAGGTCGAAGCCGCCAGGGCCAGAGCCCGAGCCGCCGAGCGCTTCGCCACCTGATCGCGACCGGCAGCGCCGCGGGCCCGGTGGCACCACTCGCTCCCGATCGGCGGCCGCTCCGGCTCAGAGACCGAGATCGACGCTCAGGAAGAAGCTGCGCGCGGGCGGGTAGGGGGTGACCTCCTGTCCGCGCGTGACCGGCGTGTTACCGAAGTCGCTCACCTCGGGATCGAGGCCCGAGTAGTGGAAGGCGGCGAACGGATTGCGCGCCGACGCGGTGAGGCGGGCACTGTGGAGGATCCCGCGGACCGGTCCGAGCAGGGCCTCGGGCAGGTCGTAGCTCAGCGCGACCTCCCGCACCTTCACGAAGCTCGCCGACTCGACGTACGGCAGGAGCCCCCGCGTCACGGCCGCCATCCGGCGGGCCGACGCGGCGGAGTCGGCGAGGAGGAACAGGCCGTTGTCGTAGTACGCGTTAGTGAGGTTGATGACATTGCCGCCATTGCTCCAGTCGACGAGGCCCGAGAGCCGCCACCGGTGCCAGCTGATCGTCGAGCCGGCGCTCACGACGAAGTCGGGCTGCGCGTCGCCGACCTGGAGCGGTGAGCCGTCGCGAGTCGATGCCCCCACGTTCACGATCTCGGTGACCGACCGCCCGACCTCCGCCCGATAGGTGCCATAGACGCGCCCGAACCCCTGCGCGATCGTGAACGGGCCGTTCGGCAGCGCGTCGACGCGGCTGTAGTTCCGGGCGAAGGACGCGCTCAGCAGCCAGCGGAGCCCGCCCGGCGTCTCGATCGCCGTCCCCTGCGCCGACAGCTCGAGCCCCTGGTTCGTGACCTGTCCCCCGTTGAAGGCGACCGCGTTGAGGGTGGCCGACGTGGGCGTCGGTCCCAGCAGGACCAGGTCCGAGATGCGCTTCTGGTAGATCGTGGCCGACAGCTGGAGGCGTGACCGGAACATCGAGGCGTCCAGGCCCGTCTCGATCTCCGTGCTCATCTCGGGCCGTAGGCGCGAGCCATCGACCTCTGCCAGGATGTTGGAGTTCGGGTCGGTGCCGACGATCGCGGCTCGCGTCGCGCCGGCGTACGTGCGATAGAAGTTCTGCGCGTTGTTGAACACGAAGCCGTAGCCCGGCGCGAGCCCGGCGCGTCCGACCGCGGCGCGGAGCGTGAGCGCGTCGAGGGGGCTCGTGAGCCGCGGCAGGCGATACGCCGCCGTCGCGTGCGGAAACGCGTAGAGGCGGCTCGGCGCGCCGTCGGCCGAGTTCCGGTCGCCGGTGATCCCGGCCGTCAGGGCCAGACGCTCGTGGAGCGCGAGCACCTGCTCCTGGAGGTACACCGACTGGGACCGCGACCGGTATGCGTACTGGAACTGCGTCTGGAAGCGGGCATCGCGCGGGACCGTCCCGCCTGGCGGGAGCCCGATTCCGACCAGGTCGGGATTCCTGACCGAACGATCGTCCTGGGTCACGCCGAGCGACGTCGTGGCGTCGATCCCATGGAGCCCCATGTAGTGATGGACGACACCGATCGCGCCATTGTCGTAGACGGCCGTCGCCCGGGCGATATTGACGATCCCGGGGAACCGGAACCCTTGCTCGATCTCGAGCGTGGAGCTGGCGAGATCGACGTCGCGCTCGTGCGCCACGTCGGCCCCGCCGGCTGCCGAGATCGCGATCGTCTGTCGGGCGCTCTGGTATGCCTGCCAGCCGAGCGTCGCCCCGCCGATGAACCGCCCGACCGTCGACGGCGTGCGGATGCGTGCCGCGTCGGCGAACGGATTCGCGAACGCGAACGGATTCGCCACGTACTCGCCGCCGACATTGTGGCGGAGGTCGACGAACTGCGGGGTGGTGGAGAAGACACTGTACGGCGTGATGTCGACATTGTCGTTGCCGTTGACGCCGCGGTCCGCGACCGAGTGGGCGTAGTAGAACGTGCCGGCCGCGGTGAGCCGGCGGCTGACCGTCTGGGAGAGATTGAGCCGAGTCGCCTGCTTGGAGTAGCCCGTGTGGAGCATCAGCCCGTTGTCGTACTTGTCGAGCAGTGAGGCGAAGTACGCCAACCCGCCGCTCGTGCCGGCGACACTCACGTCCCCCTCGCCCGAGGGCGTGTCGCCGGCGAACAGTTGGTCCTGGAAGTTCTGCGGTCCCTCGTAGAGCGCACGTGGGAGGTCCCCCGCGATCCCGGCGTCGGCGTGCCACCAGGCATTGGCGCTCGCGTACGTCGGGAACGTCCGGAGCGCGAGCCTGTTGGCGGGGAGGTACGTCCCGCCGCGCGCCGTCAGGTGCCAGCTTGCCCGGCCCGGCGTCCCCTGCTTGGTCGTGATGAGAATGGCGCCGGCGGCCGCCTTGTTCCCGTAGATCGCCGATGCCGACGGGCCTTTGAGGAACTCGATCCGCGCGATGTCGGCCGGGTTGATGTCGGCGATGCGGTTCGGCGTATTGTCCTCGGGGTTCTGCGCGTAGGGCACGGGCCCCGCGGCCGTGATCGCATTGAGCCCCGAGTAGAACGTCTCGTTGTCGGCAATCACACCGTCGATGACATAGAGCGGGGCCGCACCCGAGTTGATGGACGCGACCCCGCGCATCTGGACCTGCATGCCGCCGCCGGGCGCGCCGCCGTTGTTCTGCTGCGCGACGACTCCGGGGATGTGCCCCTGATAGCCATCCTCCACCGTCGGGAGGGGCGTGTCGCCGAGCTGGGCACTATCCAGTGCCGCCGGCGCGTGCGCGGCGGGGGCACTCCGCGCGGTGGATGCCACGCCAGTCGTGGCGCTCGGGTCCTGGGCCCTGGCCAGATGCGACCCCGCTGCTGCGCCGAGCACCTCGCAGGCGCAGAGTGCGCCGATCAGCGCTGCCCAGCGCTGCCGTGCCAACCCCCATCCGTGCATTGGCCCCCCAGGGGCGCGGTCGTTCGCGGAGCGCGTGGGCGCGGCGTCCCGCCCGCCGCGCGCCCCTCCATTCTACTATCGTGCACAGCGTCGGGGGCGAGCCAAGCCGGGCCGGATCGTGGCGTCGGTCGTGCCCGACCCTCGAGCCTGGACCGTGCAGCAGCACCCTCTCGCCGGTCGCGGTGGTCTCCGCAGGGGATCCGTCCGCAGGGATCCGTCCGCAGGGGATCCGTCCGCAGGGATCCGTCCGCACGCGCCGGGAGCCCATAGCGGCGGCGCGCCATCCGGGCTTGACCACCGCCCAGGACGCCCCTACAGTTCCACCATAGTGGACGCACACGGCACTATCGAGTACAGCTCCGCCGCCCGGCGGCTCGCGATCCGCCCGCCCACGCGGCTGGGCGTCGCGCGGTCGGCCCGCGCTCGGGAAGCGCTGCGCTCCGTCCGGTGATGCGGCGAGACACTCGGGGGGCCGGAGCCAAGGCAGCGGCGCGACCGCGTCCGCGGCGGGAGGTCGGTCCGACGACGCCGGCGCTAGCAGCGCCGGCAGCCCCGCCGACTCCGCCGCGCGCGGTGCCGGCGCTCGGCAACGCCGTTCGTGCCCGGCGCATCGCGCTCGGCTGGTCGCTTGGCGATCTGGCGGCGCGCTCGCACGTGAGCCGCGCCATGCTTTCGGCGATCGAGCGGAACGAGAAGAGCCCGACGATCCGCGTCCTGTGCCAGATCGCCGAGTCGCTGGGCGTGCGGGTCTCCGAGCTCGTCGGGGAGGGACCGGCCGTGGGCACCGAGATCCTGCGGCGCGGCGAGCGGCACCCACTCGTCGATCCGGCGAGCGGCATGACGCGCTCGCTGCTCTCGAAGCACCTCGTGTCGCACGGACTCGAGGTGATCTGGTACACCGTGCCGCCGAACCGGGCGAGTGGCGCCTTCCCGGCGCACCGGTCCGGGGTCGTGGAGCACATCACCGTCGTCGAGGGCGTCCTCGCGCTGGAGATCGGGACCGAGCGGGTCACGCTCCAGTCGGGCGACTCCATCACCTACCCTGCGGACATCGTGCACGGGTTCCGGAGCGTTGGGCGCGGGGAGTGCGCATTTCTTCTACTCATCGACTCATCGCGATCGTGACGTGGTGACGCGGGCGGCGCGCGGCCTCGCGCGCGCTCCCGTCCGGGCCGCGGACATGATCGACGGAAGTCGACCGACCGACAGGGGGCAGGGATGGCGCTGGACGTGGTGAAGCTGCGGGCCGACACTCCCGGGTGCGGGCACGTCGTGCACCTCGACAACGCGGGCGCGGGCCTCATGCCGCGGCCGGTGCTCGATGCCGTGGTCGGGCATCTCCGGCGCGAGGCGGACATCGGCGGGTATCAGGCTGCCGATGACGCGCAGGAGGCCGTTCACGAGGCATACGCCGACGTCGGCCGGCTGATCGGTGCGCGGGCCGAGCACATCGCCGTCGTCGAGAACGCCACGGTTGCATTCTTCCAGGCCGTATCGGCGTTCGACTTCGGGCCGGGCGACGTGATCGTCACGACCCGGAACGACTACATCTCGAATCAGATCACCTACCTGTCGCTCGCACGGCGGCGAGGCGTCGAGATCCGTCGGGCGGCAGACCTCGAGAGCGGCGGGGTGGATCCGGAGTCCGTGCGCGAGCTGCTCCGCGATCCGCGGGTGCGGCTCCTGGCGGCGACCTGGGTGCCGACGAACTCGGGACTCGTGCAGCCGGTCGAGGCACTCGGGGCGATTGCCGAGGCGGCGGGCGTGCCGTACCTCGTGGACGGCTGCCAGGCCGTGGGGCAGATCCCGGTCGATGTCGGCCGGCTGCGCTGCGACTTCTTCTCGGCGACCGCGCGGAAGTTCCTGCGGGGCCCGCGCGGGATCGGGTTCCTGTACGTGTCGGATCGCGCGCTCCGGCGTGGTGACAGTCCTCTGTACATCGACATGCGAGGCGCGGAGTGGGTGGCGGCCGACGAGTTCCGGCCGGCGGCGGACGCGCACCGATTCGAGAACTGGGAGTTCGCGTACAGCCTGGTGTTGGGGCTCGGGGCGGCGGCGCGCTATGCGCGCGAGGTCGGCGTGGAGCAGGGCGGCGCTCGGGCGCGCGCGCTCGCGGCCGTCCTTCGTCGGCAGCTCGCCGTCCTCCCGGGCGTGCGCGTGCTCGATCGCGGCCGCGATCCCGCCGCCATCGTCACCGCCGAGGTCGCCGGCCGGTACGCCCCCGAGCTCGTGGCGGCGCTCCGTCGCCAGCGCATCAACACCACGCCGACCCTGCGCGGATACGCCGTGATCGACATGGATGAGAAGCAGGTCGAGTCGGCGCTCCGCATCGCGCCCCACTACTACAACACGGAGGAGGAGATCGACACCGTCATCGCCGCCCTTCAGACCCTCGTCGCGCCCGCGTCGTAATGGCGGCCGCCACGCCGCCCCGCGTCGTAGGGGCGGCATTCATGCCGCCCGCGACTCGCATCCCGCACCGATGCCCGGCCCGGCATTCATGCCGCCCGCGATTCGCATCCCGCACCCATGCCGGGGCGGCATTTCATGCCGCCCGCTGACGGCATCCCCACGAATGCTGGCCCCGCCGCCGGCGTTGCGGGCGGGGGAAACCACTCATGTTGCAGGAGCCCGACGCCGAGCGTGTTGCCTCGCCTCAGCAGCGGAGCGATCGCCGTTCCCGACGACGTCGACCGCATGGGCGCCGACGTGGTCGAGCGACTTTTTGGGTTGGGTGGATGAAGATGTTGCTGGGCACGCGCCCTCCTCGCACACATTGAGCGCAGGCCCCGGCGCTCGCGGCTCAGGCGGGGAATGGGCTCACGTACCGCAGTCCTTTGACGTACGGGGCGATGAGGTCGAAGTCCCGATCGGCAGTGACGAGGGTGATGCCCTGCTCGCGGCAGGATGTCGCGATCAGCACGTCGTTGACGAGCGAGCGGCTGCTGCCCACGTCGCTCAGGCCCTCGTCCCGGATCAGATCCGGCAGCACTCGTCCGCACTCATAGAACGCCTGTGGCGACGGAGCAAAGACGCGTCCCCGTCGGGCAAAGGGGTCGATGATACCCCTGTCCAGGGCTGTCGCCTGCTCGGGGGTTCGTGCGCCGACGCGGAGTTCCTGCACGACGACAGCGCTCAGGAACGTCCGCGTGGCCTCTGTGCGGAGAAAGCGTCTGAGCGCGACATCCGCCCCCGCCGCGCGGACGGCCGCGACATAGACGCTCGTGTCGAGTGCGTACTTTGGCACCTGGGCGTGGGCCTCGAGCGGCGTCGAGGGGGCCGCTCAGTCCTCGGAGTCAGACGTGAGGCCGCCGGCTTCCCGGAGCAGGTCGAGTCCCTGGAGGAGCTCCTCGCGCAGCGTGACCGCGTCGAGCGCGGCGTCGACCGTCTCGGTCGCTGTAGGCAGGCCGAGGATCCGCTGGGCCGCCGTGAGCTTCGCGCGATCGATGCGGATATTGGTCCGCGTCCAACCCCGGGACGGTCGTCCGGGCCCCCGTCGCGCCGGCGTCGCACGTTTCTTCCGAGCGGTTCTGGCCACGGTCTCTCCCGGTGTGTCCGATATTCCAATAATAGCTGTACGGTCAGTCCCAGGCAACGGTCTTCTGGCTGACATCCGGACGGCTCCTGCCAGGGCGAGGGTCGAGATCCCGCGGGTCAGCGCCGCCGTAACGCCAGCAAGGCCTCCAGCTCGATCAGGTGCTCCAGATCCTTGGGCCGGCCGGCCGCGCGCTTCGAGGCGATCAACGCCGGGAGCGTGAGCGCTCGGAACTCCGTCGATCCGATCGTCACCGACTCGGCGCGGGCGATCGCGTCGGCGTACGTGCCGACGCCCGGGACGCGGTCGATCAGGTTGATGTCCCCGACATCGGTTGTCAGGGTCATCACCGGGGCCGCCCGGAGGGCGCGGGCGTCGAGTACAAAGGGAAGGCGGCGCTCGACACCGCGAAGGTACGCGTGCCACATCTGGAGCACGCGTACGAGGGCCTCGAGGTTGTCCGGCGCCGCGTCGTAACAGAGATCAATGTCGTTCGTGAACCGCGCCGAGCCCTGGATGGTAGCGGCTACGCCACCGACGACCACGAAGCGCACGCCGGCTGCCTACGTGGCCTGGGCGCTCGCGCTCCGCGCCGGCAGAGTGAGCGCAGTGGCGCCGGCGACCCAGAGCGGGCGGCTCGACCTCCGGGTCGTAGCGAGTATCAGCGTGATCGGTCGCACACCGTGATGATGAAGAAGGGGGCGATGGGCCGCGCCAGAGCGGTCCCCGCGGAGCGCGTGGTCGTCGGTCACCGGTACCGCGTCAGTTCTGCGTCGTCGTGTCGCGCGTTGCCTCGCCGTCGCCCATCAGGTGCCAGGTCGTGCCGTTCCGCGAGTATTCGACGCGGAACGTCTCCCGGCCGGCGCTGTCGAACCGGTTGGTCGTGCGAAAGCGGGGCGTGCCGTGCCGGCGGGTCTGCCGCGGCGGGTCGGTGTAGTACCAGACGCCGTCCCGGATCGCGAGCTGTTCGACCGATGACCGCTTTGGGTCGATCTCGGTGTAGCGCAGGATGCCGGTGCGTTCATCGTAGCTGTAGACCGCGATGTCCGATACGGCCGGCCCGTCGATCTGTTGCGGGCAGACCATGAAGCCCGGTCCGCTGGCCGAGCACATCCACGTTCCGGTCCACTGTCCGGCGGTGCTGAACGGCGTCGCCAGGGTTCGGCCGTGCGCGTGCCAGTGTCCCTCGAGGACCTGGAGCGGGTTGCCTGCCGCCACGACGGCGGCGATGAGTACCACCAGGGGTCCGTGCACTGCTCGACCTCACTCCTCGACTCGTGACCGCCCCGGGCCGTGCGTCGACGGCTCCGCGGGCGGCTTGAGGGGAGCCGGATGCTCGGTTCCTGGTATCGCGACACGGACCCCGCGCGGTCAATTGGCCTGCTGCAAACCGACCGCCCTGTGCAGCGGGTCGCGGATCAGGCGGGGAATGCGCGTCGACCGACTGGCCACGCGTGGCGTGGGGGCTGTCGAGACCGTCCCCTGGGACCCGAGGCTCTGCCGGTAGTCCGCCCAGGCGACCGGCGCCGGCCTCGAACGAGCGCAGTGCCGACGCGGCTGCGCCGATCCAGCGATCGCATTGAAATGAGCACCAAATGGTGCTATATTGCGTGCCTCGCAGGAGGTAACGGTGCGGACCACGATCGCGCTCGACGACGAGCTGGTGGCCAAGGCGCAGGCGCTCACGGGGCTGCGGGAGCGGTCGAGCCTCGTGCGCGAGGCGCTGCGCGCACTGGTGGAGCGGGAGAGCGCGCGGCGGCTGGCGAGGTTGGGCGGGAGCGAACCCAAGGTCAAGGCCCCGCCGCGGCGCCGGCCCACGACGGCGTGATGTTGGCGTGATCCTGGCCGACACATCGGTGTGGATCGACCATCTTCGCACGGGAAATCACGCGCTGTCCGGTCTCCTCGATGCGGGAATGGTGCTGATGCACCCGTTCGTCGTCGGCGAGCTTGCCCTCGGTACGCTTCGCCAGCGAGGGCTCGTCCTCGGCGCGCTCTTGGATTTGCCCCGGGCAAGCGTGGCCACGGACGTGGAGGTGCGCCAGTTCGTCGACCGGCACCGCCTTTGGGGGCGTGGCATCGGCTACATCGACGTGCATCTGCTCGCGGCCGTTCGGTTGACCGCTGGAGCGCGGTTGTGGACCCAGGATGCGCGCTTGCGCCGGGCTGCCGAAGAGCTGGCGTTGGCGACGACACCCGCGCGGCGCTGACCTGGCACCCGGACCTGCGCGTGCATCATTCCCTCGGGCGGGGCAGGGAGTTTCAGATGCCGATAGTGTGAGAGCGGAGGGGTGAGGCGCAACCCGGACTCCTGAATGGTCGGACCGTACGTCGCCGGCGGGTGATGCGCGCGATGTACATCATCGGTGCACCGGAGGCGATCCATATGCCCGGCTCTTGACCGGGACGTCACTAATGCTCTGTTGGGCGAGGCCAGCATGGACATCTGAATGCGACTGGCGCCACATTCTGGGGGGAAGCACGCAACCAATAACGCTCCGGGAGCGTGCGCGTGCGCTGACATTCGCGCGCCGACACGTGCCGCGGAAGAGCCCCGACAATGAAAGGAATCGCTTGGGGTCTGATCGGGATCGGTCTGGCGCTGGCCGTCTCCAGTGCGATGCAGATCAGACACGTCGAGGTGGTCAGGCGCTGGCCGACGGTCCAGGGCACGGTGACCTTCGTCAGCCAACGTCCCGATTCGGTGGACATTTTATGGAGTCCGCCGGGCAAGAGCTATCCAAGCGGTCAGCTGCTCGTACAGTACGTGTACAGGGTCGCCGGACAGACGTATCGGGGATCACGCCTCGGCGTGGCGCCATCCACGGCACGCATCCTCACGTGGCGCCGGCTTCACACGTGGCGGCGCCGCGACGTCGTGCTCGTATACTTCGACCCGAGCGATCCCTCCCAGTCAGTGGTCGAGCCGACTGTTCCTGGCGGCACCGTGTTCGAGCTGGTATTCGGCGGACTCCTTGCCGCCGTCGCCGCCCCCGGGCTCCGTGGCCGCCGTCGCGTGCTGCGGGTGCGATAGGTCTCGCCGACCCTGCCTGCTCGTCGAACGTGAGCGGGCCCCGCGTCATCGGCATACTGGTTGCCGCCGTCATCTGGTCGTGCTGGCCGGGGCGCGCGGCCGCCCAGGACACCGTCGCTGTCCTTGCCGGCACCGTGCGCGACTCCGCGGATCGTGGCGTCGCCGTGGGAATCGCCGTGGTTGGCGACGGCCGGACGCGCGGCGAGGGGCTGTCCTGTTCCCCTTCCGTCAAGACACATCTCGAGCGAGTAATCCTCCCGGTGTGATCACGCGGCCTGCAGCAGTCGCTGTGGTGCAAGGTGCTGCGTCCGTACTTC
>JAJPIS010000063.1 GCA_021324635.1 Gemmatimonadota bacterium
GCATTCATGCCGCCCGCGACCCGCATCCCGCACCAATGCCGGGCCGCATTCATGCCGCCCGCGACCCCCATCCCGCACGGATGCCGGCCGGCATTCATGCCGCCCGCGACCCGCATCCCGCGCGGATGCCGGGCCCCGGACGGGTTGTGTTTGATGGTGCAGGGGCAATTCGCTATGCGAATTGCCCCTGCACCGGGAACAGCAACGGCGGGGTCAGGAATCGCGGGGCATCACCGGGGCATCACCGGGGCATCACCGGGGCATCACCGGGGCATCACCGGGGCATCACCGGGGCATCACCGGGGCATTACCGGGGCGTCACCGCGGCCGGGCGAACGACCTCGCTCTCGCCGATCACGTGCGGCGTGATCAGGATCAGCAGGTCCTGCTTCTGGTCCTGCGACTGCGTCTGCGAGAAGAGCCCGCCGATGATCGGCAGCTCGCTGAGCAGCGGGATCCCGTTCTTGGTCTTGGTGACCGTCGTCTCGGTGAGGCCGCCGATGACCGCCGTCTCGCCGTCGTTCACGAGCAGCTTCGTGTCGGCCGCGCGCTTGAAGAAGTTGTACCCGAGGTCGCCGCCGACGTTCTGGAGCTGCGACTGCTCGGCGTGGAGCTGCATCAGGATCTGCCCGTTGTTGGTGATGTGCGGCGTCACGCTCAGGATGATACCCGACTCCTTCCACTGCACCGTGGCGCGGGCGACACCCTGCGCGGCGCTGCTCGCGTCGATCACGCGGATCGGCGTCTCTTCGCCGACCTGGATCTGCGCCTGACGGTTGTCGAGGGTGACGACGCTCGGCTCGGCCTGGACATCCGAGAGCTGGAGGCCGACGGTCGCATCGAGGAAGGACGTGAGCGAGAACTTGCCGACGGCGGCCGTATAGAGGAGGCTGAGCGCCGATCCCGACTGGTAGGGGCGGGCCGCGTTGGAGACGCCGGCGAGGGCGTCGCCACCGAGGTTCACGACGGCGGGGTTCACGCCCGGCTGATACGGCTGACCGGTCGCCGGGTTGATGCGCTGGACGAGTGAGTTGAAGAACGTCCCGTTGTCGCCGAAGTCATAGGCGAGGCCGAGCGTGTTGAACATCGTCCGGTTGATGAAGATGATCTTGGCCTTGATCGAGACCTGGGGCGTGCGGATGTCCAGGTCCCGGACGTAGTTCACCACGTCCTGCATGTGCGACTGCGCTTCGGTGATGAGGAGCGTGTTGGTGCCGGTGTCGGCCACCACGTTGCCGCGCGGGGCGCAGCTCGAGCTCGAGGCCGCGGCACCGCCGCCGCCCGGCGCGGCTCCGCCCCCACCGCCCGAGAGCCCGCAGTCGCGCGCGAGCAGCGACTTGATGGTCTCGACGAGCCCGGCCGCGCTGGCATAGTTGACGGACACGAGCTGGGTGACGAGCGGCTCGCTCGCCTGCTTCGCCTGGATGTTCTTGTAGCTGTCGACCGTGATGATCCCGTACTGATCTTCCGAGGCCGCGAGCTGCTGCGAGGCGAGGATCGACTGGAGCGCCACGTCCCACGGCTGGTCGCGGACCTCGGCCGTCACCGTCCCCTGCACGTCCTTGCCGACGACGATCGTGCGGCCGGAGAACGCGGCGAAGGCGGCGAGCACGTCGCGGATGTCGGCGTCCTGGTAGGTCACCGTGATGCGCGGCTGGCTCGACTGGGTCCCGTGCTGGAGGAAGGTCTGCGAGGTGTGCGTGCGCTGGCGAGCGGCGGTGCTGACCACGCCCGAGGCGGTCGCGGTCACGTCGCGCGAGGTCGCCGGCGCGGCGAGGGGCAGGCCGACCGGGAGGGCGGCCCGGGTGGTCGCGGGCGCGGCGGACGCGAGCGCTCCGGCGAGATCCCGATCGGCGCCCGTGGCGCCGTCGTCCGGGCTTCCGGAGCCCCAGGCCGCGAAGCGGCCGCTGTTGCCGTCGATCGCGATCCGGAGCTCGTGGGCCCCCCGCGTCATCGCGTACTCGTGCGGACCGTCGAGCTGGACCACGACGCGCACGACGCCCGCGCGGTACTGCGCGTAGCGGATGTCGGTGATGCCGCCCCGTGACAGCCGGTCATAGAAGCGCGGTGCGACGTCGAGCTTGGCACCGGTGAGATCGAGGACGACTCGGTACGGCGCCGATTCGATCACGAAGTCCTGCGCCTGCGCCGAACTGTCGACGGCGATCACGACCTCGGCGGCGTAGCCGGTTGCCGGCACGACGCTGACCCCGGTGACGGCGGACGTGATGCGCGGCGTTGCGGCCGCCGACGTCCCGGCGGGGCCGGCGGTCGGACCGCCGAGCGCATACGCAGGGGTGCGCCCGGCGACCGCGGCCGCCGTGACCGCCGCGAGCGTCCAAACATGCTTCATTGCGTCCTCGCTTTGGTAGAATCACCGAGCGCCAGCGTCTCCTGGCGGCTGAAACCAACCTCTTCGATCGTGAACACCACCTGCTTGGGCTGGATCTGTGCGACCCGCATGCGGCCGAGCGTCTGGCCGACACGCACGCGGTACTGATCCTTCGTCGACTGGTCACGCATGACGGCGATCGAGTTCTGTCCCGTCACGTCGTAGAGCACCGTCACGAGTCGGAGGTCCGCCAGGAGCGGGCGCAGGTCGCCGTTCCGCATCAGCGAGATGAACGGGTCGCGGCGGGCGCCGGGATCGTACGAGAAGACCTCGCGGTTGAGCGATACTTCCCCCTTGGTCCCGCGGGCCGTGACCGAGATCGAGGTCATCCCCGTGTCGGCCGGACCTCCGGCCGGTCCACCAGCGGGACCCGGCTTCCCGGTCCCCGCTTTCGCGCTACCGGCCGCGGGAGCGGCCGCGGCCACGATGCGCGGTGCCGGATGGCGCGGCGCCGGGCCGCTCACCTGCCGGGCCTGCGCGTGGGCCGGGGCCGCGGCGGCCTGGATTGCCGTCGGCGCGGAGGACGACGCGATCGACGGCATCGCCGCGTCGGGGTTCTGCATCGCGGCCGTCTGCGCGTTCGCGGCGGCGGCCGCGCGCATGGCGGCCTGCTTGGGCACGGTGATCGACGGAATCGACACCTGCGCGCGCGCCGGGGCAGCGATCGCCGAGCTTCCGGCGGCGGCTGCCAGCAGGGTGACGAGACCCAGGCGGGCGCGCGACGACACACGGCCCTCGGGCGACGGGCGACGGCTGGGCACGATCATGTCTTCGCTCCAGGCTTCTGGAGATGCGACCGGGGACCGTCGTCGACGGCGCCCGGCTTGGCCACGTACGTCTGGATCTCGAACTTCGACGTCAGGACCGACTGGCCGCGCTTGGCACGCGCGCCGGTCGCCTCCTGGCCGGTCGCCGGGACGAGCTCGATGTTCACCGGGGCGACGATACGGGTGAGAGAGCCGACGTTGGTCAGGAACTCGGCGATCGCGTGATAGCCGCCGATGACCGTCAGCTTGTAGCGGTAGGTGTCGAACTGGTCGCCCTCGACCACCGCCTCTGGCGTGACCGTATTGATGTCGAGGTCGACGCGGCGGGCCGCCGTCGAGACCTGCTCGAGCAGGGCGGAGACCTCGTTGCTCGTCGGCACCAACTGGCGCATGAGCTGGAGGTTCTGCTGGTAGCGCAGTGCCTGCGCGCGCAGATCGTTGACGCTCCCTTTGGCCAGCTCGGCCTTGGCCCGCTGGTTCGCGGTCTGGAGCGACTCGATGTGCGCGCGCATCTGCACGAGCTGCGAGGTCTTGGGCGAGTACACGAACTGCCAGTACACGACCACCATCACGGCCGACAGCAGGGTCACGACCAGCATCAGCTTGTCGCGTTGGGTCTTCGGGGTCAGCGGCGCCATGGGCGGCTACCTCACCGACAGCGTGAGCGGGATCGTGCGAATCGCCGACGAGTCGGGCTGCTGATACTCGGCGTCGAGCGTGAACTCGGTGACTTCCTTCCCGTCCGCCTGGACGAGGGCCGAGTTCACGAGCTGCACGTTCTGCACGAAGGGCGACGCCTCGAGCAGCTTCATGAAGCGCGTCAGCGCCTGGATGTCGACCGTGTTGCCGATGATCTCGAACTTGAGCGTCTGAGGCGCCTCATCGGGATCGGTCTTTTTCTTCTTCTTGTCCTTGTCGTTCGGATCGTCGGCCACGGGCGGCGGAGCGACCGCCGTCTGCTTGATCGACACGAGCCACGTGTACTGCGGGAGCGCGCGGCTGATCTCGTCCAGGATGTGCGGCCAGACGAACCGATTGTTGTCGATTGTCTTGATGATGTTGAGCTGGCGCATCACGGAGTCCCGTTGGGTCTCCGCCTTGCGCTTCTCGCGCAGGACGGCGGCGAAGCGGGTCGAGTCCTGCACCTGCTGCTGCTCGCGCGCGGTGAGATCCTGGGAGTCGGCCTGCTGACGGGCCGTCATGAGGGCAATGACGGTCGCGGCCACGGCGACGCTGGTGATGGCGACGAGGAGGAACGGATCCTTGATCCTCTTGGCCACCGCGGCGAGCGACGCGTTGACCGCTGCGCCCGCCCCCGCGCCGCGGGTCTTCTTCCCCGCTCCGGGCAGCAGGTTGATTTCGATCATGGCAGTCGTGCCTCGAGTGGGCGTCGGGAGCCTAAGCGACCTTGCGCAGGGCGAGGCCGATCGGAAGCATGAGCAGCGGAGCGATCTCGTCGGTGACGAGCGACTCGAGGGCACCGTCACGCACCTTCAAGTTCGCCAATGGGTTGGCTTGCTCGACGGTGATGCGCAGTCGTGCCGACAGCGCCTCGGTGAGTCCCGGGATTCGCGCGCCGCCGCCGGACGTGTACACGCCCCGGATCTGCGCCGCGGAGCGGGACGCGGAGGCCAGGAAGGCGGCCGCACGCTCGATGCCGACGGCGATCTCCTCGCCGCGCGTCTCGAGCACGGCGTCCAGGTGCGCGGAGCGGTCGTACCCCTGGAGCAACGCGTCGGCCTCCTCGGCGCCCAGCCCGCGGTCGCGCTGGAGATCCTCGCGCAGACGTCGCGTGCCAAGTGCGACATCGCGCGTGAGGATCGGCACACCTTCGTCGAGGATGTTGATGTTGGTCATCTCGTGCCCGACGTTCACGAGCGCGACGACGCCCGACATCGCCGCCGGGTGGTTCACCTCGAAGGCGTTGTGCAACGCGAACGCATCGACGTCGACGGCCGCCGGGTGGATGCCGGCGTCGGTGAGCAAGCGCATCTTGGCCTCGATCAGCTCACGCTTGGCGGCCACGAGCAGCACGCTCATCTCGAGCCCTTCCGCCTCGGGATCGAGGATCTGGAAGTCGAGCTCCACCGATTCCATGTCGAAGGGCACATGCTGCTCGGCTTCCCAGCGCATCAGCTCGCGCGCCTGCTGCTCCTTGACGCGCTCGATCTGAATCTTCTTGATGATCACGTCGCGCCCGCCGACGGCGGTGACGATGCCCTTGGCGCCTTTCGGCTTGACCCCCGCCTGGTCGAGCGCGTTGCGCACGGCCTCGGCGACGATCCCCGGGTCCATGATCTCCCCTTCGACGATGGCGTCGGCGAGGAGCGGCGTGATCGCCACCTTCGTGAGCTCGGGAACGGAGCGGCTGTGGTCGATCACGGCGACCTTGACCAGACCCGAACCGATGTCGAGTCCGACGGTCGTCTTCTTGCGGCCGAAGCGCGCCATGGCCATGTGGGAGGTGGCGAGTCGCCGGTGAGGCGGTGAGCGAGACTGAAACGGGACGTCGGACCCGCAAACCGGTCGTTCTTACTTGCGCGACCGGTCATTCTCAGCAGACACGACTCGCCGGCGCCAAAGGTAACGGGCACAGCCATACACGAACGACGATCCGTCGCGACGCCGCTTCGCATGTAACTGCAACACCCGTCACGAGATGCCGCGAGGGCCAGCGCCGGTGGATCGGCGCTGGCCCTCGGTCCTACGTCTGTCGCGGGACCCGTCAGGGGGCGGCATGAATGCCGCCCCTACGGCGTGCGGGCGGCGAGGCTTACGGGCAGTACGGCGCGCCCTCGCTCTCGGTCGCCGTGGTCGCGGCCGTGCCGACCGCAATGTGACAGCC
>JAJPIS010000068.1 GCA_021324635.1 Gemmatimonadota bacterium
CGATGCCGCTCGCGATGCCGCTGTAGGACTCGATCGGTGGGCAACTGCACACGAGGGTTCGGTCCCCGAACGCGGCGTCGATCCGGGCCACCGCCGGCCAGAACTTGTGGACGCGCGTCCACGGCGCCGGGAAGGCCGCCTCCTCGCGGGAGTAGGGCCGATCCCAGGTGGTGGCGACGACCTGCGCGAGGGTATGCGGCGCCCGCTTGAGTGGGTTGTTCTGCCGATCCGCGCGCCCGTCCTCGATCGCCCGGATCTCCTCCCGGATGGCGGTCATGGCGTCGCAGAAGCGGTCGAGCTCCGCGCGCGATTCGCTCTCGGTGGGCTCGACCATCAGCGTCCCCGGCACCGGGAACGAGACGGTCGGCGCGTGGAAGCCGTAGTCCATGAGCCGCTTGGCGATGTCCTCGACCTCGATCCCCGCCGAGGCCTTGTAGGGGCGGCAGTCGAGGATGCACTCGTGCGCGACCAGCCCGCGCGTCCCCTTGTAGAGCACCGGGAAGTGCGCGTCGAGGCGCCGGGCGATGTAGTTGGCGTTGAGGATCGCGACCTTGCTCGCCCGCGTCAGCCCCTCGGCGCCCATGAGATCGATGTACATGTACGATCGGCAGGATGCTCGCGCTCCCCCACGGCGCCGCGGAGACCGGGCCGATCGCCTCGACGCCTCCCACGTCCGCGAGCGGATGCCCGGGCAGGAAGGGCGCCAGGTGCGCCGCCACGGCGATCGGTCCCATGCCCGGCCCCCCGCCGCCGTGCGGGATGCAGAAGGTCTTGTGCAGGTTGAGGTGGCAGACGTCGGCCCCGATGTCGCCCGGGCGGCAGAGTCCCACCATCGCGTTCATGTTGGCGCCGTCGAGGTAGACCTGTCCGCCGGCGGCGTGCACGATCGCGCAGACGTCGCGAATCCCTTCCTCGAACACCCCGTGCGTCGACGGATAGGTGACCATGAGCGCCGCCAGCTCCTGCCGATGCTGGGTCGCCTTGGCCTCGAGGTCCGCGAGGTCGATGTTGCCGCGAGGATCGGTCTTGACGACGACGACCCGAAGCCCCGCCATGATCGCGCTCGCCGGATTGGTGCCGTGCGCCGACTGCGGGATGAGGCAGACGGTCCGTGACCGTCCCTCGCCCCGCGACTCGTGGTACCGGCGGATGACGAGCAGTCCCGCGTACTCCCCCTGCGACCCGGCGTTGGGCTGGAGCGAGACGCCGGGGAGCCCGGTGATCTCGGCCAGCGCGCGCTCGAGCCGCTCGAAGAGGATCGAGTAGCCGTCGGTCTGCTCGCGCGGCGCGAATGGGTGGATCCGCGACAGCTCGCGCCACGTGACGGGCAGCATCTCGGCGGTCGCGTTGAGCTTCATCGTGCACGACCCGAGCGGGATCATGGAGGTCGTGAGCGACAGGTCGCGCGACTCGAGCCGGCGAATGTAGCGGAGCATCTCCGTCTCGGAGTGATAGCTGTTGAAGACGGGATGCGTGAGGTACGGTGTGCGTCGGGCGAGGTCGCCCTCGATCACACCGTCGACCTCCTCGGCCGCCGACTCGACGGAGAATGGCGCGGGGGCGCCGCCGTTGAAGACGGCGAACAGCTCCGCCATGTTCTCGAGGGTCGTCGTCTCCTGGATCGACACACCGACCGCCGGCGGTCCATCCTCGTCGCCGAAGACCCGCACGTTGATGAGCTGTGCCCGCGCCTCGCGCAGCAGCTCGCTCATCTTCCGGGGCCCGAGCTCGACGCGCACGGTGTCGAAGAAGGCATCGTGGGTCACGTCGTACCCGAGGCGACGCACCCCGACGGCGAAGGTCCGGGCGAGCCGGTGAATGCGCGACGCGATCCGGCGGAGCCCCTCGGGGCCATGCCAGACGGCGTACATGCTCGCCATCACGGCCAGCAGCACTTCGGCCGTGCAGATGTTGCTGGTCGCCTTCTCGCGCCGGATGTGCTGCTCGCGGGTCTGGAGCGCCATGCGGAGCGCCGGCCGCCCGTCCGCATCGCGCGAGACGCCGATGACCCGCCCCGGCACCTGGCGCGTGAACTCCTCGACGCAGGCGAAGTACGCGGCGTGCGGCCCGCCGTAGCCGAGCGGCACGCCGAAGCGCTGCGTCGAGCCGACGGCAATGTCGGCGCCCCAGTCCCCGGGCGGGGCGAGCAGTGTCAGCGCCAGCAGGTCGGCGGCGACGATGAGCAGCGCGCGGTCGTCGCCCGTCCCGAGCTGTGCCCGCAGCCCGCGGTAGTCGCGGACCGCGCCGTCGCTCGCCGGATACTGGACCAGCACACCGAACACGGTCGGCCCGATCGGCGCCGTTCGGTGGTCGCCGACGATGACCGTGATGCCCCGGGCCTTGGCCCGCGTGCGAACGACCTCGATCACCTGCGGGTGACAGTCGCGCGACACGAAGAACGCGTTCCGGTCGGCCGACCCGCGCACGGTCCACGCCACGCCCATCGCCTCGGCGGCGGCCGTCGCCTCATCGAGGAGCGACGCATTGGCGATCGGCAGGGCGGTGAGGTCGGTCACCATCGTCTGGAAGTTCAGCAGCGCCTCGAGCCGGCCCTGGGCGATCTCGGCCTGGTACGGCGTGTAGGCCGTGTACCACGCCGGGTTCTCCAGGATGTTGCGCTGGATCACCGGCGGCGTGAGACAGGCGTAGTAGCCCATGCCGATGTACGACCGGAAGATCGTATTGCGTCCCGCGATCTGGCGGAGCGCACGCAGCGCCTCGATCTCGCTCCGGCCCCGGCCGAGGGCGAGCGGACGGCGCAAGCGGATGCTCTCGGGGACGGTCGCGTCGATGAGCGCGTCGAGGGAGCGGTAGCCGAGGGTCCGCGCCATCGCCTCGACATCGTCGGGCGTGGGCCCGATGTGACGAGGCACGAAGCTATCCGCGTCACTGAGCGGGACGGCGGACGTGGGAGTGGTCGAAGTCATGTGCGGGGGATGCATACGGTCGGTTACTTGTGACTTCCCTTCGTGTAGAACGGCATGCGCACCACGGTTCCCGGCACCGTCCGGCCGCGCACATCGAGCGCGATGGTCGTCCCGGGTCGGGCGGCGGCGGTCGGGAGATAGCACGTGCCGATGCCATAACCGAGCGTCGGGCTGACCGTGCCGCTCCGCACCGTGCCGGCGCCGACGCCGTCGTGCGAGACCGGGTACCCGGGGCGGGGGAACGTCCGCTCGCCGGTCGTGAACCCGACCAGACGGCGCGGGACGCCCGCCGCCTTCTGGGCCACGAGCGCGTCACGGCCGACGAAATCCCCCTTGGAAAGCTTCACGAGCCACCCGAGGTTCGCCTCGAGCGGGGTCACGGTGTCGTCGATGTCGTTGCCGTACAGCGCCATGCCCATCTCGAGCCGCAGCGAGTCGCGCGCGCCGAGGCCGGCCGGCGTGATCTCGCGCGTCGCCATGAGCGTCTCCCAGAGGCGCACGGCCTCCGGGGCCGCGACGTACAGCTCGAAGCCGTCCTCCCCGGTGTAGCCCGTCCGGGAGACGACCGCGCGGATCCCGGCGACCCGCTCCTCGGTGAAGTGGTAGTAGCCGATCTCGGGCAGTGGCGCGATCGTGAACCCCTTGAGGATCCGCTCGGCGGCCGGGCCCTGGAGCGCGAGGAGCGCCGTCGCGTCGCTGATGTCGCGGAGGGTGCACCCGAACCCGCGCGCCGTACGCGTCCCCTCGAGCAGGCGCCAGTCCTTCGCCCGGTTCGACGCGTTGACGACGAGCATGATGCGGTCGGCGAAGCGGTACACCAGGCAGTCGTCCTCGATCGTCCCGCGCGCGTTGAGGATGGTCGAGTACTGCACCTGGCCGACCGCGAGTCCGGCGACATCGTTGGTCGTGACGTAGCTCGCGAACTCCACCGCCTGCGGACCGCGGATCTCGAACTCCCCCATGTGACTGACGTCGAAGAGCCCAGCGTGCTGCCGCACGGCCGTGTGCTCGGCGGTGATGCCGGTCGGGTACTGCACCGGCATCAGGTACCCGGCAAAGGGCACCATCTTCGCGCCGAGGGCGATGTGGACTGCGGCGAGCGGGGTGCGCCGGAGGTCATCACGGCGCGCACGTGCGGCCGACGGGCCGGCCCCATGGTCGTGCTCGGTGGGCGAGGGAGCAGTCGAGTCGGGCATCTCGATGGCGAGCGCGGCCGCGCGAGGCGGCGGGTACGAGAATGGGCGCGGTGAGGGTCGACCCAACCGGCGGGAGCCGGCAGTCAAATATCGTCGCTGGGCGTCCGCCGCGCGAATGGACCCGCACGCTCCCCGCCTCCCGGGCCCGGCGGATCGCCGCGGGCCGCGGCGACCAGCTCGGCCAGTGTCACGAGCGCCTGGACCGGCGTCATCGCCTCGGGGTCGACGGCCGCGAGGCGCGCCAGCAGGGACGACTCGGGGGCCGCGAAGAGGCCGAGCTGATCGGCAGGTCGTCGCGGTAGTGGAGCCGGAGCGCGCCGTGGGCGGGGCCCGCCCGGCGGGTCGTGCTCGGAGTCTGCGCCGGGCGCGGGCGCGACCCCGGAGTGGGCCGCCCGCCGCGCCGCCGAGAGCTGCTCCGCCTCGAGCAGACCCAGGACCTCGCGGGCGCGCGCGAGCACGGCATCCGGTAGACCGGCGAGCCGGCCGACCTCGATCCCGTAGGAGCGGTCGGCGCCGCCCGGTTCCATCCGGTGGAGGAAGACGACCCGTTCGCCGACCTCGCGGACGGCGACGTTGAAGTTGCGCACGCCGTCCAGCTCGTCGGCCAACTGCGTCAGCTCGTGGTAGTGCGTCGCGAACACCGTCTTGCAGCCGATCGCCGAGTGGAGATGCTCCGTCACCGCCCACGCGATCGAGACGCCGTCGTAGGTCGACGTGCCCCGCCCGATCTCGTCGAGCAGGACGAGGCTCCGAGCGGTGGCCGTGTGGAGGATGGCGCTCGTCTCCGCCATCTCCACCATGAACGTGGACTGGCCGCGCACCAGATTGTCGCTCGCTCCGACGCGCGTGAACAGTCGGTCGACGATGCCGACCGTCGCCGCCGACGCCGGCACGAAGCTGCCGACCTGGGCGAGGAGCACGATGAGCCCGATCTGGCGCAGGATCGTGGACTTGCCCGCCATGTTGGGGCCCGTGAGGATGATCACCCGCCCGGCGTCGTCCAGGCGCACGTCGTTGGGGATGAACTGCTCGCGCGGCATCATGCGCTCGACCACCGGATGGCGCCCGGCCGTGATCTCGAGCGCGAGCGTCTCGGTGACCGTCGGCCGGACGTACCGCTCCCGCTCCGCGACCTCGGCGAGCGCCGCCAGCACATCCAGCTCGGCGACCGTGCGTGCCGCTGCCTGGAGCCGGGGCGCCTGGGCCCCGGCCGCGGCGCGCAGGCGCTCGAACAGCTCGCGCTCGCGCCGCTCGATCTGCTCGGCGGCCGTGAGCACGCGCTCCTCGTACTCCTTGAGCGCCGGCGTCACGTAGCGTTCCGCCCCGGTCAGCGTCTGGCGACGCTGGTAGTCGCTCGGGATCGCGTGGCGGTGCGAGTTCGTGATCTCGATGTAATAGCCGAAGACGCGGTTGTAGCCGACCTTGAGCGACGCGATCCCCGTCCGCGCGCGCTCGGCGGCCTGTATGCCGGCGATCTGGTCCTTGCCGCCGTCGCGCAGCGCACGCAGCTCGTCGAGCGTTCCGTCGATACCCGCCGCGATCACCGGCTCCTCACCCGGCACGGCGGGCGGCCGTTCGACGAGCGCGCGACAGATCGGCGTGGCGACGTCCGCGCACGGGTCCCAGTCGCGTCGGAGCGCGGCGAAGGCGCGCGCGCGCTCGGACCTGGCTGGGGCGTCGCCGCCGGACGCATCGACCACCCGCGTCAGGGCGTCGGCGACGGCGGGGAGCCGCGCGATCGAGTCGCCGAGCGCGCGGAGCTCCCGTGGCGTCGCACGCGCGGTGGCGGACTTCCCCGCGAGCCGCTCCAGATCGCGCACGCCGTCGAGCGCCGCCCGGAGCGCGGCACGGCCGAGCGGATCGGCCACCAGCGCGGCGACCCGCGACAGCCGGCCCTCGATCGCCGCCCGATCGGTGAGCGGCGCCAGCAGCCACTGGCGCAGGAGCCGCGCCCCCATGGGCGTGAGCGTGTCGTCGAGCACGTCCAGCAGCGTCCCCTCGCTCTGGCCGCGTGCCGCGCGCTGCCCCGCGCCGCCGGGCGCCCCGGCCGGCCCCGCCCGCAAGGATTCCGTGAGCTCGAGGTTCCGGCGCGTCATGTCGTCGAGCGGCATGATGCCGGCCGGCCGTTCGACCACCGGGCGCGCGAGGTGGGGGACGCCCGCCGGCTGGAGCTCGCGGAGGTAGCGGAGGAGCGCGCCGGCCGCGGCGACCGCCGGCATGTCGGGCTCGCCGATCCCGAGCCCGTCGAGCGACGCCACGCCGTACTGCCGGGCGAGGTCGTCGCGCGCGAGCGATGCGTCGAACTCCCAGCCGTCCCGCTCCGTGAGCAGCATCCCGTCCGTCAGGACGCCCGGCGGGAGCGCCGTGCCGCGCGCGAGGAGGAGCTCGCGCGGGGCGAGCCGCGCGAGGCAGGCGGCGCCGTCCCGCGCCGGAAGACTCGCCAGCCGCAGCTCGCCGGTCGAGAGGTCGGCGGCCGCGATGCCGACGACGGCCGCGCCGACCGCGGCGCTCGCACCGCCACCCGGGACGACGGCGAGCGCGCAGAGGAAGTTGTTGCGGACGCCGTCGAGCAGCTCGTCGTCGAAGGCGGCGCCGGGGGTGATCGTCTCGACCACGGCGCGCCGCACGACACCCTTGGCGAGCCTGGGATCCTCGATCTGGTCGCAGAGCGCGACCCGGAATCCCTGCTGGATGAGGCGGCGCACGTACTCGCCGACCGCCTTGGCCGGCACGCCGGCCAGCGGCACGGCGGCGGCCGCCCCGTTGTTCCGGGCCGTCAGGGTGAGCCCCAGGGCGCGCGAGCCGACCTCGGCGTCCTCGAAGAACATCTCGTAGAAGTCGCCCATGCGGAACAGGAGGATCGCGTCCCGATGGCGGGCCTTGATCTCCCGGTACTGCTGCATGAGCGGCGTGTCCGGGGACGGGGAGATCATGCGACACAATATACGGCGCGCCGATGGCGCGCCTACGCGACCCCCAGCACGCGTGCGCCACGGTGCCAGTACGCGTCGTCGAACCCGATCGCGCGCTTGATCAGCACGTCCCGCCGTAACTGATTGCGCTCGGCGACCAGCGTCCGGCTGGCACGCCAGCCCTGGCGCCAGGGACGCGGGTAGGCGGGCACGGGCCAGTCGCTCCCGTGCACGAGCTTGCCGCGCACGACGTCGTCGGCGAGCAGGGCGTCGTAGTCACCCCACCGGTTGGGGAGGCTCATCCCCGAGGTGTCGCCGTAGAGGTGCTCGTGGTCACGCGCGAGGCGCATGAACTGCGAGCGGTACGAGCCCTCGCGCGGCACGCGCCCCGTCCCGCAGTGCGCCGCGATCACCGTGACGCCGCGCTCGAGCGCCGGCAGCAGCCGCTCGGGGGCGGCGACGGTGGGATCGAGCCGCGGCAGCGCGTGCTCCCAGCCGGTGTGGCTCAGGAGGGGAAGCCCGTAGTGCGCGAGCACCTCGTACATCGGGAAGCAGCGCCGGTCGGCGGGGTCGAAGCGCTGCGTGATCGGGAGCCACTTGCAGAGCACCGCGCCGGCGCGCACGCAGCGCTCGACCTCGGCCACGGCGTCGCGGCGATAGGGATGGATCGAGGCCCCGAAGCGGATCTTGGGGTGCCGCCCGGCGAGGGCGGACACATAGTCGTTGGAGACGAAGAAGTGGGTCGCCCGTTGGTCGAGCGTGCCGTCGGCGGCATAGACGGCATCGAAGGCCAGTACGACCGCGGCGTCCACCTCTCGCGCGCCGGCGATGGTCGACGTCAACGCGGCTTCCATCGCGCCCTCGACCGCCGCGTCCCCGCCAGCCGAAAGCCGCAACTGGTAGCGCATCCAGCGGAACAGCATCCCACGGCGCGCATCTGCCGACACCGATCCGTGCCCCGGGAGGAGCGCAGCCGTGTGCACGTGGCAGTCGAGGATCACGAGGGAGTATACGGCCGGTGCGGGGCGCCCGCTGCACGGGCCGCTGACGGGCTGCCGACGGGTCGCTGCACCGACGGCGCCCCGCGCGCCGCCCGCACCGCGAGTTGCCAATCCACCGCGGCGAGTGGACCTTGTCGCCCATGTCACCGGCCGGCGAAGCCGTCTCGGCGCGCCAGCGCGGCGCCGGCATCCGGGGAGGCGGCGCCGGCGGCGGCGGCGCGATCGGCACGCGCAGCGGGATCCCCCGCGGCGCGTGGGTCGCCCTCGCGGTCCTCTCGCTGATCAACCTGTTCAACTACATCGACCGCCTGGTCGTGCCGGCCGTCGAGGAGAGTCTGCGGCACTCCGAGCTGCACACGACCGACGTGCAGTACGGATGGCTCGTGAGCGCCTTCCTGCTCGTGTACACCGTGTCGGCACCGCTCTTCGGCGGCTATGGGAGCCGCCCCTGGCGGCTCCGACTCCTGGCGGCGGGGATCGGCGTCTGGAGTCTGGCGACGGCGGCCGCCGGGCTCGCGACCAGCTATCCGGCCCTGCTCGCCGCACGCGCATCGGTCGGGATCGGCGAGGCCGCGTACTCGGCGATCGCGCCGGCGGTGATCGCGGACCTCTTCCCGGCGGCGGTTCGGACGCGCGCCTTCGCCGTGTTCTACGCCGCCACGCCGGTGGGCTCGGCACTCGGCTATCTGCTCGGCGGCGCTGTCGACCATCGGTACGGCTGGCGGGCGGCGTTCTTCGTCGCCGGGCTCCCGGGGCTCGTGCTGGCGCTCGCGGCGCTGGCGCTCGCCGACCCGGGCCCCGGAGCCGATGCGCCCGACGGGTCGCCCACGACGACGGCGCCGGTTCCCGCAGCGGCGGCCGGCTTCGGGGCCTACCGCCTGCTCCTCCGCAATCGTCCGTACGTGCGGGCGGTGCTCGGGTACGCGGCCTACACGTTCGCGATCGGTGGGATCGCGGCCTGGATGCCCGCGTTCCTGATCCGCGTGCGCGGGGTACCGGCGCTCGCCGCCAACGCGCAACTCGGCGGCGCGGTCGTGCTGACCGGGTTCGTCGGCACCTTCGTGGGCGGGTGGGTGGGTGACGCGCTCACGGCCCGCACCCGAGCGGGGAACCTCTGGCTCTCGGGGGTCACGATGTTGCTGGCGGCGCCGCTCGCCGCGGTCGCGCTCACCGTGCGCGCGCCGGCGCTGTACTGGTCGGCGTTGATCGCCGCCGAGCTGCTGATCTTCGCCTCGACGAGCCCGATCAACGCCGTGATCGTGGCCGACGTCCCCGCGGTGTCGCGGGCGGCGGCGATGGCGGGATCGATCCTGACGATCCACCTGCTCGGCGACGTGCCCGCACCGCTCATCATCGCCCGCATCTCCGAGCAATCCTCACTCGCCACGGCCGTCCTCGTGATCCCCATCGCCGCGTTGGGATGCGGCATCATCTGGACCTACGCGGCGCGACAGGAACGTCGTCGGCTCGACGGAGGTGGTCGGGCGGGACGATGACCGAGAGGCCGGCTACGGGCGAATCGGCTCGGCCCCGGTGACGAAACCTTCCAGCCCTTTGCGCGCGAGTGAGCGGGCGGCGGAGTCGGCCTGCGCCTCGGTGGCGAACCGGCCGATGCGAACGCGGAAGGGCGGAGTGGTCCCGTCGATCCGCGCCACGTAGCCGCGACCGCTGAGCCGCTGGACGAGCGCCGCGGCCGCGGCGTGGGTCGGGTAGGCCGCCACCTGGACCGTGTAGCCCGGCGTCCGAAGCCGCCGGCCACCACTGGGCCGCGGCCCCTGGGGCGCCGCGCCGTGCGCGCCGCTCCGACGTGCCGAGTCGGCGGCCGGTGGTGAGGACGGGGACGCGGGCGGAGACGGGGCGTTCGCGAGCGCGGAGCCCGGCGGGGCCGGGCGAGGGCAGCGCCCGATGTTGTAGTCGATCCGGTTCCGCAGCTCGACGTCGGTCGTCGGCGCCGCAGCGCGCGCCGCGGCCAGCGCCGCGCAGGCTCGCGCGGCGTCCTGGAGGTCGAAGTACGCGAGCCCGACCTGGAAGTCCAACCGCGCGACCTGGAGTCCTGTCTGGCCGGGGAGCTGCTCGCGCGTGATCCGGTCCAGGTGCGCAGCCGCCTGGTCCCGGTCGCCGCGGGCCAGCTCGAGCTGCGCCAACTGGAGCAGCGCATCCGTCGCCCGCGGCGAGTCCGGATAGTCGACCGTGAGCCGCCGATAGTCGGCCTCCGCGCTGTCGGCGCTCGTCGCCAGCGTGGCGCGATCGTAGAGCGCCGAGGCGTACGTCATCGAGCCGACGGGCGCCGCGGCCAGCACGGAGTCGACGAGCGCCCGCGCGGCGGCGACCTGCCCCTGCGCCACCAACGACCGCTCGCGCTGGAGCTGGATGTCGGCCGGGCTCGGCGGGGTGGAATCCCGCGCCGCGCCGCCCTGTGGAGCGCCCTGTGCCGCGCCCTGGGGAGCACCCTGCGCGGCACCCTGCGCCGCCGGTGCCGCGCTCTGCGTGACCCCCTGCGCGCCCGCGGCGGCGGCCCGGGCCGAGTCCGTGCCCTGCGCCCCGAGCGCGGGCGCGAGCGCCGGCGCGAGCAGCGACAGCGCGACCACGGACAGCGCGCGCCGGGTGGCCACGCGCGGCCGCGACGCGCGGCAGCCCGGTCGCGCCGCTCCGCTCGTCGATACCGGCCGCGAGGCCGGTGCATTGCTCAGTCGCCTGCGGATGACGCTCGCCCTCCTGCCGCTCGCCCTCATGCCGCGCTCCTCCTCGTGCCGCGCTCCTCGGCGTCCCCGACGCACATCGCCAGCACCAGCGACGCGATGATCTGCTCATCGGTGGACAGGCGCGTCTCCTTGAGTGCAGCGTCGGCCGCGCTCAGCGCCTCCAGCGCGCGATCCACCGCCCGCACCGTCCAACCCCCGGCGGCGCGGGCCCAGGCCTCGACCGCTTCGCTCCAGGGACGCATGGGAAAGGCCCGCGTCTCGGATAGCAGGCCGCGATACTCGCCCGGGAGCCGTGCCGGCGACACGCCCTGATCGAGACGGGCGCGCCCCCACCCCAGCGCGAGAGTCTGCGTCGCCAGTGCCATCACGACGGACACGGCCGTCGTCTTGGGCTGCGAGAGCACGTGGTCGACGAGGGCCAGCGCGCCGGCCGCATCGCGCTGCGCCACCCGGTCCAGGAGATCGCCGAGTGTCTCGCCGCGGCGCACGCCGACCACGGCGCCGACCGCGTCCTCGTCGATGACGAGCGGCGCCGGCTCCCGGACCGGCGGTCCGCCCCGTGCCTCCGCCACCGCCCCCCGCGCATAGCTCGCGAGCTTGTCGAGCTCCGATGCGAGCGCGGGCAGGCCGCTCCCCACGGCCTGCACGAGAAGCGACACGGCGCCCGGGGTCACGGTCGCGCCCAGCTCCGACGCGTGGTGCGCGATCCACTTGGGGAGCCGGTCGCCGGTGAGCTCCGGGAACTCGACCGTCGTCGCACGCTCCATCAGGCTGCGGTCGGGAGCAGTGCCGGCCCCGGCGACGAGCAGCAGCAGTGTGTCGGGCGCGGGTCGCTCGAGGTACCGGTTCAGCGCGCGCCGCGCGTCCTTGCGGAGCGTTCCCACCTCGCGCACCACCACCACGCGGCGGTCGGCCATGAGCGGGGGCGTGTCCAGCACCGAGCCGAGCGTCTCGGCGTCGAGGTCGCCGCCGTAACGGACGTCCAGGTTGAAGTCACGCGACGGCGACGCGGCGGCGACATCGACGGCCCGGGCCACGGCCTCGGCCTTCCGAAACTCGTCCTCGCCATGGAGGTAGTACACCGGCGCGAAGGTGCCGGCGGTGATGGCTTTGCGGAACGCATGCTCGGTCGCCACGGGCATGCGAGAAAGCTACACCGACCCGCCGACCAGCGCCTCGCCGCATACAGGGCGCACGGCGCAGGCCGCACATCTGGCGGCGATCGCGTGGCTTCGGTGCACGCTCGCCGCACGCCGTGCCGAGCGCACACCGTCGCGCGCGGCCAGACAGCGCCGGCGCAGCTCCGCCGTGAGGTCGACACGAAACTCCGCGCTCCGGTATCGCACGACGCCGTAGCCGGCGAAGGCCGAGCCGTAGCGCGCCTCGGTGAGCACCATGTAAGTGGCGAGCTGTAGAGCGTCGGACTCGTACAGCACGCGCGCGTCGCGGGTCGGCTTGACCTCGACCGGGTAGATGCGACCCCTGCCCCGCTCCCGCACGAGGTAGTCGGGTCGGCCACGGAGGCCGAGCGTGTCGTCCTCGAGTGTGGCCGCCGCCTCGATCCCGACGTCGGAGGCGACCACGGGCGCGCCGGCGCGGACGCCGGTGCCGCGTGCGAGGCGCCAGGCCGCGAGCATCATGGCGACCGCGACGATCGCGAGCGACGTCGCGAGCTTGACCAGCGACTCATCCGCCACGGGTGATCACGAGCGCAACGAGCGCCGCCGCGGCGAGCAGCAGCAGGACGCCCAGGCGCACCAGCCACCGCTCCATCGTCACGCGTCGTCCGTGGGCCGTGTGCTCGGCGCGACCGGCTGCGAGCCGCTCGCTCCCGGCCGCCGGACGCTCGACGTGGTGGACGTGCTCGAGCCAGTAGGCGCGGGCGCAGTACTGGTAGGCTGCGATCTCGCTCGCCGAGACCCAGTCGGCGGGATCGGGTCGCCGCGCGGTCAGCGCCGCAGGCTCGTGAGCTTGAGCTGGCCGGTGGCCATGCTGGCCGGGATCCGCGCCGCGAGCACGGCCGCGGGCCAGATGGGCATGCCGCTCGTGACCGAGGCCGCGAACGCCGGGCCGGCGAGCGGAGCCCACGACTCCGGCTCGGAATCGGCGAGTCCGCTGTCGGTAAAGATCCGCATCCCGTGCAGGCTGCGGATCGATCCGGTGATGCGGTGCGGGCGCGTCTCGGCGGGGCTCGCGGCGAGGGCAACGATGGGCGCGAGCGTCAGGGCGTCGCTGGTCAGCGGCGCGCCGGTGATCCCGGCCGTGCTCGGGGCGCTCGAATGGTTGGAGGCGGCGACGCCCAGGAAAGCCGCCGCCGCAAGTCCGGCGGCAAACGCGGTGAAGATCGTGAGTCCCGGTGTGCGGTCCCCCCGCCGGCGGCCGCGTGCGCGCGCGGCCGGGAGCGGCCGGCGGGCGCCGCGTGAGTCGCGCAAGCGCGCGTACAGCCGCTCGGTGAAGTCGGCCGACGGCTCGATCGTCGGCATGTTGCGGAAGAGCAGGATCGCGCGACGGACCGTCGTATCGTGCCCGGCGCAGGCCGGACACTCGGCGAGATGCCGCTGCATCGCGACCAGTTGCTCGTCGCGCATCGCGTCATCGATGAATGTGGCGTGGTTGTCGCGGAAGGTCCTGCAATCCATGGCGATCCGGCGTGCCTGCGTTGTGACGCGGGAGAATACACGGGATGTCGGGTCGGGTTCCAGATCCGCCCGGGGGGTGCCCGGGGGGTGCCCGGAGGTGGCCCGAAGGTGCCCCGGAGGGGCCGACCGGGGGGGCCGACGGGAGCCCGGCCGGCTTGGCAGGGGCGGAGGTACCGGAGTGGCGGAGACGACGACGGGCCCGCAGGACTGCCGGGCCCGTCTCCGTGCGTTCAGCGCCCGCGCGCGCGTGGGGTTCCGCCGTGGCGCGACGTCCGCCGCGTCCCGGCCCTCACCGCGCTCGCCGCCCCTTACCGCCCCTTACCGCCCCTTACCCGCCCCTTACCCGCCCGTTACCGCCCTTCACCGCAGCGCGGGCGCGATGATCTCGGCGAACGAGTTGCGGGCCCGGTTGAGGCGGGATTTGACCGTGCCCAGGTTGCACGCGGTGATCTCGGCGATCTCCTCGTACGACTTTCCCTCCAGCTCACGGAGCACGAACACTTGCCGGTGATGCTCGGGGAGCCGGGCGACCGACGCCTCGACGAGCTCGCGCAGGTGGCGCTTGCGGTACAGGTCGTCGGGCCGGGAGCCGCTATCCTCGAACTGGAGCGGCCGGTCCTCCTCGTCCCAGTTCTTCTTGATCGCCTGGAACAGCACGAGCGGATTGCGCGAGCGGTTCCGCAGCTCGTTCTTGGCGAGGTTGGAGGCGATCGTGTAGACCCAGGTCGAGAACTTCTTCCCCTGGTCGAATCGGTGGAGGTGCCGGTACACCCGGATGAACACCTCCTGCACGAGATCCTCGGCCCGCTCACGGTCCCCGACGGTGCGGTAGACGAAGTTGAGCAGCCGCACCTGATAGCGCCCCACCAACTCCTCGAAGGCCCGCTCCTCGCCACCGAGGAACGACTCCACGACGGCCGAGTCCTCCATCGATCGGAGCGCCTCACGGACGCTCCGCAGCTCGCCCACTCGCGATTCGCCGGGCCGCGACTCACCGAGGCGCGACTCACCGAGGCGCGACTCACCGAGGCGCGACTCGACCTCGCCGGCGGGGCGTGCCGAGAACCGTTCGTCGGCACGCCGCTCCGCTGACGCCGATGCGTGGGAGGCCACTCGCTTGAACGCGACGTTAGCCATGTCCGCCTCTCATCCCTCTCGTTGTCACGGCGCCCCTACCCGTGCGGGATGCGCAACTCGCACGCCGCATGCCCGGGGCACACGTTGGGTATCGCTGAGTTATTGTGTTGTCCATCAACGACTTGTGTCGGCGTTCCGTCACCGGCAATATACCGAAGCTCGGGTGGACTGTCTACTCGCGGCGACAGGCGTGGCGCCGCGCAGGTGACAGATCCGGGCACGCGCGCCGCGCGACACCACACGGGACCAATCGGGACCGGACGATCTATTCCCAGACGTGCACGTCGACGTAATTACCCGCCACGATCCGGCCGACCACGAGCGGTCGGACCGGCGGGGCGGCAGGGTGGATCGGGCGGCCCTCGTCGGTCGCCGGCTCACGATCGGCCGCTCGGTTTCCATCTCCCTCGATCGGAGTCGCACGGACGATTGACGTGTATTCCACCCTGGATCTGACACTCCGCCTGCCGCGACGGTTGACCCCGGCCTCGACCGCCCGGCCGCCACGGACCAGTCCGCCACTCCGGGATGGGCGTGGCTGACATCCGCTGGTTCGCCTTCAATCAATACGAGCAACTGGTCCTGCCGGATCTCGCCCGGCTGGGCTTGACGGTCGACACGAGCGGCGACGCGCCGGCCGGAATCGCGGTGTGCATGAACCACGACCTCGCGCCGGCGGTCTGGCGCTACTCGCGTCGCCACGGCACGGCGTTCGTGTCCTACGTCTGGGACCTCCCGCCCTTCCGACTCGGCGGCGGCCGCCCCGACCATGTGGTGTCGGTCGGGCGCCGGCTCCTGACGCTCCCCCGCCTCGCCACCCGCTACCGCACTCGACGGGGCTACTACAGCCGGCTCCGCTACGTCGCCGCCCATGCCCTGGCGGTGTGGACGCCGAGCCGCGCCTCGGCCCAGGGGGTCGGCAGCGCGTTCGGGCTCGCCGCCGAGCCGGTCCCGTACTGCTACGACTCGCGACTGTTCACCCCCGATCTCGCACACCGCCGGTCGTCGTCGGGTCAGCGGCGCGAGACACCCGATGCGCCGCTCGTCCTGCTCTCAGTCTCGCGCCTGACCGCCCCCAAGAATCACCTGGCCGTCATCCGGGCGGCCGCCCGGCTCGGCGCGCGCGTCGAGCTCGTCGGCCGGGGCCCGATGCAGCCGGAGCTCGAGTCGCTGGCGCGGCATCTGGGTGTGCCGTGCCGTATCCGGAGCGGACTGCCGGGCGACGAGCTCGTCGCCGCCTACCAGAGCGCCTCGGTCGTGGTCTGTCCCAGTCGGTTCGAGGGACTGGGGCTCACCGGCATCGAGGGCGCCATCTCGGGGACTCCCGTGGTCGCGTCGGATATTCCCGCCCACCGCGAGTTCCTCGGCGCCGCCGCCTGCTTCTTTCCGCTCGACGACGACGACGCACTCGTTCGCGCGATCGAGCAGGCCGCCGGCACCGGGCCACCGCCGACCGCGCATTTCACCCACCTCACGATCGACGCGGCGGCCCGCCGATTCGCGGCGCGACTGAGCGCGCTTCTATGACCGAGCCGGCGCCTCCGGCGATTCTCCACCTCGACACGGAGCGCGGGTGGCGCGGCGGCGAGCGCCAGGCGCTCTGGCTCGCCCGGTCGCTCGATCCGTCCCGCTACCGGTCGCTCGTGGCCGCGCGGCCCGGCGAGCCGCTCGCCCTCCACGCGATCGCCGCCGGACTGCCCCTCGTGCCACTCGCCCCGGTGGCCGAGCTCGACCCGGTCGCCGCCTGGCGGCTCCGCCGCGCGATCGCGCGCGACCGCGTGCGGATCGTGCATGCCCACACGGCCCATGCGGTCGCCCTCGCGGCGCTCGCGACACGGGGCACGAGCGCCCGCATGGTCGTGACGCGCCGCGTGGACTTTCGGCTCCGCGACAACTGGGGGACGCGCTGGAAGTATCGCCGGGCGGGCGCGCTGATCGCGATCTCGCGGGCGGTCGCCGACGCGCTCGTCGCGAGCGGGATCCCACGCGACCGGATCGAGATCATCCCGAGCGGGATCGACCTGTCGCGTCGCATTGCGCCGGCGTCCCGCGAGACGCTCGCGGCAGTGGGCGCCATGCCGGGGTCACCGCTCGTCGTGCAGGTCGCGCAGCTCGTGCCGCACAAGGATCCTCTGACGTTCGTGCGCGCCATGGCGGCCGCGCGCGAGCGGGTCCCCGACCTTCACGCCGTTCTCGTTGGCGACGGCCCGCTCACCGACGCGGTCCGCGACGCGGTGGCGCAGTGCGGACTCGCCGGCACGGTGCACGTCCTCGGCTATCGACAGGACGCCGACGCGCTGCTCGCGGCGGCCGATGTGGTGACGCTCAGCTCGCGCGAGGAGGGGCTCGGCACCGTGCTGCTCGACGCGCTCGCGCTCGGCAAGCCGGTGGTCGCCACGCGGGCCGGTGGCATCCCCGAGATCATCGAGGACGGTGTGTCCGGCCACCTGGTCGCACCGGGCGATGCTCGATCGCTCGGCGCGATGGTCGCCGCCCTGCTGACCGATCCCGCCCGCCGGGCCGCCCTCGCCCCGGCCGCCCGCCGCCGCGCCGCCGACTTCTCCATCACCGACACCGCCGCGCGCACGGCGGCCGTGTACGACCGCCTGCTCCGTGGCGACCGACCCCCGTTCTAGGGCGTCCATTCGCGGCCGGAGAGGAGGTACTCCACCCGACTGTCGAACGTGTGGTGAGCGCGGACGAGCTGCTCGCCGGCGGTGCGGATCCGGGCCCGGTCGGCCGGGTGCGCCAGATAGTGGCGGATCGCCGCGACGCATCCGTCGACGTCATCGTACCAGGCGCAGTGCGTGCCGTCGATGAGCAGGTGGTCGAGTCCGGGGCTCCGCCGGCCGAGGTAGAAGGCGCCCCCCAGGATCATCATCCAGATGCGGTCCGACGTGTAGTAGGTCGCGCCGGCGGCTCGGGCCGGATTGATGCCGAGCACGATCGCGCTCGAGGAGCACACGCGGGAGAGGTCGCGGCCGAACACCGGCCGGCCGCCCCACTCCACCCGCTCCCGGTACGAGTCCCACCCGCCACCCCAGACGCGCACCCGGACCGACGGCCCGAGCCGACCCGCCACGGTGGCGAGGAACTCGGCGCGCTCCGGGGCGAAGCCCGTCCCGGCGTGCCGGACCCCGGGGCCGGTCCCGATGAACGACACGTCGCTCGCGTACGCCGCTGTCGGCGCGACGGGGCGGATGGCGAGGTCGGCGGCCGAGGGGAGCAACTTGGCGTTGAGATCCAACGCCGCCCACTCCCGCTCGAAGCCGGTCACGAAGAACGTACCCACATGGCGACCGATGGCGACCGTGTGCGCGATCTCCGGCAGGTGCGCGTCCCGGTGCCATTGGGGATCCTGGTACCAGAGCGCACTCGGCACATCGCGCGCGAGCGCCGCGGCCGTCTCGAGCGTCAGCCCCAGCGCTTTGCTGAAGAAGATGAAATCCGGCCGGAAGCGCCGAGCCGCCGCCAGCACCCACCGCTGGGTGAGCCGGAGCCCGACCGTCCGGCGGAGCCGCCGATCATCGACCAGCAGCGTCCGGTGCCCCGCGCGGCGGAACGCACGCTCCACGCCGCGCTCGATCCGCTCCGTCCGATGGCTCCCGATCAACAGGATGCGCATGCGTCTGTCCGCACCGGAATGAGGTCCGCACCCCGCGATCCGACCACCCTCGCGACTGGCGCGAGCACGCACGCGCGGCCGATCAGCGTCCCGCCCGGTACCCCGCCGCGTACAGGACCGTGACGATCGTCTTCGCGTCCGTGATCTCGCCGCGCTCGATCATGGCGAGCACGCGGGACAGGGGAAGCGTCTCGACCTCGAGGAACTCGTCCGCCTCGCGGTTGCTCGCGCCCCGCGTCAGCCCGGTCGCCATGAAGAGGTGAATCAGCTCGTCGGTGAAGCCCGGCGTCGTGTGGATGCTGGTCAGCAGCGCGAAGTGCTCGGCGCGGCAGCCGGTCTCCTCCTGGAGCTCCCGGCGCGCGCAATCGACCGGCGCCTCGCCGGGCTCGAGCCGTCCTGCCGGCACCTCGTACAGGTACCCGTCGACCGCGTACCGATACTGCTTGAGCAGCAGGACCTGCGGGTCGTCACCCGCCGGGTCGGTGAGGAACGGGAGGACCGCGCTCGCGCCGGGATGCCGCACGATCTCCATCTCCCCGACCGAGCCGTCGGGGAAGCGAACCTGGTCGACGTCGAGATTGAAGATGCGTCCCGTGGAGATCCGCTGTGTGCCGATGCGTGCGTTGCTCACCCCACCGGCTCTCCCCGATCGTCGTAGACGGTGACAGGTCCGAAGTTCAGCCGCTCGAGGGGCGCGCGGACGACCGCGGGGTCCCCGACGACGACCATCTGGAGCCGGTCCGGATCGACGTGGGCACGCGCCGCGGCGCGAATGTCGCCGACCGTCACGGCGCGGACATGGGCCCGGTATCCATCGTAGTAGTCCGGTGGCAGGCCGTACGTCACGAGATTCGCGAGGGCCGATGCGATCGCCGACGTCTTCTCGTAGCGGATCGGGAAGACGCCGTCGAGATAGCTGGTCGCGAGCGACCGCTCGCTCTCCGCGACGTCGTCGGTTCGGATCCGGTCGATCTCGTGAAGCACCTCGCGCACGGCCGCGTCCGTGACCTCTCGGGTGACTGCCGCATCGATGGTGAACGGGCCTGCCCAGCGCCGCCACTCGAATCCCGAGTGCGCGCCGTACGTGTAGCCGTGCGCCTCGCGCAGGTTGAGGTTGATGCGGGAGGAGAAGAGCCCGCCCAGCACGGCGTTCATCACGACCACGGGGAAGTAGTCGGGGTGTGCCCGCGGGAGGCCGACGTGCCCGAGTCGAAGCTCGGCCTGCGGCGCGTCCGCCTTGGCGACGATGTGCACGGCGCGGCCGAGCTGCGTCCCGGCGTCGGGGGTGGCGGGCGCCGGCGCCGCGCCGCCGCGCCAGGCGCCGACGGTCGTCGCCGCCATCCGCTCGACGTCGGCCGGGCGCACGTCGCCGGCCACGATGAGGGTCACGGCCGCCGGATGGTAGCGCTCACCGTAGAACGCGGCGACCATGTCGCGCGTCAGGCGCCGCACCGACGGCTCGGTCCCGCCGGCCGGGCGGGCGTAGCGCGCCGTCTCCTGATACACGACGCGGTCCAGCATCTCGTCGGCGAGCCCGCGGGGCTCGGCACGAAGCTGGAGCAGCTCCGCCAGCCGCTCCGCCCGCAACCGCTCGACTTCGCGCTCGGGCAACGCGGGCGCCATCAGGACCTCCCCCATCAACCCCATCGCATCCGCGGTGCGCGAGGACAGCACCGTCATCCGGACGGACGCGCTGTCCCAGTCGGCGCTCGCGTCGATCCCGGTGCCCAACCGCTCGGCGTACTCCGCCAGCGCCGCCCCGTCGCGTCCGCCCGCCCCTTCACGGAGCGTCCGCGCGGTGAGCTGCGCGAGCCCGTCCGCCCCCGGCGGGTCGGTCGTGGCGCCGGCGTCGATGATGGCCAGCAGGGTGACGACGGGCAGCTTGGGAACCGGCGCCACGAGCAGCCGCACCCCGTTGGCGAGGACCCGCTGCTCGAAGCGCGGAAAGGCGTACGGCCGCGGTTCGCCCGGCCGCGGCCGAGGGGGCGCGGTGGCGAGCCCGCCACCCGCGGCGGTGCCCGCGGCGTCCGGGTCTGCGTCGGCGGCGTGCACCCGGCCCGGGCGGCTCACGCGCCGGCCGCCGCGGCGCCCGCGAGCTCCTCGGCGTCGGCGACGGGATCCTTGGGGAGGTAGAGCAGCGTCGCCCGATTGTCGCCGCCAAGCCGCTCGCGCGCGAACGCGCTCACGCGGGCCGCCGTGACCGCGCGGTAGCGCTCGACCTGAACGTTGATCAGCCCAGGATCGCCGAAGTACGTGGCGAACAACGACAACTTGTCCGCCCGCTCGGCCGCCGATTGGAGCGCGGTCGTATAGTCAGTCTCGATGAGCGAGACGGCGCGCGCCACTTCGGCGTCCGTGACGCCCTCGCGCTGCATGCGGTCGACCTCGAGCGCGACTTCCGCCTCGAGCCGGTCGGCGCCGATCCCCGGGCGCGCCGTCACGTCGGCGATCAGCAGGTCGCTCCCCTTCGTCAAGTCGAAGGTGAACGCGGTCGCCTCGGCCGCGATCTGCCGCTCGCGCACGAGCGCCCGGTGCAGCCGGCTTCCGCGCTTCATGCCGAGGATCGCGCCGGCGACGCTCGCGACGTACCCCTCCTCCGTGCCGAACGTCGGGATCCGGAACGCGAGATAGAGGCGGGGCAGTCGGACATCGTCGGCGACCACCTCGCGCCGTGGCGTGCCGAACCGTGGCGCCACGTCCATCGCCGGCAGCGGCGGCCGTCCGGCCCCGCGCGGAATTGGACCGAAGAACTGGTCGACCAGCCGGCGCGCCTCGGCCGGATCGACGTCGCCGGCGATCGACAGCACGGCGTTGTCGGGCGTGTAGTACGTCGAGAAGAAGCCGCTCACGTCACCGAGGCTCGCCGCATCGAGATCGGCCATCGATCCGATCAGCGAGTGGTGGAACGGGTGCTCGGGCGGGAAGGTGAGCGCGGGCAGCTTCTCCCACCACGTCCCGTACGGCTGATTGTCGACCGACCAGCGGCGCTCGTTCTTCACCACATCGCGCTGGGTGTCGAGCTTCTGCTGGGTCATCGCCGGCAGTAGATGTCCCATCCGGTCGGCCTCGAGCCAGAGCGCCAGCGCCAACTGGTTCGACGGAACGGTCTCGAAGTAGTTCGTGCGGTCGAGCCACGTCGAGCCGTTGAGCGTGCCGCCGGCGCGCTGGATCAGCTCGAAGTGCTCGTTCGACCCGACGTGCGCAGATCCCTGGAAGAGCATGTGCTCGAAGAGGTGCGCGAATCCGGTTCGGCCGGCGCGCTCGTTGGCCGACCCGACATGGTACCAGAGGTTGACGGCGACGATCGGCGCCGTATGGTCCTCGGACACCGTCACGAACAGGCCGTTCGCCAGCCGAAAGGTCTCGAGCGGGATGCCTGGCGTACTGCCGCCGGGCCGGGTGGGCTCGCCTGCCGGCTGGTCCGTCGTCTGGCGACCGGCGCGCGCGGTGCGGCCCGCGCTGCCGGCGCCGGCTGCCGCCGGTTCAGGGGTCGGCGATCGCATGGCCGTAAGTTAACGACGACCCGGACGACGCTGACCGGTTCCAGCGTCGGCGTTCTTCGCGCGCCATCGAGCGCATCGCCGCTCGGCGCTCGGGCGCGGGGTCTTGACACCCATGATGGGTGCGGCCATCCTCAACGGCCCGGTGAGCTACCCGCTCTGACGTCCCTGGCGGGATCGCCCTCCAGGGTGTGGCGTCCGCACCCCGCAGGGGCCGCTCAGCCAACGAGGTCGGTGCTCTGCGCCGCACCAGCCTCGACCGCAGTCCCCCTACAAGATGGAGGTAGGACCCATGGCAGCGGACTTCTTCCTCGGTGAGTCGCTGGTCGGCGACGGCAACGAAGTGGCCCACATCGACCTCATCATCGGCGCCAAGAATGGCCACGCGGGTGCGGCGTTCGCGAACGCGCTGACGAACAACAAGGATGGGTTCACGACGCTGCTCGCGGTCGTCACGCCCAACCTGCCGGCGAAGCCCGACACGATCCTCTACAACAAGGTCACGATCAAGGGCGCCAAGCAGGCGGTGCAGATGTTCGGGCCGGCGCAGGCCGCCGTCGCACGCGCGGTCGTGGACTCGGTGGCGAGCGGCGTCATCCCGCGCGACAAGGTCGAGGACTATTGCATCACGGTCGGGGTCTTCATCCACTGGGACGCCAAGGACGACAAGAAGATCTTCGACTACAACTACCGCGCGACGCGGGAGTCGATCGAGCGTGCGCTCAAGCACCAGCCGACGGTCGACCAGGTGATTCAGGGCGCGAAGACGGCGCACCACCCGTTCGCCGGCGGCGCGGACACGAAGTAGACTCGAGCCGGCGCACGGAGCGGCAGCGCCCGTTCGACTGCCAGGGGCGAGCGCACGACGGCTCGCCCCTCGTGCTTTGGGTCGGAGACGGCAGGGCTTTCCCTCACCCCTCGTCACGATGAAGCGCCTCCTCCTCCAGCTCGACTCCTCCCGGCAGGCGAGCACCTTCGATCAGGTCGTCGCGCACGACGCCGGCGCCGACGTCGTCATGGCGCGGGGCGGGATCACGCCCGCCGATGTCCGCGATCTCGTGCACGGCTGCATCTTCACGCGCGCGCCCAAGGACCTGAAGAACACGGCCGTGTTCATCGGCGGGACCGACATGGCGGCCGGTGAGGCGATCCTCGGTGCCGCGCAGGCGGCGTTCTTCGGGCCGCTCCGCGTCTCGCTCATGCTCGACTCCAACGGGTCGAACACGACGGCGGTGGCGGCGGTCATGAAGGTGGCGCAGGCGCTGGGTGGACCGGTGCGCGGAGTGCGGGCCGTCGTCACCGCCGGGACCGGCCCTGTCGGCCAGCGGGTGGCGGGCCTGCTCGCCAGGGCGGGCGCGGATGTCCTCATCACCTCGCGCCGGCGCGAGGACGGCGAGCGGGCCCGCGAGGCGATCGTCAAACGGTTAGGCGGCACGGTGCGCGCCGACTGCCTGACGGATGCGGGTCAGGCGGCGGTCTGCCTCGAGGGGGCGCGGGTCCTCGTCAATTGCGGGCCGGCCGGCGTGCAGATCGTCCCTCGCGCCGCGTGGACGGCGGATCCCGGGCTCACGGTCGCCGTCGACCTCAACGCCGTCCCGCCGTTCGGGATCGAGGGCATCGACCCGAGCGAGGACGGCGTGGTGCGGGGCCGCGTGACCTGCGTCGGCGCGCTCGGCGTCGGCAAGCTCAAGATGAAGATCCACAGGGCGGCGATCGCCCGCCTCTTCGAGAGCAACGACGCCGTCCTCGACGCCGAGTCCATCCACGTCCTCGCCGAGCAGCTCGCGCAATGAGCCGTCGCTGGCGCGGCATTTGTTTTTTGGTCGTTCCGGCCCGTGCGCACGGTGTCGGTCGGTGAGGTGCCGTCGCCCCCGAGGGACTCCGCCGCGCTCTTCGGACGGCGAATTCCGGCGCGGGCGCCGCGATTCCCGTCATCATCGCGCCGTACCTGGGCCGGCGGCGCGCCTGTGGCTCCGGCGGGAGGCCGTGCATTACCTCGACCTCGCCGGAACGTGCGGGTCGTAGGGCGCGGCGTGTACGTGGAACGAGAGGGGTGCGCCTGCACGCGCAGGCCGTCGCGCCGTCGGACCGGAGCGCAGCGACGCTGCACCTCATGACGCCGTACTACGGGCAGGCGGCGTTCTTCGAGCACAGGGTCATTCACGGGATGTCCGTGGTGTCCCTGGGCGACCTGGCACGAGCGGCCTGGGTGTGGGATGGGTCGACCGCGGAGGGCGTCGCTAGCTTCAGGCATGCGAGTGATCGGGATCGATCCCGGGACGGTCTCGATCGACATGTGCGGGATCGACGATGGCGCGGTGTTTCTCGACGCGTCGGTCGCGACGGGGGAGGCGCTCGCGGACCCCGCGGGCTTCGTCGCCTCACTCGCGGCGCACGGGCCGCTCGACCTCGTCGCCGGGCCATCGGGGTACGGGCTCCCCCTCGCGCGCGACGCCGACCTCACCGATGACGCGATCCGGCTCGCGCTGCTCGCTGCACCGGGTGAGGACGGAGGAATCGGCGGCCTCGGCGCGTTGCTCCGCGCGCTCGCCGCCTCGGCGCTCCCGGTCGTGTTCACGCCCGGCGCGATCCATCTCCCCACCGTCCCGCCGCATCGCAAGGTGAACCGCGTCGATCTCGGAACCGCCGACAAGGTGTGCGCCGCGGCGCTGGCCCTGCGGGAACAGGCGGCCCGCCGGGGCATCCGGCTGCACGAGACGTCGTTCCTCCTGGTCGAGCTGGGCGGCGCCTTCACCGCCGTGCTCGCGGTCGACGGCGGCCGGATCGTCAACGGTGCCGGCGGGTCGTCGGGGCCGATCGGTCTTCGCGCCGCCGGCGCGCTCGACGGTGAGGTCGCGTTCCTCGCCGGCCGGGTCACCAAGCCCCTGCTGTTCACGGGCGGGGTCGCCACGATCGCGGATGTCGCGCCCGACGATGGCGAGGCGGCGCTCGCCGCACCGTCGACGGCCCGCGCGATCCTCGCCCGCGACGCGTACCTCGACGGCGTCCAGCAGACGGTCGCGGGGTTGGGGTCGATGATCGCACCACCATTCGAGATCGTCCTCTCCGGCCGCCTCGCGCGGTCGGCCGCGATCGTCGCCGCCGTCACGTCTCGACTGGCGCAGATCGCGCCGGTCTGTCGGCTCGAGGGCTTTGCCCATCACGCCAAGCACGCCGCGCAGGGCGCCGCGCTCATCGCCGACGGACTCGCGGGCGGGGCACATCGGGACCTCGTCGACAGTCTCGCCCTCCGCGCGGCCACCGGCACCGCGCTCGACCACCTGCACGTCATCAGCCCGGCCCGGGCGCGCGAGCGACTGGGATTGTGACGCCCGCGCGGGGCGGACCGGCACCGGGCACCAACGCCATTGCAGAGTACCCGGCAGCGGGCGACCGCCGGCCGGCGGTCGTGATCGCCGGCGTCAGCGTGCGCGCGATGAGCGAGTCGGCGGCCCGTGCCGGGTACCGCGTGCTCGCGGTCGATGCATTCGGGGATCGGGACCTCACGGCGATCGCCGACGCCCGCTGCGTCATACCGTACAGCGCCGATGCAGTCGCACGCACGGTAGCCGAGGCGACGGCGGCGATCGGTCGAGTCCCTGTCTGCTATGTCTCGAGCTTCGAGAACCATCCCGAGCTGGTCGCCGCGATGGCCTGCGGCCGTCCGCTCTGGGGAAACGACGCACGCACGCTCCGTCTCGCGCGCGATCCCGCCCGGGTCGCGGACACGTGGGCGGCCGCCGGGCTCCCGGCGCCGCGCGTGCGGGCGCGGGCGCCGGGCACCGCCTCACCGGACCGGCGCCGGCGGTGGCTCGAGAAGCCGCGGGCCTCCGGTGGCGGCCACGGGATCCGTCCGTGGGTCGCCGGCCGGCCGGTCTCGAGGCGGTTCGTGCTCCAGGAGCGGATCGACGGGAGCCCGGGCTCGATCCTCTTCATCGCCGACGGGCGGTCGGCCGTCACGGTCGCTCTCACGCGGCTGCTCGTCGGCGAGCCCGGGCTCGGCGCCGCGCCCTTCCGCTACTGCGGCAACATCCTCGCACCGGCGTCCGATCCGGACTGGGGCAGCCGCTCCCGCCTGGCGGAGATGGCGCCGGCACTCACCAGCGCCGCTACGCGGGCGTTCGGCCTCGTCGGCGCCAACGGCGTCGACGTGATCGCCCGCCGCCGCGGCGCCCGCCCGGTGCCGATCGAAGTCAATCCGCGCTTCACGGCCGCGATGGAGCTCGTCGAGCGGCAGGCCGGCGTATCGATGTTCGCGGCCCACGCGGCCGCGTGCACCGGCCGGCTCGATGCCCTGCACCGCGTCGCACCCGCGGAGGCGGCCGTCGGGAAGGCGATCGTCTTCGCTCGGCGTGCCGTGCTCGTGGGCGATACCGACCAGTGGCTCGCGGACCCCGACGTGCGGGATATCCCGGCGCCTGGGACCACGATCCCGCGCGGCGCCCCCATCTGCACGGTCTTCGCCGAGGAGGCGACGATGGCCGCGTGCTACGACGCGCTGTTCGCACGCGCCGGCCGCATTTACGCCGAGCTGGAATAGATTTCGCCCGATCGCCGTGCATCGAGCGCAACAGTGCCTGACGAGGCAGTGTCCATGACCGATCATGTCGTCGAGCACGCCACCTGCCTCGGCTGCGGCTGCGCCTGCGACGACATCACGGTCGTGGTCCGCGAGGACCGGATCGTCGAGCCGGAGCGGGCCTGCTCCCTGGGACGACTCTGGTTCGGGACGGGGGCGGTGCCGGCCCGCGTCCGCACGGAGGGCGCGCGTGACGTCCCGCTCGCAAGTGCGCTCGACGCCGCCGCGACGTTGCTGCGCGATGCGGCGCGCCCCCTCGTCTACCTCAGCGCCGACATCTCGTGCGAGGCGCAGCGGACGGCGATCGCTGTCGCCGACGTGCTGGGCGCCATGCTCGACAGCGTGACCTCGGGCACCGCTGGGACCGGTGTGCTCGCGGCCCAGCGTCGGGGGCGGGCCTCGGCAACGCTCGGCGAAGTGCGAAACCGCGCCGACGGCGTCGTCTTCTGGGGCGTGGACCCGGCCATCCGCTATCCGCGCTTCGCGAGCCGGTACGCACCCGACCCGGTCGGGCTGTACATCCCCGCGGGCCGACGAGGCCGCGTCGTGATGGCGATCGACGTCGGCACCGACCGCGCGCCGGCGGACGCCGACCACCGGGTCGCGTTCACGACGGATGAAGAGGTCACCGCGATCGAGCTGACGCGGGCCGCCGTGATCGGCCGCGGAGCGGGCGGCGGCAGCGACTCCCTCGCCGAGCGGACGAGGGCACTCGCCGACGGGCTCCGGGGGGTCCGCTACCTCGCCATCGTCGTCGACGGGGAGCCGGTCGCCGGGCGCGACCCGCGCCGGGCCGAGGCCATGCTGCGGCTCGTCGAAGCGCTGAACGGGCCGACCCGCTGCGTGCTCGTCACGCTCCGCGCCGGCGGCAACCGCTCCGGCGCCGACGCCGTCATGACCTGGCAGACCGGGTACCCGATGGCGGTCGATTTCCTGCGCGGCGCCCCGCGCTATCGGCCCGAGGACGGTGCGGCGGCGCAGCTCGCGCGAGGTGAGATCGACACGGTACTCGTCGTCGGCTCGCCGCTCGCGCTCCCCGACGAGGTGCGGGCGCGATTGGGAGCGGCAGGACACCGCATCGCGATCGGGCCCCGCGCGTCCGAGAGCCCCTACGAGACCGACGTCGCGATCGACACCGGGATCGCGGGGATCCACGAGGCCGGCACGGCGACCCGGATGGACGACATCCCGCTGCCCCTTCGGCCCGCGTTGCGCGTGCCTTCCCTGTGCGACACGGCCGCCACACTCCGGACGCTCGCGGCGCGACTCGTCGCCGGGCGAGCGGCGCGCCGGCCTGAGGTCGCGTGACTCGGCTCCGGATCACCGGCGGCATGGTGCACGATCCAGCGAACGGGATCGACGGCACCGTCGGCGACATCTGCATCGAGAACGGTCGGATCGTCGCCACGCTTCCCCCGGACGCGCCACGGCTCGACGCGCGCGGACTGGTGGTGATGCCGGGCGGGATCGACATCCACGCCCACGTCGCGTCGTCGAGCATCAACCAGGCGCGGCGGCTCCTCCCCGAGGACCACGCGGGAGCGCCGATCGCCGCGCCGGTCCTTGCGCACGACGACAACGGCGAGGTCCTGATCCCCCGGTCGGGCAGCGGCGGAGTGGTGCCGAGCACGTTCACCACGGGCTATCGCTACGCGGGACTCGGCTACACGACCGTCTTCGACGCCGCCGTCGCGCCCGTGAGCGCCCGCGAGGCCCACGCCCAGTTCGACGACACGCCGATCGTCGACGGCGGCTGCTACATCCTCATGGGCAACGACGCGCTCCTGCACCGGCAGATCGCGGCCGGCGAGCGCGAGCGGGCCCGCGAGTACGTCGCCTGGCTGCTCGGCGTCACCCGCGGCTACGCGATCAAGGTCGTGAACCCCGGCGGGATCGAGCTGTGGAAGCGCAACGTGCGGGCGGTCGGCTCGCTCGACGACCCGGTCGGCGATCCGCGGGTGACGCCCCGCGCGATCGTGGAGACGCTCGCCGATGCGGCCACGGCGCTCGGCCTGCCGCACCCGGTCCACATCCACTGCAACAACCTCGGCCTGCCCGGCAACGTCGCCCTCACGCTCGACACGATGCGCGCGCTCGAGGGACGGCGCGCCCATTTCACGCACCTCCAGTTCCACGCCTACGGTGGCGCGGCGGGGAAATGGTCGTCGGGCGCCCGGCAGATCACCGACTATCTGGCCACCCATCCCGAGGCGAGCGGGGACGTGGGGCAGGTCCTGTTCGGCAACGCCTGCACGGTCACCGCCGACGGCGCCGTGGAGTACCTCCTGCACGCGAGCAGCGGCCGGAAGTGGGTGAACGTCGACGTCGAGGTCGAGACGGGGTGCGGGGTCGTCCCGTACACCTACCGCGACCGGGCGGCCGTGAGCGCGCTCCAGTGGGCGATCGGCCTCGAGCTCTTCCTCCTCTCCCCCGACCCCTGGCGCCTCGTCCTCTCGACCGACCATCCCAACGGCGCCAGCTTCCTCAGCTACCCGCAGTTGATCCGGCTCCTCATGGACCGATCCTATCGCGACGCGCAGCTCGCGACGGTCAACCAGAAACTGCTCGCCGGCAGTGCGCTCGCCGACGGCATCGCTCGCGAGTACTCGCTGAACGAGATCGCCATCGTGACCCGCGCCGGCCCGGCGCGGCTGCTCGGGCTCACCACCAAGGGCCACCTCGGCGTCGGCGCCGACGCGGACATCACGCTCTACGCGCCGGACGCCGACCGGGCGCGCATGTTCGAGACACCTCGCCACGTGATCAAGGGTGGGACGCTGGTGGTCGAGGAAGGTCAGCTCCGCCGCGCGCCGGCCGGCGCCCGCCATCATGTACGGCCGACCTACGATCGGGCGATCGAGCGGACGGTGCGCGAGTTCGCGGACCGCTACTTCAGCGTCTCACTCGAGAACTACGGCGCATGAGTCGGACAGCGGCGGGCGGGCCGGCGGTCCGGATCGATGACACCTTCGCCGAGGGGTTCCCGATGCGCGGCGCGCGCATCGTCATCACCGCGGCGACGATGCGCTGGGCGCGCCAGGCGGGCACGACGATGACGGGGTTTGCCACCTCGGTGATCGGGTGCAAGTGCGAGGCGGCGATCGAGCGGGAGCTGCCGGCCGAGGGGACGCCCGATGGCCGCCCGGGCGTCAGCGTGCTCCTGTTCGCGACCGACTCCGCCAGCCTCCAGCAGCGGCTCATCGAGCGGATCGGGCAGACCGTGCTCACCTGCCCCACCACGGCGTGCTTCGACGGGCTGCCGGACGCACCGGATCGGATGCCGGTCGGGCGCGCATTGCGCATCTTCGGCGACGGGTTCCAGGCGAGCAAGGTGATCGCCGGGCGGCGATACTGGCGCATTCCGGTCATGGAGGGGGAGTTCCTCGTGCAGGAGGATTTCGGCCGCGTGCGGGGGATCGGTGGCGGCAATTTCCTGCTGCTGGCCGAGTCGGCCGACGCCGCGCTCGACGCCGCCGAGGCCGCGGTCGGGGCGATCGGCGAGCGGACGGAAGGAGTGATCCTGCCGTTCCCCGGTGGCATCGTGCGGAGCGGCAGCAAGGTCGGGTCGAGGCGCTACGCGAACATGGTCGCCACGACCAACGACCCGTTCGCGCCCACGCTGCGCCCGATCACCGGCACGGCGCTCCCGGACGGCGTCAACAGCGTGTACGAGATCGTGCTCGACGGCCTCGACTTCCCCGCGATCGCGGGGGCGATGCGGGCCGGGATCGCCGCCGCCATGCTGCCGGGCGTGCACACGATCACGGCCGGCAACTACGGCGGCAAGCTCGGCCCGCACCACTTCCACCTGAGGCGCATCATGGCCGGCGAGCTCACGCCATGATGGGCCGCGCATGGCGCCGATCACGCTGACGCTGACGGCCGACCTCCGGCCGTACGGGCGGGTCGCCGCCGACGTGATCGCGCCCGATCGGATGGCGACCATGTCGGGCGCCGAGCTCGCCGCGCTCCCGGTCTGGATCGCACGGGGCACGACGGGCACGGATGCCGGGGCCACCATCGCCGCGCGCCGCACGCTCCCGCTGGGCGCGTTGTTCACCATCGAGGGTGAGCGGTCGGACGTGGTGCGCCTGCGCGGGGACCTGCGGGCGGTCGACGCACTGGGGGCGGGCATGCGCGGCGGCACGCTGATCGTCGAGGGGAGCGTCGGCGATGAGGTCGGGCGCGGGATGGCCGGAGGGTCGATCGCCGTCGAGGGCTCGGCCGGTCACGACGCCGGTCGGACGATGCTCGGCGGACAGCTCACCGTGGCCGGCGATGTCGGTGACCGCCTCGGCGGCCCCCTGCCCGGCGCGTCGCGCGGGATGATGGGCGGCGAGATCTTCGTCCGCGGACGGGCGGGACGCGAGGTGGCGCTGGGCGTTCGGCGGGGGCTGATCGTCGTCGGCGGCGACGTGGAGGACGGCTGCGGGCAGGGGATGCTGGCCGGGACAGTGGTCGTCGTGGGACGCGCCGGCGGCACGGTCGGCGAATGGAGCAAGCGCGGGTCGGTGATCGCGATCGGTGGTGCGCGGATCCCGCCGACGTACCGGTTCGCCTGCACGTACCGCCCGGCCTATCTGCGCCTCCTCTACCGCCACCTGCGGACACGGGGGATCGCCGTGCCGGAGCATGCGATCGCCGGCCGATATCTCCGTTACTGTGGAGACATGTCCGAGCTTGGCCGCGGCGAGATCCTGACCCTGGATGGCCCGGGCGATGCATGAGGCGCGTGTGAGCCGATGACCCCGACGATCCCGCCCCCGCGAGAAGGCGGTGTGCCGGGCGCGCGCGCGGCCGACGCCGCCGCATTCGCCCTCAACGACCGTGCCTGGGCGATCGCCGACGAGATGGCCGCCCAGGCCTCCGAGCTGCGGGTGGCGGTGCGCACGATGCCGGGCGGCGCGCGGCTGATCGACGCGGGGATCGACGTCCCGGGCGGCTACGGCGCCGGGCTGGCGCTCGCCCGGATCTGCATGGGCGGACTCGGGCATGTGGCCTACGAGCCCGTGACGATCGGGGGCAACCCGATGCCGGGCGTTCAGGTGTGGACGGACCACCCGGCGGTGAGCTGCATGGCGTCGCAGTACGCCGGGTGGGCGATCAAGGTGGGCGACTACTTCGGGATGGGCTCGGGGCCGCTCCGGGCCCACGCGCGAGTGGAGCGCGAGCTCTTCGGGAAGCTGGGCTACGCCGAGCAGGCGACACGCGGCGTGCTGGTGCTCGAGACGCGCGCCCAGCCGACCGACGCCGTCGCGGCGTGGGTCGCCGAGCGCGCTCGACTGGCCCCGTCGGCGCTGACGCTGATCGTCGCTCCGACGGCGAGCATCGCCGGGTGTGTGCAGATCGTGGCCCGCGTGCTCGAGACCGGGCTCCACAAGATGGACGCGCTCGGCTTCGACATCACTCGCGTCGTGAGCGGGGTCGGCACCGCGCCCGTTCCTCCCGTGCCCGCGACCGACCTGCACGGCATCGGTCGGACGAACGACTGCGTCCTGTACGGCGCTCAGGCGCGATTCGTCGTCGACGCCGACGACGCCGAGCTCGCCGCGCTCGTGTCGCGCGTTCCGGCCGACGCCTCGCACGATTATGGCGCGCCGTTCTCCGAGACCTTCAGGCGATACGGCAACGACTTCTACAAGATCGACCCGATGCTGTTCAGTCCCGCTGAAGTCTGGCTCACCAGCGTGCGGAGCGGCCGGACCGTTCACGCCGGCCGGTTGAACCCGGAGGTGTTGAGCCGCTCCTTCGCCGGGTAACTTCGTCGCTGTCGCGGCCCCCGGCCGCTCGACCTTCACCCTCTTCCCGGCCTCGCCATGCCCGCCCATCTCGTCGTGTTGTACAATGCGCCGAAGGATCCCGGCGCGTTCGAGCGGTACTATGCGGCGACGCACCTCCCGCTGCTCGATGCCAACGCCCGCTCGATCGGGCACACGAAGGCAGAATTCGTGAAGTTCGCGAGCGCCGTCGACGGGTCGGCGCCGTCGTTCTACCGGAAAGCCGAGCTGACCTTCGAGTCGATGGACGCCCTCCGCAGAGGGCTGGCGTCGGAGGGATTCAAGAAAGTCGGCGGCGATCTCGGGAACTTCGCGACCGGCGGCTTCGTGGCGCTGATCGGCGAGCTCACCAACCGGCCGTAGCGGTCGCCCGCCACGGTCGCCAGGCACCCCGTCGTCTCCGTGCCGCCACCGGTCGCGCCCGTCGCCGGGGCCCGGCTCACGGCCAGCGTCGCGGCGGGCCGGGGCGGCCACGCCGGGCCGCGGGTCGTCATCCTGAGCGCTCGCCAGGGCTGGCACACGGACGAGCTTGCCCGGGCATTTCGCGCGCGCGGGGCCGTCCCGGACGTGCAGCCGTACGAGCGACTCGTCGCCCGAATCGGGTGGCGCGGTGGCGGCAGTGTCGAGGGGCAGGGGCCGATGGGGCTCGGGGCCGACGGCGTCTTCGCGCGCATCATCCCCAACGGGTCGCTCGAGCAGATCATCTATCGAGTCGATGCCCTGCACTGGCTCGAGGACGCGGGCGTCCCGGTGATGAACTCGCCGCGCGCGATCGAGCGCACCGTCGACAAGTTCTACACGTCGGCGTTGCTCGAGATGGCCGGGCTCGAGACCCCGGAGACGGTCGTCTGCGAGCGGAGCGAGGACGCGATCGCCGCGTTTCGCGCGATGGGCGATGTCATCGTCAAGCCGCTGTTCGGATCGATGGGCCTCGGGATCGTGCGGGTGAGCGATGAGGAGATCGCCTGGCGGGTGTTCCGTGCACTCGATGCCGTGCGCGGCGTCTACTACATCCAGCGAACCGTGCCGCACGAGGGGCGCGACCTCCGTGTGTTCGTCGTCGGCGACACCGTGCTCGGCGCCATCGAGCGCCATGCGGCACCGGGCGGGCCGACGTGGCGAACCAACTACTCCCGCGGGGGCCGCGCGATCGCGATCGCGGCGAGCGCCGCGGAGGCCGCGATGGCGGTGCGCGCCACGCGCGCCGTGGGGGCGGACTACGCGGGGGTCGACCTTCTGCCCGGATCCGACGGGCGGATGTACGTTCTCGAGGTCAATGCCATCCCGGGCTGGCACGGACTCCAGCATGCGACAGGGCTGGACGTCGCGGGCGCGCTCGCCGAGCACCTGCTGTCGCGCATCGCGGTCGCGACCGGCGGCTGAGCGACCCATGTCGGCGCTCGCCGCGGAATTCGTCGCCACCGCCGCGCAGCTCGCCTGCCTGCTCGAGGTGTCGGCGCCGAAGCCCGGCAACGTCTCGCCGGACCGCCCCTTTCGCGACCTCCGCTACGAGGACTTTCTCGCGAGCGCCGCGGCGATCGGGCCGGGGCTCGCCCGCGCCGCCGAGCGTCCGCTGGGTCCGACCATTCTCGCCGCGGTCGAGAGCACCGCCGGCTGGACCTCGTCCAACACCAATCTCGGCATCGTGCTCCTGTTCGCGCCGCTCGCGCGCGCGGCGCTCGCCGACGCGGCCGGGTCGCTGCGCGAGCGCGTGGCGAGCGTGCTCGCGGCCACGACCGTCGCCGACGCGCGCGCCGCCTACGCCGCGATCCGACTCGCCGGGCCGGGCGGGCTGGGGCGGGTACCGGAGCAGGATGTGCGCGACGAGCCGGCCGTGACCCTGCTCGAAGCGATGCGACTCGCGGCCGATCGGGACGCGGTCGCGCGCGAGTACGCGACCGGCTTCGAGATCACGTTCGGCATCGGCTGCCCGGCGGTCGTCCGGGCGCGGGGCGCGGGGCTGGGGTGGGATGACGCCGTCGTCGAGACATATCTGACCTTGTTGTCGGCCAGGCCGGACAGCCTCATCGCGCGGAAAGTCGGCGGTGCGGCGGCCGCCGAGGTCTCGCGTGCGGCCGCCGCGGCGGTCGAAGCCGGGGGTGTTCGGACGCCCGCGGGGCGGGCGCGGATCGCCGCGCTCGACGCCACCCTGCGCGACTCGGAGAACCGGCTCAACCCGGGGACGACGGCCGACCTCACGGCGGCCGCGCTGTTCGTCGCGCTGCTCGAGGGCGGCTGGCGGGAGGGACGCGCGGGCGCGCTATCTTCGAGACCATGACCCATCATTCGTCGTTCCGCGTGCACGTGGCGAAGGACTACCTCGTCTTCTCGTCCGCCCACTTCATCACCTTCGCCGGCCATCGGTGCGAGGCGCTGCACGGGCACAATTACCGGGTCGGCGTCGCGCTCGACGGCGAGCTCCAGCCGGACGGGTGGTACGTGCTCGACTTCTCCGTCCTCAAGCAGGTCATGAAGCGGCTGTGCGACGAGATCGATCACAAGGTGCTGCTGCCCTCGTCGAACCCGCGGCTCACCGTCAGCGAGCGCGACGGCAGCGTGACGGTGGCGTATGCCGGAACCCCGCGGTATGTCTTCCCGCGGGAGGATTGCGCCCTGCTCCCGATCCCCAACACGACGGTGGAGATGCTGGCGCAGTACCTGGCCGGTCGGCTGCGGCGTGAGCTGCCCGACGACGCGCACGTCTCGCGGATCGAGGTCGAGGTCGAGGAGAGCTTCGGTCAGTCGGCCGTCTACCGCGACCAGCTCGACCCGGCGGATCCCACGGAGACTCGGTAGGCGAGGACGGCATGTTCATGGCGCCCGCGGCGGCGGAGGCCAGCGAAACACGGCACGGCGTCCAGCCGTATACCATCGTACCATGCGCAGCTCTGGAGTCCACGCTCGGGCCCTGATGGGAGCACTGGTAGCGCTCGCGGCGCTGGCGACCGTGGGAGCGTCACCCGGCGGTCAGCCGACGTCGCCGCACGCGCCGCGGCCGGGCGAGCCGCCCGGCGTCGTCCTGCTCGCCCCCGACGTGCGCGACTCGATCAACGCCATCTTCCTGCGCAATAATCGGCACTGGGACGAGTTGAGCCGAGTGAACACACTCACGCAGATGCTCGGCACCGGGCCGCCGACCCAGCGCGAGTACCTGGGCTGCCTGGTCGGACGGACGCACGGGGACACCGTCTGGATCACCGCCTGGGCGCCGGCGGCGCACCTCCGGCAGTTGCAGTTCGCGGTCACCGGGTCCTGTCAGCACGTCGCCCACCTGGTCGGCACCTGGCACACGCACCCGTATCGCGCCGCGCCGGACGGGCACGCGCTCAAGGAGCCGACGCTCTCGGCGACCGATCTGTCGACCTTCGCCGACGGGAGCGATCGGGTCGTGCTCGCCGCCTGGGACGTGGACTCGGTCGACGCCGCCGTCCGTGGCGCTGACGGCACGATCCATCATCCGGCCGCGGTGGTCGTCGGCCGTTCGCACGCACCATCCTCCGAGCACCCATGACAGCCCCGGTACTCGCGCCGGCCGGTCCGGCGCACCGATTCGAGCCTCGCATTGCGGAGCGGGGGCGACGGCTCGCGTTCATCGACAACCTGCGCTGGACGATGATCGTGCTGGTCATCAGCATGCACGCCGCCGACACCTACAGCCCGCTGGGCAGTTGGTACTACGTGGAGCGCCCGCGCCTCGGCGCGCCGACGCTGCTCGCCTTCGCGGCCTGGCAGTTGTACCTCCAGTCGTTCTTCATGGGGCTGCTCTTCTTCGTCGCCGGCGTGTTCGCGCCCGCATCGCTCGACCGGAAGGGGACGGGCCGATTCATCCGCGACCGCGCCTTCCGCCTCGGCCTGCCGGTGTTGTTCTACATGTTCGTCCTCGGCCCGGTGACGGAGTACTTCTTCGCCCATTCCTGGAACTCGACCGAGCCGACGAGCTTCGCCAACGAGTGGATCAAGCACATCCGCAACGGGCAGTTCATGCAGGAGAACGGCCCGCTCTGGTTCTGCCTGGCCCTCCTCGTCTTCTCGGTGGCCTACGCCGGGCTCCGTGCGTGGCGCGGGCCGGCGCGCGGGCCGGCGCGCGCCCCGACACGCGACGGCGATCGCCTGCGCGACAGCGCGCCGCCCACCACGCTCGCGCTGATCGGGTTCGCGGTCGCGATCGCGGCCGGTCGGTTCGTCCTCCATCTCGTGTTGCCGCCGGGCACGTCGGTGCTCAACATGCACCTGGGGGATTTCTCCCAGTACGTGTTCCTGTTCGTCGCCGGCATCGTCGCCGCGCGGCGCGGCTGGCTGCCACGCCTGTCACACGCCGCCGGGCTCCGCTGGCTGCGCATCGTCCTGCCGCTCGGATTCGTCGCCTGGCTCGCGATCGTCGCGAGTGGTGTACAGCCCGACGGGAGTGTCCACCTGCAACTCGACGGATGGCACTGGCAGAGCGCCGCCATGAGCCTCTGGGAATCGCTCACCTGCGTGGCGCTCTCGCTCGGCCTGCTGGTGGTGTTCCGCGAGCGGTTCAACAGCCAGGGCCGCCTGGCCCGGTTCCTGTCGGACAATGCGTTCAGCGTGTACGTGTTCCACCCGCCGATCGTGATCGCGGGCGCCCGTCTGCTCCACGAGGTCGCGCTCGCGCCATTCGCCAAGTTCGTGGTCCTGACGATCATCAGCACGATCGTCACGTTCTCGCTCAGCGCACTCGTCTTCCGCCGCATCCCCATCCTGCGCGCGATCCTCTGAACGGGCACCGGTGGCGTCCGGGCGTTGTCCGGGATGCGAGCGGCGGGGGGGCCGGGACGCCACGCCGACGGTGCGCCACCACGGCCCCGCCGGTGTCCTTCCCGGTGCCGGGGGTCGTTCGCCGACGACGGCATCGTCATCCCGCCCGTCGTTGCCGTTCCGATCGCGTTATCGGGTCTTGCATTCCTCGCCGATCGGCACGGTGTTCCCGCAGGCGATCGACTCGTTCATGCCGCGCGCGAGAACACCGCAGGCCGTGGTCTGCGCGTTCCGCCGCGCCTCTTTCACGGTCGCCGCCGACGCGGTCGCGCAGTTCCGCCCACCGTTGTACGCCACGCACATCCGACACTCCGCGGCCTGCGATGTGAGCGTGGACCAGAGGAGATAGCCGAAGAACGCCGCCACGATCAACAGCCCGATGAGCGTTCGCGTCTTGCGCATGGGTCCAGGGTTCCGAGGGTGAAAGGTGCCGGCGAATCACCCGCCGACCGGCGGCGGTGCCAGAGGCGCGCGGCGCCGCCCGAGGTCAGGGCGCGGTCCCCGTCCGCACCGGCAGCTCCGGGTGGGCCGCGTACTCCGAGTAGGAGCCGTCGTACACGCGCACGCGGGGATAGTGTAGCAGGTCGTGGAGCACGAAGTACACGTGACTCGATTCGCGGCCGGTGTTGCAGTAGGTGACGATCGCGCGGTCGGGCGTGATGCCCTGCGCGACGTAGCTCGCGCGGATCACATCCAGCGGCTTGAACGTGTGGGCGAGCCCGTCGGCGAGATCGCTGTCCCACGGGTGATTGACCGCTCCCGGGATGTGCCCCCGGCGCGGCTGCACGCTCGACTGGCCGCTGTACTGATCGGCGACGCGGGCGTCGACGAGCACCGTCGACCGCTCATCCCCGTGCGCATCCGCGCCGCCGACCTCGGCGGAGGTCCTCCGCGCATCGAGATAGCGCCGCACGTCGGCCAGCGTCGCCCGCGCGGGGTCGAAAGGACGGTCGGGGAACGCGCCCGGCAGGGGCGGCGGCAACGCGGTCGACGTCGGCCTGGCCTCGAGCTCCCACTTGCTGAACCCTCCGTCGAGGATGGCGACCGCCGGCATGCCGAACCCCGACAGAATCCAGGCCAGGTACGTCGCGTCCGAGTTGCGAATCTCACCCGCGCTGTAGATCACCACCGGCCGGTCGGCGCGGATGCCAAGCCCGGAGAAGAGCGCGACGTAGCTCGACGCGGGCAGCAGGAGGTTGGGGACGCCGCTCGACATGGCGCGCAGCGTCTCCGAGCCCACATAGACGGCTCCCGGAATGTGCGACCGGAGGTACGAGGCTTCGTCCGGCCGCGTGTCGACGATGGTGATGGCCTGCCCCGCTCGTCCACCGGCGAGCAACGCCGCCAGCGAATCGGTCGAGATCAGCGTGGCGAGCGGCGGGGGCGGCTGCGGCCCGACGACGTCCCGTACCCGGAGCGGCGGCGCGTGCGGCCCCGTGCCGGTCGAAGGACCGATCCCCATCGCGGCGCGCTCCATCTCGAGATAGACCCGCTCGGCGTTCCGCTGGCGGCGGGAGGCGAGCGAGACGGGGCGTCCGGTATCGGGCGGCGGCATGGCGCGAAGCACGCGGGTGAGCGGCGTCCCGCGATCGACCGCCGAGCGCATCGCGAGACGCAGCGAGTCGAGATAGTGCTCGGTCGCCAGGATCTGCGTCCGCGCGTCGGCGGCGAGTCGCCCATGGCCCGGGACGACCACGCGCGGCCCCAGGCTGTCGAGCCGCGTGAGCGCCGCACGCATGTCCGCGGAGCTGCCGTCGACGACCATCGCGACCCCGTCCTCCACCAGGAGATCGCCGGCAAAGAGGACGCGCGCGTCCGGGATCCAGACCGCGAGGTCTCCGGGCGAGTGGGCGGCTCCGCGCGGATGGAGCAGCACGATCGTCCGCCCGGGCCGCGCGCCCGGGCCGTCGCGGGCTCCGAGGTCGAGCGTCGTGTCGCGGGTGACCGGGACGGTCGGTGCGTCGGCGAACGCAAAACCTTCGAGCTCACGGCGGCCGACCACCCGTGTCCAGTCCGTGAGCAGCTCGCCGTCGCCGTGCTCGCCCGCCTGCATCGCCCGGTCGGGGTGGGCGATCACCGCCGCGCCGAGTCGGCGGAAGACGATCGCGCCCATCATGTGGTCGGGGTGGTGGTGCGTGAGGATCAGCCACCGGACCGGGGCGGCCGTGGTCGCCCGGATGGTGGCCAGCAGTTGCCGCGCCTCCCACGGACTGGCGAGGGCGTCGATCACGGCGACACCGGCCGGGGTGACGACGAAGCCGGCGTTCGGGCGGCCCTCCGAGCCGCGGCCGGTATCGCCGGCGACCAGGTACACGCCCGGGGCGAGCGGTGTGGCGTGGAACGGCGCGGTCGAGAAGGGCGCGCGTGCGTGCACCGGCATCGGAACCATGCGTCCGGGCGGCACGGGGCGCGGCACGGGGCGCGGCACGGCGCGTTGCGCGGCGACAGTCGGTGGACCGCCGAGCGCGAGACCGGTCAGCGCGGCGGTGACCGCGGCCGCGGGCCGGCCGGCCGGGCGGCGCCAGCTCGGCCGCGTGGTCACGCGCCGGTCACCCGAGGGTCGCGGTCACGCGAACTTCACGGTCGCCGTCTGCTCGTACACACCGCCGGCGTTGTCCTTCCAGACGACGCGGATCGGCGCCTCGCGGGTGGCGACGAGCGGGAAGCTCACGTACGGGTCCCGGCTGATCCCCGACGTCCACTCGAAGCGCGCGACTTCCTCGACGCCATACGACACGGTCACCGCGTTGACGAAGAAGGCGGGGATCGGCTTGCCATCGGCGTCGCGGAAGAATCCCGTGTCCATGGGGTGGGAGAGCAGGGCCCGCACGTCGATGATGCTGTCGCGCGCGATCTGCCCCGGGATCAGCACTTTCCCCTCGCCCACGCGCTCGCCGCCCTCCGACAGCGGCGCCCCGGGGATGGTGAAGGTGACCGCGACGCCCGAGCGCGGCTCACCCACAGCCGTTCAGCCCCACGAACACCTTGACCGCCGCGCTCCAGAGCTCGCCCGTGTTCATCTCGGCGATCGCTCGCACGTAGGACGTCCGGCGCATCTTGATCCGCGTCTCGACGAAGCCGCCGGAGCAGGCGGGGGTCAGGTGGAAGCCGGCGACGTAGACATCGGGGTTGTGGTCGACGATGAGGTGGTACGCCGAGACGTACGACTCGGGGGTCGGCGGCAGATCGATGTCGAGGATCACGGGGACGAGTCGACCGTCGGGGGCGTCGACCGGGATGTCGAGCTGCACGTGGCCCGGCCGGATCGGTCGGCTGCCGAACCGCCGCGCCAGCATCGTGCGCACCGCGTCGGTCATCTCGTCGTCGGGGCCGGCGAGGTCGGGCGGCACGAGCGTCGGCGCGGCCGCGAGCGGTCGACCGCCGGCCAACGCGACGGCGCCGAGCACTCCTGCGCGCAGGAACATGCGCCGGCTCAACCCGCTGTCGTCATGCATCGCGCTCGCTCCCCGGTCCTCGCCGCGCAGACCTTCGAGCAACGTACTGGCCGCTCCGGGGGCGTGCCAGTCGCCGCCCGCGCGTCATGGCCGGGCCCGGCGCGGGCGCTGGAGACACGGCGCAGCGCGGTCAAGGCGCGGGCCCGCGGCGGCTCCGGTCTGGCTCTTGCGCGCCGGGGTCGGCTTCCACGCTCGGCAACCAGGCAGGGCCACACCCGGGGGAGGGTCCATGAGACGACACATGCTCCGCACGATCGGGGTCCGGCACATTGCGGTCGCGGCGATCGGCGCCGCGCTCATCACGGGGTGCAAGGGCACCTCGAGCAACACCAACACCGGTGCCGCGAGCACCGATACGAGCGGCGGCGCCATGGCGCCCAGCGCCACTCCCGCCACGACCCCCGGCGCCGCGCCCGGCGCAGCGGACACGGCCATGCGGGGCGCCGGCACGGAAGCCCCGTCGCCCAACGCGGCGAGCGGTGGGATGAGCAGCACGGACACGACGCAGCACCGGTCCGGCAAGCGTCACCACGCCGACTCGGCCGGCGGCGCGACGCGAACGCCCTGACGACAGGGACGGCGGGCGGCCCCGAGCCGCCCGCCGTCCGCACGACCACCGCTCCGGCCGGCTCCGGGACTGCCCGCTACGGGCTGCCCGCTACGGGCTGCCGCTGCCGGCCGAGGCGCCGCCTGGACTGCCGCCTGGACTGCCACCCGATGCGGACGGTGGCGTCCGCATCTTCATGGCCGGCGTCATGTTGCCCAGCCGCGGTCGCGGATCCTGTCCGACGGCGACGGTCGCCGACGCCCCGTACTCGGCGGGATAGTAGAACCGAAAGGCGTTGCGGTCGCACTGGATGACGGCGAACTGGTCGCGCCGCCGCACGAGCTTCTCGAGATCGCCGCGACTCGGCTGACAGCTGAACGCGTTGAGCCCACCGGTCACGCACGTGGTCACGTCGTCGCCGGCGCAGGTCGTCGGCGTGTGGACGTGCAGCTCGGGCATGCCGTCGGGGCAGTCGAAGTCGACCGACACCGGCGTGGCATTGCTCGCGTCGGCGGGTCGGATCGCGAAGACGCGGAAGACGGTGTCGTCCTGGATCGGCGATGCCTTGGAGATATGGTAGACCCCGTACGACCAGTCGCTGACGCAGTACGCGCGCTCGAGTTGCTTCGGCTCGTCGGTCCACGCAGCCTCGAGCACGTGCCGCGGGTTGTCCATCACGACGCCGAGCCGAACGGTCTGCGCCCCGGCCGGGCGGGCGGCGCCCACGGTCGCGACGGCAGCCGCCATTCCCGCGATCACGGACCCAGCGATCCGTCCCGGAACTCCTCCGGCTCCTCTGGCCCCTCCGGCCCCTCTGGCTCGCGTGACTCCCATGACTCGTCGCTCCTGCGCGTTCCAGTCGTGCGCCGGTCGGCGGCGCGTTCTCCATTTGTCACCTTTCGTGCCCTGTCGGCGCCGCGCGGCCGTCCAGCCGCCGGGGCTCTGCCGAGTACCTCGGGCACCGTGCCCGCGTTCCGGTGCCGGACGGGGCCTCTCCATTTCCGACCCCCCCAATCCGGGAAAGGCAACGGCCACGTGGAGCGGGGCCCCGCTCAGTACCGGCCGGCGATCGGAACGCCGGCGTGGAACGCGGTACCGACGAGCGCGCCATCGCACCCGTCGGCGGCGAGGGCCGCCAGCTCCACCCCGCTCGAGATGCCGCCACCAATGAGGAGTTCGACACTCGGAAACGCCGCACGGATCGCCCGCGCGAGCGGGAAATCGGGGCCGACAACCTGTCCGACACGCGCCAGGTCGAGCAGGAGGATGGACGGCGCGCCGGCGGCGATCGCGCGCTGCGCGATCGCCTGCGGGTCCAGTTCAGCGAGCGGCGACCCGGGGCGCGTGATCGGCACGCCGGCGCGGAGATCGAGGCTGAACACCACCCGCTCGCGCCCCACCTGCCGGACGATCCGCGCCAGCTCGGCCACCGATCCCAGCGTCTCCAGGCCGACCACCACCCTCCGCGCGCCGATGTCGATCGCGTGCTGGGCCGCCTCGGGGGTCGTGATCCCGGCGTCCACCATCACCGGCGGCACCTCACGGCAGATGGCGGCGAGGGTCGGCGCGCCGCGGGGGGACCGGATGCCGGCGATCGCGTCGAGGTCGGCCACGTATATTTCCGCCAGGCCAGCCCCATCGCGGTACGCACGCGCCAACGCCAGCGCGTCCCCCACGTCGTCCGGCGCCAGGAGCGGGCTGCGCACGGGCTCATAGCTGTCGCGCAGCCCGCCCCGGGCGTGCACCGCTCGACCGGCCTTGAGATCGATCACGCCGATGACACGCACCGCATCAATATGGCGCCGTCCGATCACCGGCGGCGTGGTCGGCTGGGACATTGGCGGGGTCAACACCAAGGTGGCTCGGGTGGCCGAGTCGGCGCCGTCGCCAGACCATCGGCTGCGCCCCCCCCTCGGGGCGCCGACGGCGACGATCCGGCCGTACGAGATCCAGCGCGACCCGGCTGCGCTCCCGGCCCTGCTCGCGTCGCTCGCCCAGGCTGTCGGCCATCGACCGGGCGATGCGCATGCGGTGACGATGACGGCCGAGCTGTCACAGCTCTTCCGCCGCAAGCGCGACGGGGTCGCGTTCGTCCTCGACGCCGTGGCGGCGGCGTTTCCGGGCGACGACATCGGCATCTTCGGCACTCGCGGCGCGTTCCTGTCGGTCGAGGCCGCACGCGAGGATCCGATCGCGGTCGCCGCGGCGAACTGGGCGGCGACGGCGGCGCTCGTCGCACAGCTCGTGGGAACGGCACTCCTGATCGACATCGGCACGACGACGACGGACGTGATCCCGATCGTCGACGGCACGGTCTGCGCCGCCGGCCTCACCGATCCGGATCGCCTCCGGAGCGGCGAGCTGCTCTACCTGGGCGCCGTTCGGACGCCGGTCGAGGCGATCACGCACGCGGTACCGATCGACGGCGGGATGGCAGGCGTGAGCGCCGAGGGGTTCGCGCTCGCGGGTGACGTCCACCTGTGGCGCGGTACGCTGCCGCCGAGCGCGTACGCCGTGCCGACGCCGGACGGTCGCCCGGCCACCCGGGAGCTCGCGGGAGAGCGACTGGCGCGCGTGGTCTGCGGCGACCGCGAGCTGCTCGACACGGCGGCGCTCGACGCGATCGCGAACGCGGTGGCCGACGCGCAGGTCGCGCGCACGGCCGCCGCGATCGCCCGGGTACGCGCCCGGCATCCGCGGATCGCCACCGCCGTGGTGACCGGTATCGGTGATTTCATCGCCGCGGCCGCCGCGGCGCGCGCCGGCCTCGCGGTTCGCCATCTCGCCGACGATGTCGGGCTCGACGCCTCGCACGCCGCCCCGGCGGCCGCGGTCGCGATCCTCCGCGCCATGCAGTCGCACGCGCGCGTGACATGACCCACTACCCGGGCGCGCCCGCGTGGCCGCCGCGCACGGTGGACGTGGTCGTCAAGGCGGGCGGCGCGCTGCTGCGCGATGCCAGGCAGTTCGCGACGCTCGTGGCGGCGATCGATGACCTCGCCCAGGACGCGGGTCACGGTGCCTGTCGGACGCTGGTCGTCCCGGGCGGCGGGCCGTTCGCCGATGCGGTCCGCGACGCGGACCGCCGGCTCGGGGCCGGCGACGATGCCGCGCACTGGATGGCGATCCTCGCCATGGACCAGCACGCGCACCTGATCGCCGCCCGTGCGCCCGGCGCGCGGATGGTCACCGACGAGCCCAGCGCGGCCGCCGCCCTGGCCGCCGGCTGCGTGCCGGTGCTCGCGCCCTACCGCTGGCTGCGGCGGGCCGACCCGCTGCCGCACAGCTGGTCGGTGACGAGCGATAGTGTCGCGCTCTGGCTCGCGGCGGCGCTCGGCGCCCTGTCCCTGGTGCTGGTCAAGCCGATCGTGGGCCCACTCGGCGCGGTCGCCGACCCGTACGTGGCGCAGCTCCTCGCGGGCGGCGGGGCGGCGCGCGCCCCGGTCGCGGTCGAGGTCTGCCGGTGCGACGCGCTCATCGCGACCGTGCGGCGGCTCGCACGCCCGCTCGACCAGCTCGACCGGCGACCCGACCCGGGACCTCATCGGCCCGACGGTGTATCTTCGAGCGGGCCCGCGCAGTCGGCTGACCGGTCCGCGCCCGGTGTCTAATCCACGATGAGCAACGCACTCCAGGATACCCTCCAGCAGACACTCGGGACCTCGTACGTCCTCGAGCGAGAGCTCGGCGGCGGCGGGATGTCCCGGGTCTTCGTGGCGACCGAGACGGCGCTCGACCGGCGGGTGGTGATCAAGGTGCTCCCACCGGATCTCGCGGCCGGCGTGAACGTCGAGCGGTTCCGGCGGGAGATCGCCCTCGCCGCCCGGCTCCAGCATCCGCACATCGTGCCGCTGTTGACGGCGGGCGACGCCGATGGGCTGCCGTTCTTCACGATGCCGTTCATCGATGGCGAGTCGCTGCGCTCGACGCTCGATCGGACGGGCGAGCTTCCGATCAACGTCGCCGTGCGCCACCTCCGCGAGGTCGCCTCGGCGCTCGCTTACGCCCACGCCAACGGCGTCGTGCACCGCGACATCAAGCCCGACAACGTGCTGATCTCCGGCGGCTCGGCGATGGTCACGGATTTCGGCGTCGCCAAGGCGCTGCGGGCGGCGGTGGCGTCGACGACCGGGCAGTTGACGGGACTCGGGGTCGCCCTCGGCACGCCCGCCTACATGGCGCCGGAGCAAGCGGCGGCCGATCCGGCGGCCGACGCACGCGCCGACATCTATGCCTTCGGAGCGATGGCGTACGAGCTGCTCACCGGCCAGCCGCCGTTCAGCGGACGGCCCGCGCAGGCGATGCTCGCCGCGCACGCGGTCGAGCCGCCCGAGCCGGTCGACCGCCGGCGGCCCGCGGTGCCGCCGCAGCTCGCGTCGCTCGTGATGTCGTGCCTCCAGAAGCGCCCGGCCGACCGGCCGCAGACGGCGAGCCTGGTGGTCCAGGCGCTCGACAGCGTGCCGACGACGCCGCAGGCGACGGGCGCCCTGGCCGCATACCAGTACGGCTCGGGATCGACCTGGCAGAGCACCGGCGGCAATGCCGCGGCCGGTGGCGGGCACGCGCGACGGTGGCGCATCCCGGCGCTCGCCGCGCTGGCGGCGCTCGGCGTGCTGGCGGTCGTCGGTGGGACGCTGGCGATCGTGCACGGCCGGTCGAGCGCCGGCGACGGCCGCGCCGGCTCGGCAGGGGCGCAGCCCAAGCTCGTCGTGCTGCCCTTCACGAACGAGGGTCCGGCGAACACCGCGTACTTCGCCGACGGGCTCACCGAGGCGATCACCAACCGGCTCGCCAGTCTCCAGCATCTGGCGGTCATCGATCCGCGCAGCGCCAATCAGTACAGGGACACGAAGAAGACGCCCAGGGAGATCGGTCGCGATCTCGGCGTTCAGTACCTGCTCGAGGGGACGGTCCGGTGGGCGTCGGGGCCGGGCGGTACCCAGCAGGTGCAGATCAGCCCGACGCTCGTGAACACGGCTGACGAGACGACGAAGCTGGCGCCCGGCCCGTACGTCGTGCAGCCGTCGGACGTCTTCAGGGTGCAGACGGACGTCGCCAGCAAGGTCGCCGATGCGCTCGGGATCGTGCTCGGTGCGACCGATGAGAAGGCGCTGACGGCGCGTCCGACGAAGAACGCGGACGCGTACGACGCGTTCATGCGGGCGCGCGATCTCGAGAAGGCCGACTCGTACGAGCTCTCCCCGACGCGGCTGCGGGATGCGATGGCGCTCTACGAGCGGGCGGTACAGCTCGACCCGACGTTCGCGCTCGCGCTCGCGCATCTCGGAGAGGATCGGACGGTGTGGGCGATCCTCGACATCCCCGACTCGGCGCGGGCGCGGGCGGCCCGGGCGGCGATCGACTCGGCGCTGCGGCTCGACCCGACGCTCGCCGAGGCGCACCGGGCGCGGGCCGAGTACCTCCAGGCGTTCGGGAACCACGCGCGCGAGGCGTACGATGAGCTCGTGCGGGCGCAGGCCGAGCGGCCCAACGATGCGGGGCTGCTCGGCGAGCTGGGGCGGGCGCAGATCAACGCCGGACGCGTGGACGAGGGCATCGCCAACCTCGAGCGCGCCGTGCAGCTCGACCCGCGATCGGTCGGCGCCCTGGCGAGTGCGGCGCAGGCAACCTTCTTGTACCGACGCTACGCGGAGGCGACCCGGTACGCGGACCAACTGATCGCCCTCGCCCCGGACAACGCGCTGGGGTACGGCTTCCGGGCGCAGGTCGCGACCATGGGGTTCGGCGACACGGCCACCGCGCACCGGATCTGGACGCGGGAGCGGGCCGCCGTGCCGCACCTGTCGGCGCTCACCTTTCTGGTGGAGGAGTCGACCCAGGGCTCGTACGATTGGGCCCGGCTCGAGGCGTTGCAGCTCGCCGACGTGCACCCGGAGCAGGTGTTCGACACGGTGAACTTCTACCTCACGAAGATGGATCTCTACACGCGGGAGCAGCGCGCGGCGCGCGCCCGCGCGTACGCCGACACGGCCCTCGGGCTCATCGCGCGCCGGACATTCACCGGTCCATTCGCGCCCGCGGCCCACCAGGTCGAGGCGGTCGCCAACGCCGTGGCCGGGCATCGCGCGGCGGCGCTCCAGGCGATCGCCGCCGTCAAGGCCGACGAGTCGCAGGGCGACGCGGGGGTGGCGACCAGCAAGCAGACCTTCGCCGAGGCGCTCGCGGCCGCGTACGTGGCACTCGGCCAGGCGGACAGCGCGATCGTCCAGGTGCGCCGGATGCTGAGCGCCCCGACCGGCAAGTCCGCGGCGTACCTGCGGGTCGATCCCGAGTGGGACCCGCTGCGAGCCGATCCGCGCTTCCGCGCGTTGCTCGAGTAGCTCGCCCAGCTCGACCAGCCCGCCAGAACGACGCCGGTGCCGAGCGCGTTCGGCAAGCCGCCAGCGCGGGCACTAGCGATCGAGCGCGCGGCGCTTGCGGCGCAGGAGCGCCGTCTGGGCGGTGGCCGGCTGGTGTTCGAGCGCGCGGTCCAGGTAGGCGCGCGCGTCCCCGAGATCGCCGAGCGATGCGTGGAGCTCCGCGTAGGCGGCGAGCGCGTAGGGGTAGCGCGCCAGCACCTCGCGCTCCGGGATCGCGTCGAGCTCGTCGAGCCCGGCGCGCGCGCCGGCGACCATCGCGACCGCGAGCGCGCGACTGACATCGACGACGAGCGACGGCCAGCGCCGGCGCAGTACCTCGTAGAACTCGACGACGCGCGCCCAGTCCGTGGCCGCATACGTGGGCGCCACGGCGTGGCAGGCCGCGATCCCCGCCTCGACGTGATAGCGGGTGAGCGCGGGCCCATCGCCGGCCCGCGCCAGGCAGGCGAACGCCTCGTCCAGCAGCGCCCGGTCCCACCGCGCGCGGTCCTGCTCGGGCAGGAGCAGCAGGCTGCCGTCGTCCGCGACCCGCGCCGGCGCGCGCGCGGCGTGGAAGCAGAGCAACGCCCGCAGTGCGAACGCCGCCGGGAGCCCCGTATCGTCGCGCGAGGTGAGGAGCCGGACGAGGCGGAGCGCGTCGCGGCAGAGCCCGGGATCGATCGCCTCCTCACCGACACTGGGGCTGTACCCCTCCGAGAAGACGACGTAGAGCACGTCGAGGATGGCGGCCAGACGGTCGGGCAGCGCATCCGCCGTCGGCACGTCGAACCGCACGCCCCGCTCCCGCAGCCGCTGCTTGGCGCGGACGAGCCGCTGCGCGACCGTCCGCTCGTCGCTCACGAACGCGGTCGCGATCTGGGCGGCGGTGAGCCCGAAGCCGACGCTCGCGACGAGGGCGATCTGCGCGGCGCGCGGCAACACGGGGTCGCAGCAGAGGAACATGAGTCGCACCTCGTCCTCGGCCTGGAACGCCGGCGGATCGTCGGCGGCGACGTCGGGGACGTCGCGCGCCCGCTCGAGCGTGAGATGCGACCGGTCGCGGCGGAGGGCGTCGACCGCGGCGTTGTGGGCGACGCGGACGAGCCACGCCTCGGGATCGTCCGGCACGCCGCTCGCGGGCCATCGGTCGAGCGCCCGCACGTAGGCGTCCTGCACGGCCTGCTCGACGAGCGCGAAGTGTCGGGCACCGAAGCGGCGGGTGAGGGCGGCGACGACGCGCGGGTGGCTCGAGCGGAACCGCTCCTCGAGCGCCGCGCGCACGCCGTCGGTCGGAGTGGCGGCGCTCGCCGCGCCCCCGGCCGCTCCGCTGGCCGCTCGGCTCACCGCGCGACGCGCGTCATGCCGGGGTCGCCGGCACCGCCGGCACGGACGCGCGCGACATTTCGATCACCCGCACCTCCACCCAGCCGTTCTGGAGCTCGATGACGGGGCAGCTGCGGGCAGCCTCCGTCGCCTCGTCGAGCGAGGCCGCGTCGACGACGAACAGCCCGCCGACCGCGTCCTTGGACTCGATGAAGGGTCCGTCGATCACTTCCCCGCCGCGCACCGTGAGGCGTCGTCCCGTCTGGTCGTACAGCTTGAGGCTCTCGACGAGCTGGCCGCGGGCCTCGAGGCCGCGCATCCACACGGAGTAGCGCTCGAGCATCCGCGCGCGAAAGTCGGGGTCGCCGCTCCGCTTGTCGAGATCGGCGCCCCCGAGTATCAGCAGGTACCTGGGCATGGTCGTCTCTCCGGGTGAAGATGGTGGTGTGGACGTGCGACCCGGGACCCGGCCGGGCCCCGGGGGACGGCGACGCTCAGGTCGCGGCCCGGGCGACGTAGGCCGCCAGGTATTTCAGGAACCCTTCCCATCCGCCGGCGTGGTGGTCGGCGGCGCCCGGGAACCCCGCGAATCCGTCCTGCCGCACGGTGACCCGCGTGCCGCCGGGGATCGCGGTGAGCTGGTAGGTGACCGTGGTATCGCGGCGGCCGAAGTCGGGGTAGTCCCAATCATACCGTCGCGTGTGCACGAGCCGGCGCGGGGCGTCGATCTCGAGAAACTCGCCGCTCGCCGGGAAGCGGGTGCCGTCGGCCAGCCTGATGTCGACCGACCACCGGCCGCCGACTCGGAGGTCCGCCCGCCACGCGGTCGCCTGGTAGGTGTCCGGCGCGCCCCACCACCGTTCGACCTCCGCGGTCGTGAGCGCGCGGAAGATGCGTTCGGGCGCCGCGCCCATGTCCATCGTGGCGAGCACCGTCGCCCCGTCGGTCACCGCGCGCGGCGCGGGGCCGTCCGTCGCCCCGTGCGTGGCCCGCGTCTGCCGCTCGACCTCGGCCACGAACCGCGCCAGGAGGTCCTTCCACGACGTCTCGTGCGCGGCGCGCACCTGCTCGGCCCTGGCGCCGAAGGCCTCGAACCCGCGGTGGACGATGGTCACGTCGGTCCGCCGTGGCGCGGGTGCATCCCAGCGGACCTCGAGCGCGGTCGGCGCGCCGGCGATGTGCCAGTTGACGAGGAGCCGAGTCGGCGGGTCGCAGGCGAGCACCTGCGCCCACTCGCACTGGCTGCCGTCCGTGCCGCGCTCGTACCAGCGGCCGCCGGCGCGCGCGTCGAGCACGACCTCGGCGATCGGCGCCTTGGTGGGGTTCCCCGAGCACGCCGGGTTCCACCAGCGGCTGACGTCGTCGGTGAAGATCCGGAACGCCCGCGCCGGCTCGACCGGGACGTGAGCCGACACCCGGATCGGCGCGGTGGTGGGCGTGGCCTGGGGCTCGGGCATCGGGTCGGTCTCCCTCGTGATCGTGGCGGTCATGGGATGGTGGTCTCCTCGGGCTGGTCGGTACATGCCTCGGTGCTCGCGAGCGGTCCGGGACCCGTCGCCGTCGGGGGCGGCCTCCACGGCCCGCTCGGGTCCCGATGCCCCCGAGGACGTGGCCCGGCCGCGCCACTCGACATCGGGCCCTCATGGCCGACGTGGCGCTCGAGACGGCGGTGGCGGAGTCCGACGGCCCGGTCGGCGCTGCACTGGCGTCTGGCGCGCGCCTGAAGGCCAGCTTGCTCCAGGACGCCGGCAACGGATTGTCGAGCAAGGCGGTAGCCGAGAATCTCGGGATCACGCGGCAGGCGGTCGACACGCGCCGGAAGGGACGCAAGCTCCTGGCAGTGTCGACGCCTTCAGGGGATTGGGTTTACCCGATGGCCCGGTTTCGACCCGACGGACGGCCGCTCGACGGGTCGCCCGACCTGCTCGCGGCCGTCCCGGGCGCGGAGCGAGGCGAAGACACGCGCGGCGCGAGCGAACGGGGCGAAGGGCGGCCGGCCGCGGAAGACGGCGAAGGCCTGAGCGGGAGGTCGCTATGAACGCGATTGCTCCGATCGCGGCGTTCAGATTCTGAACCCCTGGCGCTAGGGGAACCTCTGCAAGACTGAGTGTTGCATCGATTGATGAGACGTGATGTATCGGGAGTCCGTCAGTACGAGCGAATCTCGTCGAAGGGCACTCGTAGTTCCCGCTCCAGGACGGCGCGGGTCTCTGCGTGAATGCGTTCGGCCTCGACCTCGTTGCGCTCGATCCGGCGGATCTCCCGCTCGCTCACACCCGGGAAGGATGACTGAGTGAGTCCGCGTAGCAATCGCAGCCGTCGGAACGCTCCCCCGAAGCTCGCATCCCTCTGCACCCGATTCGCCTTTGCGCGTCGTCGGTACTCTGGGTCCCGCTCGTAGAGCACGGCCTCGACGCTAGCCTCGTAGTCACCGAACCTGAGCGTCTGCCCCCAGTCGGCAACCGCAAATCGCGAAAACTCGGGCGCTCGTCCACTTCCGGACGGCCGGAAGAAGCTAAACGGGACGGGCAGTCGATCGAGCGTGCCCCGATAAAGGACCACAACCTGATCCTTCTCGTCGATCTCGCCGCCGATTACGTAGTCGCGAGCCGTGTCGCTGGCCATCACTTCGGCCATCTCGTCGCGAGGAAGGAACTGCCCGCTCGGGTCTGCGAGCACGAGCGTATGAAAGTACGCGTTCAGGAATTGCCACCGCGCACGGTCGAGCGGGTACACACGCTCGAAGAAGAGAAGAAGCGCCTGCTCCGGCTCAGAAGGAACAATCGCCCGTAACACATGCGTGAGATTCTCCAGTGCCTCGGCGTCCGAGACCCAACGCGTGCCCGGCTGCGCTTCGCGATAGCTCTCCGTGATCTCCTCGGCTGTGCGCAAGCGCTGTGCGCCCGCCTCCGCGAAGGAGGCGGTAACCTCAGGGGCGCCCTCGATCAGAAGCAGCGTGTCAGTCATCGCTCGCAACCGGGTTCGTCGGATGGATGCGGTCCCACTCAACGATCAATCTCCGCCACCCTTCGTCGACCGCCTTTAGAACGGCGGCGGGGACCTCTCGAAGTGGCGGCTGCTCGTCCAGCGATTGGCGCGTCCGGAGACTTATCCGCCACCTGCTTGTGCGGCGCAGAATCGTGACGTGCGGCTCCTCAACGCCCGTTTCCAAGTCGAAGATCTTCACCTTCCAGGGAGCTAACCCCGGGGGGAGTGGAAGCTCGAACGGCACCCGCGAAAACTACACGATTATGTCCGGTATTCGCAAATAGCGTAGATCGGACATTTCCGAGAGCAGCGGCTCTGGTGGCGACCCAGATTCTTCCCATCGCGGGCTCCCTCGTACCGAACACATGCCGAACTCATCCGGCGGAGTCTGGTCGAGAGCGTTCCGCGACAGGTCCAAGCGCCGAACCCGTACCTCAGCGTTCGGGCAGATCCCAAACAAACCCAGGATCATGAGCTTGTCGTTCAGCTCTGGGCGAACCGCCTCGCAGACCAGGCAGTCGTCGAAGCGTGGGATCACGCGGAGCGACCGTCGCCGAGCGGGGTGGCGAGAGTGGTCGTGGCATACGCGCCCGATAGCGCGGAGCCTCCCGTCGTGAGCCCCCCGGCGGGCGGTGTGGTGGACAGTATCGTCAGGGCGTTGGTGCCCGACTGGGCCGTGGCTGTCGCGAGGAGAAGCGTCGCATCGGCACCGAACATGTGGAGGAGGACCCGTGACGACACTCCACACAGCGGGAATGAGACCTACTCACCGACCGGGCCGGGCGACCCGCCGATCGCGAGCGCGCCGGCGCGTTCTCGGGTGCGGGCGCACGGCAGCGGCCGCAGCGCTGCTCTGCGCCGGAGCTCCCGTCGCTCCGGTGGGCTCGATCGCGGCGCAATCGGGCAGCGGTTCGGTCACTGGGATCGTTCGCGATTCGGAGAAGGCTCGCGCGACACCGTAGCTGTCATTCCCGGCGCGCACCGGTGCGGCTCGGAGGCCCGGGCGTCAGCGCGACCGCGACCACGCCCATGGCATCATACCTCCTCCGGGGAAGACCGCGGTGTCGGACCGCCCCTCGATCGCTCAGAGCCATGCGCCGGCAAGCCCGGTGGGTTCGCTCACCGGTGTCCTCGGCGGCAGGGGTAGTTCGCGTCACACGCGCACTCGGGACGCGAGGGCTCACGCGAGCTCACGCGAGCGTGTGGCGATTGAGCCGCCATGAGGCGACAACGATCATTGGGGCCCGATGTCCAGGTTCGACTTGTCTCCAAGCGGCGCCGTCGTCTTCTGATACTCGGCCTCGAGTGTGCTCAGGAGCTCCGAACGGAATGCCAGTACGTCGGGCCGCTCCCACCGACTTAGCGGGAGGTCTGATCGTAGCTTGACCAGCCAGCGGCCGATCTGATAAACGAAAAAGTCCGAGACAAGTATGCCACCACGCCCTCGCTCTACGACAACGACTTCGCGGCCTGAGACTTTACTACCACCTCCGTCCACGCTGTCCGTCGTGTCTATGGCGATCCTGTACGCGTACACCCCTCTGCGACCGAGAAATGAAAGGGCCGCCTTGAATTTCTCTGCAGCGCGGATAACCGGAGCCGCTGAAGCACGCCCGGGCGAGGCCGAGTCCGTTTCCGCAGGGTACACGAAAACGTCGATTGCGTGACCGCCTGGCTCCCGGAAACGATATGCCGAGCCAAGCCGCGCGCTCGAGTACGTGTACTCTTGTTGCATAGTATACCGATCGACTGCCGGCGGCGGCTTGGGTGCCGCCACAGTCGAGGGCTTCGCCCGCTGGGCGGCCAAATGCGGGGCATAGCTAGCCATCACTCCCGACAGCGCCCATATGAGCCACCGCCGCGAACGCGGCGCACGCCTGCGTCGCCTTCCTCGCCGTCGTGAGACGGTGCTCGGGCAATCGGTCCAACGCAGGGGCATAGGTTCGCGGAGCAACGCTCGCCTACATCGGGTGCAACACGCCGACCCATCGGCCGCACGGGAGATTGTCGCGGGCCGCCTGGACCTCGATCATCGACCCGGTTGCACCTGCGGCCGTGCGCTGAACGAGACGAATCTGCGCTGTCAAGCCGGCCCTCCGCCACTGGCGAACGCCCACGATGGCCTGCCCCTCTGCGACCGTCGTCGGATCCCCCGGGCACTCGCTGGGCGGCCCAAAACGTCGGGTCCATATGGCCGCCAGGGGTTAAGAGACAAGCCCCCCCGAACTTCACCCCCCCGTCGGCCCATTGTCCGTAGGTTGCGCCGCTCTGTGGCTCGGCGTCTGGCGGTTGAACCCCATCGCAACGGGCTGCGCTTGTGACCGAGATCCTTGTTAGCCCTCAGCCTCCGCTCAGATGGCGGCGGCGACTTGTCACCGCTTCGCCCGGCATCCTCCTCGGCGTCGCCTTTCTACTGTTCCCGATGTTCCCGCCTCCGACGTCATGGGACAATTGGGGCACGTACCTGTTAGGGTCAATCTTCGTCGGTGCCGGATTGCAGTTCGCCCTGACAATCGGCCTAGTGACTGCGCTGCACTTTGTCGCCAAGCTTTCAGACGCCGAACCCCTCTACATGCCCGAGATAGGGAGTGTCTATCTCACGTCAGCCGTGCTACTTGCAGCTATGGCGCTAATCTTTGGCCGGTTCGAACAACGCCAGCACGACCGGCGGACAAATGCATGTGTCGCGCGTGCGCTTGAGGACGCATCCGGAAGTATCGTTTTCCATCCGACGCACCCGGGATACACCGCTAACGGGGTCGTAAGTGTGATTGTGAAGGACTGCGGGACAGGTTCTGCGGAAGGCACTGCATACGATCCCGGGTGAGTCGCCAGGTTGCGCCGGGTCCCCGGACGGCGATGAAACACGCTATACCAGCCGTGGCGCCGGACCGAGGGCCGGATCGAGCAACGATCCCTTGATTCGGCCCACGCCTCTCCCGGACTTCCCCCCCCCGACGGTCTGGCGTCTCCGTTACATGGAGTGCGCCCGAGTTACGTAGCATGCTGTCCGCCTGCGCGCCCGAACCAGCAGCCGTAACTTTGAAGTCGCGTCACGCAACTGCGCGCGACGATGCGATCACACCTCCACCGGACGCTATATGTGGTCTGCGTACCAAGATGGGGTAAGTCTCGCCGTCATGATTGCTGGTACGATCGACGAATATGCCAGCGGCCGTGAAGCTGCTTGGGAGGAGTCCGAACCAGGCGCCGCCAAGGCCCTCGCATTTGTGGACGCCTTAGCCAAACAAGTCCTCGATGCTTCTGATGACCTTCTTGCACCCGGAGACGCGGCCGGCGGAGTAGACTGGGAGGCCACCTTGCTACTTATGAACGATGAGCAGTTGGGGGCACCCATTCTGGAGAAAATCGAAATTGTACTTGCCGAGCGCTTTGCTGCCGATACCGACCGGATGGCATCGCGATGCAAGGACATCGCACGCGAGCTTGTTCGTGCGCATCCGAACGACGCGGTGATGAAGTTCATGCGCCGGCTCAGCCGTTGTTACGTAGCAGGCTTTCTGCCGGAATGCGTGATGCTTTCCCGAGCCGTCCTTGAGAACGCTGTGAACGATGTTCTTGAGAATAGACGGATCGATGTTCCGCCTGACAAGGATGGCAAGCGCACAATGACGGCGAAGCGCCGAGCGCTTTGCAAAGCAGGCGTCCTGTCCGACACCCGTAGTCGGGATGCTGGGACTGTGTGGCACAGAGGCAATAAGGCGGTGCACGCTGATCCGCACGTGACAGGGGAGGTCTGGGAGACCGTGCGTCTCACGCTCTCGGTCCTCTCGGAGCTGTACGCCGCTCGAACCTAGCGCAAAGTCGCACGGAGGGAGCAGAGGCACTCTCTCCGTGCTCATGTGCGTGGCCGCCGAGCAACGATGGTGACCGTGCAATCGCGGCGTGCGCCTCTTCGGACGAGCCTGCCGACTCTCGCGTGCCATCCGTCGCCGATGTGCGGCAATCAGCTTGGCGGGGTCCTGCGATGGGTGGTGGTCGGTCGCGGTGGCTATTCGCCGGAGCCACGTACGTAAGCCGGGTCCGCGATGACGATACGACCACAATCGCGGTGAGCCCACCTGCGTCCAGACACCCGATGCTCGCCTGATTTGCGGGTGCCCGAGCCAGTCGAGTAGTTCCTTGTCCGTCATGCACGTACTAGGATCGAGTAACCTCCGCCATTCCCTGACATGGACAACGATCGGTCCGGCTTCGAATCACCGCGCACGTTTGGATTCATCGCGCTTGGCGCCGTAGTAGTTGGTTGCGCGCTCTGGGGATGGATAGTGTGGGCCTATCCTACGCTCAACGAGCGCGCCCAGTTCGGCAATTTGTTCGGGGGTATCAATACTCTGTTCGCCGCCCTCGCCTTTGCCGCACTGACGGTCACGTTGCTTCTTCAACAGCGCGCCCTAGAGCTGCAACGCTCTCAGCTTGCTGAGCAACACCGAGAGGTCGAGGAGCAGAATCGGCGCATAGCCCTGCAAGCGTTCGAGAGCATGCTGTTTCAGCTCCTCAGCCTTCACCACGATATTGCCAGCGGGGTGCACATCAAGCGATCGCAGAAAGATATGAATGGCCGCGAAGCGCTCCGCACTCTGGCCGATGAGGCGCAAGGCGACGTCGCCAACTATTTGCGCGACCACCAGAAATCGCCCGCTATGGAGGTCGTGCAGCAAGGCTACGAGCGCTTTCACCAGCGGTCGCGCGGCGAGTTAGATCACTATTTCCGGAACCTCTATCACATCATCAAATTCATCGACGGCAGATCACTATCCGATCCGCGACGGTACAGCTCACTGGTACGCGCGCAGCTTTCGCCGGCTGAGCTAATCCTACTGTTCTACAATGGCCTTAGCCCCTACGGCGAGAAATTCAAGCCACTCATGGAAAAGTACGCTCTGTTGGAACCGTTGCCGGAGAGCGAGATACAGCAGCCAGAACTCAAAGCGTTGTACCTCCTTTCGGCATACGGCTAGGCTAGCCGTGTTGCCGGGCCGGGGGTGTCTGACGTCAGCGGAGGTTTCAGCTCGGTGCGCCCCTTTCTCCTCCACGCTCGTACCGTCCGTACGCTGACGCTACACGCTTGGGCAATAACCGCGGCCGGTGCGCCGGTCAGCGACTCTGGCGACGGCCGGTTCTTCCCGCCCGTGTAGGTGCTCAGAACTTCGCCCCAATCGCCAACTAACCCTCGCTCGACGGCTTCGAGGCAATTCGACTCCTTCCCGACGAGTCGCATTTCTGATGGCGCAACATGGCGCCGCTGTAGCAGGCCGCGGGCACTCACCCCGGCCGGCTCACCATCTGGCGCGGCGCTCTTTACTTCGCCGTGCGCCAGAAATTCCGCTTTCACATCCGCGAAGGATTTGACGCGGACGAGTCCGGGTAAATAGCTGGGCGCAGTCGTAATCCCATATTCGTTGCCCGAGTAGGCGTCCGTCCAGAGCTGCGACGTCCATTCTCTGGGGTCGGTCGAGTACGGTGCGAGCAGATGGAAAGCAGTCGGATCAACGCCTGTCGGATGCCCGAATCGAGCCACTTGGGCGCTCAGGAGAAAGCCAAATGGCTTGATGCGCTTGGGATACGGCAGATTCGCATATCGGCGCAAGAATCCGCGGAAATAGGCGGGCGAGCTGACGGACAGGCGCGACACGGCTGGGAACTGCAACCAGTCGGGGCTCTCGTGCGGAATCTCGCATTCCTCTGCTAAAATCACTTCCCAGAACGCCTTAGGCCATTCGCCTGCCTGTCCGCCCGGAATTGGACTCAGCAGGTGTCCGAGGCCGTGCTCCGAGCCCTTCAGAAGCGCAATTGCACCGTCGTCCTTCCAAGCAGCCAGGGCGTAGCGCTTTGCCGAGATAACGTGCGCGGCTACGTCGCGCTGCCTGCCATCATGAAAATTGACGTCCTCAATGTTTAGGATGGACGGAATGACGGTTGGATCATACGGGTTGAGTCTCGCAAACGCATCCCGAATGTCGTCGCCCGCTTGCCGGCTCAGCGCCCGCACGGCCGGAATGCGGTCTGTCCTGTCAGCGGTGCCGCCTTCGCATTCAATGAGCCCCCCGTGCTCCGAAGCGATGATCCCCATCGAATCGGTATCACAGTACGCATAGCTCCCGTCGCGGTCCGTGACGCGCCGCTCCAAGAGCGCCAGCATCAAGCGCGCGGCCGACGCAATCAGCGCCGCAATGGGAGGAAAGCAGTACTCGCCCATCTCTTCCGGGGCGTTCGTCCGATGCTCAAACGGCTCGCCGTGCCCGAAGACACCAATAGTCTCGGTGGTTTCGCTCGGCAGCTCCTCGCGGTTCATCTCGGCGAAGATGCCGTAAAGGCTATTGGCGGTGATCTTCAGTTGCTGCGCAATGCGGTCCCGTTCGTCGGGCGCGTATGCGCTGGAATTCTTCACACGCACGCGTTCCTCGATCAGCACACGAAAGAAGTCGTCTGCACTAGGATCGACCGGAACCTTCCCGCCGAGCATGATCGAATTGAGTCCCGGCTGTGTCCCCTCGCCCACCAGTTTCCAGGCCCGTCGAATCCGAGGCGCTTTCCCCGTGAGCAACGCCGACGCGTACACGTCAGCCGCCGCGTAGATCAGCGGCGCCGGAGAGGTGAGGCAATTCACTCCGATATTCAACCCCTCGCGCGTGTCGGAATACTGTCCGCGGACAGGGAGAATATCCCCCTCCGGTTCAATCTCCACGAATGCGCAGAGTTGAGGCCAAAGCCGAGGATCAAAGACGCGCTCCAGCGATGCGGTCGCGAGCAGTGCCCGGAACGCGTCAGTATAGTCCTCGCATCGAATGCTTTCCGCTGTCAGAATCTTCCATAATCCCAGAAGACAACTCACGGTCGGATACATGGACCGGAAATCGACCGTGACCACGGGCACGAGAGAGCGTCGCACGCGACATTCCGCGCGACCCCCGAAAAAGGCCGTCATCGTGCGTCCGAGATCGACGTCTGAAATAGTGGGCGCTTTCCCGAGCAGCGGGCGGATGCCCATATCCCGTAGCGACGCCTTCGCAATCGATGCAGGCGAATAGGCTCGCGTCGGCGGAAGCGACAGCCCCAATTGATCAAATGCCACACGCATCTTTGCGAGCAATCCTTGCGTCGCGAGGACATCGGCGCGGTTGTAGTCGATGTATTCCGCGGTAATGGCACCATGCTCCGCGATGGCAAGCTTGCCATGCGACGTCCCGAACGCTTTACAGGCAGTCGCCAGACTATGACCCGTCCCGCTCAGCGCGTATGCGAGTGTCCGTAAGTCGGGGAAGTGCCCGCGAAAGGCCGACGGGTTACCGGCCCCTGTTGCCATAGGCAGTGCGAATCCGATAAATGCCCGCTTACTGTCGATTCTCTTCACGCAGACGCGCGGCCGGTAAGGGTTCTCGCGCCACTCGCCGGACTGCTTGTCCTGATAATCCCAGAGCACGAACGAAAACCCGCCGTAAAAGGCGCTACCCCGTGCTTCGCCAGCCTCGACGGCGATGCGCGACAAATCGAACGGGAGATTGAACCCGACAACGAGTCCCCGTAGCTCGATCGCGACACGTCGAAATACCTGTTCCATGAACGCGCGGCGGGAAAGTACACCAATCCCGTGCGCTCGGCCGTAGCGCTCTAGCTCCGCGAGTCCGACGGGGTCCCACTCAGCCAGATCGTCAGCATGGAAAAGTCCTTCCGCAATCAGCGCGAGGCCACCTTGCTGATTCCAGCGGACGGCGCGGTAGCTGCCGAACGTCAGCCGCTGCACGGCATCTGCCGTCGTTTCCGTATCGAAAACGAGAACGTGCTTCGGCCAGCGCAGAGCAGCGCGAGTAGTGGCACCCCTTGCGGCCGTCGCCGGACAGGAGGCTTCGGGCGACGCTTTCGCGCCCTCAGCTTGACGCCGCACGGTGTACGCTCGAAGGGCGATCGGAATCGGGGTCGGCTTCATGGGGCCGCCTCCTGCCAAGTGCGCCAGATAGGAAACAAGGCGTCGAGACGCGCCACGAGCGCAATCAGAGATTCCGCAATGCTCGTACACGTCCGGCCAACCGCTGACAGGAAGGCGCCGAGCGCGCGAAGGATCGCGGCCAGCTTATGGAGCAGTGTCGGCGGCCGATTGAGCGGCACGCCCGCCTCCCGATAGCCTTCCGTAACTTCCGCATGGCAGTTCCGGCAGAGGGGCACCGTGAGGTCGCCATCGTTTGCACGTCCGCACACGTGGTGGGCTTCGAGAATGCTTCGGGGCACCGGCATGAGCGCGTCTACATTCGCTATGCCGCACAGCAGGCATGTGGGATTCTCGCCGAGCAGCAGTTCCCGCTTGCTGCGACGCGTCTCATTGGCGAGTGGATCAATTGGCGGAAGATCTTTTTTGGGGGGCATCATTTGGTTTCACCCGTCGTCAGGGCATAGAGGTCTTCAAAGGACACTTCGCCGGCAAAGGCGAGGCGTTCGAGCGTCTTGGAATCGGTGATGAACGGGTACGCGATTTTGCCCGTCCGAATCGCCTTCCCTCGGAAGGGCCGGATCGCGCGGCGATCGCCGGTCGTGAGCAACCGATTCACGGCCGCCATGTATCGAGCGATGCGGCTCGCCGTCCGTGAGTCGCGTACGGTGAGCTCGGTCAGCCCGCCCGCCGTGACAAACCGTAGTGTGCGCGGAATGCGGTCGGATTTGGTGGCGACGATCCGCCCGTGCGCGTCCGTCGTGAGCGCCCGTCCGACGTGACGGCGCATCGTGCGCGGCGTCGTGCCGGCCTCCCGTGCCGCTTTGGTCAGGGAAACCCCGCGGACACGCATGAGGTGGAGCCCTTCGAGGCACCGCTGTTGTGCGAGTTGGGCGCGAAGGCCGGCGGGCGACGCCTGAGGCGCAGCCGGGCGGGCCCGCGTCCGCTTGGCGCGTCGCAACCCAGCGCGGTCTTTCCCTGGCACGCATTACCTTCCCCCGCTGGAGCGGGGCGCCGATGCGCGTTCGGGTTCTTGCCGCCTGCCCTTGACCTGACGTTCTCGGCGGGTCGCCGCGAGTCGATCAACGTCGCCCCTCAGAAACAGGTTCACGCCGCCTAACGTCTGCTCCGCAACGGGCAGTTCGCCGCGCTTGTGCATGAGACGGACTGCCCCCCGGCGTGACCCCTAGAATCCAGGCGGCATCGGAAGCGGTGAGGTACCTCGGTTCCATAACACCCTCCTTCTGTGTAATTGTCGCGCCCACATGTAAAGCAGCGCGCCGGACTTTTTGAGCGCTGCTATCATAGCTGATCAAGTTCCGCCATAGCTAAGCGTCACGCCCATATGTAAATTTGTAGGATGCGCGACCCTACAGCTCCGCTCTCTCCGGAGGAACTTCTTGCGGCGGCGCGGGCGGAAGGGCTTGAGCTAACGCGGGAGAAACTGCACCGCTGGCGGAAGGCGGGCCTGATGCCGACGCCTGAGCTACGCTCCCTCGGCCGCGGCCGTGGGAGGGCGGCCCGTTACCAATCCGGCGCCCTTGCTCAGGCGCTGACCATTGGGGCTCTTCTCACGCGCTCGCGCGACTTGGATGCAGCGCGCTGGCTGCTTTTCCTCGACGGGTTTCCCGTCTCAATGCGGCACCTTCGCAAGCAGCTCGCAGCAGTCATCTCGCCGCAGGTCCGTTTGGCTGAAGACGCGCGCGCTGCGAGTGACACGGACGACGACGACGTTGCGCAGCGCTACTTGGACAGTCTCGCGCGTGCGGCGGAGAAACGGTCGCCCCGGAACCGACTCGTCAGACAGCTCGTCGGACCAGCAAACATGCCGACACTGCTCGGCCTTGTGCGTCAGCTCGGAACGGGTACCTACTCGGACGCGAGCCCAGAGGAACGGGCATTGGTCTCCCGCTTCCTTCCCATGTGGGACAGCGGGGGCCCCACTGCAAGTGAGCTTTCTTGGTTCTCCGAGTTCATAGATTCCGCCCCGTTGGCGGCGGTTCTACATCAAACAGACGACGAGACGCTTCGGCGTGCGCGATCCGAATTCCTGCGCGCCATTGCGATCTTCAGGGATGTCGCTAGCGCGGTCCCGGGACTTAGCGCGGCTCTCTCGCTGGAGATGCGCCGCGATCCGGCATGGCCCCGGCCGCTGCTCTTTCTCTACTGGCTCCGTCACCGGGAGAACCCGCAAGTGCGGCAGGCCTTCGAGGAGCTTGCTGCAGCGGCAGTCAACCTGAGCCTATCTACTCCACATGCCGAGTCGTCCGCTGGCTGACCTGCGACCGCGCCGGGGCGTGCTGGCGCTGAGCGGTTACGGGTTGAGGATCACGGTTGAGCGCGGCCATTTGACGGTCACTGACGGCGCCGGCCGCGATCGCCGCCGCGGGCGATTTTCGCGTGTCACGCCCGAGCTGAGGCGACTGATTATCCGGGGCACTTCCGGAACAATCTCGCTCGACGCTTTGGGCTGGCTTGCAGCAATCGGCGCACACGTCGTGCAGCTCGACCACGACGGCGGCCTAGTGGTTGTGAGCGCTACGTCGCGCCTGGATGACGCCCGCCTCCGCCGCGCTCAGGCGCTGGCGGTGTCCTCCGGCGTGGCTCTCGAGCTGGCGCGCGAGCTGATCGCGGGCAAGATCGCTGGACAGGCCGACGCGCTTGCTACCGTACCGGACGCCGCCGCGGTTGCTGCTGCACTACGGGAGACCCTGGCGCATGTTCGGGCGGCACGCACGCTCGATTCGGTGCGTTATGTCGAGGCGCGCGCAGCGTACGCGTACTGGCACGCATGGGCGCCCGTCGAGCTGCGCTTTCCGCTGAAGCATCTTCCCCGGATACCGAGTCGTTGGCTCAACCTTGGCGACCGACTCTCACCGCTGACAGCGAGCGGTCGGAAGGCCGTGACGCCGCTCAATGCAATCCTCAATTACTGCTACAGTATCGCCGCGGCCGAAGCACGGATTGCGGTCATTACCGCCGGGTGCGATCCCGGTCTCGGCATTCTCCACGCCGATCGTCAGGGCAGGGATTCCCTCGCCTTGGACGTGCTAGAGCCCGTGCGGCCGCACGTGGACGCGTTCGTGCTTCGCCTTGCGACGGAGCACACCTTTTCACGTGGCGACTTTTTTGAGAACGCCCAAGGCGTATGCCGCGTGATGCCGCCGCTTGCGCATCACCTTGCCGAGACCGCCGGCCAATGGGCGAAGCTCTTACAGCCGATCGCACATCGCGTGGGCCGACGCTTTGAGCGGGCAGGCGCGGCGGGTACAGGGGGCGCAAGAAGGGTGGAATTGCGGGCCGACAAAGCCGCCGGGCCGCTCCCTCTACTCTTGCGGGCACGCCGGCCGATCGCACCTGCCGCCACTGAGTCGGGCCAGAGCAAGCCGAGGCGGCGCTGTCGCCGGTGCGGAGCGGTTATCCAAACGACCGCCCGCGCGTACTGTACGGCTTGCGTCACGACGCTTCCCGCAATGGCCTCGGCGTATGCATTGCAAGCCCTGTGTCAACGGCGGCCAGGAAGTGCACAAAAACGGCGGGTGAAAGTGCACACTTAGTACGGCGGCGAGCCGTCAGCGCGCCACGGCCTCCGGACGTGCGGGACGTCGTTTGGGGGGTGTGAGTTCCCGGGATTCTCGCCGGGGGTGCAAGACGGTGGCCAGCTCGGCATGGTGTCGCATGCGGTAGCTGTTGCCGCGGATGTTCACAATGTGGCAGTGGTGCACGAGCCGGTCGATGAGGGCCGCGGCCATGACCTCGTCCCCTAAGATCTCGCCCCACTCGTCGAAGCCCTTGTTGCTCGTGAGCACCGTGCTCGCCGTTTCGTAGCGCCGACTCATGAGCTGAAAGAACAGCATGGCCCCGGTCCGACTGATCGGTAGGTAGCCGATCTCATCGACGATGAGGAGACTGGGGAAGACGAGCGTCTTCAAGCGGTGGGCGAGCTGCCCGGCGAGCTGCGCTTCCTCGAGTGAGGTGATCAAGTCGGCGAGCGTGCCGTAGTACACGCGCCGGCCACTTTGCGCCGCGGCGATCGCGAGGCTGATCGCGAGGTGACTTTTGCCGACGCCAGGCGGCCCCAAGAGAATCACATTCTCTTTTCGCTCGATGAAGCCCAGGGTGTGGAGGCTATCGATCTGCTCGCGCTTGAGACTGGGCTGGAAGGTGAAGTCGAAGTCGGCGAGCGTCTTGACGGCCGGGTGTGGAAGAACACCCAAATTCGCGCACCCAAAAACACCCAAGCTCGCGCGGGCGGGGACTTGACGGTGCCTGAGCGGTAGGCACCCTCCGGGCCGGATGGCTGACCC
>JAJPIS010000001.1 GCA_021324635.1 Gemmatimonadota bacterium
GGATTCCGGACACATGGCCAAGGCGAAGTTTGAGCGGACGAAGCCGCACGTGAACGTGGGGACGATCGGGCACGTGGATCATGGGAAGACGACGTTGACGGCGGCGATCACGGCGGTGCAGGCGGCGCAGGGGTTGGCGCAGAAGGTGGCGTTCGATCAGATCGACAAGGCGCCGGAGGAGCGGGAGCGGGGGATCACGATCGCGACGGCGCACGTCGAGTACGAGAGCGCGGCGCGGCACTACGCGCACGTGGACTGTCCGGGGCACGCCGACTACGTGAAGAACATGATCACGGGGGCGGCGCAGATGGATGGGGCGATCCTGGTGGTGAGCGCGGCCGACGGGCCGATGCCGCAGACGCGGGAGCACATCCTGTTGGCGCGCCAGGTGAACGTGCCCTACATCGTGGTGTTCATGAACAAGGTCGACGCGGTGGACGACCCGGAGTTGCTGGACCTGGTGGAGTTGGAGGTGCGGGAGTTGTTGAGCTCGTATCAGTTTCCGGGGGACGAGACGCCGGTGATTCGGGGGAGCGCGCTCAAGGCGTTGGAGAGCGCGGACCCGGCGAGCGAGTACGGGCGGAAGATCGGGGAGCTCATGGCGGCGTTGGACAGCTACATCCCGATCCCGAAGCGGGAGGTGGACAAGCCGTTCCTGATGCCGGTCGAGGACGTGTTTTCGATCACGGGGCGGGGGACGGTGGCGACGGGGCGGATCGAGCGGGGGCGGGTGAAGGTGGGGGAGGAGGTGGCGCTGGTGGGGTTTGGGAGCGACAAGCGGACGGTGGTGACGGGGGTGGAGATGTTCCGCAAGTTGCTCGACGATGGGCAGGCGGGGGACAACGTGGGGTTGTTGTTGCGGGGGGTGGGGAAGGAGGACGTGGAGCGGGGGATGGTGCTGGCGAAGCCGGGGACGATCACGCCGCACACGCGGTTCGAGGCCGAGGTGTACGTGCTGACGAAGGAGGAGGGGGGCCGGCACACGCCGTTCTTCAAGGGGTATCGGCCGCAGTTTTACTTTCGGACGACCGACGTGACGGGGGCGGTGGAGCTGGCGGCGGGGACGGAGATGGTGATGCCGGGGGACAACGTGCAGATGACGATCGAGCTGATCACGCCGATCGCCATGGACGAGGGGCTCCGGTTCGCCATCCGCGAGGGCGGCCGCACCGTCGGCGCCGGCGTCGTCACCAAGATCCTCAAGTAAACCGATTCAACCAGCCGGCCACATGGCCGGCGCGCCGCCGGCGGGCCGACTGCCCGTGCGGGTGGCGCCCTGCCGGTCGGGTCACCCGCGTGGGTCCCTGACCGGCCTGTGGACTGAAGCAACATATAGATCGCGATGCCAAGAGAAAAAATCATTCTCGCGTGCGAGACCTGTAAGAACCGCAACTACTTCACGACGAAGAACAAGCGCACGCATCCCGAGCGCGTGGAGTGGAAGAAGTACTGCCCGCGGTGCAATGCGCATCGCGTGCACAAGGAAACGAAGTAGCATGGCCGTCGACGTGGTGCAGTCCCGCGGCGGGGCGGCGGGGACCGGGGGGGGCATCTCCGGTCTGGGCGCGCGGATCAGCGCGTACGTGCAGGGGCTCCCGACCGCCTATCGCAACGTCATGGCCGAGATGCGCCGGGTCACCTGGCCCGGCCGCGAGGAGATTCGCAAGCTATCGATCGGTGTCATCCTGCTGTCGCTCGGCATCGGGGCCATCATCTGGATCATCGACACGGTGCTCCAGACCGTCCTCGTCCGGTGGATTCCGCTGCTCTTTGGCGGGCGGTGACCGTGGACCATCGCTGGTACGCGATCCAGACGACGGCCGGGCACGAGAACAAAGTCCGCTCGCTCATTCAGCGGCGCATCGAGCAGGACCCGCGTCCCGCCGAGGAGCGGGCGATCCGGCAGGCGCTCGTGCCGACGCAGGAAGTGGTCGAGATCAAGAACGGCAAGAAGGTGAACGTCGAACGGAAGATCTATCCCGGGTACGTGCTGGTGGAGATGCTCATGAACCAGGAGACCATCCACACCGTCAACGGCATCCAGGGTGTCATCAAGTTCGTCGGGCACGAGCGGCTCCCGCAGCCGCTGCGCCCGGAAGAAGTGAATCGGCTGCTCGGCATCGCGACCGATACCGAGCCCGAAGAGCCCAAGGAGGAGATCCCGTTCCTCGTCGGGCAGGCGGTGGCGATCACGGAGGGCCCGTTCACGGACTTCAACGGCACCGTCGAGGAAGTGATGGCCGACAAGGGCAAGGTGCGGGTGTCCGTGTCGCTCTTCGGCCGGCCGACGAGCGTCGAGCTGGACTACCTACAGTTGAAGGCGTACTGACGAAGGCGGACCGACGAAGGCGGACCGACCGGATTGACCTGGCGCCGACCGCGCCCCGTCGCCGACCACAGCGACGAAAAACAATGGTGGGAGCGTCAACGCGAGTGAGGAGGAGATGGCGAAAAAAGTCTCGGGGTTCGTGAAGTTGCAGATCCCCGCCGGCCGCGCGAACCCGGCGCCCCCCGTGGGCACCGCGCTCGGGCCGCAGGGGATCAACATCATGGCGTTCTGCAAGGAGTTCAACGCCCGGACGCAGGCCCAGGACGGGACGATCCTGCCCGTCGAGGTGACGATCTACAGCGACAAGTCGTTCACCTTCATCACGAAGACGCCGCCCGCCGCCGTGCTGCTCAAGAAGGAGGCGGGTGTCGAGAAGGGCTCGGGAACCCCGAACAAGGCCAAGGTCGGGAGTGTCACGCGTGCGCAGGTCCGGAAGATCGCCGAGCTCAAGATGCCCGACCTGAACTGCGACACCGTCGAAGCGGCCGAAGCGATGGTCGCCGGCGCGGCGCGGTCGATGGGCATCGAGGTGAAGGGCTGATGCACGCTCACGGCAAGAAGTATCAGCAGGCGGCGAGCCGCCGCGAGCTGGGCGTGCACTATCAGCCCCGCCAGGCGCTCGAGATCCTCAAGCAGACGGCCTACGCCAAGTTCGACGAGACGGTGGAGGTGGCCGTGCGGCTCGGGGTCGACCCCCGCCACGCCGACCAGCTCGTCCGCGGAACCGTCGTGCTGCCGGCCGGGACGGGGAAATCGGTGCGCGTCCTCGTCATCGCGGCCGGGGAAAAGGCGCGCGAGGCGCAGGCGGCCGGCGCCGACCACGTCGGGATCGAGTTCATCCCGCGGATCAAGGAGAACTGGCTCGACTTCGACGTGATGATCGCCACCCCCGACCAGATGGGACAGGTCGGTCAGCTCGGCCGCATCCTCGGCCCCCGTGGCCTCATGCCCAACCCCAAGGCCGGCACGGTGACGTTCGACGTCGCGCGCGCCGTCCGCGAGGTCAAAGCGGGGAAGATCGAGTTCCGCGTCGACAAGGGCGGCAACATCCACGCGCCGATCGGCAAGGTCTCCTTCGCCGTCGATGCACTGGAAACGAACTTCTCCGCATTCATGGATCAGGTCGTCCGCTCGCGGCCGGCAGCCGCGAAGGGCGTCTACATCCGCAATGTCGCGGTCTCCAGCACGATGGGCCCGGGGATCACGATCGACACGACACCCTACCGCGGCTAGCCATGAAGCGGACCGAGAAGCAGGTGCTCGTCGACGAGCTGAGCACCAAGATCCGGGGCGCCACGGCGCTCTACTACACGGACTTCACGGGACTCAACGTGAAGGGCATGACGGAGCTCCGCCGCCGTCTCCGCAAGGCCGGCGTCGAGTACGTGGTCATCAAGAACACGCTCGCCGCCCGCGCCGTCGCCGAGGGCGGACTGGCCGGCACCCGCCTCCGCGGACCGACCGGGGTCGTGATCGGTACGGACCCGGTCGCCGCCGCCAAGGTGCTGTCGGACTTCGCCAAGGAGTTCGAGCAGCGGCCGGCGGTCAAGGGCGGCGTGCTCGACGGACGCGCCATCGATGCCGGCCAGGTCAAGCGCCTGGCGTCGATGCCGCCGCGCGAGCAGATGCTGCGCGAGCTTGGCGCAGGGCTCCAGGCGCCGCTCGCCGCGTTCGCGGGCGCGCTGAACGGCCTGCTGTACATGTTCGCAGGGGCGCTCACCGCGTTGCAGGCCCAGCGCGACGCGCCGCGTCAAGGGTAGCCGTCCGGGCGACCGTTCGGACCATCACACGAGTGCCCGTCACGGGTAACGATTTCTTCCTCCAGGGGTATATCCACCATGGCTAACGCGACGCTGTCCAAGGACGAGATCCTCGACGCGATCGGCAACATGTCGGTGTTCGAGCTCGCGGAGCTCATTGAGGCCTTCAAGAGCAAGTTCAACGTCACGATCGCGGCCGCCCCGGTTGGCGCAGCCGCTCCGGCCGCCGGCGCAGGCGCCGGCCCGGCAGCACCCGCCGCCGAGGAGCAAACGGAGTTCGCCGTCACGCTCAAGGAGGCCGGTGCCAAGAAGATCCAGGTCATCAAGGTCGTGCGCGAGGTGACGGGTCTCGGCCTCAAGGAAGCCAAGGATCTGGTCGACGGCGCACCCCAGGTCGTCAAGGCCGGCGTCTCCAAGGACGACGCCAATACCATCAAGACCAAGCTCGAGGAGCAGGGAGCCACGGTCGAGGTGAAGTAGCCGCGAGGGGCCGGTTCTCTGGCTCGGAGGGTGCGGGAGCGCGAGGGCCGCGGCGCAGGCGGGTGCCGTGGCCCCGCGCTCGCGTGTCGGCGGTCGCCAGGAACGCCCGCGTGGCGCACGGCTCGTGTACGCCCCTGCCACCCCTGCCACCCCTGCCACCCCTGCCAGCGCTGCCACCCCCGTCGCCTCGCCCGGTTCGCCGGCCACCGATCGGTGGTCGCGACGGGGCGGCGCGACCCCAGCCGATCGGTAGGAGAGGGTCCACCGCCACGACGCACCGAGCAGGTCGGGACGTAGGGAGGTCCGGAAGTCCGAGTTGGCGCACCAGCACCCGCAGGCGCATGAGTAGCTGCACGAGCAGGTGCATGAGCAGGTGCA
>JAJPIS010000003.1 GCA_021324635.1 Gemmatimonadota bacterium
AGGCCTTCTGCTTGGTGTTGGCGAACTTCGGGATCGCGATCGCGGCCAGGATGCCGATGATGACGACCACGATCAGCAGCTCGATCAGCGTGAAACCCTTGCGACTCTGCGTCATACGTGCTCCAAGGAGACCGGAGGGAGTGAGACGGGTCGCCCTGTGAGCGCCCCGTGGCGAGATCGACTGTAGTCCGGGGAAGGCAACCACCGGGCCCGTCCGCGGTACAGCGCCAACTGGTTGACTCAGAACGAGTTGCAAACGTCACCGGCCCCGGACCCGGCTCCCCGGGGGGCGCAGAATGCACGACCGGTTGCAGCTTGCGGGGGGCCGGGAGCGGGGGGGAGCGCCCCCGCCGCGCGCGCGGCCTCGCGGCGACTGGCGACGCTGTCCCCCCGCGCCGCGAGCATCCAGGAGTACTGGCGGTGGAGCGCGGTGTCGCGCGGGTGGTCGGCGAGTCCGCGGCGGAACGCCCACTCTGCGCCGGCGAAGTCGCCGATCTGCTGCGCGGCGCCCGTCAGCACGTTGAGCGCGCCGACCGAATCGCGCTCGGCGAGATAGGCGACGCGCGCCGACCGGATCGCGCCCGCGAAGTCGCGCGCGCGATAGCGCATCCGCGCTTGTTTGATGTAGACCTCGTAGAGCCCGGGCGTGATGAGGCTCGCGCTGTCGTAGAGGCGGTCCGCAACCGCGAACTCGTCGTGCATGTCGGCGACCATCGCGGCCCCTTCGTACGTGTACGGATCCCCGCGATAAAGTGTGCGCGCGACCGCGAACTCATGCTCCGCGGCGCGCCAATCCCCGTCGTGGTCGAGGATGATGGCGGCACGGAGATGCGTGCGGTACGATTCGGGCTCCAGCGCCAGCGACGTGAGGAGCAGCCGCTTGTCGTCGTGCCAGACGGACGTGCGCGTCCACGAGCGTACGCCAAACGCGGCCAGCACGACCGCACCGGCCGCGAGCGCGACCCGCCGCCCCACCGCGGCGCGGCCAGCCGCGTGCACGATCATTCCCCCCGTCCCCTCCCCCTCCCCCTTCCCGTCTCCGACCGCGCACAGCCGACGCCAGGCCCAGACCGACCCGACGCCGACGAGCGCCGCCATCCCGACGCTCGGGAGGTAGAGCGTGCGCTCGGCGATCACGACGCCCGAGGCGAACAAGATGTTGGAGACGGGGGAGATGGCGATCGCGAGCCAGACGATGCCGAACGACGCGGCCGGCGCCCGGCGCCAGGCGAGGATCGCGCAGATGACGGCGAGTCCCACGAGCGCCAGCCCCAGCGCCACGGTCGGCGTCACCGTATGCGCGACCTCGATCACCCGCGGTGAGTACTCGAGCCGCAACTCGAAGGGCGCGACCAGGAGCCGCACGTACTCCGGGACGACACGCGCCTCGGTGAGCCAGCGGTCCATCACCGTGGCATGGAACCAGGCCGGCGCGAGGTCGACCAGCGGACGGTGGCGGAAGACGAGCGCCAGCGCGCCGGCATACACGGCGGCCACGGCGAGGTACCCGGCGTAGAAGCGCCAGCGCCGGCGGAGCGCGCGAGCGGCGGCGCGCACCGCGGCGTGCACCGCCGCGCGAACGCCACCCAACCCGGGCGCGGCGTGGGCCGAGCCGTCGGGTGCCGGCGCGAAGATCGCATCGCTCGCCGCCACCAGGCCGAGCATGACGGCGCCGCTCTCCTTGGACGCGACGGCGGCCGCGTACAGCGGGACGGCGGTCCAGCGCCCGTGGCGATGCGCGAGCACGCCCGCCAGCACGAACACCGCGGCCATGAGGTCGCAGCGTCCGACCGTCGACGCGATCGCCTCCACATGCACGGGCTGGACGGCGAAGTAGAGCGCACCTGCCAGGGCACCGCCGCGAGGGAGCAGCTCCCGGAGCAGGCGCCAGACGAGCAGGCAGGCGCCGATGTGCCAGACGACATTGACCGCGTGCATCCACTGGGCCGATCCCGCGGTCGCGGCCCAGTCGAGCGCGAAGCTCACGATCGCGAGCGGGCGGTACTGGCCGCCGGGCGTGTGGTCGGGCCAGTACGGATGGGCGAACGCGCGCCAGCACGCCGACAGATGATGCACTAGCGGGTTCTTCTGGATGACCGTATCGTCGTCGAGCGTGAATCCGTTGACGACGGCGTTGGCGTAGGTCAGCCCGGCCACCAGGGCGACCGCGAGCGCGGCCCGCGTGTCCGCATCCGCTCGAACGGCGCGCACCAGTCGCCGGATCGGGCCGCGCTGGACCTGGTCAGCCGCCGGCACGGCGCTCGGGCCACGGCTGGGCCGCGGCGCTGTCGATGGCGATCAGGAGGCGGTGGTACGCGGGGCCGTAGTTCGCGTACTGCCCGTCGGCCACCCCGCGGAGCGTCTGCGCCCGCGCGCCGGCGCGATCGCCGGCCGCCAACAAGCATTCGGCGAGCAGGAGCCGCGCGTCGGTCTCCATAGTGCCGGTCTCGACGACGGACTGCTGGAGCAGCGGGACCGCGGGCCGACAGAGCCCGGCGCGGATGTACTGGTGCGCCAGGTCGCGCGCGAGGACCGGGTCGTGTGGGTAGAGGGCGAGCGCGGTCCGGGCTTCACGCTCCCCGCCCGCCAGGTCCCCCGCGTCGAACAGGAGTCCGGCGAACACATCGTGTGCGCGATAGCTGAGCGGCGCATCGAGCGGCGCCTGCGCGAACAGCGTCGCGTTGCTGCGCCACACCGCTTGGCGCACCGCGCTCCGCCAGGCCCCGGCGAGCACCACCGCACCCAGCGCGCCGGCGAGCACCGCGGCACGCGCGGGCGCGACGCGCGGCGAGCCGGCCGGCACACCGGCGTGCTCCGCCGCGGGGCCGGGGGTCGAGCCGAGTCCCGGGATCTGTAACCGCTCGATCACGGCGCCGACGAGGAGCATCGCGCCGACACTCGGAAGAAAGAGCGTACGCTCGGCGAGGAGCACGCCGGTCATGAGAACGAGATTGCTGACCAGGACGAGCGTGACGGCCATCCAGGCGAGCGCGAACGCGCCGATGCGCCAGCGACGGACCGAGACGATGAACGTGACGGCGAGCGCTACGAGAAGCAGCAGGGCGGGCAGGAGCGCCGGCGTGAGGTGGTCGTAGATCACGATGTCCCGCGGCGCGTACTCCGCCGACAGGCGGGCCGGCCACAGAAACAGGCGGACCCACTCGGGGACGATCCCGAGCGCCGTCCACCGCCGGGCGATCGGCGTCAGGTGCTCGAGCACGACATGCGGCCGGTCGCCGGGCAGCGCACCGATCACGAGCGCACGGGCCGCGAGGTAGACGACGACCACGGCGAGAAGCGCGAGCCCGAGCGGCCGAAGGACACGCCAGCGCGCCGACCATGGGCGCTCGTCGTTCACGCACTCGACCTCGGCGAGCGCCAGCAGGATGGGCGCGATGATGGCGTGCTCCTTCGAGAAGCACGCGGCGGCGACGAGGACGACGATCGCGAGCGCCCTCGGCGTGCCGCCGACCGCGGAGCCGAATCCGTCGCGGGTCGCCGGGTCCGCGCGCATGGCGGCCCGGCGGCCGCGAAGATAGAGTACGACGGCGCCGAGCACGCCGACCGCCGCCCAGAGCTCGGACTGCCCCACGATGTTGGCAACGGCCTCGACATGCACCGGGTGGACGGCGAAGAGCGCGGCCACGACCCAGGCGGACCGGGCCGAGAGGAGCGATCGTGCGAGCGCGAGGACGAGCATCGCGACCGCGGCGTAGAGCAGGACATTGGTGGCGTGAAAGATCCACGGGGCCCCATGGCCTGCCCACCACTCGAGCGCGAACGCCGACATGGAGAGCGGCCGGTACAACGCGGCGCCCATCCAGGGCGGCCAATACGTCTCCGTCCAGAGCCGCAGCAGGTGCCCGACGTGATGGAGCCGCGGGTTCTGGAGGATGATCGGCCGATCATCGTACGTGAACCCGTTCATGAGCCCGGCGATCGACGACGCGATGGCGAGCGCCGCGATCGTGCATGCACCGACCGCCGGCACACCGGCGGCGAGCCCCCGCGCGCGTGCTGCGCGGCCGACGCTCATCCGGCGCGGCCCCCCCCAGGATGGCCGGCGACGCGCAGGGCGCTGTCGGCCGCATGCTCGACCTGCCGGAAGGCCTCGCGTTCGTACGGGTACGAGAGCCCGATCCGCGCCTGCGAGCGGGCGGCCGCATAGTCGCCGCCCTCGAGGAGACAGCGCGCCAGACCGAGTCGCGCCGTGGGGTGCTTCGGGAGGAGATCGAGCGCGTGTCGGAAGAGCGGCATCGCCGGTGGGCAGCGGTGGGCGGCGGCATACGCCTCGCCCAGCTCGGCGAACGGCTGCGGATCGCCCGGAAAGAGCGCCATCGCGAGCTGCATCTCGCGCTCGCCGTCGGCGAGGTAGCCATTGGCGATCAGGAGGTGCCCGTAACTGTAGTGGTTCAGGTAGTCGAGGGGGGCATCCTGGACCCGATGCCACGCCAGCTCGGCGTCAGTTCGCCACTCCCGCTCCCGACGCTCGGCGCGCGTGATGCCGGCGAGGAGCAGCAACACCAGCACGGCGGCCGCCGCGCGTCGCCAGCGCCGTGGCTCGTCGGCGAGGGCCGCGGAGGCCCACGCAGCCACCGCCCCGCCGATCATGACCACTCCGACGCTGGGAAGGAACAGCGTGCGCTCGGCGAGCACGATCCCGGTCGGGAACAGCAAGTTGCTGGTCGGCAGCAGCGTGACCGCGAGCCACGCGACCCCGAACGTCACCACCGGAGCGCGGCGCCGCAGGCGCACGCCGGCACCCGCCGCACCGACGAGTACCAGCGCGGGGCCGACCAGCGTCAGGTCCGGCCGCACCCGAATCGGGACTTCCTGGGGACCGTACTCGACGGCGAGTCGCGTCGGCCAGAGGAGGAGTCGGAGCACATCCGGGACAGCCCCGAGCATCGTCCACCCCCGCGTCGCGGCCGACGCGTGGGCGAACGCCCACGTCGGATAGTCGCCGGCCCACGACCCGATGACGCTCTCGCGCATGAGCAGATAGGCGCAGGCGACGAGCGCGAGCGCCAGGAACAGGCGCCCGAGCCCCGCCAGTCGGGTCGCCCAGCCACCGTCATCGTCGATCAGCGTGAGCTCGGTGACCGCGAGGAGACCCGGGAGCACGATGCCGTGCTCCTTGGACAGGCAGGCGAGCGCATACACGCCCGCGATCGTCGCGACCTGCCGCCCGGTGAGGGCGCGATGCGTTCGTCGCCAGTCCAGGAACAGGATCATCGCCACCAGGCACCAGAGGGCGACCCAGAGCTCGGCCTGTCCAACCGCATTGGCGACCGCGTCGACGTGCACCGGGTGCGCGGCGAAGAGCGCCGCGGCGATCCACGCCGGGCCCGCCGGCAGGATCCGGCACGCCAACCGCCACACGGCCAGCACCACGGCGGCGTAGAGCAGGACGCTGACCAGATGGAACAGCCAGGGTGCACCGCCGCCGGCGGCCCACGTGACGGCAAACACCAGCGTCGTGAGCGGCCGGTACAGGGCCTCGCTGTTCGCTGGGGGCCAGTACGTCTGCGCGAAGAGCCGCCACGCCTGGGAGAGGTGGTGGACGCGGTCGTTGTGGAGAATGATGAAGTAGTCGTCCGCAACGTACGCGTGGCCGAACGCACCGGCGGCGGCAGCCACGGCGAGCACCACCAGCGCCGCTCCGGCCACCTCGGGTCGTCGGGCCGCGCGGCCGAGGCCACGCCCCGCGGACGCCGGCGTGGCCCGGGGGACGGGAAGAGCTGAGATCGACATGGCCCCTAACTCACGCGCGAGGCCAGGACTGGTCACATCCCGTCACATTGGATCAGATCCAGGTCGGATCCGGGTCGCACCGCCCGCGGGCCGCGTCATGGGCGGGCGGTGCTCGGCCCGTCGATGGGCCGGTCAGTCGAAGACGTTGAACTTGACGATGTGCCAGATCGCGGCGACCCCGTCCTTCCAGCCGATCTTCTTCCCTTCCGCGTAAGTCCGGCCCGAGTAGCTGATCGGTACCTCGTAGATCCGGGCGTTGGCGCGCGCGAGGCGGGCGGTGATCTCGGGCTCGAACCCGAACCGGTCGGAGGTCAGCCGCAGCGAGCGGGCGACCTCGCCGCGCACGGCCTTGTAGCACGTCTCCATGTCCGTCAGGTTCAGGTTCGTGAACATGTTGCTGAACATCGTGAGCCCGGCGTTGCCGACGGAGTGCCAGAAGTAGAGCACACGGTGGGGGCCGCCGAGGAATCGGGACCCGAACACCGCATCGGCCTGACCCTCGACGATCGGGTCGAGCAGCGCCGGCCAATCCGCCGGGTCGTACTCGAGATCCGCATCCTGCACGATCACCACGTTGCCGGTGCTGGCCGCGAGTGCGGTGCGGATCGCGGCGCCCTTCCCGCGATTGACCTCGTGATGGATGAGGCGGTCGATCCGGCCCGCCGCCGCCAGTCGATCGAGGATGTCACCCGTGCCGTCGGTCGACCGGTCGTTGACGCAGATCACCTCCTTGGGCACGGGCACGGCGTGTACCTGGTCGAGAATCAGCTCGATCGTGTTGCGCTCGTTGTAGACCGGGATGAGGACGGAGAGCCGCAGCTGCTCGCGGGGCAGTGGCGTGCGTCCGCGCAGGCGCGGCATGGACTCGGTATCCGGCGCGGCGGGCTGCGCCTCGGGACGGGGCGGGGGCTGGGGCGGGGGCGGGGGCGCGACCAAAGTCGGCGGCTCGAGCGGATCGGTCATGGATGACGAACAAACGTAGGAGACGGGACGTCTGGCGTGTACGTGGCCCAGGGTGCGCCCTGACGGCGCATCCTCGGGAACGCTACGTGCCTTGCAGGATGGGCGCCACGGCGGAGCCGGGACGGAGGCCGCCGGAGCCTGCCCGCCCCGCGCGAGGTTACGCCTCGACGCCGAAGCGCGAGAGCTTGCGATAGAGCGTCGACGGGTCGATCCCGAGCACGTCGGCGGCGCGGGTCTTGTTCCCGCCCTCGCTCTGAAGGACCCAGAGGATGTACGCGCGCTCGATCGCCTCGAGGGTCGGGTTGGTGCGCGCCTGCTCCGTGATGAGCGGCTCGGCACGGCGCTGCGTGATCCGCTCGGGGAGCACGGCCACATCGATCACCGGGCCGGACGTGAGGATGACGGCGCGCTCGAGCGCGTTCTCCAGCTCACGGACATTGCCCGGCCAGGCGAAGCTCTGGAGCAGCTCGAGCGCGGCCGGGCTCACCTGCTTCACGGGTTCATTGCGGGTTTCGGCGGCCCGGTGCAGGAACCAATCGATGAGCAGCGGGATGTCGTCGCGGCGCTCGCGCAGGGGCGGGAGGTGCAGGGCAATGACGTTGAGCCGGTAGAACAGATCGCTCCGGAACCCGCCTTGCTTGATCGCCTCCTCGAGGTCGCGATTCGTCGCCGCCACGAGGCGCGTATCGATCGGGATCGCCTCCGTGGCGCCGACCGGGATCACCTCGCGATGCTGGAGCACGCGGAGCAGCTTGACCTGTGTGGCGGGCGTGGTCTCGCCGATCTCGTCGAGAAAGAACGTGCCGCCGGCCGCGGCGGTGAAGAGACCGCTCTTGTCCTTGACGGCGCCCGTGAACGATCCCTTGACGTGGCCGAAGAGCTCCGACTCGAGGAGGCTCTCGGGGAGCGCGCCGCAGTTGATCGAGAGGAACGGCCCGTCGGTCCGGAGGGAGAGCTGGTGGATGTAGCGGGCGATGACCTCCTTGCCTGTGCCCGACTCGCCCTGGATCAGAACCGTGGACTCGGTGGGCGCCACGGTCTCGGCGAGTTGTACCACCCCGACCCAGGCCTTGCTCGATCCCACGGGACGGGTCCCGGCGGTCCGCTCACGGCGCGTGATCTCCTGCCGGAGCGACTTGTTCTCGACCCGCAGCCTCCGGTGCTCCGCCGCGCGATGCAGGATCGCGAGCATCTCGTCGTTCCGGAAGGGCTTCTGGATGTAGTAGAACGCCCCTTCGTTGACGGCCTGCATCGCCGACTGGAGCGTCGCCTGCGCCGTCATGAGGATCACCGGGACATCGGGGTCCTGTGCCCGGGCGGCACTCAGGACCTGCACGCCGCTGACGGACGGCATCCGGACGTCGCTCAGGATGATGTCCGGGCGGAGCTCGGCGATCTGCTCGACGGCCTGCTTGCCGCCACTCGCCAGCACGGGCGTGAAGCCCTCGTTCTTGAGCAGGATCCGCAGCGACTCGAGGATCCCGGTCTCGTCGTCGATCACCAGCACCGTCGGCTTGCCGTCCCCGCTCATAGACTCCCATCTCCTGGTCCGTCGGCCACCGTGGCGTCACCCGGGTGGGCAATGGGCAGCAGCACGGTGACCCGCGTGCCATGCGCGGCACCGCCGGAGTCGACGAGCACGATCCCCCGGTGAGCCTCGATCGCTCGATGGACGATCGACAGCCCGAGTCCGCTTCCGCCGGGCTTGGTCGTGATGAACGGCTCGAAGAGTCGGTCCCGCACGTCCGGCGCGATCCCCGGGCCCTCGTCGATCACGCGCACGGCCACCGCGCCCGCGTCGAACGCCAGGTCGGTCACGCCGCTCGGTAGTTGGGTGGGCCGCAGCGGCGCGACTTCGATCCGCACCTGTCCGCCGGCCGGCGACGCCTGGATCGCGTTGAGCACGAGATTGAAGACGGCCCGGTGCAGTAGATCGTCGTCGCCGTGGATGATCGCCGGATCCTCGGGCACGACGCAATGCACGCGGACGCCCTCGCGGGTATCGGGATGCGCACTGGCGAGACTCGCCGCGCCCCGGGCCACCGCGCCGATGTCGATCGGCGCCATGCGTGCCACCCGAACGCGCGCGAAGTCGAGGAACTCGCTCAGGAGCCGGGAGAGGCGATCGGTCTCGCGCACGATGAGAGCGCCCAGCGTGCGCGCATCCTCGTCGACGACCGGCGCCGCCGCCGCCGCTCGGACGCCCCCGTGTCCGTTGCCGTTGTGGGACGCGGGGTGGCCCACGGGGGCCGGGTCCGACGCCGGCAGGCGCTCTCCGCGAGCGACGCGGGTCGCCCGCGCCCCCGACCGCCGGCGACCCGCGACGGCGGCGGCCGCCGCGCCGGCGGCGAAGTCGGTGGCGCCGGGTGGAGGCGGCGCCGGGAGCATGTCGGTCAACTGCTCGACCGCGCTCCGGATCGAGGCGAGTGGATTCTTGATCTCGTGGGCGAGCGACGCACTGAGCTCGGCGATCGCCTCGAGTCGCCCGGCGCGAAGGTGCAGGCTCTCGAGCCGCTTCTGCCCCGAGATGTCCTGAAAGATCGCGGTCGCCGTCCGCCCGTCACCGGCCCCCGGGCCGTCGCCCTCGCTGAAGGTGGTCGTCACACCGATCGGGAACGTGTGGCCCCCGAAATGGATCACGTCCTCGGCCCGCGTCGTGCGCACCCGGTCGGTCACCGCTCGCTCGAGCGCCCGGGCGATCGCGGCCGAGACACCGGCGACGCGCGGGAGGACGGGACTGCCAACAAGATCCGCCAGCGGCAGCCCGAGGAGCGCGCTCGCGGCCGGATTGGCGTAGAGCAGCACGCCCTGGGCGTCGATGGTGACGATGCCGCTCCGGATGTTGCGCAGGATGTCCTCGGCCTGGAGCCGGACGAATATCAGCTCGGCGGCCGTCCCCTCCCCTGCCTCCTGAAGGCGCGCGCTGATGTAACCGCAGGCGAGCGCCACCAGCGCGAACACCAGCAGTTGGAGCCACATCGCGAGGTCGGGCGCGGCATCGCTCAGCCAGAGCAGCTCGGCGAAGTAGCAGACGATCCCGAGGAGGGCCACCAGCAACCCGCCGCCGACCGGCAGCAGGAGCGCGGCACTCGCGATCACCAGGATGTAGAAGAGGGCGAACTGCGACGCGCCGCCGCCGGTGACATGCACCACCGCCGTGACCAGCAGCAGGTCGAAGACCGTCTGGATATACAGAAACGTCCGGGTGAGCGGCGCGCGGTACACCTCGGTGTACGCGGCCGAACACACGGTGAAGACCGTCGTGACGGCGAAGATGAGGGCGACGATCCGCGTGTCGGCGGCCGGCGCGCTCGTCCAGACCAGTTGCGCGGCGAGGAAGATGGCCGTCGCTACGGAGAAGCGCCCGAGATACACCCAGCGGATCATCCGACGCGCATCCAGGATTGCCTGATGGAGTCGGCGACGCGGGGGCGGCGATGTGGGAGCGGAGGCGTGGGTCGCCGCGACCACCGGGAGCGGGGAGGCCGGCGACGGCCGGGCCGGTCGCGGCGCCGATCGGGGTTGGTCGGTCAGCGAGCGGGACGGTGCGAGAGACGACAGAGATTGGGGGGCGGGAGGGACGCGCCTTCGGCGATGTTCGTGTATCTTTCTGACGAGTTGCGCGCGAAACAGTTTCCGCGCGCCACCCCTATGCGTACGTCCCAACCGCTGACGCTCCAGTCGATTGCGCGTCGCGGTGGTGCGCGGCTTCGTGCCTTCGCCGCCGCCACCGTCCCCGTCCTGCGCCGCTCGGTCGGCGAGACCGTCCGCCGGGTATTCCGCCCGCTGGGGACGGCTCTCGCCGCACGGTGGGTGCGCTCGCTGACCCTGGGCGAGCTGCGCGAGCTGGTCCTGCAAGCGACGGCCGGCGGCACGCTCGACGCGCGCGATGCATCCCTGCTCAGCAGCGTCTTCGAGTTCCATGACAAGCGGGCCCACGACGTGATGCGGCCGCGGACGGAGATCGTGGCGCTCCCGATCGACGCCACCGAGGCCGAAGTGCGGGCGACGCTTCATACGGAGCGTTACTCGCGCTACCCGGTCTACCGTGAAGGGTTGGACGACGTGGTCGGCGTGTTCCTGGCCAAGGACCTGCTCCTGCATGAGAGCGGCACGCCGTTCTCGTTGCAGCAGTACACGCGCGACCCGCTGTACGTCCCGGCCACTCGACGGGCCGAGCTCGTGCTCGATGATCTGCGGCGCACGCGGGCGCACATGGCGATCGTGCTCGACGAGTACGGCGGGACGGCCGGCATCGTGACGATGGAGGATCTCCTGGAACAGGTGGTCGGGGAGATCGCCGACGAGCACGATCCCGCCACGCGGACGTCGCTCGAGTCCGATGGTGTGCTCGAGCTGGCCGGGACGCTGTCGTTGATCGACGTGCGCTCCGATTACCAGCTCGACATCCCCGAGGGTGACTGGACGACGCTCGGTGGCTACGCGTTCGCCAGGCTGGGACGCGTCCCGCGCATCGGCGACCGCGTGCCGTTTGCGGGCGGCGAACTGGAGGTGGTCGCGATCGACGGGCGCCGAGTGGCCGCGCTCCGCGTCCTGCGCGCGCGCGGGGTCGCCCGCGCCGCCTCATCCGAGCACGTGCATGCCATCAGACCTGCCGATCACGACATCCATCAGCATTCCGCGACGTGAGCTGACGGTGCGCGCGACGCGCGCCGGAGGGCCGGGCGGCCAGCACGTGAACACGTCGGCGACCCGGGTCGAGGTGGTGTGGAACGTGGCCCGCACGGCGGCGCTGGACGGACCGGCGCGCGAGCGCGTGCAGGCGCGGCTCGGCGCACGCGTGGACGGGGACGGCAATCTCCGCGTGGTCGCATCCGCATCGCGGAGCCAGCACCAGAATCGCGAGGCCGCGGAGCGCCGGCTGGCGGCATTGGTGTCGGGCGCCCTGGTCGTCCCGAAGCGGCGGCGCCCGACCCGGCCGACGGCCGCGTCGCGCCGCGCGCGGCTGGACGCGAAGCGACGCCAGTCCGACCGCAAGCGCGGACGCCGCGGTGAGCGGGACGACGCGGGGGACGGCTGGGGTTGATCGGGCGCGGATGCCCCGATCAGGCGCCGATCAGGCGCCGAT
>JAJPIS010000045.1 GCA_021324635.1 Gemmatimonadota bacterium
CCCGATCACCTGTCGGATCACCTGTGCGCTCACGGCGCGGAGCAGGTCAGGGCGTAGCTGCCACCGCGCCCCTGCACTTCGCTGCTGGGGATCGGCGAGATGGTCGTGTGCAGGTCGACGGGCGGCGTCCCCTGCGATGTGATGGCCGCCACGGCCGCCGCGTCCGGCCCGGCCGTGCTCGACCAGGTGGTATCGCTCACGGCTTCCATCCCCCACATGCGGATCGCCAGCACGTGATCGGCACTCCCCTCGAGCACGGTGGAGATCCGTAGCTCTTTCATGAGGCTGTCCCGCACCGCGGTATAGGTGGGCGCGATGCTCAGCGGGGTCGCGAACCCGCCGGCCTGCTGATGCACGATGTTGATGAGGGTGATGGCCGCCCCGTAGTTCCCGAGACCCAGCTGGATCTCCGCCCGGACGAGCGCCAGCTCCTCGGCCCGTACGATCGGCTCGGGACTGTTGGTGGAGGAATACGGCAGGTAGCTCGCCGGGACCGCCGCCGCACTGTACTGCGGGAGCTGGAGTGGGTGCGGGTTCGGCACGAACTTCCGCCGCCACCGTAGATCGTTCGCCGTGTCGACGTCGAGCGCGAGGTCGGACAACGGCGCGAGCTGGAGATAGTACCGGTTGAGTGGGTTGGGCGCGTCGCCCGACTGCGCGCTGTACGTGTGGTAAACACCGAACGGATCGAGCGCGAAGGGACCGGCGAGCGGCGGCGCGATCGCGCCCGTGTTGTAAAGGGCGGAGGCGGTCAGGGCGCTGTCGGCCCGCCCGAGCGCGCTCGCGTCCGGCACGCCGGCCGACGCCGGCGTCGGACGCGTCCCCGGCGTGCTCCGCGCGATCGCGTAGGCGAGCTCGAGACCCGCCTTGCCCGCGAGCGCCCGGTTGAAGGCCGCGAACGCGCCCGGCGTGGAGCTCGGCCCGGCCGTCTGCCCCACCGCGCCGAATCCGGGCGGCAACACGACCGGCAGCGGAATCGGACCCGCGGCGTTCAGGCTCGCGTTTCCGGAGTCGAGCAACGCGACGATGTAGCGCCACACGTCGGCGGCGCAATACGGTGGGCTGCTCACCCCGTTGACGATGGAGTAGATCGGCACGCCAAGGGTGTCCCGGGTCTCGGCCAGGTACATGAAGTCCAACGCCTTCATGGTCTGGAGCACCCCGGTGATCGCCGCCGCCTGGTGGCTGTCGAAGTCGGGCACACTCGGCAGGGTCGCGATGATCGTGTTCGCCTGCTTGGCGTTCGTGAACTGGTTGTTCCACACACCGGTGCCGGTGAAGTCGGCCGCCGATCCCGGCTGGAGCCCCGCCAGCTCGGTGACGTACTGGGCATCGAACGACAGGAACACGAGCGCATCCCGCGCGAATGCGTTCATGTAGATGAGGAAGTACTGCTGGTCGGTCCGCATCGCCCCGAAGAGACCGGTGACGGCGTTCTGCACCCCCGACGCGTTCGCCGGCACGCTCGTCGGAGCGGTGAAGAAGGGCACGACGGAATCCTTGCAGCCGATGGCCGCCAGGGCGGCGGCAGCGGCGGCAATGATGGGGCCGGCCGTCCGCGGGTGCCGCCCGATGCCGCCACCCGCCCCGGTGCTCGAGACGGTACGCATATCAGAGGCCCAGGTCGAGGGAGAGGAAGTAGCTGGCCGCCGGCGGGTACGGCGTGATCTCGACGCCGCGCCCGACATTCTGGCCGGTCGCGAATGTCACCTCCGGGTCCATGCCGGTGTACCTGCTGCCGTACCAGTGGAACAGGTTGCGACCCGCGAGCGCGAGGCGGAAGCTCGTGATCCGCCCACCGGGGAGGCGGTCGACCCACGCCCTGGGCAGCTGATAGCTGATCGCGAGCTCGCGGACCTTGACGAAGCTCGCCGGCTCGACGTACGACGCGGCACCGGTGAGGAACTGCTGGAACCGCCGAGCCTCGAGCGCCGTGTCGGCCAACAGCCGCGGCCCGAAGTCGAACTCCTCGTTCGTGAGATTGCTGACCGACACGCCACGATACCAGTCGACGAGCCCCGAGACACGCACGCCCGCGAACGTCAGCGCATTGCTGAAGCTCATGACGTAGGACGGCTGCCCGTCGCCGACCTGGAGGTAGTTGCGGTCGCTCAGGCGCACGTTCGTGTTCACGATCTGCGAGACCGAGCGGCCGACCTCGGCCCAGTACTGGCCGAACCCGCCCCCGATCCCGCCGGTGACGAACGCCGGAGCGCTCGCCGGCAGCGCGTTGATGACGCTGTAGTTGCGGTAGAAGGTGGTCGTCGTGATCCAGGTGAACCCGTTCCGCAGTTGGATCGGGGTCGCGCTGAGCGACAGCTCGATCCCCTGGTTGGTGAACTCGCCCCCGTTGAGCCACTGCTGCGCGTAACCCACCGACGGCGCGACGCCGGCCTGGAGCAGGAGGCTGGTGATGCGCTTCTGATAGACGGTCGCGCTGAACTGGGCGCGCGAGCGGAACATGGTGGCATCGAAGCCGGTCTCGATCTCCGCCTCCGACTCCGGCTTCACGTTCGGATCACCCAGGAGCGGGGTCGCCGCCAGCCCCGGCGCTCCGTTGACGACGTTGGTGTTGAAGGGGGTGAACCGGACGCCGTACAACGGCTGGGTCCCGGACAGCCCATACGCCGCCCGGACCTTGAGCTCATCCAGGAACCCGACGAACTGCGGGATGCGGTAGGAGGCGGAGTAGCGCGGGTACGAGTAGAACCGGTTGATGTCGCCGTCGTTGGTCGTGCGCTCTGCGGTGATCCCGGCCGTCAGCGTCAGGCGCTGATCGAGCGCCAGCAACTGCTCCTGCGCGTACAGCGACTGATCACGCTGCGCCGTCCGCGTGTAGAAGTTCGTCTGTACCGTTCCCACGGCCGGCGAGTTGGCGCCGGTGAGCAGGTCCTGCGAGACGGTCGACGGATTGACGAGATCTCGCCGCTCCCGGACGAACCCGGCCGAGGTCGTGAAGTCGAGGTTCGAGAGACCGGTGTAGTGGTGAATGAGGTTGATCGAGTAGTTGAGATACGTGTTGTTGGCGTCCTGAGTCGTCGACACGCCCGCCAGCGGGGTGGCCGCCCGCTCGACCTGGAGATAGGGTGGCGCGAACAGGTTGTCGTGCAGATCCGAGTAGTCGGCGCCGCCGATCAGGTTCACCTGGAGCGTCTGGTGCTCGGTCCGCCACGCCGTCCAGTTGATGTTGCCGCCGCCGATGAAGCGATTGACGGTCTCCGGCGTCTGGATCAGCGCCGCATCGGCGAAGGGATTGGTGGGACCGAAGGGGTTGATCGCCCAGGAGCCGTCCGGCCGCTGGTGATCGAGGTTGACGAACTGCGGCGTATAGGAGAAGACGTCGTACGGGCTGATCCCGTAGTTGTCGTTGCCGCTGATCCCCCGGCTGGTGACGTCGTGCGCGTAGAACAGGTTCGCCGACGCCGTCAGCGCGCTCGCGAACTGCTGCGTGACGTTGGAGCGAATGGCCTGCTTGTTGTACCCGGTGTGCCGCTGCACGCCGTTGTCATACTTCGCGAGCCCCGAGAGGTAGAACTCGGTGCCACCCTGAGTGCCGCTCACGCTGACGTCCGACTCGTACGACGCGCTCGGGTTGGCGAACAGCTGATGCTGGAAGTCCTGCGGGCCGGCGTACGCGGCGGCGATCGTCGCCGGGCTGTACCCCAGCGGCGCCCCCCAGGCCTGCGCGCTCGCCAGCGTCGGGAAGGAGCGGATGCCCAGCGTCTGCGCATCGCTGAAGTGACCCACTTTCCCCGAGACCGTCCACTGCGGCTTGCCGGCGGTGCCACGCTTGGTGGTGATGATGACGACGCCGGCCGAGGCCTTGGAGCCGTAGATCGCCGACGCCGAGGCGCCCTTGAGGATCTCGATCGACTCGATGTCGTCGGGGTTGATGTCGGCGATCCGGTTCACGCCGTTGTCCTGATCGTTCGGTGCCGGGTTGAACCCGGCGGCGTTCGTGATGGCGTTCTCTCCCGTCGGCGTGGTCTCGTTGTTGACGATCACTCCGTCGACGACATACAGCGGTGAGGCGTCGGCCCGGATCGAGGTGATGCCCCGGATCTGCACCTGCATGCCGCCACCCGGCGCGCCGCCGTTGTTCTGCTGGATCACCGCCCCCGGGACGGCTCCCTGAATCGCGTTCTCCACCGTCGCGGCGGGCACCTGGCTGATCTGCTCCCGGCTGACGACGGCGACGTCGTTGGCGGCGCTCCTGGCCGACACCGTGGTGGCCACACCGGTGACGACCTGGGTCTCGAGGTGGAGCACATCCTTCTGGAGGGCGATCGTGTACTCGGTCGTGCCCGGCACGATCGGCACGGTCTGGGCGAGATAGCCGATGCGCCGCACGGTCAGGCTCCTGGCGCCCGCCGGGAGCGGGAGGGCGAAGCTTCCGCTATCCGTCGTCGCCATGCCCACTGTCGTGCCGGTGACGACCACCGAGGCCGACGGAATGGGGGCGTGCGAGTCGGCCTCGACGACGCGCCCGGTGATGCGCGAGCCCTGGCGTCGCTTCGTGATGTGCCCCGCCGGAAGCCGCTGCACGAGCGTGAGATGGCCGGCGGCGGTCAGCTCGACGTCCACCCGCGTGCCGAGCAGGATCTCGGTCAGGGCCGCCGCGAGCGTGATCGACCGGGCCTCGAGCGTGACACGGGCCCCCTCCGGCAGCGCGGCCGGCTCGTAGGTGAACCGGATCCCGGTCACCCGGGCGACGCTGTCCAGGGCATCGGGGATGGTGGCGTCGACCAGCTTGAGGGCGATCCGACGCCGGAACACGGCCGCATTGCTGGCGTCGACCCGACCTTCGCCGGACCGACTGGCCGCGAAGAATGCGGGCCCGCCGTCGGCGAGCTGGAGCGGATGATCGAGTACTTGTGGGGCTGCGCTCCGTGGGATCGCCAGGAGCAGGCCGAGGGCGAGCGGCGTGATCGCCCGCCAGGGCAGGCGGTGTGTCGACTCAGACGGCATGCGGGTCCTCACCGGAGGCGCGGAGGGTCGGCGTGATGCGCGGGTCGCCGACTGGAGGCAGAAGCTGGACAGTCCGTTCGCGGCGCAGGATGAACGCTGATCCCTCGCGATCGACGACCAGGCCGAGGGCGGCCGCGAGCGCATCGAGCGCATCGACCAGCGATTCGTCCTTGAAGGCCGTCGTGACCTGGAGGTCGCCCAGCGCAGGGTCGGCCAGCCGAAGGTCGGCGTCGTACCAGCGGCTCAGCTCGGGGAGCACGTCGCGGAGGCGCGCGTGCCGGAAAACGAGCTCACCGTTCGCCCAGGCGGTCTCGGGGCCGAGGTCGGGGTCGCTCCGGACGCCGATCGACCCGTCGGGCGCGAGCACCGCGACCTGCCCGCGCGTGAGCAGGGTCGCCGGCCGGCGCTGTCGTCCCGCCGCGCCCTGCTCCCGGGCGCGCATCGCGACCCGACCCTCGGCCACGCTGACGCGGGGCTCGGAATCGGCGACGTAGTCACGCACCACGAAGGTCGTGCCCACGTCCCGCGTCTCGGAGCGTGGTGTCCGCACGACGAGCGGGTTGGCCGGGTCGTGATGCACCTCGAAGTACCCTTCTCCCTCGAGCTCCACCAGGCGTGGGCCGCGCTGAAACTGGGTCGGATAGCGAAGCCGCGAGGCGGGGCCCAGTGAGATGCGCGTCCCGTCGCCCAGCCGCAGCGTGACCCGCTGGCCCGCCGCGGTGATGAGCTCACGCATCTCGGGGCGCGGCGGGTGCCGCAGCGACGCGAGTCGGATCCCCGTGCCGATGGCCGCGCCGACGAGGACCGTCGCCGCGATCCCGGCGGGAGCGATCCGCAGGCCCCACATGCGGCCCGACGCGTGGCGGCTCGGCGCGGGAAATGGCCGCCGCCCGGGGCCCGTCCCCTCGCGATCGCGGTCCGCGCCCGTCGCGTCACGCGCCCCGATCGTCCCCGTGGTTCCCATCGCCCGCCGCAGTCGGGCCCAGGCCCGATCCGAGTCCCAGTGCGGCTCGCTCGGGGGCGCCGCGGCGCGGATGGCCTCGAGCGCGGCGCGCGCCGCGCGCCGCTCGGGGCTCGCATCGATCCACGCCTCGTCGCCCGGCGCCTGACTCGGGCTGCATTCGCCGAAGACGTAGCGTGCGATTCGTGCCAGGTCGCTGTCGGTGACCATCGCTCTCCGGGGCCGGTCGGGTCAGGCTACTGACACCGGCCGGGGCGCGTCACCCTGTATCGAGTTGTGCCGGGCGCGAGGTCCCCGCGTGCGCTCCGGCGGCCGCTGCCCGCCCCGAGCTAGTCGCGAAACCCGGCGACCCGGGCGCGCACGACCCTGAGCGCACGGGTCATCTGCATCTCGACCGTCTTGACCGAGATGCCCATCCGCTCGGCGATCTCGTGGTAGGTGAGACCACGCTGCCACTTGAGCAGGAACACGGACCGACACCGTGGCGCCAGGCGCTGCGCCGCGTCGAGGATGGCGTTCGAGAGCTCGACCGCGAGGACCGCGTCGTCGGGGCGGCCATCCCCGCTCTCGGCCCGCTCCCCCGCCGACTCCCCCTCGGCGCTCGCACGCACACGCCGATCACGGCGCAGCATGTTGAACGCCTCGTTCCGGACGGCGGTCCGCAGATACGCGCCGACCGGTCCGGTCGGCGACCACGTCGCGCGATGCAGCCAGATGGCCTGAAAGACGTTCTGGACGACATCCTCGGCGGCGTCGGGCGACCGGAGGTAGCCGAGCGCGATCGAGCACAGCCCACCGTAATGCGTCCGGAACAGCGTCTCGAACGCCGCCTCATCGCCGGCCCGCACGCGGGCCGTGAGCGTCGGCTCGTCGCGTGACGCGTCACGAATGACCGATAGCGCCGCCACAGCGCTATGATGCGGCGGACCGCTGGACGACGCAAGCACGCGCTGGCGCGCGTATCACCATCCGGGATACGGTCCCAGGGGCCGGGACGGCCAGCGTACAGGGTGAGCCGCGGCCGGCGGTGTCAATGAAGGGGATCGTGTCACCCGACCCGAACTGGATGGCCATGATCACACTCCGGCACCGAGCCCGTACGCTCGGGATCGCAGCCGTCGTCGCGCTCGGTGGGTGCGGGCGGCCCGAGCGGCCCGCCCACCGCTTCACGGTGTCGTTCACCCCCGCCGCGCGCGGCGAGGCGCTGACCGGCCGCATCTACCTCGCCCTCGCGCAGGACTCCGAGCCCGAGCCACGGTTCGCGGTCGGCTCGCTCGGCGCCTACTTCCGCAGCACGCCGTTCTTCGGCGTCGACGTGGACCATCTCGCGCCGGGCGCGGCCGCGGTTCTCGACGACCGCGCCGAGGGATATCCGATGCTGTCGCTGCGAGACCTGCCGGCGGGCGACTACTTCGTGCAGGCGCTCGCCAACGTCTATACCGAAGCGCGCCGGGCCGACGGACACACGATCTGGGTGCACTTCGACCAGTGGGAGGGCCAGCACGCCTCGAGCGCGCCCGGGAATCTGGTGAGCGGCGTTCGGCGCATTCACTTCGACCCCGCTCGAGACCTGAATGTCTCGCTCGAGCTGACCCGCGTGCTTCCGCCGCTCCCGGAGGAGCCCGACACGAAGTGGATCAGGCACGTGAAGTTCCAGAGCGCCCTGCTGACGGCGTTCTGGGGACACCCGATGTTCATCGGAGCCACGGTGCTGCTCCCGGCGGGCTACGATGACCACCCCGGCGTCCGCTATCCCGTGCTCTACGAGCAGACCCATTTCCTCCAGCACGCGCACAACGCGCCGCTCGGCTTCCGGACGGACAGCGCGCCGGCCGGCCCGGCGGGCTCCCAGGGGGTGGACGCCGCGCTGCTGGCCCAGATCAAGGGCTACAACTCCGAATCGGGCTACGATCTGTACAAGGAGTGGCGCGGGCCTCACTTCCCGCGCTTCATCGTGGTCAATCTGCTCGGCCCCACGCCCTACTACGACGACTCGTACGTCGTGAACTCCGCCAACACCGGTCCCTGGGGTGACGCCATCCTGCACGAGGCCATTCCCTACCTCGAGGCCCGGTTCCGCATGATCCCCAAGGGGTACGCCCGCGTCCTGAGCGGCGGATCGACCGGCGGATGGGAATCGCTGGCGTTGCAGTTCTACCATCCGGACGACTTCGGCGGCGCCTGGTCGAGTGCGCCCGACCCGGTGGATTTTCGCCGCTATGGACTGGTCGACATCTACGCCGACACGAACGCCTTCACGGTCGGGCAGGACATCCAGCTCCAGAGTCCGATCGGCGAGTTCCTCCACCCCGAGCGTCCCATGAGTCGCGGTGTCGAGGGGCAGCCGTTCCTGACCGTGCGGCAGGAGAGTCAGATCGAGAACGCGCTCGGCACCCACGGTCGGTCGGCCGAGGTGTTCGAGAACTGGGAAGCGGTCTACGGCCCGGTCGGGCCCGACGGCTACCCCAAGCCGCTCTGGGACAAGCACACGGGCCACATCGATCAGGACGTGGCCGCGTACATGCGCGACCACGGCTACGATCTTCGGGCCTACCTGGCCGCGCACTGGGCGACGGTCGGCCCCAAGCTCGTCGACAAGGTCCACGTCGACGTCGGCGACATGGACAACTACTACCTGAACCTCGCCGTCTACCACCTCCAGGCGTTCTTCGACTCCTCCACCAGCCCGCACGTGACCGCCGACGTTCGCTACGGGCGCCCGATGAAGGGACACGGCTGGTACCACACGACCGCCGGCGGCATGCTCCGTGAGATGGCCGCCGCCATCACCCGGCACGCCCCCCCAGGCGAGCATCCCTCCGCCTGGCAGTACTGATCACTCGCGCAGCAACGCCCACGCCGCCGATCCCACCCACGGTCAGGGCGGCCGCAGGGCGCGCTACTGTGGGAGGCGGACGAAGCGGTGTGCGGAGCCGTCGGGGTCGGTGACGGTCAGCGACCGCGCCTGGCCGTCGACGACGTCGAAGACGACCTGCACGTCGTGATCGTCGGCGGGGACGAATCGGTCGGCGCCCTGATACCGGAGCGGGTGCGGCCGACGCTCGACGAGCACGAGCCGCCCGTCCCGCTCCTCGACACGGGGACGCCCGGCGGGCGCGCTGTACGCGCCCACGTAGCGCGTCCGGTCGGCCGACGTCAGCGGAAGGTCGCGACTCCCCGCGTCCGGCATACCGATCACCGCCTCCGCGATCTGGCGCGCCAGGAGCGCCGCGTCCGCGCCGTCGGTGTCGAGCAGCACGACCACGGACACGCTGTCGGCCGGATAGTACGCGAGGTCGGTGCTGAAGCCGTTGATGCCGCCGGAGTGCTCGACGACGGGGTGCCCGTGCAGCGAGTAGACGCCGAGCGCGAAGCCGTAGGTCGTGCGGCGCCCGTTGGTCAGCACCGCCGGCGTCGTCATCTGGGCGTACGTCGCCGGCGCCACGACCCGGCCGTGCACGAGCGCATCCTGCCAGCGCAGGAGGTCGCCGGCCGTCGAGCAGAGCGCGCCGGCCGCGCCGGGCAGTCGCATGCTCAGGTAGTCGGCGTTGATCACCGCGCCGCCCGCGGGCGAGTACCCGGCCGCGCGGTGCGGGATGATCGGCGCCACGTCGCAATAGCGGGTGCCCGAGAGCCCCAGCGGCCGAGCGAGCGTCCGCTCGATGTAGTCGCCGTACGGAACGCCGGTGAGCCGCTGGAGCACGACGCCCAGGATGTAGTACCCGGAGTTGTCGTAGTGCCACTCGGACCCGGGCGGGAAGTCGAGCGGGCGCCGGTCGACGAGCGCCAGCAACTGGTCGTCCGTGAGGTCGGTGTGCCGAGTGGCGGCGAACGCCGGGACCTCGGTATAGCTCGGGATCCCCGAGGTGTGCGTGAGCAACTGCCGGATCGTGACGCGACGGCCCGGCGCCGGGAAGTCGGGGAGGTAGGTCGCGAGCGGCGCATCGAGCGCGATCTTCCCCTGCTCGACGAGTCGCAGGACGGCCGCCGCCGTGAACTGCTTCGTGATCGAGCCGATGCGGTACACCGTCGCGGCCGTCGCCGGCACACTGTCCTCGACATTGGCGAGGCCGAAACCCTTCAGGAGCAACGTGTCGCTCCCGCGCACGACGCCGATCGTCATCCCGGGCACGTGCTGCCGGACCCGGAACCCCTCGACCGTCGTGTCGATCCGCGCGATGAGGGCAGCGCGAGCCGCGGTCCGCCCCCCCGCCGCCGATGCCGCCGCCGCTGCCCCGACACCGGTCCCGCCACAGGCGGCGAGGGCGAGCGAGGCGCCACACGCGATGGGCGCCGCCCACCGCCTCGCGCGACCGGCGGAGCTCACTGGCGGACCGGCGGCACGGCCGCATCGTACGCGGCGGCAGCGATCTCGCCGAGCGCCTCCCCCACGCTCTCGGCGCCCTTCGGTCCCCGCGGGACGGAGACGTTGTTGAGGTACGCGGCGAAGACGAGATGCGCGCCGCTCGCGGTCGTGATGTACCCGGCCAGCCCCTTGCCGTTCACGAGGAGCGCCCGGTTCAAGGCATCATCGCTCACGAAGGTGCCCGTCTTGGCGAACACGTGGCCGGCCGCCGGCACGCCGACCTGGATCTTCGCCAGCGTGCCGTCGCGTCCGAGGATCGGGAGTGCCCGCAGGTAGACGGCGTAGTCGGGGCGCGATGCCATGTAGGTCAGGAACCGCACCATGAACTCCGGCGTGAAGGCCGCCGCGCCCCCGGCCCCGTCGCTCTGCACCGCACCGCTCAGGTCGAGCTTCGCCCGCTCGAGAAAGCCGCGCTCCATGTCGAAGCCCGCCTGCGGCGCGCTGTCGGCGTGGCCCCGCACCGCCGAGAGCAGGTACGGCATCATGCTCGCGTGCAGGTTCTGGCTGACCTTGAGGGTCACCTTCACCTCCTGGGCGAAGGGCAGCGACACGTGCTCGGCGACCAGGTCGGCCGCATCGCGTGCCGCACGTGCGCCTCCGGCGCGGGGTGGCGCGGGAGCCGCCGTCCGGGTGACGTGCGCCGTCACGCCTGCCTCGTCGAGCGCCTCGGTGAAGGCGACCTCGGCGAAGCGCCGAGGGTCGGGGACGGGATAGCTGTAGAGAACCGGCGAGCCGCCGGCCGGCGCCGCGCCGGTGATCGTCACGATGTGCGAGCCGTCGGGGAGCGCCGAGTCCGCGCCGAAGGCGATCGATGCCGCCGTGCCCGCCGCGCCGGTCGTGGCCTGGACCCGGAACCGGACGTACGGTGTCGCGGGGGCGACGGCGATCGTCGGCGCGGCGGCCGTCGTGCGGCCGGGTGTCACGGTGACGTCGACCACGTTGTCGTTGACGACGATCGGCGAGATGACGACGCCCGTGCCCAGCTCCCGGTCGCCCTGCGGGAAAAGACTGGCGTCGACACGCACGGCACCGCGGACGCGCCGGATGTGATGCGCGGCGACCTGGCGCGCGAGCTCGCGGAGCACGAGCAGCGGATCGCCCGGAACGGCGCGGGTGTCGACACTCCCGCCGTAGCTGTGATCCTCATCGGTGAAGGCGAGCGTGTCGGCCGCCGTGATCCGCGCCGACAGGTCCGGGTCACCGCTCGCGACGAGCACGAGGTCACCGTTCACCGTGCCGTCGGGCGCGATCGGGCCGGTGCGGTAGACCCGCGTGTGGAAGCGGTAGTCCGCCCCGAGCGCATCGAGCGCCGTCGCCATCGTCAGCAGCTTGGTCGTCGACCCCGGCACGAACAGCTTGTCGGCGTTGATCGCGAGCAGCGGCGTGTGCGTGTCGAGCGAGTAGATCGCCACGCCGGCGATCGCGTGACGGAGCTCGGGCCGGCCGATGATCTGCTGCACGCGCTCGGCGAGCGTCCCGGCCGCCGCGGGCGCCGTCGTCTGGGCGGAGGCGAGCTGCGACAGCGCGAGCGCCGCCGCGAGCCCCGCGACCAGCGGCGCGACGAGCGGCGCGACGAGCGGCGCGGTCCGGGCAGGCCGACGCGGCGATTGCGTCATCGCGACGGGGTGACGGGCGACTCGCCCGCCGCCTTCCGCCTGGCGTTGAAGCTGGCGAGCGCGGTCGTCTCGAGCGCCGTCCACTGCGAGAGGGCGGCCCGATACTGTGCCTCGGCGCGCGCGCAGGCAGCGACCTCGCGGGCAGTCGGCGTGTCGTCCGCCCCCTGCATCGCCATCGCGGCGGTCATCATCGCGCGGCTCGCGCCGTCGAGCGTCGGTGGGCCGGCCGGCGTGGGCTGCCCGCCAAAGGCGAATGCGCCCGGCCCGGTCGCCGCCGGCTTCGGCGCCGGCGCGACCGCTTCGATCCGGGCCGCGAGCGCCCGGGCGTCGTCGCTCTGCACCTTGTCGAGCTGCGCCACGAGGTCGCGGGCCCGCGCGTAGGCGGCGTGCGACGCGACCGCGCCGTCGTACATGCGGCGTGAGAGCGTCGCGAGCTCCAGGAGCCCCGCGGCCGGCGTTTTCACCCGCGGGTCGAGCCGCAGGGTGAGAGGCTGCGTGTAGTGCCTGCCCTCGACCGTCAGCCGCACCGTGTACGCTCCCGGCGGCGCCCACGGCGCCTCGACCGCCGGGTAGGTGCGGTGCGGGACGGCGCCCACGGCGTCCTCCCCACCCCCGCGCCGCCCGCTGTCACCCGGAATCGGCGCGTAGTGCAGGTCCCAACTGAAGCGGTGCATGCCCGGCTGGGTCGAGATCACCATGGGCGGGGCCGGCCAGTAGAGCGGCAGGGCGCAGTCCCGTGCGGTCGGGGTTTGCTGACAGAGTCGGTTGTACGCCACCGGATCGAGCGCCGGATCCGGGTGTCGTACGGGATCGTCGCTCGAGAAGCTTCGGATGACGCGACCGCCGGCATCGAGGATCTCGAGCGTGACCGGGCCCGATGGCGCGGCGGCGAGGTAGTAGTCGATGATCCCGCCCGGCGGCGGGTTCTCGCCGGCCAGCAGCTCCGGGGGCCAGGGGGTCGGGTCGTTGGTGCCGAAGCGCACCCGCACCGCGGTCTCCGGCTTGTACAGGTACGCCGACGTCGCCCGGGCCGCCTCCGCCGCCTGACGAAGGGGCGTCACATCGTCGAGGATCCAGAAGCCGCGGCCGTGCGTCCCGGCGACGAGGTCGGCGCAGAGGCAGGTGCTGTCGTCCTTGACCTGGAGATCGCGAACCGAGATCGCCGGCATATCGAGCCGCAGCGACTGCCAGTGGTCGCCGTCGTCGAAGGAGACCCACACCTGCGTGTTCGTGGCGGCGTAGAGCAGCCCCTTCGTGCGCGGATCCTCCCGGATCGAATTGGCGACCGCGCCGGGCGCGATGCCGTTGTCGATCTCGGTCCACGTCCTGCCGCCGTCGTGTGTCCGCCAGAAGTGCGGATCCAGGTCGTCGATCCGGTAGCTGTTGGCCGCGGCGTAGGCGGTGAGCGGATCGAAGTGCCCCGCATCGATGTTGAAGATGCGCGTCCAGGGTTTGATCGCCGGCGGCGTGACGTTGGTCCACGTTGCCCCGCCGTCCATCGTGACCTGGATGTATCCGTCGTCCGTCCCCGCCCACAGCACGCCGGCGCGGCGCGGTGAGGGCGAGAATGCGGTGATCGTCCCCTGCGGCCCGGGCGTCACGCTGGCGGCGTACTTCCCTGCACTGGCCGGCACCGCCCAGCTCCGACGAGCGAGGTCGGGACTGATGCGCGCCCAGTGTCGGCCATGATCGGCCGTTTTCCAGACGACGTTCGAGACATAGTAGAGGACCGTCGGGTCGAGCGGCGACCACGCGATCGGCATCGTGCGGACGTTCCGGCCGAAGGGGGCAGCTGCCGGCGGCGCCGGGCGCGGCGTGGGTGCGGCCGCCGCCGCGGCCGTGTCCGCGCGGGGCGCGGCCGGCTTTGCCGGCGTGGCGGGGTGCAGGGTCCGCAGTGGCTGGGTGCCCTCCGTGAAGTCGGGGCCGACGAGTGTGGTCTGGCCGGTCCGCCGGTCGTAGAGCGACACGTTCGTGCGCATGCTGCCGAAGACGAGGTCCGGATCGCGTGGGTCGGGCGCGGCGATGCCGTACTCCTGGATGTCGACCGGATGCCAGTCGTGGAAGGTGATCTCCCCGTCCATCGAGCGGCTCTCGACACACGCCGAGCCGGCGTCCTGCTGCCCGCTGCACACGCGGTAGGGGAAGGCGTTGTCGGTCGTGACGTGGTACATGGCCGCCGTGGGCTGCGTGTACCAGTTGCTCCACGACGCGCCACGATTCCCGGAGACGACCCCGCCCTGGTCGGAGACGACGAGCAGGATGTCGGGGTTGGTGGGGTTGATCCAGGTCCGCTGGTAGTCATCGCCGCCCGGCGCGCCGCGCACGGCCGACCAGGTGAGCCCACCGTCCTCCGTCCGCCACAACACGGTGGACGAGCTGTAGACGACGTTCTCGTTCCTGGGATCGACGGCGATCGTCGGCAGGTCGCCGCCGCCGATGCGCGCGAGCGGCCGCGGGTCCTGCCGCGCGCGCGTGCTGTCGCCGGCGACATCCCGGAGCACGATCTGCCAATGCTCTCCGCCGTCCGTCGACTTGTAGAAGCCGACGACGGTCGCGCCGGGCCGCGTGGTCGGGCCTGGTGGCGCCTCGCTCGCGATCATTGCGTAGAGCAGGCCGGGGTGGCTGGGCGCCAGCGCCAGATTCGCCTGGACGACACCGGCCGGCAGGCCACTGGTGAGCGGCCGCCAGGTGGTGCCGCCGTCGGTCGACTTGAAGATGCCGCCCGACGTTCCGCCGAACGCACCGCCCTCGACGAAGCTCTGCTGTTGCTGCCAGAGCGCGGCGTACACGGTGTTCGGGTCGCTCGGGTCGATCCGGACGTCGTTCCCGCTCGTGTACTCGTCCTTGTAGAGCACCTTGTCGAAGGTCCGGCCGCCGTCGGTCGAGCGGAAGATCCCCCGTTCGGGGTTCGGGCCGTACGGGTGGCCGAGCGCCGCGACGAAGAGCCGGTTGGGGTCGCGCGGGTCGACGTCGATCCACGCGATCATCTGCGAGTCGCCCAGCCCGAGGTGGGTCCAGTGCGTTCCGCCGTCGGTGGACTTGTACATCCCGTCGCCCGTCGCGAGGTCCGGGCGGATGATCCCGCCGCCCGTGCCGACGTAGATGATGTTCGGGTCGGACAGCGGCACGGCGATCGCGCCGATCGAGCCGGTGGGCTCCTGATCGAAGATCGGCGTCCAGGTGGCGCCGTAGTCGGACGAGCGCCAGACGCCGCCGTCATCGAACCCGATGTAGAAGACATTGGGCGCGCTCGGCACGCCGGCGAGCGCGCGGGCGCGCCCGGCGCGCGGGGGGCCGATCTCGCGCCAGTGCATGCCGGAGTAGGTGGCGGGCGATTGCGCCGCCAGCGGCGTCGTGACGGCGAGCGTCGCAAGGCCGGCCGCAACGCTCGCGGCGGCAGCGACGGACGAGGAACGGAACAGGGACATACGCACCCGGACGACCCTCTGGATTTGGGACGACGATTGGCGCTGGAAATTCTAGCGTCCGGACCGTCCCCGCGCCCGCGCCCGGAGCGTCGCTCACCCCGCCCCGCCGGCGCTTGGCCCCAACGACCTCCCGCTCCCCCCGCCACAGGCGGATGTTGCGTCCGCACACACATCTGGAGAGGTCGCACGTGAAACGCACCGTCGTAGGATTGGCCCTCGCGCTCACAGCCGTCAGCGTGGCGCTGGCGGCGTGCGGCAGCTCGAAGTCACCGACGTCGCCGAGCTCCACGACCGGCAAGGGCACCGGCGGTGGGAGTGGGGGCGGTAGCGGGGGTGGGGGCGGTGGCGGCGGGGGCGGCGGGGGCGGTGGCGGCGGCGGGTACGCGGTCCACCAGCCCGCCGGCCGGTAACGAAGCACCAGGCTGGACGATGTGACGCAGGCCAACCGCTTCGGTGGTTGGCCTGCGTCGTTGATCGCAGCGACCGCAGCCGGTACGTGCCGGCGCCGGGGCGGGCCGGCGGCATTCGCTCTCCGCGCTCCAGCCCCCGGACTGGCACGCGGGCGCGGGCCTGGATCGGCAGTCGTCCGGCGGATCGGATGGGGCGCGACCCGCCGCGGAGCGCTACAGCGGGAGCGGGCCAGTCGCCTTGGTGATGAGCAGCGTCGTCGCGCCGCCGGTGGACGCGCTGATCGTGCCGGAGACGGTCGTCGGGCTCGCGAAGACGCCGTGAAAGCTCCAGCCGATGAGCGGGCCGGGGTTGGGGCCGGCGCCGCGCGCAGGGTACTTGAACCCGAGCGTCACGCCCTCGGTCGTGACCGATCCCTTGAGCGGCTGCGGCTGCATGCTCAACGGGCCGACGTTGTCGACCGTGCCGGTGACGGTCGCGCCAACTTGCGTCGCATCGATCTCGATCGATCCGCCTTCGGGGAGCTGCGCGAGCCAGACGCCGGTGAACGAGATCCGTGGCGAGGTCGTCGTCCCGCAGGCGGCGAGGAGGACCGCCGCTGCGCACATCGCGGCCGTGCGCGTCAGGCGAGCGGCCGCGCCCGCGCTCCGTCGGCACAGGGCACTCGCGCTCGCGTCGTGTCGGACAGGCGCCATGGCAACCTCCCAGCACCGGTGGGACCACCGATGGGACATCTGCCGAGCGCGGCAGTAGAGCCGCGTCACTTCCTCCCGATCTACCCTGCCTGCCGCTCCCGGTTCCTATCCGTTCCGCCAACGCTGACGCGGTGCGCCCGGCACGCTCGACCGGCGCCGGCGATCAGTGGCTCACCGACGGCTCAGCGCACCTGCGGACCGCCAGTCCGGTCGTCGGGGACGAAGCGGTCGCGTGCCGGCATGCGCACCCCGGGGAGTGCACGCGCGCTCAGCACGGTCGAGGACGGGATAATGCCGTTCCGGGCGAGGATGAACGCGGCGACACTGTACACCTCATGCGGGGTGAGCGACCCCGGCGCGGTCAACGGCATCGCGCGATGGATGTAATCGTAGAGCGTGGTCGCATACGGCCAGTAGTTCCCGACGGTCTGCACCGCGGTCGTGTCGGTCGCGAAGGGGAACGCGTCCCCCGGGATACGCCCCACGAGGGGCGGCGCCGGCGCGACGGCCCCATGCACGCCGTCGACCCCGTGGCACGACGCGCAGCGGGCCGCGTACACGCGCGCACCCTCGGCGGCGGTCCCGCTGTCGCCGGGAAGCCCACGCCCGTCCGCCCGGACGTCGATGTCCCACACGCGTATCTCCGCCGGGCGGGCGATCCGTCCGATGCCGAACCGCGCCGGGGTCGCTGGGATGCCCTGCGGCGCCCTGGACGAGCCGCCGCACGAGACGGTCATCCCGGACAGCACGAGGACCGTGCCGAGGAGACGCATACCTGCACGGGTCGCGGGCCGGCCGCTCATGGAGCCGCGCTGTCGCGCGCAGCGGAGAGTCCCGCCGCACACGCGCGGGCCTCGTCCGGTCATCACGCCGGCGCCTCGACCCGCGCGGCAAAGGTCACGCGGCCCGCGGCATCGACGTCCCAGGCGCGGATGTTGTTGTAGTGGTAGCCCGTGCCCGGCCCTCTCACGGCGCGCAGCACCGCGGTCGTCGGCTGCACGTAGCCGGTCTCGTCGCGCGCTCGACTCATCAGGGTCGCCGGCGCGCCGCCCCACTCCCACAGGTGGCGGAATCGCGTGTGCGCGATCGGCAAGACGGGCTCCTGGAGCACGGCAGCCGTCCACGTCGCGCCCCCGTCGGTGCTGACGTCCACCCCTGCGATCCGCCCGCGTCCCGACCACGCGATGCCACGGATCTCCCACCATCCCCGACCAGGGAGCACCGTCGGATAGGCCGGGAATGTGATGATCGACTTGGCGTCCATCACGAAGCTGAACTGCCGGGCATCCTCCTGCGGCAACGCATCGGTGTAGCGGGCCGTCTCCTCGCGCGTCATGAACGCCTCGTCCCCCACCTTGATCCGGCGGAGCCACTTCACGTTCGCGTTCCCCTCCCAGCCGGGCAGGAAAAGCCGCACGGGATACCCCTGCTCGGGGCGAAGCGGCTCGCCGTTCTGGCCGTATGCCACGAGCGCGTCGTCGAGCGCCTTGGTGAGCGGGATGCTTCGCGTCATCACCGCCGCGTCGCTCCCCTCGGCGAGCAGCCACCGCGCGCCTGGACGCACGCCGGCCTCGCGCAGCAGGGTGGCGAGCGGCACGCCCGTCCACTCGCTCGTGCTCGTCAGCCCATCGATCGTTTGCGGGGTGCTCGCGGGCGACATCCCGCGATAACCGGCACGGCCATTCCCGGAGCACTCCAGGAAGTAGGTGCGCGAGCGCGCCGGGAAGCGTTGGAGATCGGCGAGCGTGAAGACGAGCGGCCGCTCGACCAGGCCGTGGATGAGCAGCCGGTACTGCGCCGGATCGATCGCCGGCACGCCCGCATGGTGCCGCTCGAAGTGCAGGTCCGAGGGCGTGATCGTCCCGCAGAGATCCTGGAGCGGCGTGAGCGAATGGCCGACGACGAGACCGGCGGGCTCGCGCGCGAGATGCACGAAGGGCGCTCGCTCGCCCACCGCCCGCGTCGCGCTCCCCGGCACCCGCGTCGGATCCGGTGGCGCCGCCGCCGTGCCCTGTGACCCGCCGCCCGGCACGGCCGCCGGCGTCGCCACCGGCGCACGCGTCGGGATCGCGCCGACGAGCGCCGCCCCCGCCGCGCCCAGAGCGCCGGCGAGCAACGTCCGCCGCGTGATCTCGACATCCGGGCCGGCGGCGCTCGGTGCGTCGTCACTCGCGTTGTCCATGTCCCGTCCCGTGCCGGCGTTCCCACCCAACATAGGCCGGGTCGACGCGGGCGCCAGATGGGGTCACGACCGATGGAGTACCACCTGAACCCGCATGCGCACTCGTTACCGCCACGGGCCGGTGACGACCGCGCCGCCCGAGCGTGGGCGCGGGTGTCTCCCGCACCCGGTCGCTCCCCCGCTCGATGGCGGCGTCCGGCTAGCCATGCACGGTCATCCGCATCCCGGAGCGCGGGCGGAGGGTGACGAGCGGGTTGGGCACGACGGGGTGGCCCGGCACGAGGCGCAGCCGCCACCGTCGGGCGATCGTGGCGAGCGCGATCGTCCCCTCCATCCACGCGAACGCTTCCCCGATACAGACCCGCGCTCCGGCGCCGAAGGGGAAGTACGCGAGCTTCGGGCGCGCGGCGGCGGCATCGCCGAGCCAGCGCCCGGGATCGAACCGCTCGGGCGCAGGCCACCAGCGGGGATCGCGGTGCACGACCCACTGGCTCATCAGCACGAGTGAGTGGCGAGGGATGCGATACCCGCCAAGGGTCACGTCCTCGAGTGGCTTGCGCCCGAGGGTCCATGCGGGCGGGAAGATCCGCATCGATTCGGCGAGCACGGCGCGCGTGTACGGGAGCCGCGGCACGTCGTCGGCCGTCACCGGCCGGTCTCCGAGTACGCGCGCGAGCTCGTCGTGCAGGCAGGACTCGACCTCGGGATGCTGCGCCAGCAGGTAGAACGTCCACGTGAGCGCGTTGGCCGTGGTCTCGTGCGCGGCGAGCAGGATCGTGAGGGCCTCGTCGCGCAGTTGGAGATCCGACATCGCCGCCCCGCCGTCGGTATCACCCCCGCCCTCGCTCTCGGTGTCGCGGGCCCGGAGGAGCATCGAAAGCAGGTCGGCGCCCTCGGCGCCCGCGGCCCGGTGGGCGGCGATGATGCGGTACACCGTTCGGTCGAGCCGCGCGCGCGTCGCGTCGAAGCGGCGATTGATCGGAAGAAATGGGAACCGATCGAGCAGTTCCGCATACGGGAGGGTCGCGTACCGAAAGAGGTCGAAGGCCTCGGTGAGCGCCGCCCCGATCTCCTCCGTCTCGGCCGCGAGGTCGGCGCCGAAGAGCGTCGCGCCGGCGATCTCGAGCGTGAGACGCATCATCTCCTGTGACAGATCGATCGTCCCCCCGTCGCGCCAGCGTTCGCGCGTTCGCTCGGCGCGCTCGCGCATGGTCGCCCCATAGGTCGCGATCCGCTCCCTGTGGAACGCCGGCTGCGCGAGGCGACGCTGACGGAGATGGAAGTCTCCCTCGCTCGTCAGCAGGCCGGTGCCGAGGAGCCGCTTGGTGCGGTCGAGCCCGCGCCCCTTGGCGAAGCGTCGGGCGTCGGTGATGAGGACGGTGCGGATGAGGTCGGGGTGACTGACGAGCACGATGTGCTGCGGCCCGACCCGGATGCGCGCGACGTCACCGTACTCGCGCGCGAGCGCCGTCAGCGCGCCCAGCGTGTCGCGTCTGAGGAGCAGCAGATGCGCGCCCGGGAACCGCTTCGGCGGTCCTGGTGGCAGTGGGTCGAGGGCGGTCGCGCGGTTCGCCATGGGCGGTGACAATGGACGGGAGCACGGGCCCGACGATGGCCGGATGGCCGCTCCGACGACGCTTCTGGCGCGGCCCTCTCAACGGTAACCTATGCCCGCAGCGAGCTCACGCTCGGCTCGGGGAATCGCCGGATCGGGTGACGGCAGGTATCTTCCCCTTCCCCATGCGGGCCCTGGCGCGTAGCGACTGATGGCGGAGTTGCCGGACGATTTTCAGACCCAGCTCGGGGCGGGCTATGTGCTCGACCGCGAGCTGGGCCGTGGCGGGATGGCCACGGTCTACCTGGCGCGCGACGTCAAGCACGGGCGACTCGTCGCGCTCAAGGTGCTCCACCCCGGGCTGGCCCAGTCCCTCGGCCCCGAACGCTTCCGGCGCGAGATCGCGCTCGCCGCACGGCTTCAGCACCCGCACATCCTCTCGGTGTACGATTCCGGCGAGACGGCCGGCGGCCAGCTCTGGTTCACGATGCCGTTCGTCGAGGGCGATACCCTCCGCGATCGCCTGCGCCGGGAGCACCAGCTGGCGATGGCGGACGCGCTCCGGCTCGCGACCGAGATCGCCGACGCGCTCGAGTACGCCCACACGCACGGCGTGCTCCACCGCGACATCAAGCCCGAGAACATCCTGCTCTCGGCCGGCCATGCGCTGGTCGCCGATTTCGGTGTCGCACGATCGGTCACCGGTGAGAGCTCGACCCGCACCGGCGCCAGCGGCTCGCTCACGGGCGCGGGCACGATCGTCGGCACGCCCACGTACATGAGCCCCGAGCAGGCGAGCGGCGATCGCACCCTCGATGCGCGCAGCGATGTGTACAGCCTGGCGGCCGTGCTGTACGAGATGCTCGCCGGCGAGCCCCCGTTCTCCGGGCCGTCGCCGCAAGCCATCATTGCCAAGCTGATGACGAGCCCGGCGCCGTCGGTACGCCGAGTTCGCCCGTCGGTTCCCGAGCCGATCGACGCCGTTCTCCGCCAGGCGCTGGCACCGGTCCCGAGCGACCGCTTCCCGACGGCCGCGGAGTTCGCGCGCGCCCTCGACGCCGCACGGCAGGCGTCCGTCGCCACGCCCGCCCTGCGGCCGGCGGCATCCGCCGCCGATCCCACGGCGCACGGCCGACGCCGCGCGCTGCCGACGGGGGCGGTCCTGCTCATCCTCGGATTCCTCATCGGGGCTGGCGCGCTGTTCGCCTGGCGCGCTCGGACCGGCGAGGCAGGCTCCGGCGGCCCGGTGCGGGTCGCCGTGCTGCCGTTCGAGAACCTCGGCGATTCCGCCGATGCGTACTTTGCCGACGGGGTGACGGACGCCGTGCGCGACAAGCTGGCGACACTCCCGACGCTCCAGGTGATCGCCCGTGCCAGCTCGGAGCAGTATCGGCGCACGCAGAAGCCGCCGCAGGTGATCGGCCGCGAGCTCGGCGCGCAATACCTGCTGACGGCGACGGTTCGGTGGGAGAAGACCGCGGGCGGGAGCAGTCGGGTCCAGGTCCGGCCCGAGCTGGTCGATGCCACGACCGCGGCCGAGAAATGGGGGCAGCCGTTCGACGCCTCGCTGACCGACGTCTTCGCCGTACAGTCCGACATCGCCGGCAAGGTCGCGCAGGCGCTCGGGGTCGCCCTCAACCCCGGGACGCGGCAGGCGATGGCGGACCGGCCGACGCGAAACCTGGACGCGTACGACGCCTACCTCCGCGGCCAGGCGATCGAGGGCAAGGCCGGCGTGGACGTCGGGTCGCTCCGCCGCGCGACCGAGTCGTACGCGCAGGCGGTCCAACTGGACTCGGGCTTTGCGCTCGCGTGGGCAGCGCTGTCGTTCGCGCATGCGACGGCGTTCCACACCGCGGCCCCGATGGCCGCGGACTCCGCGGCGAGCCTCACCGCCGCGACGCGGGCGCTCGCGCTCGGCCCCGAACTGCCCGAGGCACACGCGGCCATGGGCGCCTACGATGACTTCGTGCTCCAGGACCCGGGCCGCGCGCTCGCCGAGTACGACGCGGGGCTCCGAGTGACCCCGCACAACGCGCTCTTGTTGAGCCAGGCCGGCCATGCGGAGCGTGAGCTCGACCGGTGGGACGCCGCCGTGGCCCACTACACCGAGGCCGCGCAGCTCGACCCGCGCGAGGCGCGGCCGGCGTGGGAGCTCTGTCGCACACTGCTCTGGCTGCGGCGCTTGCCGGAGGCGCGCGCGGCTGCCGACCGCGCACTCACGGTGTCACCCGGAAACCTGCCAGCGGTCGACTTCCGCGCCATGGTCTCCCTCGCCGCCGGCGATCTCGCCGGCGCGCAGGCGGTGTTCCGCGCCGCGCGCGAGGACGCCGACCCGCGCGCCATCGATGCCTTCGTCGCGACCTACTACGACATCGCGTGGGCACTGGACAGTGCCGACCAACAGGTGCTGCTCGGGCTCGATCCCAGCGCCTACGGCGGCGATCGCGCGCAATGGGTCTTCGTGCGGGCGGAGCTGTACTGGTTGCGGGGCGATCGCGGCCATGCGCGCGCCTACGCGGATTCCGCGCGGGCGGCATACGACGTCCAGCTTCGCAGCGAGCCCAGAGATGTGGAGGGTCGCGTCTTCGACGGGCTCGCGCTCGCAATGCTCGGCCGCCGGGCCGACGCGCTCCGCAACGTGGCCGAGGTGCGCCAGTCGGCGATGTGGGCCCACGGATTCGACGGTCCCTATATCCAGCATCAGGTCGCCCGCATCTATCTCATCCTCGGTGAACCGGACAGGGCGCTCGATGTTCTCGAGGGATTGCTCCGGGTGCCGTACTATCTCACCCCGGCCTGGCTCGCGATCGACCCGACCTTCGCGCCGCTCAGGGGCAATCCGCGCTTCCAGGCGATGCTGGCGCGGCGCGATGTGAACCCGGGGGAGGCAGCCGGGCGCTGAGCGCGCCGGAGGGCTGGCGGGCACGCCGCGCGGCGTGCACACTCCGGGATGCTCACCATGCGTGCGTCACTCCCGACACTCGGTGCGGCGATGCTGCTCGCCGCCCTCCCGGCCACGCGCGCCGTGGCCCAGCGCGACACCAGCGGCGTGCGGGCCTCACCGACTCGACCGGCTACTCCTGACCAGGCGCTCGGATCGCGAGGCCGCGGCGGCGACACGGGGACCGTCGTCCTCGCCCACGGGTTCACGGCGCGAAGCATCGGACCCGCGAACATGGGCGGCAGGGTCGCCAGTATCGCGTTCGACCCCAAGACGCCGACGCGCTTCTACGTCGGGTTCGGGATGGGCGGCGTCATGAAGACGTCCGACAACGGCATCACCTTCAAGCCGATCTTCGACCACCAGAGCGTGGCGACGATCGGCGACGTGGCCGTCGCACCCTCGGATCCGAGCGTGATCTGGGTCGCGACAGGTGAGGGGAACGACCGGAACTCCGAGAGCTGGGGCGACGGCGTGTACCGGTCGACGGATACCGGCGCGACCTGGACCCATGTCGGTCTCGCGAGCAGCCGGGCGATCGCGCGGCTCGCCGTGCATCCGACGGATCCCCGGACGGCGTACGCCGCCGTGCTGGGCGACCTCTGGATGCCGAGCGCCGAGCGTGGGTTGTACAAGACGACGGACGCCGGCGCCACCTGGCGGAAGGTGCTGAGCGCTCCCGCGCCCTACGACGACCGCGTGGGCGCCGGTGAGGTCGCCATCGACCCGGCCGATCCCAACGTGGTGTACGCGACGCTCTACGCGCGGCGCCGCCGGCCCTGGTCGTTCACGTATGGTCCCGCGGCGACCGACGGCAAGGATCTGGGCGGGATCTTCAAGAGCACCGACGGTGGGGCGACGTGGCGCAAGCTCACCAGCGGGCTTCCGGGCCAGACCGGCCGGATCGGTCTTTCCATCTACGCCAAGGACCCGGCGACCATCTACGCCGTCGTGCAGAGCGACGCGGGCGGCCAGTCGAGCCTCGACGACCCGGAGAGCAAGGAGGGCGGCGTCTTCCGGTCGACCGACGGCGGCGAGCACTGGTCGCGCGTCTCGCCCCTCGATCCTCGACCGTTCTACTTCAGCCAGATCCGTGTCGATCCCACCGATGCGCGGCGCGTCTACCTGCTGACCTTCGTGTTGCTGGTCTCGGACGACGGCGGGACGACGTGGCGGGAGGATCTGTTCAAGAACGTCCATCCCGACACGCACGCGCTCGCGGTCGATCCCACGAACCGCGATCATCTGCTGCTCGGGACCGACGGTGGACTCTTTCAGTCGTTCAACCGGGCCGTGGCCTGGGACCACCTGGAGAAGTTCGGCGTCGGCGAGTTCTACCGGGTCAACGTCGACCGGTCGACGCCGTTCCGCATCTGCGGGGGACTCCAGGACAACACCAACTGGATGGGGCCGAGCGCCACGCGGACCAAGGAAGGGATCCGCATCGGGGACTGGCAGACCCTTCACGGCGGCGACGGATCGTCCTGCGCGTTCGATCAGGGGGACTCCGAGATCGTCTATTCGGAGTCGCAGCGGGCCGCCCTTCAGCGCATCGATCTTCGCAGTGGACAGATCAAGGCCTTGCGGCCGGAAGCGAACGAGGGCGAGCCCGCGTATCGGTTCCACTGGCTCGCGCCGCTCGTCGCGAGCAGCCACGACTCGGGCGCGATGTTCCTCGGTGGCAACGTCGTCTTCAAGCTGACCGACCGGGGCGAGCACTGGCAGGTCATCTCCCCCGACCTGTCGACTCGGGATCTCGGTCGGATGCAGGCGGCGGGCAGCGGGGCCGAGACGTACGGGGTGGTCTACACCCTCGCCGAGTCGCCGGTGAAGGCCGGGCTGTTGTGGGCCGGCACGGACGACGGGAAAGTGTGGCGCACCGACGATGAGGGCGCGCACTGGTCCGATCTCTCGGCGACGCTCCCGGTCGCGGCGCGCGGCCGGTGGGTGAGCCGCATCGAGGCGGGGCATGCCGACCCCAGAGTCGCCTACATCGCGCTCGATGGGCACCCCGACGGGGCCTATGCGCCGCTCGTGTATCGCACCGCCGACGCGGGCGCCACCTGGCAGAGCATCGCCGGCAATCTCCCTGCGACGGAGCCGGTGCGGCTCGTGCGCGAAGACCCGTCGAACGCCGACGTGCTGTACGCCGGGACCGAGCACGGGCTCTGGCTCTCGCTCGACCGAGGGAAGTCCTGGACCGCCTTTGGTGGTCTGCCGACGGTCCCCGTGGCCGACATTCTGATCGAGCCGGTGACCCATTCGCTCGTGATCGCGACCCAGGGTCGGAGCCTCTACATCATCGACCGGGCGCGGCCGCTCGCCGAGCTGACGCCGGCCGTGCGGGCCGAGCCAGTGCATCTCTTCGCGCCGGAGCCGGCGCTCGAGTCCGAGCCGCTGCCGGGCTACGAGGAGTGGTCGGGAAGCGGCCAGTTCCGCGGGGAGAATCCCTCCCCCGGCGCCACGCTCACTTATTACCTCGGGCATGCGAGCGGCGACTCGGTGACGATCACCATCAAGACCAAGGACGGGCAGCCCGTGGCGCATCTGACCGGCGCGGGCGTCGCCGGCCTCAATCGCGTCGTCTGGGACCTGCATCCGACCAAGGACGTGCTCGCCACATACGAGGGCGGATTGGGATCGCGGTTCGTGCATCCCGGCCAGTACGAGGTGACCGTCACATATGGCAAGGACAAGAGCACGCAGCCGCTGGAGGTCCGCGCCATGCCGGGGATCGAAACGCTGTAGGGGCGGCATTCATGCCGCCCGCGACCCGCATCCGCACCAATGCCGGGGCGGCATTCATGCCGCCCGCGACCCGCATCCGCACCAATGCCGGGGCGGCATTCATGCC
>JAJPIS010000026.1 GCA_021324635.1 Gemmatimonadota bacterium
GCGCTCCCGTCTCATGTCGCCGACGCCCCCGCCGCAGCCGCCGCCGCGGTGCCCTCCGCTCCTCCCGCCGCCGCCGGCCCCCCCGCCCCCCCTGCTGCGCCCGCCCCGCCCGCCCCGCCCGCCGCACCGCGGCACGAGACGATCTACTCTACACCGAGCGATCGCGAGCTCGTGATCGTCCGCACCTTCGATGCGCCGCGGGCTCTCGTCTGGGCGGCGTTCACCGATCCCGTGCACCTTCCGAAGTGGCATACCGGCCCGGGGGGGACGACGATGCCGGTCTGCGAGATCGACCTGCGGCCCGGCGGTGTCTGGCGCTTCGTCTGGCGCAACGCCCAGGGACGCGAACTGACCGCGACGGGGATCTATCGCGAGGTCGATCCACCCAGGCGGATCGTGTCCGTCACGCGGCACGACGGCGAAGAGCAGACGAGCACGACGACGTTCGCCGATGCGAACGGACGCACCACGGTGACCGTCGTGATGCAACTCGCCAGCGCGGCCTCGCGCGACCAGGCGCTCAAGTACGCGAAGTTCGGCACCGGGACCAACCACGCGCGTCTCGACCGTTACCTCGCGTCGGCCATCGACACTGCCCCGACCACTCACTCGACCACTCCCCCACCGAGAGCAGACCAGTGAAAATCAAGCTGACGAGCGTGTACGTGGACGACCAGGAGAAGGCGCTCCGCTTCTATACGGACGTGCTGGGCTTCGCCAAGCACGCCGATTTCAGCCAGGGGCCGTTCCGCTGGCTGACGGTGGCCGCACCCGAGGAGCCGGAGGGTACGCAGCTCCAGTTGGCGCTCAACGACGACCCGGCGGCCAGAACCTATCAGCAGGCGATGTTTCAGAGGGGCCAGCCCGCCGCCATGTTCTACAGTGATGACGTCGAGGCCGACTACGAGCGGATCAGGGCCCGTGGCGCCGAGTTCACGATGCCGCCGACCGCGGTGACCGGGTCGACGATCGCCATGCTGAAGGACACCTGCGGCAACCTCGTGCAACTCGTGCAACTGGCGCGATGGTAGTCCGGGCGCGCGGGGCGCCGGCGTCGCGTCCGCCTGCGGGCGAGCCCGCGCCGCGTGCCTGGCGGCGACGTGAGCGCGCATCGGCCGGACGGGTTCGACCAGCCCGAGAGCTGCCTCCGAGATCCCTGAACATCGAGCTCGCTCATCTCGTTCGCCCGCGCGTCCCCCGTGGGCGCGGGCCGCGCCCGGGCCCGCGCGGCGACTCGCCCCGTGGGCTCGGTGCGCGAGCACCATGACGGAGCCCGTCGACGAGGAGCGCCGCCAGCCGTCTGGCGTTCTCTGGCCGGGCGAGCGTGACCGCGGCCTTGATGGTCATGAAGTCGTCGACGGTGACATCGCTGCGCAGCACGCCGTCGGCCTTGCCGGCCTCGATGATGGGCGCGACGGCGGCGGCGAACATCGCCAGGCTCGGGTTCAACCGCGTGGGTCCCGCCACGACGACGGCGCGCATTGCCTCGAGCATCCCGTGCTTGGTGAGGAGGTCGTCGATCAAGCGATCGAGGAACCGCGCCAGCGCCAGGTCGGGACGGTGGGTCGCGAGGAGTCCCGGGGCCGTCTCGCAGAGTCGCCGGACCTCGGTTCGCCACGCGGCTTCCACGAGCGCCTCGCGGGTGGGAAAGTGGCGGTAGAGCGTCCCGATACCGACGCCCGCGGCCCTCGCGATGCTTTCGAGCGAGGCCTGCGGGTCCTTCGTGAGCGCGCGCACGGCCGCCGTGAGGAGCTGGTCCCTGTTCCTGCGCGCGTCGCTCCGTCGCGGCCTCTCGGCGCTCGGCGTCGGATCCCTCGGTCGCACGACTGCCCCCGGTCAGTGGGACTTGCTAATCGGAGGCGCCTCCGTTTACTTCCCTGAACCGGAGGGTCCTCCTGTTCTGAGTATAGGGCATCCAGAAGGAGTTCGCTCGTGCCCCAGGGGGTCGGAGTCGACACACCGTTCCGCCTCGCCGGCGATCGCCCCATCAATCGGCTCGGCTTCGGCGCCATGCGGCTGCCCACCGGCGGGTTCCGGGGCCCGGCCCGCGACCCGGCGGTCGGTCGCGCGGTCCTGCGCCGCGCGGTCCAGCTCGGCGTCAATCATATCGACACGGCCGCCTTCTACCAGAGCGACGACGCCGCGGTTCGCTCGAACGCGCTGATCCGCGAGGCGCTCCACCCCTATCCGCGCGAGCTGGTGATCGCCACCAAGGTGGGGCCGGTCTTCGGCCCCGACGGTCCCCGCCAGCTGCCGGCCGCCGGCCTGCGCGGCGCTGTCGAGGAGAACCTCCAGACGCTGGGCGTGGACTGTCTCGATCTCGTCTACCTGCGCATCGGCCGGATGGAGGTCCCGCACGGCGAGTCGGTCGCCGAGCGCTTCGAGGCCCTGGCGGCGTTGCGGGACGAGGGTCTGATCCGTCACCTCGGCCTCAGTAACGTCGACCTCGCGCATCTCGACGACGCGTCCGCCATCGCCCCGGTCGTGGCGGTGCAGAACAACTTCCACGTGGCCCCGCGCGATGCCGCCGCCCTCCTCGACGCGTGTACGACCCGGGGGATTGCCTTCGCCCCGTTCTATCCGCTGGGTGGGGGCGGGGCCCCCATCGCCGACAGCGCGCTCCGCACGGTGGCGGCGCGACATGGAGCCACGCCCCGGCAGATTGCCCTCGCCTGGCTCCTGGCCATCTCGCCGGTGACCCTGGCGATCCCCGGCACCGGCTCCCTGGCGCACCTCGAAGAGAACATGGCGGCGGGGTCGATCGCCCTCACCGACGCCGACCTGGCCGACCTCTCGCCGCCGCGCCGATCAGCGGCGCCCCGTGCATGACCGGCATCGGCACGCGATACGACACGAGAGCCCGACCGCGATGGCGCCCGGGCGGGGCGCCGGTCGAGCCGCATCGACGCGCGCCGCCGCCTGCTCGTGGAGGCACCACGACCGGCGAGGACCAGAGCTGTCGCTGAGGTCCCCCCGGCCAGACGGCGGTGCTCGGCGATGCGGTTACATTCTCCTCGCCGGGGCGCGCTGCTGCAGCGGCATGACGAGCGGAAAATCAATGTCCGTTCCGATCACCAAGTTCGCGTAGTTGGCAAAGGTGAACAACGCCACGTTTGCGACGATCTCCTGTATCTCCTCATCCGAGCACCCTGCCGCTCTCACTCGCTGGATGTCCTCGGACGTCACCGCGCCACGCGCCCGCACGATGGCCGCGGCAAACTTCAGGATCGCGTCGACTGTCGGATCGGTCGATCCGGCCGTCCGGCACATGGCGAGTGTGGCGTCCTGCATTCCTCTGCTCCGGCCGATCGCCGTGAACGCGGACAGGCAATACGGGCAGCCGTTGATCTCGGAGACGGCAAGCGCGATCTGGTATCGAGTCTCGAACGGCAATGCGCCGCCTTCGAGCGCACTGGACAGATCGAGAAAGCCCTGTAGTGAGGCCGGCGAGTGGGCCATCGTCTTGAACGAGTTCGGCACGCCACCGTACTTCTGCTCCACGGCCGCGAGCAGGCCTTTCGCCTTGTTCCCGGCCGTTCTCGGGTCGACGGCCTTGATCCGCTGCGTGCTGGTGATCTGACTGGTTGTCATGGGTTCGGAAGGAAAGAAGAGAGTAACGGGTGTCTGTAGTGATCGCTACAGATACTATGGCCTTGACCCGCCGCGGGCAAGGGCTTTCTGTATTGTCCGCTACACCATCACGTTCGGAAACGGTCTGACGGGACGGCAAGATGGCGAGAGCACGGGAGTTCGATTACGACAGGGCAATCGCGAGGGCCACCCGGGTCTTCTGGAAGAAGGGTTATTCCGGTGCGTCGCTGCGCGACCTGCTGAAGGCGATGGGGATCGGCGAGGGCTCGTTCTACAACACGCTCAAGAGCAAGAAGCACCTTTACCTGGAGTGCCTCACGCACTACCGGGATACGATCAGCCGCCGCCGTGCAGAGGCGCTGTTGGCGCCGTCGTCGGTGCAGGAGGGTGTCCGCGGACTCTTTCGGAGGGTGCTCGACGACCTCGACGACCAGCGGAACCCGCGTGATTGCCTGCTGGCGAGGAGCGTGTCCTCGGACGTCCTGGCCGAGCGAGATCTCCGGCGCGTCGTCGAGGCGGACGTTGCGGCCTTCGTCGGCCTGCTATCGGACCGCCTACGATCGGCCAACGAGACCGGTGAGCTGCCGCCCGGATTCGACCCCGACGTCGTGGCTCAGGTCATCGCGACCTATCTCCAGGGGCTCATTCGCACGGCATTGCTCACCCACGACAGGTCCCAGCTGGAGCGGCAACTCGACCGGTTCCTGACCGGCATCGGCCTCTAGGTCACCTCGGCGGGACTCCGTATTCATGGCCGAGAAGGCGCATCCAATCGATTCGGGACACGTCTTCGAGGGCAGGAATCAGCGCACTTACCGAGACCCCAGCTGCGATCGCCTCGAGCGGTTCGTGCGTCAGATCGAAGCTCCGGCCGACATCGGCATGCGAACCCGGACGAAGCTGATCGATGAACACGGCAACGCCCTGCCCCGCCCCGGTCGCGGACGCCCACCGAATCGCCTTGGCCGCGAGACGGGCGGTAGCGCCGGCGACCTCTCGGCATCGTTCCAGATCGTCGCTGACACGGATTCCCGGGCAATGCCACCTGAGGACGGGGTGCTCTCCCGGTTGCGAACCGTTGCGGAGGGGCGCCATCATCGACACGGCGCTGCCCGTGCGGGTCCGGTGGCGTGACGCGCACGACCGGCGACCGAGCGGATCCGCGCAGGGCGCGTCGCGAGGGCAGATATCGGTGACCGTTGCCGCCGGCGGCGAGCCGGCCGTCGCATGCGAGGAGAGAGAACGTGTCGTTCGTGGCCTGGGTTCGCTCGAACGCGGAGAAGCTCGCGATCGAGACGTTTTCCGTCGTGCTGGGGATCGCGTTGGCGTTCGCGGTCAACGACTGGCACACGCAGCGGGTACACCAGCAGCAGGCCCGACAGGTGCTGGCCAGCATCCGGGCCGAGCTCGTGGCCAATCGGGATCTCGTGCGCCAGCACGCCGAGTATCATCGCGCGATGGCGGACTCCGCCGAGGCCCTCATCACGCGAACGCGGGGGGCCGCCGTGCCCGGCGGACTGGGCGCGATCGCCAACTACAGCGGCCTTCATCCGACGCAGGTCCTGGACAATGCGTGGCAAACGGCGCGATCGACGCAAGCGCTCGAGCTGATCTCGTACGACGTCGCGGTCGGGCTCTCGACGACGTACGCCTATCAGCAGCGACTCGTCGATCTCACTCGCGCATTCTACGCCGTCTCGTACGGGCCGGCGTTTTCCACCGGCGACATCGGCGCGCTGAAGAGTACCTGGCTCTACCTGGGGGACGCGGTCGCGAACGAAACCGAGATGATCGGCCGATACGACGCCCAGATCGCGCGGCTGGATAGCATCCTCGGCCCGGCGCGCGGACGGTAGACCGTGCGGCACATTCTCGTCGAACAGTAGCCGCGGGTACTTCGGCGGGGCCACCGTGCCGGCGGCGGCTACGACTATGCGGGCACCGAGACCACCGTGCGCTCGCGATCGGCCGCAAAGAGCACGCAGGCTCGGATGTCATCACCTCGTCTCCGTGTTCGGCGCGCGTATGCGCGCTTGGGTCGACCATGGATCGCGCGCAATCAGATCGGCGGCGTCCCGCTCGATCGCATATCCCGCGGCCTCGAGGCTCGCGGCCGCCGCGACGATGCTGGCAGCATCGGGCAGGTCAATAGTCCACTCCAAGAGGCGCGCATCGGTGTCGCTCGGAGACCTCGCACCCGCCCCGGCCCACGTGTTCGTGCCAAGATGGTGGTGATAGCCACCGGCACCGAGGAAGAGTGCCCCGGGATAATGCCAGACGGTTCGATCGAAGCCGAGCGCCTCGGAATAGAACGCCCTCGCGCGCTCGATGTCGCCGACGTGGAGATGGACGTGGCCCATGACGGTACCGGCCGGCATCCCGGCCCAGCGTTCGCCGCCGGCGGCGGCCGCCAGGCCGTCTACGTCGACTGGATCGGTGGCCATCATCAGCTCGCGCCCCATCCGCCGCCACTCCGTGCGCGGCCGGTCCGCGTATACCTCGATGCCGAGGTTGTCCGGATCCTGAAGGTAGAACGCCTCGCTAACGAGGTGATCTCCCGCGCCGGCCTGCGCGTCCATGGCCGCCAGGTGAAGCACAAACCGCCCGAGCGACGCGCGATCCGGCAGCAGGATGGCGAAGTGGAACAGTCCCAGTCGTCCCCGATGCGGCGCCGGCTGAGCGCCTTTCTTCTCGATCAACTCGACGAGCGCATGCGTCGTGCCCTGCGCGCTGAGGACCGCACGCGAGTCGTCTCGGTGCGTTACATCCAATCCGAGCACGCCCTCGTAGAAATCCACTGAGCGCTGAAGATTCGAGATCACGAGCCGCACCGGGCCCAGGCGCGTCTCCGCGGGCAGACGGAAACCGCGCGGGGATTGACCGTAACTGCCCGGGGTCGCGGCCTCGCCGCGTGACGCGCCCCCGAACATCTCGCTCGTGCTCACGCCCACGATAGCCTCCTTCGCAGGACTCTTGTTCGCCGAACCGTGTCGCACTACGCGTGCGCCGGGATCATGAGCTTCCAACCGCTCATGAAGTTGGTCCCGAGTCGGCCCTGCAAGGTGATGCCCAGAAACCCGAGCGCCTCGAGCTCCCGCGCGCGTTTCAGTTCACCCACATCCACCGGATTCAAACCACCGGAGCGCACGAGCTCGATGACGGATTGCCTGGCGTGCTCGTCGTCGCCGGCGATGAAGACGTCGAGCGGCTGGCCACCAACGTGTCCCGTGAGGAGCGTTGCCGCAAACGTCGTGTTGAAGGCCTTGACGAGCTTCGCTCCCTGCGGAAGCACTGACCGGATCGTTTCGGCCGCCGACGTGCCGGGCGGCGTCACCAGGCCATCGTAGGTCTCGTTCAGTGGATTCGAAATGTCGACAACGATCCTTCCATCGAGCTCCTGGCCGAGCTTGCGCGCGACGTCCAGGTTCGCCGCGTACCAGCTTGCGAGAATCGTAATGTCGTTTTCGGGCACCGCCTCCGACGGAGTTTCCGCGATCGCCACGCGTGCCCCACCGGGCCGGCTACCGCCGAGATCGGATGCGACGGCTTCAGATTTCGCGGGATCGACGTCAAACAGCGTGATCGTGTTGTTTCCAGATGCGAGGCGTCTGGCGATACCGCGGCCCATGCTGCCGGCCCCGATGATGAGTACGCGCATCCTGTGATCCCCGGGACGAAGGTGAGGAAGCATGTCCAGCCGAGGCGAGCGTGGCCGCTTCCCATGGCGTGCCTGGCGTCGCGTTCTTCGCCGTTGTGCTGCCCGTTCTCGATCCTCATGGCGTTGAAACGCTACGCCGCCGGTGATTCCGCTCCTCGACCAGCCCAAGCAGCCCTCGCCGCTCGGGCGCGTCCGGCGGCGTGAACAGGCGAAACGGCCGACCCAGGAGGTCGCGCGAACACGCTCGAGCTCGGCGTCGCCCGCGCGCTCCTGTTCGGTCGCTCCGGACTGCTTCGCGACGGAACGGCCTTGCTCACGCCGCGGATCGTTACAGTGCCGTCGACAATCCAGCCTGCACCGTCGCGGCGGAGCCGACGCCTTGATACGTAACCGATCGATGGCCTATTTGCTCAAGCCGATTTACGGTGCACTGTGATGCCGGCGGTCTCGCGCCGGCGCGTGAGGGCATTCAGCCCGAGGTCACGCGGTCCGCAGCTTCCCGGCGGATCTCGTCCATGACCGCTTGCCCGCGCCTCGCCGACTGACCACGAAGCTGATCCCAGCTTCCGACGCGCCCCAACGGTCCCCACAACGGTCCGACGAAAGAGCGCCTGGTCACCAATGGTGACCAGGCGCTCGCAATTCGCCAAGACGACATGACCTCCAGAGAGCGGGCGACCGGACTCGAACCGGCGACGTCCAGCTTGGGAAGCTGGCATTCTACCAACTGAATTACGCCCGCAACGACGCCCCTGGGTCAAACATATCGAGCGGGGGGAGGGCGACAAGGCCGGGGGCAGTATAGTTGGGCTCGCCCGGCCTGGCGTATCAGAGGCGGCCTCGCGGTAGCGAAGGTGCGCCAGGGTCGGCGCCGGCCGCCGCAGTATGGGCCGGCGGTGTGACGCCGGGGCGCGTGCGTCGTCACCGCATCCGTACGCGACCGTTGACGTAATCCATTGGTCCCAATATAGTTTACCAGCCCCATCCGTAGCCGCCGCACGGGTGAGAGGAGAACCTGGCGCGGCGGTGTCGCTGAGTGTCCTGGCTCGTCCACCCCTCTGGCCCTCGTCCCTTTCATCTCGAAGGAGCTACTCCTCATGTTGCGCCCGACCCCGACCCCGACCCCCACGCCGACCCCAACCCATCGTCTGCGCGCCCACGGCCCCGCCGCGGTGCTGGCCATCGCCGCGCTGGCCGCCGGCTGCTCGCACCACAAGCCGGCCCCGGCGCCGGCCCCGACGCCGGTGGCGGCCGCGCCGGCTCCGGCCGCGCCCGCCCCGGCACCGGCCGCACCGGCCGATAACGGCGACGCCCAGCGTGCGCTCGATGCGCTCCGGAACACGCTGACCCAGATGACCTTCTTCGACTTCGACCGGGCGGACCTGAGCGCCGAGGACCGCGCGACGCTCGACGCGAAGATCCCGATCCTCCAGAAGTACGCCGCGCTACGCATCCGCATCGATGGCAACTGCGACGACCGGGGCTCGGACGAGTACAACCTGGCGCTCGGTCAGCGCCGCGCCGCCGCCGCCAAGCGGTATCTCACCGACCACGGGATCGACCCATCGCGGATCGACATCATCAGCTACGGCCGCGAGCACCCGGTCGCGCAGGGAGACACCGAGGCGTCGTGGGCGAAGAACCGGAACGACCAGTTCGAGGTCGTCGCCGGCGCCGATCAGCTTCGCGCCGGCGAGTAAGCCGGTCGCGGCCTCCGGGCCCCCGCGCGAGGCGTGGGGGCCTGGACGGCCCTTGTCCATCTGTTCACGCCCGCGCATCTTGCCCGCTCCGCAGGACCGAGCGAGCCGGGGGGAGAGCGCCGAGATGACGCGGGTCGAGGCAGCGGCGGGAGAGGAGACCGATCGGGCGGTCGCCGTCAGCGTCATGGGATGGTTCAGCACATCACCCGGCGTCGGCGTCCCGCCGGCCTACCCTCGCCCGTCGAGCCTCCCCGGCTACTCGACGTCGGACGCGGAGGCCGAAAACGTGGCCGCGACGCTCGAACGCGACTGGGTCGTGGGCCAGGAGCGCACGCCCGACGGCGTGTGCGTCACGCTGACCCCCGCGGCGGGACGCGGCCGTCCGATCCGGACATCCGCCCCGACCTATGCCCTGGCGATCTGCCGCGCGGCGCTCCGCGCGGACCGGCATCGGCGGATGCAACGCCGGCTCTGGGTCGCGCTGGGCCTCCCCGCGGTAGCGGCGCTGGCTTTCGGTGTCCGGACGCTCGCGCTCGCCGTCTGGCCGACGATCCAGGCGCACCTGCCGCTCGTCGTCCTCGCGATCGCGCTCGCGTGGGCGGCCGTCGCGCTCCTCGAGCGGCGTCAGCGCCGCCGCCCGACGCCGACGCGATAGCGCCCGAGAGAGCCACAGGTCGGGATTGAACCGACGACCGCCCGATTACGAATCGGGTGCTCTACCACTGAGCTACTGTGGCGACCTTCCACCCTGCACCATCCCCTGCCAACCAGAAGGGCCGCGCACTTCGCGGCCCCCTGGTCCATGCCCTGGCGCGGACTCGAACCGCGACGCCTTTCGGCACCACCCCCTCAAGATGGCGTGTCTACCAATTTCACCACCAGGGCGAACTCTCGATCCGTGCGAGCGGGACTGACGGGGCTCGAACCCGCGACCTCCGGTGTGACAGACCGGCACTCTAACCAGCTGAGCTACAGTCCCATTGGCCGCGCGGCGGCCCCTCCAGGTCGTGCAGCCCGCGCCTGCGTGTTCCGCGAATCCGCGCGCTGTGCGCTGTGCGCGGTCCGTCTGCGATCCGTCTGCGATCCGTCTGCGATCCGTCGCCAGCGCGATAGCCCCAACGGGAGTCGAACCCGTCTCTCCACCTTGAAAGGGTGACGTCCTGACCGATAGACGATGGGGCCGCACCCCCGCGGGCGAACGCGCTGCCGACCTCGTGCTGCCGAGTAGCGGTAACGGGATTCGAACCCGTGTTTGAGCCTTGAGAGGGCTCCGTCCTAGTCCCCTAGACGATACCGCCGCATGGACGCTGCGCGCCCGAGAAGAGTCGACCTGCTGACCGGTGGAAAGTAGAACAGGCCCGGAGGGACTTGAACCCCCAACCGCCGGTTTTGGAGACCGGTGCTCTACCAATTGAGCTACGGACCTACGGGGTCCACTACAGGGGTCACTCAGACCCGAGCAGGGTGACTGATGGGAATTGAACCCACAACCCCCGGAGCCACAGTCCGGTGCTCTAACCAATTGAGCTACAGTCACCACGGCGGTGTAACCTAGACATCTTAATTCGGCCCGTGCGGCGAATCAATCGCGAGCGAAGCCGCAAAGGAAGAGTCTCGTGCGGCCCGATGTTACTTCGCGCGGTCCACGTACTCGCCGGTCTGCGGGTTGACGCGCACCTTCTCCCCGGTGCTGACGAACTCGGGCACGTTGACCGTCACGCCGTTCTCGAGACGCGCGGGCTTCGTCGAGGCGGTCTTGGTGGCGCTCTTCATGACCGGCGCCGTGTCGACCACCGCGAGCGTCAGGGAGTTGGGCAGCTGGATGCCGATCGGGTTGCCGTTGTAGTACTCGGCCTGGATCCGCATCCCGGGCTGCATCCACTGCGCCGTGTCGCCCAGCACTTCCTCGTCCATCTCCGTCTGATCGTAGTTCTCGGTGTTCATGAAGTGGTAACGGTCGCCACCCTGGTACAGGAACTCGAGCTCGTGCGTCTCCATCGACGCGCGCTCGACCGAGTCGGCGGCGCGAAAGCGATGCTCGAAGTTGGACCCGGTCCGAAGGTTCTTGAGCTTCGCCTGCACCATCGCCCGCAGGTTGCCCGGCGTGTGATGCCGAAACTCGATCACGCGGCACGGGTCGCCCTCGAAGACCAGCACCATCCCGCGCCGGATCTGCGTCGCCGGCATGGCCATGTTCTTTTCCTGTTGTTCAGTTGGGGAACGATCGGTAACTGAGTACAGCCTCTCAATTTACGCCGACGCTGGGAGACGGTCAACCGGACGGCCGACCCGGCCCGGCGGCGGCCGACGCCGGGGCCGTCGGCCCGGCCACCCGCCGGAGCAGCGGCTCGAGTCCCCGCCAGACGGTCGCCGCGACGGCCCGCTCGCCGACCACGTTGGGGTGGAGGCCGTCCGCCTGCTCGAGCGCCGGGTGTCCCGCCACGCCGTCCAGCAGAAAGGGGATCAGCGTCAGCCCCTCGCGGCGGGCGATGTCGCCGTACATGGCGTGGAACGCCTGGGTGTAGCGGGGCCCGAGGTTGGGCGGCGCCTCCATCTGCACCAATGCGATGCGCGCCGCGGGGTCGGCGCGCCGCACCGCCCGCACAATCGCCAGGATGTGGGCCCGCGTCGAGTCGACGTCCAGCGCGCGGAGGGCGTCGTTCGCGCCGGTCTCCAGCACGAAGACGTCGATCGGCCGGCGCAGCAGCCAGTCGACGCGCCGGAGCGCGCCGGCCGAGGTCTCTCCACTCAGCCCGGCGTTGACGACCGTGAACGGCAACCCCGCCGAGTCGATCTTCCGCTGGAGGAGCGCCGGGTACGACTGGTCGGGATCGAGGCCATATCCGGCGGTGAGACTCGTCCCTTCGATGAGCACCGTGTGCAGCGTATCGCGCGCCACGGCTGCCGCGCCGGCCGCCGCGCCGGCCGCCAGCGCTGTGGCCGCACGCGACGTACTTTCCGGAGAGCCGCCGGATGGCGATCCGCCGGATGCCGATCGGCCGGATGGCGATCCGCCGCTGCACGCGATCACCGCCCCGGCGGCGAGGAGCACGGCGGTGCCGGCGGATCGCCTGCGTCGCCCCCCCGCCGGTCCCCTCGACCGTCTGCTCGCCGCCCTTCGCCCGTCCGCGCTCATGCTCGTTGCCCGTGAGTTGACCAAGGAGTACCGGAGCGGCGATGCGATCCTCCGCGCCCTCGATTCGGTATCGTTCGTGATCCCGCAAGGCGCGTACGTCGCGATCGTCGGCGCGTCGGGAAGCGGGAAGACCACGTTGCTCGGTCTGCTCGCCGGTCTCGACACGCCGACCCGTGGATCGGTCCTGCTCGACGGAGTCGACCTCGCCTCGCTGACGGAGGACGCGCGCGCCCGGGTCCGTGGGGAAAAGGTAGGATTCGTGTTCCAGAGCTTTCAACTCATCCCCACCCTCACGGCGCTCGAGAACGTGGCCGTCCCGCTGGAGCTGCGCGGCGAGAGCGAGGCGCTCCCCCGGGCGCGCGATGTCCTGGCACGGGTGGGACTCGCCGGACGCGCGGCCCACTTCCCGGCCCAGCTCTCGGGGGGCGAGCAGCAGCGGGTCGCCATCGCGCGAGCGTTCGCGAACCACCCGCGCGTCCTCTTCGCCGACGAGCCGACCGGCAACCTCGATGCCGGAACGGGGGGCCGCGTGGTCGATCTGCTGGAGGCGCTCAACCGGGAGTCGGGCTCGACGATCGTCCTCGTGACGCACGACGCCGCGCTGGCCGAACGGGCGAGCCGCGTCCTTCGCCTGGCCGACGGGCGAGTGATCGCCGACACCCACACGGAGCGGGCGGCGGACCGGCTCGCCGGGATCTCCGGGTGAGGCCACCCTCGTGCGGGTCAGCTGGTGGCCGGCGCCGCTGAGCGCCGGCTGATGGGCCGCTGGCGGGCGCTCGCGGGGCTCGCCTGGCGCGAGGGACGCTCGTCGAGACGACGGCTCCTGCTGTACATGTCGTCGGTCGCGCTCGGGGTCGGCGCCCTGGTGGCGATCGATTCGCTGTCGCGCAACGTCAGCGCGTCCGTCCACGACAGCTCCCGCAGCCTCCTCGGCGGGGATCTCGCGCTGTCGGGCCGCGCCGCTCCCGGCCCGGCAGCATCGAGGCTCATCGACTCGCTGGTCCGCGGCGGCGCCCGCGTGGTCCGCACGACGACGTTCGCGTCGATGGCCACGCTGGCGCGCACGGGGCGCACGCGCCTCGCGCAGATCCGCGCCGTCCCGGCCACGTATCCGCTCGTGGGACGCATCGCGACCAGTCCCGCGGCCGCCTGGGACTCTCTCGCCGGCGGGGACCGCGCGGTCGTCGACCCGGCGCTGCTCGCGACGCTCGACGCCCGGCTCGGTGACTCGCTCACGCTGGGCTACACCCGTGTCGAGATCATCGGCACGATCGAATCGGTCCCCGGCGACGCCGGCATCTCGGCGGCCATCGGTCCGCGCATCTTCATCCCGGCACGGACGCTTCCGGCGACCAGGCTGCTGGTCTTCGGCAGTCGGGCCGACTACCGCACGCTGGTCGCCCTGCCGCCCTCGCGCCGGGCGATCGGGAGCCCGTGGCTGCGCCGCGCGCGCGCCGATCTGGCGGCCGAGCGGGTCCGCATTCAGACGGCGGCCGACGCGGAGACGAATCTCACCAACGCGATCGGGCGACTGACCGACTTCCTCGGCGTCGTCGGCACCGTCGCCCTCCTGCTCGGCGGCATCGGGGTCGCGAGCGGCGTGACGGCGTTCGTGGCACGGAAGATCGACGCCGCGGCGATCCTGCGCTGCCTCGGCGCCACGGGCCCGCAGATCCTCGGCATCTACGTGACCCAGGCGACGCTCATGGGGCTCATCGGGGCGGCGATCGGCGCCGCGATCGGTGTCGGGATCCAGTTCGCGCTCCCGCTCGCCGTCCGCGAATTCCTCCCGATCGACGTCAGGCTGCTGCTCGTGCCGCGGGCGATCGTGCTCGGCGTCGTGCTCGGCCTCTGGGTCGCCCTCCTCTTCGCGCTTCGGCCGCTCCTCGGGCTCCGACGGATCTCGCCGCTCCAGGCGCTCCGCCGCGATGTCGACCCGGCGCTGCGATCCGCGGACCGGCGTCGGGCGCTGTTCGCCGACCCGGTGGTCACCGCCGCCGTGGTCACGATCGCAGCCACGATCGCCGGGATCACCGTGGCCCGCGCGCCCTCCGTGCGGATCGGCCTCGCGACCGCGGCCGGCATCGCCGTCGCCGTGCTCGCCCTCTGGCTCGTGGCCATCGGGCTCTCGGCGGCGGCGCGCCGGGCCGTGCGGCCTCGGTGGCCGTATGTCGTGCGGCAGGGCATCGCCAATCTCTACCGGCCGGCGAATCAGACCCGCGCAGTGATCCTGGCGCTCGGGTTCGGGGCGTTTCTGATCTCGACCTTGTACCTCGTCCAGTCGGCGCTCCTTCACGAGCTGGGCGCCACCGCCCGGGCGTCGCCCGGAAACGTCCTCTTCTTCGACGTGCAGGACGATCAGGCGCCGGGACTCGACTCGACGATCCGCGCCGCCGGCTACCGCATCGTCGAGCGTACGCCGATCGTCACGATGCGCATCGCGGCGATCAACGGAGCGCCGGTGGCCCATGCCGCCGTGGCCGGCGACACGACGGAGTCGGAGGATGGGGATCGGTCGGCGGATGACCGCCGGCGGCGCCCCGCGGCCGGACCCGGCCAGCAGCCGCATCGCGCGCAGTGGGCACTGCGGCGGGAGTACCGGTCGACCTTTCGGGACACGCTCGTGGGCTCGGAGCGCGTGGTCGCCGGGCACTGGACGGGCCGGCGGGCCGGCGCCGAGATGCCCGGGATCTCACTCGAGGACGGCGTCGCGAGCGAGCTGGGCGTGGGCGTCGGTGATCGGATCACGTGGGACGTGCAGGGAGTGCCGATCGAGACGCGCATCACCAGCCTCCGCGATGTCGATTGGGCCCGTTTCGAGCCGAACTTTTTCGCCGTCTTCCCGGCCGGTGCGCTGGAGAGCGCGCCCAAGCAGTACGTCTTCCTCACGATCGTGCCGACCGCGACGGCCACCGCCGCGCTCCAGCGCGAGGTCGTCGGTCGCTACCCCAATGTCTCCACGATCGATCTCTCTCTGATCCGCGAGACGGTGAACGGCATCCTGCACCGGGTGATCGTCGCCATCCGGTTCCTGGCGCTGTTCGGGCTCGTGATGGGCATCCCGGTGCTGGTGAGCGCGGTAGCGGCCTCGCGCCGCGAGCGGGTACGCGAGGGCGTGCTGCTCAAGACACTCGGTGCGACGCGCGCACAGGTTGGCCGGATCATGGTCTTCGAGTACGCCGCGCTCGGGCTGCTGGGAAGCCTCGCCGGGATCGTGCTCTCCTTTGGCGGCGCGTGGGCGCTCGTGCACTTCGTCTTCGCGGCGCCCTTCGCGCCGGCGCTGCTGCCCACGGTGGGGATCGCCGCGGTCAGCGCCGGGCTGACGATCGCGATCGGCGCCGCCGGCAGCCGCGATGTCTTTGCCGAGACCCCGCTCGTGATGCTGCGCGCCGAATGAGGGTGATCCGCAGCGCGAGGCGCCCCGGCCTCATCCGCCGGCCCGCAGCGAGCCGCGGCTCAGCGGAGCGCCGACAGCCGAGGATGCGCGCCTACGGGAGTCGCCGACCCCGAGACCCGCGCCGACGCTCGTGTAGAGGCCCGGGCCGACGCGCGCGCCGACACCGCCAGGGCGAACCCGATCGCGAAGGCGACGAGGAAGCGGCGGTAGGCACCGACTGTCAGCTCGAGTGTCGGCATGACGGGCTCCCGGGCGCGGTGGGCGGTGTGAGGGGTGGGGGTGGGGGTGGGGGTGGGGA
>JAJPIS010000085.1 GCA_021324635.1 Gemmatimonadota bacterium
AAGCATGAGGAAGCATGAGGAAGCATGAGCAACGTATGACGGTACCCAGGGCGACACCACCTTGCGCAACCGCGCTGGACCCGCGATCTTCTGACAGACCCACGATTGAGGCGGCGCGTCCTGTACGCCAGCCGCCGCACGCGCGTGACGTTCCGCGCCCCCGCATCACGGGAGCCCGAGCAGCAACTGTAGTAGCAGTAGCGCGGACTGCGCACGATCACATAGTACACCCCCATAGATGAACGAACGCCGACGTCCCCACCGTCGCGGCCGTGGCTCTCGCCCGTTTGGGCCGCCGTCTGCCGATCCTCTGACAGACGCGGCCGGCGAGCCGAACCCGTACCGCGACGCCCCACCGAACGAGAGCGACGCCGTGATCGACACGGCTCCGCCCGCGGCACCCGCCGCCGCTCCCCCCCCTTTCCCCGCTGCTCCGTCCGCGGCGGCCCCTCCCCCTCCCCCTCCCCCTCCCCCACCCCCTCCCACCTCGGCCTCGCCCGGTCAGGGATCGGATGGTGTGCGCAGCCGGCCGGGCGTCGGTGATGGGGTGGAGAACGGCGCCGGTGAGCCCTTCGGGGCGCCGACCGCGACCGAGGGGCCGGGCGTGCAGCGACATGTCGGACCGGGGGGGAACGCGTCGGGGAGCGCGTCCGGCAACACGTATGGCAGCGCATATGGCGGACAGGGCGGCGCCGGTGGAGCCGGGGGGGCCGGCGGAGGGCAGCAGGGCGGACACAGCAACGGCCGGCGGCAGCATGGCCATGGCCGGAACAGCCGCCGGCATCGCGGGCGTGGTGCGCACCGCGACCATCAGCCGCAGCAGCAGCATCATGGACCACCGGTCCCGATCGTCGCCGACGGAGAGACCACGGGCTGGTTCGACGCCTCGCGGGACGGCGGGTACGTGCGGCGCGCGGGGGCGAGCTACCTCGCCGACGCGGGCGACGCCTACGTGCCGACCCACGTCGTGCGGCAGCATGCCCTCCGCCGGGGCGACGCGGTCACCGCGACCGTCGGGCGGGATCAGCGCGGCCGCGTCACCGTGGTCGACGTGCTGACCATCAACGATGCCGATCCCGCGCTCTCGGCCCGCCGCCCGGACTTCAGCTCCCTCACCGCCTCGTACCCCGATCGCAAGCTGACGCTGGAGACCGGACGGCCCGCCAAGGGCGGGCCGGAGCTGACGCGGCGCGCGATCGATCTGATCGCACCGATCGGCTATGGACAGCGCGCGCTGATCGTGGCGCCGGCGCGCGCCGGCAAGACCATGCTCCTCCAGGCGATCACCGAGGGGGTCGCGCTGAACCATCCCAACGCCGTGCTTCTCGTGCTCCTCGTGGACGAGCGCCCCGAAGAGGTGAGCGAGATGATCACCTGGGGGTATGGCGAAGTCGTCGCGTCGAGCTTCGACCAGCCCGCGGAGCGACACACCGACGTCGCCGAGATGGTGCTGGAACGGGCGCGCCGGCTGGTGGAGACGGGCAAGGACGTGGTCATCGTGCTCGATTCGATCACCCGGCTCGCCCGGGCGCACAACACCGTCGAGCGGGGGACGGGTCGCACCCTGTCGGGCGGACTCGACGCCACCGCCATGGCCAAGCCCAAGGCCTTCTTCGGCTCGGCGCGGTCGGTCGCCGCGAACGCGGGCGGCGGGTCGTTGACGATCATCGCGACCGCGCTCGTCGAGACGGGGTCGCGCATGGACGACGTGATCTTCGAGGAGTTCAAGGGCACCGGGAACTGCGAGATCAAGCTCGACCGGAGCCTCGCCGAGAAGCGCGTGTACCCGGCCATCGACATCGCCGCGAGCGGGACCCGGCGCGAGGACAAGCTGTTCCGCCCCGATCAGCTCGACAGCGTCTTCACCCTGCGGCGAGGCTTGCAGCAGATGCCGCCCCAGTCCGCGATGGAGTGGTTGATCAAGCGGATCGCGGCGACGACCAGTAACGACGCCCTGTTGGCTGGGCTCTAGGGGCAGCGCCGGCCCGCAGGCGCGGTCGCCCCGGCGGTCTCGGCGACCCGGCCCGGCCCTTGCCGTGGTCGCCACGGCCATGTGTCGCGCGCGTGCCGGGGTCAGCCTGCTCGTCGTGGCCGGCGCCCTCGGGGCGAGCGCTCGGCCGGCGAGTCCGCAGAGCGGGGGCACCGCGCTGCTCGGCGCGCACGATACGCTCACCGGGCGACGACTGCGGCCGGAGATCACCGCGCTCGTGATCCAGGGCGCCCACGCGGTGCCGAAACACGAGATCGAGAACGGGATCGTGACGGCCGCGTCGCACTGCCGGGGCGTGCTCCTGACCCCTTTCTGCCTCGTGTCCCGCGCCCCGTACCTCTACCAGCGCGTCTATCTGGACCGGGACGAGCTCAAGCGCGATGTGCTGCGCATCCGGGTGTTGTACTGGCGGCACGGGTATCGCCTGACATCGGTCGATACCGCGGTCACCCCCCCGGGCGCGGCAGCCGTGCGCGTGACCTTGCGCATCCATGAGGGCCCACCCACGCTGGCGACGTCCGTCACCGTCACGCCCGACACTCTGTTCAATCCTCGCGTGCAGCGGCGGATCGTGCTCGTGCACCGCGGCCGGCCGCTCGACCTGTACAAGCTCGACACGACGGCCCGCTCGCTCCGCGATCACCTGCGGAGCCAGGGCTTCGGCGACGCGACGGTGGACACGACCGTGCAGGTCGTCGGGCAGCCGCCTCCCGATTCCGCCAATCGGGCCGCTGCCGCCGCGGGCCGGCTCGCGGCCGGGACGGCGACCGTGGGCGTACGCATGAACCCGCGGCGCCGCACGACCGTCGACACCGTCCTCGTGACCGGGAACGTGCATGTGAGCGCGCAGACCATCCGTCACGCGATCCCGCTCCGACCGCACAGTCTTTTCCTCCCCAGCGATGTCTCGCGGAGTCAGCGTGCCCTGATCGCCACCAACCTGTTCCGGAACGCCACCGTCACCGTGGACACCACCGCCGGGAAGCCGGACAGCGCCAAAGCCATCACCGTGAACGTCACCGAGGCGCCCGCGCGGGAGGCGAGCGCCGGGGTCGGGTTCACGACCGCGGACTTCTTCTCGGTCTCCTCCCGCTTCGCCGACTACAACTGGGTCGGCGGCGGGCGCCGGTTGGTTCTTTCCGGTGCCCTGGGCAACCTGTTCGCGCACGGGCTCTACAGCGCCTTCAACAACGGCTACAAGGAGATCCCGCCGGACATCAGCCCCGCACCGTACCTCTCCCCCACCTGGGCCGTGAGCGCGGACGTGCAGCAGCCGTGGTTCGGCGGGGCGGAGAACTCGCTGGGGTTCGGGGTGTTCGCCCACCGGCGGGTCGCGCCCGGCGTGTACGTCGACAACGCCTACGGTGCGACACCGAGCTTCACGCACGACGTCGCGTCACGGGCCTCTATCAGCGTGAGCTACCGCTTCGAGCAGACGCACGTGCAGGCCGGGGACGTGTACTTCTGCGTCGACTACGGCGTGTGCGACGCCGCGACGCGGGCCGCGTTGCAGACACATGCGCGGCTCTCGCCGCTCATCCTGACGGCGCAGGTCGACCGCTCGAACGACCCGCTCAACCCGACCGCCGGGTTCGTCGCCCGCGCCGAAGTACAGCACGGCTCGCAGATCACGGCGTCGAATTTCCACTACAACCGGGCCTACATCAACGCGTCCGCCTACCGGCCGTGGGGCCGCTCGGTGATCGCCCTGAACGCGCGGGCGGGTGTCGTGGGCGCGATCGGGGGCACCGGGGCCGCGATCGGTGACACCTCGGGCAACGTCCTGCACCCGACCGTCCGCTTCTACGCCGGCGGCTCGCAGTCGGTCCGCGGATTCGGCGAAAATCAGCTCGGGCCGCGGGTCCTCACCATCCCCCCGAACGTGTTGCGCGGCACGCCGGCGCTCGGACCGGCGCACGGGTGCTCGGTCACGACCCCGATCCAGCAGTGCCCGGTGAACGTGCCCTACCTTCGCGATGCCGACTTCGCCGCGCAGCCACTCGGCGGCCGCACGCTCCTCGAGGGGAGCGTCGAGCTCCGCTATCCCATCTACAAGCAGCTCGGCGGGGCCGTGTTCGTCGATGCGGGGATCGTCGGCCAGGGGAATCTCGCCAATGCCACGAGTGGGACGAGCGCCGTCACGCCGGGCTTCGGCTTTCGATACTACTCGATCGTCGGGCCGATCCGGATCGACCTGGGCCTGAACCCGCTGACGACCTATCACCTCGTAGTGCTCACCGAGACGCCGGACCGTCGTATCGTGGTGGTCACGGGACCGCCGGGAACGGGCACGTCGGCCGCCGAGCGTGTCTACGCACCGGCGCGATCCGAGAGCGGATGGCAGGCCGTGCTCAATCGGCTGAGCCTCCATCTCTCGATCGGGCAGGCGTTCTAGATGGCGGCGGCCGGACGGATCGCCCGTCGCGTCGCCGCCGCCGTGCTGGGGATCATCGCGGCCATCGTGCTGGTGGTCATCGTCGCCGTCCTCGTCGTCACAGTCACCGAGCCGGGGCACGCGTTGATCCGGACGCTGGCGCTCCGCGCCGTCCGCGGGGCGGGGGCGATCCACGGCATCGTCCGGATCGGTGACATCGACGGCGACCTGCTCGATCACCTCGCGATCCGCGGGCTCACGATCACCGACAGCAGCGGCGCGCCGTTCCTGAGTGTCCGCCAGGCGAGCCTCCACTACTCGATCCTCGACCTGGCGCGGAAGCGGCTGGACTTCGACCACGTGGTGCTCGACCACCCGGTCGTCGTGCTCGTCGAGTCGCCGGACAGCGTCTGGAACTACAAGCGGATCTTCGTGTCGTCGAGCCAGCCGACGGACACGACCGCGCGCGGCTTCGGGAGCTGGATCGCGCTCACCGACGTGCGGGTCATCGACGGCGACGTGACCGTGCGCACGCCCTGGCGGCCGGACAGCAGCCTCCGCGGACCGGCCCGCGACAGCGCCATCCGTGCGGCCCTGAGTCCCGATTCGCGCTTGGCGGTGAGCATCACTCCGGAGGGCGGCTACCAGAAGACGGTGGCCGTGCACGCGCTCTCGGCCGCCATGCCACGGCTCCGACTCGCCGACCCGGCGGACCACACCAAGCTCGTGGACGTGGCGTCGCTGTCCGCGGCCCTCGCGGTCTTCCGACCGCCGGAGGCGACCGTCCGCGACGTGACCGGCACGTTCTATCTCGGCACGGACTCGCTCTGGTGGCCGCGGATGACCGTCGACCTGCCCGCCTCCCGCGTGTCCGGGCGCGGGCGGTACTCGCTGGGGAGCGGGGACATGGCGCTCGCCCTCCGCGCCGATTCGCTGGCGCTCGCCGACCTGCGGTTCGTCGACCCGACGCTCCCGTCCGATGGGGGCATCCGGGCCGACGTCGGCGTCACCTGGCGGCGTGGAGGCAAGGAGCAGGAGTACACGGTCGATCGGCTGGCGCTCCACACGGGCGGCGCAACGGCAACCGGTGAGATCGGCGTGACGCGGAGCGACACGCTCGCCTTCCACGACACGGACCTGCGCGTCTCGGGGCTCGACACGCGACTCATCCACCAGCTCCAGCCGACGATGCACCTGCCGCGCGAGGGGACGATCGCGGGGCACGCCAGAGTCGCAGGTGGTCTGCACGCGCTCACGCTCGATGCCGATGTCACCTTCGACGACCGGAGCGCCGGCCGCAGCCGCGTCACGGCGACCGGGGAAGTCGGCCTCGGGAACGGGTTCGAGGGGCGGCATCTCACGGTGACGCTCGCCCCGCTCCAGGTCGCGCTGGCGCGGGCGGCGTTGCCGTCGCTCCCCCTGGGCGGCACGATCACCGGACGGGCCACGGTCGATGGATCGACGCGCGACTCGATGCGCGCCCAGGCCGACCTCGTCCATCAGGAGGATTCGGCGGTCACGCACCTCGTGGCCGCGGGCGATGTCGCTTTTGCCCCGGCGCCGCCCGCTCCCGCGGCACCGACCGACCGGCCGGTGCGGGTCCGCGTCGTGGCGGCCGGCGCCGGCGACGCCGACTCGACCGCCAGCGGCACCGGTGCGGCCGGCGCGAGCCGCTTCCGCCCCGAGCGCGTGAACATCTCGGCCGCCCTGGAGCCGGCAGATCTGGGCGTGCTGGGCCGCTTCATGCCCGCTGCCAAGCTGCACGGCCGCGCCAGCGGTACGATCCAGGTCGCCGGGCCGATGCGTGATCTCGCGATCCACTCGCGGTTCATCGTCGTCGGCGCCCCCGACTCGAGCGGCCTCGCCATCGATGGGCATGCCGATCTCGCGTCGAGCGTCCCGGGATACGATCTCCGGGCGGCCGCCCGGCGGTTCGACCTTCGCTCGGTGTCGGCGGCCGGGCCGCCGGCGACGGTGACCGCCACCGTGACCGCGCGGGGCCACGGTATCACCCCCGCGACGATGGATGCGACGCTGGCGGCCGACATCGGCGCGTCGGCGATCGACAGCGTGTCGGTCGATACCGTCCGCCTCCGCGCCACGGCGCGCGGCGGCGAGCTGACCGTCGACACGGCGCATCTGCGGGCGCTCGCGACCACCGCCGACATCGCCGGCAACCTGGGGCTCGTCGCGGGACGCACCGGCACGCTCACCTATCGCATCGCCATCGACTCGCTCCACGCCTTCCGGCGATTCCTGCCGCCGGACACCTCGCGGATCACGCCCCGTCCACAGGAGGTCGCGGCCGCGATCGCCCGCGCGCGGGCCGACTCGGCCCGCCGGGCGGACTCGGGTGACGTCCTGCGCGCCCTGAGCGATCAGCCGCCCCCCACCCTCCAGGTCGACACGCCGCGCGCGCTCCGGCGTGACAGCCTGGCCGGCCACGCCCTGGCGACCGGCACGATCCGCGGTGACCTGCACGCCTTCGACCTCTCGGGGCAGCTCCTCGCCGACTCGATCGTGGCGATGGGCAGCATCGCGCGGCGGGGGCGCATCCTGTACCACTGGTCGGGCGGGCCGAGCCCCGCGAGCCCGATCGCCGCCACGGTGGAGTTGGATACGGCGACAGTCTCGGGATTCGACTTCGACAGTCTCGACGCGCGCGTCACGTATCGGAGACCCGACGGCACACTCCGGATCGTGGTGGTCGAGGATCCGCTGCGGGCGTACGCCATCAACGCCCTCTACCGGTTCTCGCCCACGGAGAAGCGCCTCAGCTACGACACGCTCACCTTCCGGTTCGACACGACCGTCTGGCGGGCGCCGCACCCGGGCGCCGTCGACTGGAGCCCCGCCGGACTGACCGTCAACCGGGTGGAGCTCGTGAACGGCCGCCGCGGTCGGATCTTCGTCGACGGGCGGCTGGCGACGCGGCGCGATTCGGCCGCGCACCTCACCGCCCAGGTGCGCGAGCTCGACCTCGCCACCATCGCGTCGATCGCCGAGTCGGACCTCCCGATCACCGGGCGGCTCTCCCTCGACGCCGACCTGCGGGGCAGCACCGAGGACCCGCAGCTCCACGGCGCGATGACCGTCGCGAGCGCGCTCGTCCGCGACACGCCGCTCCCCAACGTCTTCGTCTCGTACGCCTACGACACGGCGACGCTGGTCACCCATCTCGAGCTGGCACCCAAGGGCGCGCCGGCGGCACCGTTCGCCGTCGGGGACGCGACCGTTCCGATCAACCTGAGCGCCGGCGCGACCGGTGCCCGACTCCTCGACCGACCGCTCCGGGGTCTCGTCCGCATCGACAGCCTGCCGCTCGACGCCGTGCCCCAGTTCGTCTCGTCCGTCCGGGACGTCGCCGGCCGCGTCCACGGGCGGATCACGCTGGCCGGGACGACGGCGCATCCGGCCCCGCACGGCACGCTCGCGATCGACGACGGGAGCGCGACCCTCGTCGAGACCGGAACGGCGCTCCGGGATCTGGTCGGCCGGATGCACCTGACGCGCGACTCGGTCGTGATCGACTCACTCGTGGCCCGTACGCCGTCGACCGGGGGGCGGCTCCGGGTCGCCGGATCGCTCGACCGCAGCGACCCGGCCGTCCCGGTCATCAATGCCACCGTGCGGGCCAACGACGCGCGCGTGCTCAGCACCAAGGCGCGCGGCCGCGTCGATGTCGATGCGGACCTCACCGTGGCCGGGCCGCTGACGGTGCCCTACATCTACGGTGGCACGACCGTGCGAAGCGCGGTGTTGTATCTCGCCCCGGCGAGCGGCAAGGACATCGTCGATCTCAGCCAGCCGATCGTCTACCACGTCGCCGACACCACGAACGCGGCCGTGCGGCGCGTGATCTCGGCGCCCACGAGCATGCTCTCACGCATGATCATGGACGTCGACTTCACGATCCTTCAGGACAGCTGGGTGCGCAACGAGAGCGGCAACGTCGAGGCGCACACGGACGGGCCGCTCACGGTGCACATCGATCGCGCGCAGCACGCGGTCGTCGTCAACGGCGCGATCAGCACCGACCTGGGGGAGTACTCCTTCCTGGGTAAGCGCTTCAGCATCAGCAAGGGGACGGCGACCTTCGCCGGTACGCCCAACCTCAACCCGTCGATCCAGGCGAGCGGCGAGTACGATGTCCCGGTCCCCGGCCGCGAGGCGATCGCGATCCAGATCCAGATCACGGGGACGATCGATTCGCTGCGGCTGGCGCTGTCGAGCAACGCCGAGCCGCCGATCCCACAGAGCGACCTGCTGAGCTACCTCGCCTTCAGCCGCCCGTCGTCGGGGCTCACGCAGTCGACGCAATCGTCCAGCCTCACCACGGCGACCAGCGGCGGCGGCGTGATCGGCACGGCGAGCACGTTCGTGGCGAACCAGCTGGCTGGAGAGGCGGTGAGCGTGCTGACGAGTCAGCTCAAGGGCAACCTGGCGCGCGCGCTCGACGCCGACGTGCTCGATATCACGACGACCAACAACTACGTCGACATCAGCCAGCAACGGAACGGCGCGGCCGCGTTCATCCAGAACACGGCGCTCGAGTTCGGGAAGTATTTCACGCCCCAGACGTTCGTGTCGCTCCAGGCGAGCGCCGCCCCCGGCGGCCGCGTGATCCACCGGGTCGGCCGAGAGCTCAGCCTCCAACTGAGCGGTCAGCCTCTCTACCTCCTCGGTCAGCCGACCCTGGCGACGAACACGAGCACTCCGCTCACCGGCGTGTTCGGCCTCACCCTGGTACGAAGCTGGCGATTCTGACCGCCGCACCCCGGGGCGTGCCGCGGGGACATGCCGCCCGCGACTCGCATCCCGCACCAATGCCGGGGCGGCCGCGTCCCGCGGCCACCAAAGGAACGGGGTTTGTTGGATGGTGCAGGGGCAATTCGCGTCGCGAATTGCCCCTGCACCGGGAACGGCAACGACGGGCGGGATACCGATGCCGTCGCCGGCGCGCGGCAACGTGGCGTACCGTAGGGGCGGCATTCATGCCGCCCGCGACTCGCATCCCGCACGGATGCCTGGCCCGGCATTTCGCGCGCGCCGCGTCCCGCGGACGCCAACGGAACGGGGTTTGTTGGATGGTGTCAGGGGCAATCGCGAAGCGATTGCCCCTGACACCGGGAACGGCAACAACGGACGCGGGATGGCGGCACCGTGGCGGCGTGCGGACGGTGCGCGATTGCCCTTGCCACCGGGGACGGCACCGACGGCGCGGGGTGGGGTCGGCGCCCTGATCATGCGCGGCCGTGTGGGTGCCCCACCCACCAACGACGGGGGGGGCATCGTGATGCCCCGTTGGCGGTGGCCGGGGGAGACGCGGGCGCGGGGATCACCGGCGATCGGTACCCCACCGGCGGCCGGTCCATCGCTCGACGCCGCCCAACAGACCGTCGACCGCGAGGGCGAGCAGCGCCGCGGGGATCGCGCCCGACAGGATCATCCGCGTGTCGGCGAGCGCGAGCCCCGTGACGATCGGATCGCCGAGGCCGCCCGCGCCGATGAACGCCGCCAGTGTCGCCGTACCAACGTCGAGCACGGCCGCCGTGCGGATCCCCGCCATGATGACGGGCGCGGCGAGCGGTAGCCGGACGTACAACAGGACCTGGCGAGGGGTCATCCCGAGGGCCTGCGCCGCGTCCACCGTCGACGGATCGCTGTTGCGAACGCCGGTGTAGGCGTTACGCAGGATCGGATACAACGAGTACAGAAAGAGGGCGACGAGCGCCGGGACGACGCCGATGCCGAGCAGTGGGATCATGAACGCGAGCAGAGCGATCCCGGGCACAGTCTCGAGCATGCCGGCGACCCGAATCACGCCTTCGGCGCCGCGCGGGACGGTCGTCAGCACGACGCCGAGCGGCAGCGCGATCAGGACGGCGGCCCCGAGGGACAGGGCGACGAGGAGCAGATGGCGCGAGGTGTCGGCCAGGATCGCGGGCCGGCGCGCGCCGAGGTACGCGACGAACGACGTGGGCGGCGGCGCGGCGGGACCCGCATGCGCGTCGTCGAGCGGCGCCGCCGCGGCCGTCAGCCCGAGCGACGCGAGTGCGTCGTGCGCGATCGACGCGACCGGTGCCCCGTCGACCTCCAGCCGCCGGTTGAGGCGGCGCATCGTCCCGACGTCGATCCGGCCGCTCAACTCGGTGAGCACGAGGACGGCCTCGGGGTCCTCCCGCTGCAACGATGGTCCGACGACGGCGGCCGCCTGATACGGCGGATAGAAGCTCCGGTCGTCGCGGAGCACGACCAGGTCATAGCGGGCGATGAGTCCGTCGGTGGAGTATCCGTCGATCACGTCCACGGCGCCGGCGGCGAGCGCCTGATACTTGACCGCCGGGAGCAGGGCGCGCACCGCCCGGAACCGGATGCCATAGGTCCGCGCCAGTCCGGGGAGTCCATCAGGGCGGCCAATGAAATCGGCCGTCAGCCCCGCCCGCAGCGATGGCGCGACGCGCGAGAGATCGCTCAGCGTCGCGAGGTGGAGCGAATCGGCCGTCGGCCGGCGCACGGCGATCGCGTACGTGTTCTGGAAGCCGAGCGGCGGTAGCCAGCGCACGCCGTCACGGGCCATCGACGCCGAGGCGACCCGCGCGAAAACCGCCGCCGGGTCCCGTTCCGGCGGCAGGCCGAGGATCGCGACGAGCCCGGTGCCGGTGTACTCCGGGTAGACGTCGACCGCCCCGGCGCGGAGCGCGCCGTAGGCGACCTCGGTCGCACCGAGGCCGAGCCGGCGCTCCACGACGCGCCCCCGAGCCTCGAGCAACTGCGCCATCATCTCGGCGAGGATGTACGACTCGCCGAACGGCTTGGACGCGACGATGATCGGCCGCGGCGGCGCGCCGAGCGCCGTCATCGTCACCATCATGGCCGTCCAGATTGTCCTCATCGTGACCACCCCCGGGCGAGCAGGGCGGCGACGTAGGGTGTCGCGGGTGCATCGCGGAGCATCGCGGGCGGTCCGACCTGCTCCAGCCGTCCGCGGCGCAGCACGGCCATCCGATCGCCGAGCGCCCCGGCTTCGCGGACGTCGTGCGTGACGAGCACGGTCGTCACGGCGACCGAGCTGCGGAGACCCACGAAGGTGTCCTGGAGCTCGGCCCGCGTGATCGCGTCGAGCGCTCCGAACGGCTCGTCGAGCAGCAGCACGGCGGGCGCGCCGGCCAGCGCGCGGGCGAGCGCGACCCGCTGGCGCTGACCACCGGAGAGGCCGCGGGGCCATCGGTCGCCGAACTGCGTCGGGTCCAGTCCCACGAGTCGGAGCGCCTCGTCGGCACGGGCCTCGGCGTCGGGTTCGCGCAGGAGCCAGGGGACGAGCGCCACGTTCCGGCGGACGCGCCAGTGCGGGAGCAGTCCGCCATCCTGAAGCACGTACCCGACGCGCCGCCGAAGCGCGACCGGATCGAGGCTCCGGAGCGGTTGGTCATCGATGAGCACGGTCCCGGCGTCCGGCTCGACCATCCGGTTGAAGGACCGCAGGAGCGTGGTCTTCCCGGACCCGCTCTCGCCGATCAGCGCGAGGCACTCGCCGGCGGCGACATCGATCGTCACCCGGTCGAGGGCGACGACCGCGCCGTACCGCTTCGAGACCTCGACGGCGCGCAGCGCCGCACCGCCGTCAATCCGAGGCCGCGGCGTGGACACCGGGGATGTCGGGCCGGCTCGTCCCGGCACGGCCCGCCGGCACGTCGTCGGCGAGCGAGCGCCCCCGGCGCACATACTGCGCGCCGAACGCGTGGGCCACCTCGAGCTCGGACGGGGCGACGATCGTCGCCCCGAGTCGCCCCGCTCCCCTGAGCGCGAGATCGTAGAGATCCGTCGCGAGTCGGCGGATCCGCTGATCGCGGAGCCCGTCGCGGGCCGCCGGAACGAGCAGGTCGGAGGATGTGTGGCTCGAGTGCCGATCGAGCCGGAGCAACGCCGCGGCCTCCGCCGCCGCCCGGTCGTCGTAGGCGAGCCCGGCGATCACGACGATCGGGGCGGCGTACCATTCCGGCGGGACGGCGTCGATGGACCGCAGCTCGAAGGTCGGTACGCCGGCGATGCGACGCGGTCGCACGTCGGGAAAGAGCGTGGTCAGGTGCGGCCCCCAGTCGTCGTGCGTGGCGTGCCCGCTCGCCAACAGCTCCCCGAACGGCGCCGGCTCGCCCCCGGGTCCCCGGCGGAGGATCGCGCGAGCGGCGAGCGCGAATGCCGTGTACGGGGTCGCGGGACCGTCCGCCGTCGCGCCGGGCAGGCCGGTGCGCGTGCGATCGAGGCGCCGCCAGGTGGCGGCGCGTGTGCTCTGCCACCCGGTGCGGGCGCCGGCCTCACGCGGCGAGTTGGCGAAGATCGCGGTCAGGTAGGGCGCGAGCGCACTCGCGAGGCGCCACCGCCGGGCCGGATCGGCTCCGGCGTCGATCGTCACCTGGAGGGCAGCGGTCTGGCGCATCATCCGCGCGCCGGCCGACCCGATGGTCGCGAGATAGGCGTCCATCGACACGTAGCGCGGGCCGTGGAGCTGGAGCGGCACATCGTCGACCGGGTTCTCCGGATCGATGCCGGCGGCGACGAGGCCGATCCCTGCCCGCTGGCACGCGTGGGCGAGCACGGCAGCCGTCGCGCGGAGCCGCGCGACGAGGCTCGTGACCGACGCCGACGCAGGTGCGCTGTACTCGATCTGACCGCCAGGCTCATAGCTGATCGCGCCACCGTCCGGCATCGCGAAGACCGGCGCGCCATACGGTGAGGGCCGCTCGGACCAGCCCTGCGCCCGCGCCACGGCGCGGAGGACCGGGAGCGTCGCGGGCGCGCCGTCCGGTTCGGGGATGGGCGGCGGCACGATCGGACATCGGCGGCGCGTGATGGCGTCCACCGGGATGAACTCGATCTCGGCTCCGATCCGCGGGGCGGTGTCGAGGCCCGCCGGTGCGAACAGCTCGGTCCGCAGCTCGTCGGTCAGCCGGGCCGCGTCGATCGACCCCGCCGCCTGCCCGGCTCGCACGGAGTCACCGCACCGGCGCCGCGAGCACGAGCGCGTACCCACCCGTGTCGTCGGTCTGCCAGGTCACGATGTCGAGACCGGCCCGCGCGAGAATGCAGCCCAGCCGCACCGGCGTGTACTTGTTGCTGACCTCCGTCCGGATCGACTCGCCGGCGGGGATCCACGTGGTCCCGAGTCCCGGGATGGTGACCGCCTGATCGCTCGTGGCCACGAGGTGCATCTCGATCCGCCCCTCGGCCGGATCGAAGGTCGCCCGGTGCGCGAACGCACGCGGATCGAAGTCGGCCCCGAGCTCCCGGTTGAGCACCCGCAGCATGTTCCGATTGAAGGCGGCGGTGACGCCGCGGCGATCGTTGTATGCGGCCTCGAGCACATCGACGTCCTTGAGGAGATCGGCGCCGAGCAACAGCCGGTCGTCGGCGCTCATCCGGGCCGCGAGGCGCCCGAGCAGGTGCACCGCCTCGCGGTCGTCGAGGTTGCCGATCGTGCTGCCGATGAACGCGTACAGCACGGGCTCCGGCAGTCCGCGGGGCACCCGGACACCCGTGCTGAAATCGGCGGCCAGCGGCAGCACGCGCAGGTCCGCGTACTCCCGTCGCAGACGTGCGGCCGTCTCATCGAGGAAGGCGGCGCTCACATCGACCGGGACGTATGCGACCCCGTCGGGGCGAGCCCGGCGCATGGCGTCGAGGATGGTGCGGGTCTTGTCGGCGCTCCCTGCCCCGAGCTCGACGAGCGTGCCCGGCGCCGGATGGAGCGCGCGCATCCACGCCGGCATGGTGGCCGCGAGGAGGGTCCGCTCGGCGCGCGTCAGGTAGTACTCCGGGAGCCGCGTGATCTCGTCGAACAGCTCCGAGCCGCGCCGGTCGTAGAAGTACTTGGGTGGCAGCCACCGCTGCCCGCCCCGCTCGCGCTCGAAGAGTCCCGCGCGAACGTCGGCGAGCATTGCGGGTGAGCCCAAGCGTGGCGCGGCGCCGGCCGCGGGCGCGCCGGTGGTCGTCCCCGGCCGGCGCTCCGGCCGACCCTCCGGTCGGATCTCAGACATCGCGCGCGCACCGGAAGCCGCTGAAGATCTGGCGGCGGGACGGGTAGTCCCAGTTCCGGAAGGTGCTCCGGGCGGCGATCGCCCGCGTCGCCCACGATCCGCCCCGGAGCACTTTGTACTCCGTCCCGAAGAACACCTCGGAGTACTCGCGATACGGGAAGCTGACGAACCCGGGGTACGGGCCGAAGTCGCTCGCCGTCCACTCCCATACGTCGCCGATCATGCCGTAGCAGCCGATCGGGGAGACGTTGTCGCCGTAGCACCCGACCGGCGCGGTCCCGAAGGTCACCTGGTCGAGGTTGGCGAGGGCTGGCGTGGGCGGCGCGTCGCCCCACGGGAACGCCCGCCGGCCGCCGGCCGCCGCCGGATCCCAGCTCGCGGCGGCTTCCCACTCGATCTCGCTCGGGAGCCGTTTGCCGGCCCAGCGCGCATACGCCTCGGCCTCGAAGAACGACACGTGGACGACCGGATGCGTCGCATCGATCGGCCCGGTGCGATCCATGGTGCGTGTCCACCATTCCCCATCGAAGCGGAACCAGTACTTCGGTGCGCTGGCCGCGGCCTCGGCGCGCCAGGCGCGTCCGGCTGGCGACCACCACTCGGGGGTGCGATACCCGCCATCCCGGATGAACTCGAGATACTCGGCGTTGGTGACCGGGGCGGCATCGATCAGGAACGGCGGGAGTTCCAGCTCGTGGACCGGCCGCTCGTTGTCGTAGGCCGCGCGGCGATCGTCCGTGCCGACCCGCACCGTGCCACCGGGGAACGAGACCATGCGTCCCACGAAGGCCGACGGCGGCTGACCCGCCTCGGCCGGGAAGGGCGCCCGCGCCAGGGGCCGATACGGATCGCCGCGCTTGAGCTGGAGGGTCTGGAGCATCGTCTCACCGTGCTGCGCCTCGTGCTGCGCCACCATGCGGTAGACGTAGCCGTCGCGTGCGATCGGCGCCGCGCCGGGCCCGATGTCGGTCCGGGCGAGGCGGTCGAGCGCCCGCTCCCGGATCTCGGCGAGCACGGCGAGCGCCTCGGTCCGGCCGGGCAGCGGCAGCGCCCCACGCTCGCGCCGAGGGTGCTCGAACGGGTTGAAGAGGCCGGGCATCTCGCCGAACGCGAGGTCGTCGTGGGGTCGCTCCAACTGCCGGACGAGCCACAGCTCCTCGAAGGCGGCGATGTGGCCGAGGTCCCAGACGATCGGGCTCATCAGCGGATCGTGCTGCCTCCGGACATCGCCGTCCGTGAGCGGCGCCACGAGGGTCTCGGTGCGCGCACGCACGTCGGCGAGGAGATCCGCGATCGGGGGATTGGGTCCGGCTCCGAGGGGGCTCGTGCCTGCCGCCCCGGCAGCGCGTGCGGCGATCGTCGACACTACCACCTCCGGGAAGCGCAGGGGCCGCACAAACGTGCGCGCCCGGTCGACCAATCTCGAACGAGCGAAAGCTAACAGCGACATCGACCCCAACAGTCCAGCGCCGCCAACCGGCCCGCGCCAGGGGCAGTGTCGGCCGGCCTCCCCCGGGTGGCATGTTCCGAGCCAGCCCCGGCCGGCCCCGGCCGGCCCCGCCCCCGGCCCCGCGTTTCCCGCCACCCGGGGGACGATGCCGGGGCCGCCGTGCGCGCACGGCGACGTGCACGCCCCGTCGGGGCGGCATTCATGCCGCGCGCGACTCACATCGCGCGCCGATGCCTGGCCCGGCATTTCGCGCGGCCCACCCGCGTCCCGCGGCGACCAAAGGAAGGGGTTTATTGGACGGTGTCAGGGGCAATCGCTTCGCGATTGCCCCTGACACCGGGAACGGCAACAACGGACGCGGGATGCGGCACCGTGGCGGCGTGCGGACGGTGCGGGATTGCCCTGGCACCGGGGACGGCACCGACGGCGCGGGGTGGGGTCGGCGCCCTGATCACGGGCGGCCGTGTGGGTGCCCAACCACCAACGACGGGGGGGGGCATCGTGATGCCCCGTAGGGGCGGCATTCATGCCGCCCGCGCCTCGCATCCCGCACGGATGCCTGGTCCGGCATTCATGCCGCCCGCGACCGGCATCCCGCACCGATGGCGGCCGGCCGGCGATGCCGCCCCGGGTGCGGCATTCCGCGCCCGCGCCGGGCGCCGTGCATGCCGAACGGCAACGGCGACGGCGTGAAATGACGGGCCAGACATCGGTGCGAAATGGGAGCAGCGGGCGGCATGAATGCCGCCCCTACGGTGGCCGCGGGATGCGGGCCGTGGGACGTGCCGAACGGCGAACGGCGGGCGGCATGAATGCCGCCCCTACGCCGGGGCGGCCTGCGGCCGCCCCTACGGCGTTTCGGGGTCGGGAAAGACCGAGAGCGACGACTCGGCGAGCACGTCCTGGAGCTCGAGGACCGCGTGCTGGTCCGCGGGCACGTGGACGACGTCCGACTGGTAGTCGGACGTTCCGCCGACCGGGTGGGCGATCAACTGGACCTCGTCGTCCGTCACCATGACGGGCGGGATGCGGAGCGTGACCGTCGCTTGCGAGGGGACGAAGCCGAGTCGCATGCGCTGCGTGAGGTGGACGGCGTAGACGTCCGCGTCGGACCACCCGTAGTTCGTGACCACGACCGGCACGTCCCGGGTCGGACGGGCGGCCTCGTCGGGAGACCGGCGGCCGGTGCATGCCCCGGTAACGGCGACCACAGCCATCGCGGCGAGGGCACGGGAACAGAGGAGACGCATCGCGAGGTCCGGAGAGGGAAGGCCACTCGGACAGATCCACGGGGGCAACAACCGAACCGACCCGGCGCCGGACCCCAGGGGACCACCGCGTCCGCCGCCGTCCTCTGGGCCGGCCGACCCCCGGACGATCGGGTCCGCGCGCCCAGATCACAACTCAGATCACAAGAGGTCCCACAACGTGGCGACCGCCCGCATGCCGAGCTCGAAGTTGTCGACGCTCAACCACTCGTCGGGCGCGTGGGCGTTCTCGCCCGGCAGGCCGAAGCCCATCAACAGGACCGGCGCCTCGAGCGTGCGCGCGAAGTCGTGGACGACGGGGATCGACCCGCCTTCGCCGACGACCACCGGCTCCCGCCGGAAGGCGGCCGCGAGCGCGCGGGCCGCCGCATCGTAGAGCGGCCCGTGCAGCTCCGCCCGCCACGGGTGGCCGCCGTGCAGGTGCGTGACGCGCACGCGCACCCCCCCCCCTGCGGCACGACGCGCTCGACGTGCGCCTGCATGAGCCGTTCGATCGCCGCCGGCTCCTGGTCGGGCACGAGACGACAGCTCACCTTGGCCATGGCATGCGCCGGCAGCACCGTCTTGGCGCCCTCACCGGTGTATCCGCTCAGCAACCCGTTGACCTCGCACGTGGGCCGCGTCCAGACTCGCTCGACGGTGGTGTATCCGACTTCGCCCGCGAGCGCGCTCGCCCCCGTCTCGGCCAGAAATGCCGCCTCGTCGAACGGCAGCGCACGCAGCCGCGCCCGGAGCCCGGGCTCGACGTCGCGCACGGCATCATAGAAGCCAGCGACCGCGACTTTGCCGGACTCGTCATGGAAGCTCGCGATGATGCGCGCGAGCGCCGTCGCCGGATTGGCGACCGCACCGCCATAGATGCCCGAGTGGAGATCGCTCGCCGGCCCGTCGACGTCGAGCTGAAAGTAGGTGAGCCCTCGCAGTGACGAGACGATCGAGGGCTGCCCGGGCCCGAACATGGCCGAATCGGAGATGACCACGGCGTCACAGCGCAGGCGGTCCCGATGCGCCCGCACGAAATCGCCCAGGTGGTCGCTCCCCACCTCCTCTTCGCCCTCGGCCAGGAGCACGAGGTTGATCGGGAGTCGTCCGCGCACGCGGAGATGCGCCTCGAGCGCCTTGACGTGGAGGTAGAGCTGACCCTTGTCGTCGACCGACCCGCGGGCGTAGATCCGGCCGTCCCGCACCGCCGGCTCGAACGGCGGCGACGTCCAGAGGTCCAACGGCTCGACCGGCTGCACGTCGTAGTGGCCGTAGACGAGCACCGTCGGACGCTCGGCGCCGGCGCCCCGCCACTCCGCGAGCACGATCGGATGGCCGGGCGTGGGGATGATCTCCGATCGGAGCCCCGCGGCCGTGCACGAGTCGGCTAGCCAGTGCGCCGCGCGCGCCGTATCGGCGTTGTGCTCGGAGCGCGCGCTCACGCTCGGGATGCGAAGAAAATCGAAGAGCTCACGCTCGATACGGCCGCGGTTCGCGGTGAAGAACGCATCGAGGTCGCGGGGCACGGTCGAGTTCATGGGCGTGCGGAGCCGAAGGGCGCGGGCCGCGAAAGGTCGAGCGGCGTGATCAGATCGAGAAAATGCCAGACTCGCCGGCGCGCCACAACGCGATGCGCGCCCCAGCGGAGCTCGACGAGGTCGCCGCGAACGACGGTCGCGAAGTGTGGCGCAAGGGCGGCGACGGGCGGCGGCCGGCCCGGTGTCTCGTCGAGCACGAGCGTGAGCGCGTCCCCCCGGCGCGCCACCGACCCAAGGCCCGGCCAGAGGTCGAACTCGCTTCGCCGGCTGGCGAGCCCCAGGGAGAAGACGTCGGGGTGCCCGGGGAGATGGAAGGCCAGCTCGGACGCGTCCTGGTATCGATCGGCCGCGATCCAGTCGTGCGCCGCGGGTGGGTCCGCCGTCCGGCGGCCTCGCTCGACGACGGCCGCGAGGTCCGACCATCCGTACGCCTGCGCGACCGGATCACGCCGCGGCATCAGCGGGAGCCAGGGGTGCACCGCGTGAGCGTACACCGCGGCGACGATCAGGGCGCCGAGGACCGCCCCGGCCGCCGTCCACCGATCCCGCATCGGCGCCGGGGCGGCCGCCGCCAGAACCACCAGGGCGGGCAGCACCGCGAGCGCCGGCCAGTTCGGCTCGACCGGACGCCGGAGCGCGCTGAGCACGAAGAAGAGCCAGACGAGTCCGGCGGTGACGGCGAGCGCGAAGCGCCGAGGCTCGACCGGACGGCGAAGCGCCACGACGATCTCGGCCACCATCAGCGGGAAGAGCACGGGCGTGGCCAGCCCGAGCTGCCCGCCGATGAGCGCCAGCTCGCGCGCGAGCGCCGAGCCGGCCGGCGCACCGAGCCCGTGGCGGAGCTGGAAGGCGAACGACGCCCACCCGTGTGCGGCGTTCCAGGCCACCACCGGAGCGAACAGCAGAAGAGCGATCGCGCAGGCGACGTACGGACTTGGAGCGCGGAGCTGACCCCGGAGCCGTGGCGAGACCACACACGCGAGGGCGATGCCCGCCGGCAGCAGGACGATGGTGTACTTGGAGAGAAGACCGGCGCCGGTCGCGAGCCCGGCCACGACCCACCAGGCGAGCCCCGCCGACGGTCGGGCCGGACCGGCGGACCGCCCGGCCGCGTCGGTCGGTGGCGCGGCGATCGCATGGTCGATCGCCCAGAGTGCGATGCCCGCCGAGGCGAGGAGCGGGACATCGGGTGTCGCGAGCACGAGACCGACGCCGGCGAGTGGCAGGACCGCGATGAGAACCGCGGCGCGGACGGCGGCGCGTCCGCCGCCCAGTCGGCACGCGAGCAGCACGGCGGCGAGCGAGCCGGCACAGCCGACCAGCACCGGCACGACCCGCACGCCGAAGGGCGTATCGCCGGCGACCGCGGTGCCGGCCCGGATCAGCCAGGCGATCGCCGGTGGGTGGTCGAAGTACCCGGCGGCAAGGTGGCGCGACCACTCCCAGTAGTACGCCTCATCGGGTACCAGCGGGACGACCGCGGCGACCAGAAGCCGCACGGCGGCCGCGCCGGCGACCACGGCGATCGCGAGACGCGTCCCCTCCACTCGCCGCCCGATCGCCGACGTCGCTCGCGCGGCCACGCCCGCCCTTACACCTGCGCCGGGAGCCGCGCGCCGCCGCGCCGCACGGACCGCCGGCCGGGGAACGGCGGCGGGCCCCCGCGCCGCTCCCGGTACACCGCCACCGCGCCCGCCACGACCCAGATCCAGACGAGCCACGCGAGACGCTCGGGCATCGATCGGGTCGCCGTGAGCTGCCACGCGAAGTGTCCGCCAAAGGCGAGCGCCTGGCCACCGGCGGACGCCCAGGCCGCCGCGCCGTGCTGATCCGCGCCGCGGGCCCAGACCGGTCGCGTGCGCTCGATGACACGCGTGGCGTGACGGCCGCCCGCCCTGATCGCCGTCTCGATCCTGACCTCCAGCTCGGTCGGCGAGAGGTCACGCCACCCGGGGATGCGCATGATAGTCCACGCCGCGGCCGTGCGGCCCCAGCCATGCAGGTCCGAGCCGGACACGGCGGCGGCGCCGAGGCTGTCGGCGATGCGGAGGATGCGATCGCGCTCGTCATCCTCGGCCGAGAACCCGCGTGGCGCCGCGTCCGCGATCTCGATCGCGTCGACCGGGACGACACCGGTCATGCCAGGGCGTGGCACGCGGTCCAGCGGGCCGGGAATGGTCTGAAGAACGATCGGGGGCGCGCGCCCTCCGCGCTCGGCGGACTCGAGGGCCGCCGCCACGAGGTGACGGCCGTCGAACAAGGCGTTGTCGCGGGCGGTCACGCCGAGCACGTTGACGTGCTCACCGCCCTCGAGGACCTCGATGCCGCTCAGGAGGGACGTGCCGTCCCCGGCGCGCCGTGGGTTTCGGGACGCGGCCGACTCGGCGCCGGCGAACGTGTCGTGATCGGTGACGTACGCGACGTCGAACCCGGCCGCGCGATGCCACGATCGGTTGCGCTCGGCCGAGAAGCCCGGACGCCCATCGTGTGAGGCACTCGTGTGACTGTGAAAGTCGATCGCGAGCCGCGTCGAGTCGCCGGGCGCCAGCTCGAGCGCGGCCATCGGCCGTGGCACGAGCACCATCACGGCGTACACGGCGACCACGAGTGCGAGCGCCGTGCCGGCGGCGGCCAGCTCCCGCCGCAGGCGATGCATGCGCGTCGCGACGGTGACGATGTCGTCGCGCCGGAGGCGCCCCCGCCGGGCCCGCTGCACGCGCCAGGCGGCGTAGGCGAGAGCGAGCAGCGCCAGCACGGCCACATGCTCGCGGACCGAGAGCAGTGACAGCGCGTCGAGCGTATTATTCACCGGGGCCAGCGCCAGGAAGGCCGGCGGGGTACGGAGCGTCGCGTCGAGGACTGCCCGGCCCGTCTCGGCGTCGCGCAGCGGCGCGACCGGGAACATCGCCCCTGCGGCGAGGATCGCGGTGAGCGCGGCGGCCGGGGCGAGGGGCCCGCCGCGCGATTGGAAGCGCGCGCCGGCTGGCATGGCGGTGTAAAGTACCATGGCGGCGCCGTGCCGGCCCGCCGGCCGATGATGGAGAAGAGGAGATGCCGAACCGGCTCGCTGCGGAAACGAGTCCGTATCTACGACAGCACGCCGACAATCCGGTGGATTGGTACCCGTGGGGCGCCGAGGCGCTCGAGCGGGCGCGCCGCGAGGACAAGCCGATCCTCCTCAGCGTCGGCTACGCCGCCTGTCACTGGTGCCACGTGATGGCGCACGAGTCGTTCGAGGACCCGGCGACGGCCGGGGTCATGAACGAGCACTTCGTGAACATCAAGGTCGACCGGGAGGAACGGCCGGACGTCGACAGCATCTACATGCAGGCCGTGCAGTCGATGACGGGTCACGGCGGCTGGCCGATGACGATGTTTCTCACCCCGACGGGGGAGCCGTTCTACGCCGGCACATACTTCCCGCCGGAGGACCGGCACGGGATGCCGGCGTTCGCGCGGGTGCTGCGGTCCGTCGCCGATGCCTATCACACCAAGCGCGACCGCGTCGTGCAGACCGCGACCGCGATGCGCGACATCTACGCGGCGTCGGCGGCCCGGCTCGAGCCGTCGGGGACACTCGATGCGGGGACGCTCGAGCGCGCGGCGCGCGCGCTGGCGGCCCGCTACGACGCGCAGCACGGCGGATTCGAGGGAGCCCCCAAGTTCCCGCCGACGATGAGTCTCGAGTTCCTGCTCGCGTACGCCGAGCGTACGGGTGACGAGCGGGCGCGCGAGATGGTCGAGCAGACCTTCGAGCAGATGGCGCGTGGCGGCATCTACGATCAGATCGGCGGTGGCTTCCATCGCTACGCGGTCGACGACCGATGGCTCGTGCCGCACTTCGAGAAGATGCTGTACGACAACGCCCTGCTCGTCCGACTCGGGGCCCATCTCTGGCAAGCGACGAAGAGCGCCGAGGTGCGTCGCGTGACGGAGGCGACGCTCGACTGGGTCCGCGAGGAGATGACCGACGCGGACGGCGGCTGCTATGCGTCCCTCGACGCCGACAGCGAGGGCGAGGAGGGTCGGTTCTATCTGTGGACCGAGGGTGAGCTCGATGCCGCGCTCGGCCCCGACTCGGCGCTCTTCAAGGCGCAGTACGGCGTGACCCCCGACGGCAATTTCGAGGGACGCAACATCCTGCACGTGCCGGAGCCCGCAGGTGTCGTCGCTCGCCGCGCGGGGATGGCCGACGGGATGGCGGCGGCGAAGCTCGCGCGGGCGCGCCAGCTCCTCGCGGTGCAGCGGGCGATGCGCGTGCGCCCGGCCCGGGACGAGAAGAAGCTGGCGGCCTGGAACGGGCTCATGCTCCGTGGCATGGCCGAGGCGGCGCGCGCCTTCGCCCGCCCGGTCGACCGCGACGCGGCGCTGGCGACGGCCGACTTCCTGCGGCGGGTGCTCGTCCGCCCGGGCGGGCGCGTCATGCGCAGCCACACCGACGGGGTGACGAAGATCCCGGGGTTTCTCGATGACCACGCGGCCGTTGCGCTCGGCTTCCTCGCCACCTACGCCCTGACGTTCGATCGGCGGTGGCTCGACGCCGCGGTCGAGATCGCGTCCGCGATCGACGAGTGGTTCTGGGACGATGCGGCACAGGCGTACTTCGATACGCCGCGCGATGCCGACCCGCTCATCACGAGGCCGCGCGACATCACCGACAACGCCGTGCCGTCCGGGACGTCGCTCGCGGTCGAGCTGGAGCTACGACTCGGCGAGCTGCTCGGGGATCCTCGGCGGACGGCCCGGGGAACGCGGGTACTGGAGGCGATGGCCGAGCCGATGGCGCGGTATCCGAGCGCCTTCGGCCACATGCTCGGCTCGGCCGACCTGGCGGTGTACGGGGCAACGGCGGTGGCTCTGGTGGGCGATCCGGCGAGCGATGCGTTCCGGGCGCTGGCGTCGACCGTTGGCGGCCGCTTCGTCCCGGCGCTCGTCCTCGCCGGCGGCGCACCGGCCGACGGGCGCGGCATCGCCCTGCTCGAGGGGAAGGGGCCGGTGAACGGCGCGCCGGCGACGGCGTATGTGTGCCGCCACTTCGTGTGCGCGGCGCCCCAGACCGACGCGGACGGGCTGGCCGCGCAGCTCGACGGTCTCAGCGCCCGTGGCGCGCCCGAGGCGCGCGCGGAACACGGATCCGAGCTCTCGATGGATCACGGTCGTGGCTGACCCGGGCCCGGGGGCCCGGGCAGCCGCCGCGCCGTCCTTCGTGCGCGGGCTGTTCGGCGGCGCGATCCACGACGCACTGTTCTTTCCCTATCCGGACCCGCTCGACCGACGCGACCCGGAGGAGGCGCGGGTGGTGGCCCGGCTCATCCGCGAGCTCCGTCGGCTCGCGGGCGACGTCATCGACTCGGAGGCGATCGACGACGCCGAGACGATCCCCGAGCCGGTGATCCGCGCGCTCGCCGAGATCGGCCTTCTCGGGCTCACGATCCCCAAGGAGTACGGCGGACTCGGCCTCTCGGTCTCGGCCTACGCCCGCGTCTTCAGCGCGCTCTCGGTCACCGACGCCTCGGTGGCAGTGCTCGTCGGCGTCCACTGTGGACTCGGATCCAAGGCGATCACGCTCTTCGGCTCACCCGAGCAGAAGGCGCGGTATCTGCCGGCGCTCGCGCGCGGGGAGACCCTGGCGGCCTACGCGCTCACCGAGCCCGAGACCGGGTCGGACGCGCAGAACATCCGAACACGCGCCGAGCGCTCGCCGGACGGCGCCCATTGGCTCCTCACCGGCCGCAAGATCTGGATCGGCAATGGACACCGTGCGGGCGTGATCGCGACCTTCGCCCAGACCGCGGTCGATCGGCGGGGTGACATGGTCCTCCGGCCCACGGCGTTCATCGTGCGGCCGGACATGCCTGGGTTCCGCGTCGTCGGGACGGTGCGCAAGCTCGGCGTCCGCGGCTCGACCCAGGCCGAGCTGGCGTACGAGAGACTGACCGTGCCGGCCGACCACGTGCTCGGCCAGGTGGGAAAGGGATTCAGCGTGGCCGTCAACGTGCTGAACGCCGGGCGTCTGAGTCTCGCCGCGGGGTGCGCCGGCGGCTGTCGGATGCTGGTGAGCGAGATGGCGCAGTACGCATCGACCCGGGTGCAGTTCGGCCATCCGCTGGCGGATTTCGAGATCACCCAGCGGAAGGTGGCGGAGACGGCCGCCGACGCGTACGCGGCGGACGCCATGGTCGGTGCGCTCTCGGCCCAGGCCGACCGCCGGGACAGCGATGTCGCGCTCGAGGCGGCGTGCGCGAAGGTATTCGCGAGCGAGGCGATCTGGCGGGCCGCCGATGAGATGGTCCAGGTGGCCGGCGGCCGCGGCTTCGTCCGGCCATATCCATACGAGCGGCACCTCCGGGACACCCGCATCAACCGGATCTTCGAGGGCGCGAACGAGATTCTGCGGCTGTTCATCGCGCTCAACGGAATCCAGGGGCCTGCCGAGCGTTTGCGCGAAGTCGCCGCCGCGATCCGGCGCCCGCTCCGAAACCTGGGGCTCGTGAGCGGCTACATGACCTCCCGCGTGAGCAGTCTGCTCGGTGCGACCCAGCGCATCGACCGGCCGCTGCACCCCGCCCTCGAGGAGCATCGCCGCTACTTCGAGAAGCACGTGGCCGATCTCGCGGCCGCGGCGCAGCGGGCGATCGTGAAGTATCGCGGCGCGATCACGGAGCGGCAGCTCGTGCTCGAGCGCCTGGCCAACATGGCGGTCGAGCTGTATGCGACGGCGGCCGTGCTGGCGCGCACGCAACGGGTGCTCGAGGAGCGCGGCCCGGACGGCGCGTCGCGCGAGCTCGCGCTCTGCGACCTCTTCTGCGTGAACGCCGGGCGGCGGATCCGCGCGCAGCGGCTGGCGCTCGCGGGCGGCGAGGACGCCGTCGACGACCGCCGCCGGGCGGTGGCGGCGAGCGTGCGCGCGGCGGGCGGGTATTTCGTCGACGATCCCGTGCTCCCGGACCCCGAGCCCGAGGCGCCCGTCTTCGCCCCGGGCTAGAGGTCCGCGCAGGACTTGAGGATCGTGTGGCAGTTCCGGCAGATCACTTTGCACCGCAGGTCGGCCAGATCGGTCGAGCCGCAGATGTCGCAGGACTCGACCCGCGCCTCCGGGCCGGGAGCGGGGGGGGCGGGGAGGGCGGGGGGGGCGGCGCCGGCGGCGGCCCGGCGGGGCGAGGGCTCGCCGGTGCCAGTGCCCGCGCCCGGCGCCGGTCGGTCAGTCAAAGTCGAGCGCCAGGTCGAGCGCCGGCGGGGAATGGGTGAGCGAGCCGGCGGAGATCCAATCGACCCCGGTCTCGGCGATCGCCCGCACATTCTCCAGTCGTACGCGCCCCGACGCTTCCACGATCGCGCGCTTGGCGACGAGCCGGACACACTCGGCGAGCTGCGCCGCCGTCATGTTGTCGAGCAGGACGATGTCGGCCTGGGCGGCGATCGCGGCCTCGACCTGCGCGATCGATTCGCATTCGACCTCGATCCGTGCACCGGCGGGCGCGACCTTGCGGGCGCGTGCGATCGCGAGGCCGACATCGCCGTCGACGGCGGCCAGATGGTTGTCCTTGATGAGCACCGCGCTCGCCAGGTCCATCCGATGGTTCTGGCCGCCGCCGCAGCGGACGGCGTATTTCTCGAGCGCGCGCCACCCGGGCAGCGTCTTCCGGGTATCGAGGATCTTGGCTCCGGTCCCGCGGATCGCGGCCACGAACTGGGCCGTGAGGGTGGCGATCCCCGACAGGTGTTGCATGAAGTTGAGCGCGACCCGCTCGGCCGACAACATGCCGCGCGCATGGCCACGGATGAACACCACCGGGTCGCCCGCGGCCACCGTCTGCCCGTCGCTCACGCTGACCCGCATCACCGCCTTGGGATCCATCTGGCGGAACGCCTCGAGCGCGATCCCGACACCGCAGACCGTCCCGGCCCGGCGGGCGACGATGGCACCCCGCGCCCGCCGCGCGCTGACGACCGTGGCGATCGTCGTGACGTCGTTGAACGCACCGTCCTCCTCGAGCGCCATCCGCACGAGTCCCGACAGCTCCTCGGGCGACAGCGGGAACCGGAGGGCGCCACCGGGTCGGTCGAGCGCCGGGATCGAGAGCGGTGTCGGCCGATGCCAGGCCTCGGGCGGACGTGCCCAGAGGCCCCCACCATCCTCGGCCGGCTGGATCGGCGCGCGTGACGGCGCGAACCCGTCGGGTCGGCGCGGCTTCTCGGGGGGATTCGGGGGAGGAGGTTGAGTCATGACTGCTCGACGGCACCGGCGCCGGGTGAGGGGTCAGCGTGAATGACGCGGGTCACCGCGCGTGAACGCGCGTGAACGCGGGTGAAGGCGCGTGAAGGCGCGTGAAGGCGCGTGAAGGCGAGTGAACGCGAGTGAACGCGAGTGAACGCGAGTGAACGCGAGTGAACGCGGGTGAACGGGGGCACCGCGAGGCAAACGGCGTCGAACGTGGGGCGGGCGCCGGTCACTCGCCAGGGTCGGCGATCGTCCCGGCCGGCGACAGCGTCCGATGGCCGGCCGCGGCGCGCGATCCGGCCGCGGGGGCGCCGCCGATGGCCACCATCTGTTCCAGGGCGCGTCTGGCCCGGCGGGCGACGGCGGGGGGCACGGTGATGCGGTGCTGGAGGCGCTCGAGCGATGCCACCACCGCCGGGAGCGTCGTCACCTTCATGTATGCGCACACGGCGCGCTCGTTGGCGGGATAGAACCGCTTCGTGGGATGCTCGCGCCGCAAGCGGTGGAGGATCCCGACCTCGGTGGCGACGATGAACTCGTCGGCGCGCGACACCGCAGGCCGGCGGATCATCCCCTCGGTCGAGAGGATCTGCACGCCGGCCGGATCGACGGCGCCCGCGGAGACGGCATCGACCACGCTCGTCGCGCACCCGCATTCCGGGTGGATCAGAAACTCCGCGCCCGGATGCTCGGCGCGCCGGCGGGCGATGTCGTCGGCGTCGATCCCCGCGTGCACGTGGCACTCACCCATCCAGACGTGCATGTTCTGCCGCCCGGTGACGCGCCGCACGTGGGCGCCGAGGAAGACGTCCGGCAGGAACAGGATCTCGCGCTCGGGGGGAATGGCGTTCACGACGTCGACCGCGTTCCCCGACGTGCAACAGTAGTCGCTCTCCGCCTTGACCTCGGCGCTCGTGTTGACGTACGACACGACGGCCGCCCCCGGATGCTCGGCCTTCCAGGCCCGGAGCTGCGGCCCATCGATCGTCGCCGCCAGTGAGCACCCGGCGGCGAGATCGGGCAGGAGCACCGTCTTGTCCGGCGACAGGATCGCCGCCGTCTCGGCCATGAAGTGCACGCCGCAGAAGACGATCACGTCGGCCGGCGTCTTCGCCGCCTCCCGCGACAGCCCGAGCGAGTCGCCGACGAAATCGGCGACGTCCTGGACCTCCGCTCGCTCGTAATTATGCGCCAGCACGACCGCGTTGCGCTCGCGCGCGAGGGCCCTGATCCGCGCCTGAAGGTCGGCGATCGCGGTCATGCCCGCCCGTCCGCCCCCGTTCCGGGCGCTCCGGCGCCGTCAGCGGGCCTCACCATTCGATGTGCCGCCGCTGCCATTTCCGCTTGGCTTTGGGAAAATCCACCCGGTAGTGTCCCCCGCGCGACTCCTTCCGCAGCAGTGCCGCTTCGGCGATCAGGAGCGCCGTGTCGACCATGTTCCGTTCCTCCGTCGCACCTTCCGGGAGCCGCTGCGCGATGTCGCCCAACTGGTCGACGCAGCCCCGCAGCCCTTTGGCGGTGCGCACGATCCCGGCCGAGTCCCACATGATCCGCCGGATGGCATCGGCGGCGACCTGGGCCGCGCCCCGGTCCGTGAGCGGCGGCACACGCCAGGTCCCGGCCGTCGGGATGTCCGGCGGCAGGGGCGGTGCGCTCGCCAGATCGCGGGCCACGCGCTCCGCGAACACCAGCCCTTCCAGCAGCGAATTCGAGGCCAGGCGATTGGCGCCGTGGACCCCCGTTCGCGAGACCTCGCCGCAGGCGTAGAGGCGGGCGAGGCTCGACCGGCCGGTGAGGTCGGTGACCACGCCGCCCATCATGTAGTGCGCGGCCGGGGTGACCGGAATGAGCATCGAGCGCGGGTCGATCCCGCGCGCCATGCAGAGGGCGAAGATCCCGGGGAAGCGCTGCTCGAAGGCATCGCCGAGCCGCCGCGCGTCGAGCCACACGCGGCCGGTCCGCTGCTGCTCCCGAAAGATCTCGCGGGCGACGACGTCCCGCGGCGCGAGCTCGGCCAGCCGATGGCGCTCGGGCATGAACCGGACACCGTCGGCGTCGAGCAGCACCGCGCCCTCGCCACGGACCGCCTCGGAGATGAGCGCGAGCGGGTTCTCCGGCGTGTCCAGCGCCGTCGGGTGGAACTGCACGAACTCCATGTCCGCCAGCCGGGCGCCGGCGCGGTGCGCGACCGCGTACCCGTCGCCGGTCGCGACCTGCGGGTTGGTGGTGTACCGGTACACCTGCCCGCAGCCGCCGGTCGCCAGCACGGTGGCATCGGCGAGGATCTCGACCGGCCGGCCGGCGACGCTCGCCCGCACGCCGAAGCACTCGCCCCCGTCGACGATGAGGTCGAGCACGCGGGTCCGCTCCATGACGTCGACGCCCGGACTCTCGCGCACCCGGTCGACGAGCGTTCGCGCGACCTCGGCGCCCGTCTGGTCGCCGTGGGCGTGCACGATGCGCTTGCGGGAATGGGCGGCTTCCCGGCCCAGCTTGAACTTCCCGTTGGGCGCGAGGTCGAAGTCGGCGCCGGCCGCCGACAGCTCCCGGACGCGTGCCGGGCCCTCCTCGACGAGCACCTGGACGGCCGCGGCATCGCAGAGCGCAGCCCCCGCGGCCAGCGTGTCACGGCGGTGGAGCTCCGGCGAGTCGCCGGCGCCAAGGGCCGCGGCGATCCCCCCCTGCGCATACGCGGTGGCGGAGTCGAAGAGCGAGCGCTTGGTGACGACGATCACGCCCCCGTGCTCCGATGCCCGCCACGACGTCTGGAGCCCTGCCACGCCGCTGCCGACGACGAGGAATCGAGTTCGGATCTGATCGGGCATCGCCACACGGTGAGACGTTGCGTGCAATATAAGGCGGCAGCCGAGTCCGTCGGCGCGCGGCCGGTCACATCGGCCCCCCCGCGGTCGTGCCCGTAGGGGCGGCATTCATGCCGCCCGCGACTCGCATCCCGCACGGATGCCTGGCCCGGCATGTCGCGCCGCCCGCGTCCCGCGGCCACCAGAGGAACGGGGTTTGTTGGATGGTGTCAGGGGCAATCGCGAAGCGATTGCCCCTGACACCGGGAACGGCAACAACGGGGGTGGACCACGGTGCCGCCGTGCATCGGGCGGCATGAACGGTCGGGCGGCATGCACGGTCGCGCGGCATGAACGGTCGCGCGGCATGCACGACCGGTCCGCATCGCGCGGGATGCCCGGCCGGTGTCCCCGTTGGGGCGGCATTCATGCCGCCCGCGATTCGCATCCCGCACGGATGCCCGGCCCGGCATGTCGCCCGCGTCCCCGGCCATCGTTGGGGCGGCATTCATGCCGCCCGCCGTGCGCATCCCGCCCCGATGCCGGGACGGCCGCGTGGGATGACGATGCCGTCGTCGGCCCACGGCAACGGGGGCGTATCGTAGGGGCGGCATTCATGCCGCCCGCGACCCGCATCCCGCACGGATGCCGGGCCGGCATTCATGCCGCCCGCGACCCGCATCCCGCACGGATGCCGGGCCGGCATTCATGCCGCCCGCGATTCGCATCCCGCACGGATGCCGGGCCGGCATTCATGCCGCCCGCGATTCGCATCCCGCACCAATGGCGGGGCGGCCGCGTCCCGCGCGCCCCGCCCCCGCATGCGTCGCTCTGGGAACACCCGACGCGGTGGGATGGTCCGCGAGCGGCGGTATCCAATCGGCCCCTGCCGGTGTCCTATGCTGTGGGTCGCGCCCGGTCGCGCGGCGCCGGGCGGCGGTCCTGGGACGGCCAGTCCCGGGGCCGCCGTCGCCCCGCGCCCGGCACCGGCCGGGTGCCGTCGGCGAGGATGTCGTCCACTAGATTCACTACGCCGGGCCCGGCGCAGCGCCACCCGGCTCAACTGCGCCGTTCAGGCCGGGTGTGTTCTGACCAAGTCCGCCAGAGTCGACTCGAAGCTGATCGTCCTCATCATCACGGCCTTCGTGGACATGATGGGGACGCTGATCGTCGTCCCGCTGCTCCCGTTCTACGCGACCCGCATGGGTGCGAACGGGTTCGTGTACACGATGCTCGTGTCGGCGTTCTCGCTGGCGATGCTGATCTCGGCCCCGCTCTGGGGACGCTTCTCGGACCGCTACGGCCGCCGGCCGACGTTGCTCGTCGCACTCGGGGCGTCGGCGATCTCGTACGTGATCTTCGCGTTCGCCAATTCGCTCTCGGCGCTCTTCCTGTCGCGCATCGTGCAGGGGGCCGGGGGCGGGACCGTCGGTGTGCTCCAGGCCTACATCGCCGACTCCACCGAGCCCAAGGACCGGGCGCGGGCGCTGGGATGGCTGTCGGCCGCCACCAACGCCGGTGTGATGGTCGGCCCGCTGCTCGGCTCGGGGGCGCTCGTGCTCGGCCGGCGCGGGATCGCGATCGGCGCGTACAACCTCGTGCTCGGCCAGAAGGCGCCGGGACTGCTCGCGGCGCTGATCTGCCTCGCCAACATGTACTTCGCGTGGCAATTCTTGCGGGAGTCGCGCACCGTCACGCGGGCCGCGCGGGCCCGGATCGAGCCGCGGGGACGGTCCGCCGAAGTGATCGCCAGCGTGGTCCTGCATCCGCACCGGCCGGCCTCGCGGCTGATCCTGATCTACGCCATCGGCCTCGGCGCGTTCATGGCCGTGACCTCGATCCTGGCGCTGTTCCTCGCCAAGCGGTTCGGCGTGACCGCAGCGACGATCGGATACTTCTTCGCCTACGTCGGGGCGATGAACGTGGTCGCCCGGGCCCTGCTCCTGGGGCCGGCCGTCGACCGGTTCGGCGAGCCGCGGCTCTCGCGCGTGGGCACGGTCCTGCTCGCGCTCGGCCTCATCCTCATCCCGCTCTCGCCGTCGATCCCCCTCCTGGCGCTGTCGCTCGCGCTGCTGCCGCTGGGCACGGCGTTCACCTTCCCCTGCGTGACGGCGATGCTCTCGCGGGTGATCTCGTCCGACGAGCGCGGCCTCTACATGGGGACGCAGCAGACCTTTGGCGGGGTGACCCGGGTACTGTTCCCGCTCGGAGCCGGCCTGCTCTGGGACCACGCCGCGATCGGCGTCCCCTTCTGGACGGGGGCGCTGCTGGTCGCCGCTACACTGTTCCTGGGGCTCAACGCCGAGAGCTACCTCAAGCCGGCTCCGGCCCCCCCTGCCCCGGCCATTCCAGCCCCGGAGATCGCCTCCGCGACGCCGGCGACGGTCGAGGCGGTGACCGAGTGAGCTGGCGAGGGGCCAGCATGACGAGATCGAGTAGCCGTACGTGCCCGTGCGGATGACCCGCTGGTCCGCACCCCTGCTGCTCGTCGCCGCGGGCGCGTGCGCGCATGTGCGAACGGCACCCACGCCCTCGCCGGCGACCCGGGCGCGGATGGAGCAGGTGCTCGAGGGCCTTCGGCCCCCGGTCGCGGTCGCCGGCGAGCCGGCCGTGCGGTGGTCGCTGGCCGAGCGGATGCGGGCTCACCACGTGCCCGGAGTGAGCATCGCCGTGATCGACAGCGGACGTCTCGTCTGGGCCCGCGGGTTCGGTGTGAAGGAGGCGGGCGGCACCGACTCGGTGACACCCGAGACGATGTTCCAGGCCGGCTCGATCAGTAAGCCGACGTTTGCCATCGGGGTCATGCGGCTGGTGCAGGACGGGACGCTCGACCTCGATCAGGACGTGAACGCGCGGCTCACGTCGTGGAAGGTGCCGGAGAACGCCTTCACGGCGCAGGCGAACGTCACGCTGCGGCGCATCCTGAGCCACAGCGCCGGACTCACGGTCCACGGATTCCCCGGGTACGCAGCGGGCGCGCCGATTCCGACCGTGCCGCAGATCCTCGACGGGACGCCGCCGGCCAATACCGCGCCGGTGCGGGTCGACACCGTGCCCGGCGCCATCTCCCGGTACTCCGGCGGTGGCCTGACGATCGCGATGCTGCTCGTGACGGACGTCACACACGAGCCGCTCCCCCGCTTCATGCAGCAGATGGTCCTGGGACCGGCCGGGATGACGCACAGCACATATCGGCAGCCGTTGCCCGCGTCGCTCGCCGCGCAGGCGGCGAGCGCTCACACGAGCACGGGCGAGGTCATCCCCGGCAAGTATCATACGTACCCGGAGATGAGCGCCGCGGGTCTCTGGACGACGCCGTCGGACCTCGCGAAGCTGGCGATCGAGCTCCAGCGCACGGCCGCCGGACGGTCGCATCGTCTGATCCGCCCGGCCACACTGCGGGAGATGCTCACCGTCCAGAAGGCGCCGTTCGGGATCGGGTACGTGCTGAACGGAAGCGGCCCCGATTTCGAGTTCTCCCACGGCGGCAGCAATGAAGGGTTCAATGCCGACTTCACGGTCTTCCCGGCGCGAGGCCAGGGCGCCGTCATCATGACCAACGGGGACGACGGCGGCGCCCTCATCGGCGAGATCCTGCCCAGCATCGCCGAAGCGTTCGGGTGGGCGCACCACAGGGCGCAGGTGAAGGCGGTGCATCCGACCGACCCGGCCGTGCTCGCGGACATCGCCGGCCGCTACCGATTGAGTCTCGGCGGCCCCGAGCCGATCGTGGATACGGTGACGGTGTCGGATGGAAAGCTCTTCATGGCCGCGGGGGGCGCGATCGACCGCGTGGAGCTCCTGGCCGAGAGCGACTCGACCTTCTTCACCCGGGATGTCGGCTACCCCGTCGTGTTCGGCCGCGACTCGACCGGCCACGTCGCCCGGGTGACGCTGTTCGGCGACGCGGTCGGAACGAAGATCAGATAGAGTCGCGACCACGATGCGGGCCACGGTCGACGACGTCGAGCGCGATGTCGGGGACGAGTGGCTGTGGGGATGGGACCTCACGCCGGGCATCGTGTCGGTGCACGCCGACCTGACCGGCCGGGCGTCGATCTGGCGGCGGATCGCGGCGACCGACACGCTGGTCCGTGAGGAGGCGCGGTTCCGCCCGTGGATCCTGCTCGCGCGCCTCGACGATCTCCGGCATCTGGGGCGCCGGCTGGCCGGCGCCGACCATGCGAGTGTCACGCCCGGCGCGGGCGTCCGATACCGCGAGTTGGAGGGGCCTGGCGCGCTGCGCTACCTGGTGAGCGCCGACGACGGTCGAGCGCTCGCCGCCGCGGTGCGGCGCGGCGCGGCGGCGCGCCTGGGCCGGCGCGTCCGACACCTGGCGGAGCTGGAGGAGCTCGAGCCCGGCACACTGCTGGCGCTCCCCCCCGACGAGCAGTACCTCGTGGCGACCGGGCGCACCTCGTTCCGGGGTCTCGCGTTCGATCAGTTGCACCGGCTCCAGTTCGACCTCGAGACGACGGGGTTCGACGCGCGCCGGGACCGCATCTTCATGATCGCCGTCCGGTATCACACGGGCGCGGCGGAGGTGTTGGAGGCCGAGGATGACGGCGACGCGGCGGAATCGGCGCTGATCCGCCGGCTGGTCGACCGGATCCAGGCCGCCGATCCCGACGTGATCGAGAACCACAATCTCCATGGGTTCGATCTGCCGTTCCTCGACCGACGGGCCCGCATCCTCGGCGTTCCGCTGACGCTCGGCCGACTCGGCACTGCCGGGCTCCTCACCCGTGGCGCACGGCGCGGCGTCCCGGCGAGCGCGGACCCCACGGGAGACACCGCCGGTGCGGACGATGCGGCATCGCCCCGGCGCCGGCTCCGGTTCGTGGCGCCGGGTCGGGAGCTGATCGATACGCTGGACGCCGTCTGGCGCTACGACTTCGCGACCCGTGAGCTGCCGGGTCACGGGCTCAAGGCCGTGGCGCGGCATCTCGGGATCGCCCGCGCCGACCGCGAGTACATCCCCGGGAGCGAGATCTACCGGACCTACCGCACCGATCCGGAGCGCGTCCGCCGATACGCGACGCACGACGTCGAGGAAGTCGCCGCGCTCTCGCGCATGCTGGGCGGCGCCGCGTACGCCCTCGCGCAGATGGTGCCGCGCCGATACGAGCGCCTCTCGGACGCCGGGCCGGCGACCGGCATCATCGACCCGTTGCTCGTGCGGGCGTATCTCCGGGCCGGCGCCGCGCTCCCCGCGCACGAGCCAAGCGACGGCACGCCGCACAGCGGGGCCGCGCTCCACCTCTTCGCCGCCGGCGTCGCCCACCGGGTCGTCAAGGCCGATGTCGCGAGCCTCTATCCGTCGCTCATGCGCGCCTACCGCATCGGCCCATCACGCGACCGACTGGGCGTCCTCCTCACCCTCGTCGACCGCCTCGTCGACCGCCGGCTCGCGGCCAAAGCCCGCGCGCGCGCCGCGCCGCCGGGGTCGGCGGAGCGGCACACCGACGAGGCGACGTCGGCGGCGTTCAAGATCGTCGTGAACTCGGCCTACGGGTATCTCGCCGCTGGCGGGCTGACCCGGTTCGCGGATGTGCATGCGGCGAACGAGGTGACGCGGCGCGGCCGCGAGGTGCTCGCCCTCCTCTGCCGCGAGGTCGCGGCCCGCGGCGGCACCCTGATCGAGGCCGACACCGACGGCGTGTACTTCGCGGCTCCGCCGGAGTGGCGGGAGGCCGATGAGCGTCGCGTGGTGGCCGAAGTGGGCGCGCTGCTGCCACCGCTCATCCAGCTCGAGCTCGACGGCCGATACGCGGCCATGCTCTCGCACGAGCCCAAGAACTACGCCCTCCTCGGCTACGATGGCCGGCTGCTCCTCAAGGGCGTGGCGTTCCGGTCGAGCCGGACGGAGCCATTCGGCGAGACCTTTCTCCGTCAGGCGATCCGGCAGCTGCTGAGCGGCGACGTCACGGGCGTGCGTGACCGCTATCTGGCGACCATCGGTGCGCTCCGCACGCGCGCACTGCCGACCTACGACGTGTCGTCACGGGTCCGGCTCACCAAGTCGCCCGCCGACTATCGGGCGAGCCGTTCCACGCGGAAGGAGCTGCCATACGAGGCGATGCTCGCGGCCGGGCGCGTGAGCTGGGAGGTGGGCGACCGCATCCGCGTCTATCGGCGGCAGAACGGGGAAGCGGGTATCGCCGCCGGCCAGCCCGGGGAGGACGAATCCGCGCCGGCCGATGTGCGCGACTACGATGTCGAGTACTACGTCGGCCTGCTGCGCACGACCTACGCCGAGCGACTCGCCCGCGCGTTCGAGCCCGGTGATTTCGCGACCGTGTTCGCCGACCCGGACCAGCTCTCGCTCTTCACCCGCTCCACCGCGTCGATTCGCCCCATCCTGACGATCCTCGAGCGGCCCGACGGCGACGCGCCCCAGGACCGCTAGCCCTTCCCAAGTGCCGGGGCGGTGGCGGGCGCCGGCTCGGGGGACGCACGCCCGGGCGGCGGCAGCGACGCGACGTCGGCCGGATAGCGGCCGCCCACCTCGGGCGTGCCCTCCCACCTGCGGGCGTAGTTCGTGATGAGCCGCATACCGCGCTGGTAGGTGAAGTAGGCGTACGCCCACTGGACCAGCACCGTCACGCGGTTCCGGAAGCCGACCAGATACAGGATGTGCACGAACAGCCAGAGCACCCACGCCAGGTAGCCGGTCACCCGAACGAAGCCGAAGTCGGCGATCGCGCGGTGCCGGCCGATCGTCGCCAGGTCGCCCTTGTTGAAGTACCGGAACGGGGTCCGCGCACGCCCCTCGATGCTGGCGATGATGTTACCGGCGGCGCGCAACCCTTCCTGGTTGGCCGCCGGAGCCACGCCTGGCACGAGCTCACCGTTCCCGCGCGGCACGGCCGCGGCATCACCGACCACGAACACGTCGGGATGGCCGGGCACCGACAGGTCCGGGCTCACCTCGACCCGACCCGCGCGGTCGAGCGGCACGCCCTCGAGCCTGCGGGTCAGCGACGAGGCGGTGTTCCCCGCCGCCCACAGCACGGTCCGGGCCGGGATCCGCTCATCGCCCACGTACACTGCGTCCGGCTCGACCCGCGTCACCCGGGCGTTGGTGCGCACGTCGACGCCGAGCTTCGCCAGGTCGCGGAGCGCCCGATCGGCGAGTGATGGTGGAAACGCCGGCAGGATGCGATCCGTCCCCTCGAGCAGGATCACACGTGTCCGCCGCGTGTCGATGCGCCGGTAGTCCCGCCGCAAGCTGCGCGACACGTCGGGGATCATCCCGGCCAGCTCGACGCCGGTCGGTCCGCCGCCGACGACGACGAAGGTCTGGTAGGCCCGGCGCTCGGCGTCGTCCGGGGCACGCTCGGCGGCCTCGAAGGCGAGCAGGAACCGATTCCGGATGTCGAGCGCGTCCTCGATGCTCTTGAGCCCGGGTGCCACCCGCTCCCACTCGGGATGCGAGAAGTACGAGTGGTGCGAGCCAGTGGCGATGATCAGGTAGTCATACGGCACCTCGGCCCGGCCGCCATCGAGCACGACCGCGCGACGCCGCATGTCGACTCCGGTCGCCTCGCCGAGTAGCACCTCGACATTGCGCTGACGCCGAAGCGCCCAGCGGATCGGCACGATGATGTCCGTCGGCGCCAGCGTCGCGGTCGCGACCTGATACAGCAGCGGTTGGAAGAGATGGTGGTTCGTCCGATCGACCAGCGTGATGTCGACCGGTGCGCGCCGCAACCGTCGAGCCGCGGAATAGCCGCCGAACCCTCCGCCGATGATGACCACGCGAGCGCGAGCCATGCGCGGCACTCACATCACTCCCGGCCGGCGGCCGGCAGCGAGCAGGTTCACGAACAGGCGCGCGGCGCCCGGGAGCCCGGCCGGCAACTGGCGGAAGAACGACAGGGTCGTGTAGATGTAGGTGCCCTTGCCGAGCGGCGCGATCAGCACCGCGGCATCGTTCGGCGGCTCGCCCGGATCGTTCATCGACATGATCGCGTGGTAGCGGGGGTCGAACGTGTGCGGCATGTAGAGCGAGCGCTCCTGCACCCACCCGGCGAAATCACCCGGGCCGATCGCGTTCGGCTGATGCAGCACCGGCGCCGCCGGATCGAGGATCCGGACCGGCGCGTTCTCGTCGGTCACGCGGTCGGCCGGCCGGGTCAGCGTGATCGGGAACGGCGTGAACTGCGGCATCTCGAACTGCCCGTACTGCACCACGAGCGTGCCACCGTTGCGCGCGAAGTCGAGGAGGTGGCCGTTGTTCGCACCCAGATCGGGACTGGCCTCGTACGCTCGCGGCCCGACCACGATGGTCGTGAATCGCGACAGGTCGGCCGAGGCCAGCGTCGATGGGTCGAGCACCGTGAGATGGAGCCCGAGCTGCTCGAGCATCGGCTCGACGTTGTCGCCGACGCCGGGGATGTAGCCGACCGTCAGCCCCGGAGGGACCTGCACGTCGGCCACGCTGAGCCGGAGCTCGGCCGGGCGATACAGCTTCTGCGGCCGGATATGCTCGTACTCGATCGGGACGTAGCCCAGGCGGTAGACGCGGCCGTTGCTGGTGGCGCTCGCCGCCATCGTCGCCTCGCCGGGCGGCAGCTCGCCGGCGACGCGAAACTCGACCGGCCGGCTGGCATAGGGGCCCAGCGTCACTCGCCGGCTGGTCGAATCCGCCGTCAGCCCGGCCGGAAGCTGGAGCGCGACCATCACCTCTCGCGCCGAATCGGCCGCCGAGCGCAGCAGGATCCGAACCGTTCGATCGATGTGCTGCCGCGCCGGGACGTACTCGACCGTGCGATCGAGCGTGAGCGCGATCGCCGGCGCGAAGGCCAGCGGACGGTCGACCTCCCCGCGGCTCGGATCGGCGATGCGGTCGACCGCCGGGATCTGCGGCACGAACGCCGGCGCGTCCGCCGGCTCCGCCGGCCGGAGCCCGACGTCCGCCATCGCGGCCAGCGGCCGCTCGTCCTCCGCGACTCGCGACACCGGCTGGGTGAAGAGGTCTCCCCGCCGGGGCGTGCGCAGCCACCAGGGCTGCGTCACGGCCGTGTCCTGCACGCCGATCGTGTCCCGCCACATGCTGTCGGGTGCGATCACCACCCGCCTCACCCCGCGCTCGAGAGAGGCGTGGCCCGCGCCCCCGCCCACGTCGGTCGCGGTATGCCAGTCGAGCGAGTCGACCCGCAACCCGACCTGCGCCCGGTTGTCGACCGACATCGCGACCGGGACGCGCGCGGCGTCCACCGCCGCGACGTCGTGCACGACCGTGGCGTGCATCTCGAGGCCCGCCGCCAGCACTTCCGCGCGCGCGACTCGCGCCCGCGCGATCTGGAGCGTCCGGGCCACGTCGGGGTCGAGCACCGGGGCCTCGCGCGGTGCGCTGCCCAGTCCGTGCGGGGCCCCTGGCCCATCCGTCAGCTCGGCCATCTCGGTCGGGACGGCGAGCCGGGTCGCGATCGCGCCCTCGAGGCGGGCGACGTCGCCCAGTGCGGCGAGCGACCGAGCCGTCTGCGCGGCGCGGACCTGCGCCTGCACCCGCCGAATGGCCCCGGGAAGGGAATCGAGCGCCGCCCGGGCCGCGGGATCGCGGATGGCGGGCGCGAGTCTGGCCCACGAGGTATCGATGCCGTCCATCATCGACCGTTCGCGGCCGGCGGGCGTGGCCGCGTCGACGCGAGTGGCCTCGCGATACACGTAGCCGGTCACCGGGCCGGCCGGCCCGACGAGCTGGCCGAAGCCCTGCGAGCGGTGCTGGCTCCGGCTCGCGGCGGCGATCTCGGCGTAGCGCACGCCGAGCAGTGGGTCGTACGCACCCACATCGATCGCGAGGGCGCTGTCACCGCCACCGAAGTACGAGCGGTCGCGATAGAACTTGGCCGCCCGCCAGGCGGGCCCGAAGGTGGCCGTCGGGAAGCGGGTCGTATCCCCCGAGACGTCGTACGCCTCGCGCGCCAGAATGCCCGATACCTGGTGGTGTCCGTGCCCGTCGCGTGGCGTCCCGGAGAAGACCGCGATGATGATGTGCGGGCGGAACGCCCGGACGACCGTCACCACATCGCCGAGTACCGAGTCGTGCGGCCAGTGACTGAACGTCTCGGCGGCGCTCTTGGAGAACCCGAAATCGAATGCCCGCGTGAAATACTGGTGCGCGCCGTCGATGCGTCGGGCGGCGAGCAGCTCCTCGGTCCGGATGACGCCGAGCGCCTCGCCGAGCTCGTTGCCGATCAGGTTCTGGCCACCGTCGCCGCGCGTGAGTGACAGGTACGCCGTCTCGACGTGCTGACCGCGTGTCAGCCAGGTCAACAGCCGAGTGTCCTCGTCGTCGGGATGGGCGCCGATCATGAGAATGCGGGTCGTCGTCCCGAGCCCCGCGACCTGCTCGGTGAGAGCGGCCGCACCGGTGGCATAGGCCGGCGCGATCGGAATCGCCGGCGGCCGCGTGCCGGTCTGCGCGGTCGCCGTCCCCGGCGCCGCGGAGCACCCGCCCAGCACCACCGCGAGCGCGACCACCCATGCCGATCCCAGGTGCCGACGCCGGCTCGGCGACACCGCGCCCGGGGTCGACATCAGGCCCGCTCGGCGGACGCTGGCGCGGACGCCGGCGTGGCAGGGCGCGCGCTGTCGGACGCCGGCCCACGCGCATCACCCGACCCCGGCGGCGCCGCGGCGACCGAGTGGTCGAGCGCCTCGTCGACCAGACGCATCTGCTCCCGCTGGTGCGACGCGAGATAGCCCTCGGCGGGGCTGGCCCGCTCGGGTCGGCCGACGTACGTGATCGGCACGGCCGTTCCGACCGCGGCCCTGATCCGCGGCGCGACATACGTCCAGGCGCCCATGTTCTTCGGCTCCTCCTGCGCCCACACGACGTCCTCGAGCCGCGGATACCGGTCGAGCGCCCAGGTGACGCCGTCGTGCGGCCACGGATAGAGCTGCTCGATCCGGACGATCGCGATGTGCGGTGGCCGCGGCCGGCTGGTCAGGTCGTAGTAGAGCTTCCCCGTGCAGAGCACGAGACGCGTCACGGCGGCGCGCTGTTCATCGGTCGTGACAGCCGGATCGCTGATGACCGTCTGGAAGTGCCCGGCCGTCAGCTCTTCGAGCGTCGACGCGGCCCGCTCCAGGCGGAGGAGGCTCTTGGGCGTCATCAGCACGAGCGGGCGTCGCGACGGTGTCTTGACGTGCCGCCGCAGAAGATGGAAGTACTGCGCCGCGGCAGTCGGATAGGCGACCACCATGTTGTCTTCGGCGCACAGCTGGAGAAAGCGCTCCAGCCGCGCGCTCGAGTGCTCCGGCCCGCCGCCCTCGTACCCGTGCGGCAGGAGCAGCACGACGTCGGAGTCCCAGCCCCACTTCGCACGGTCGGCCGCGATGAACTGATCGATGATCGGCTGCGCGACGTTCACGAAGTCGCCGTACTGCGCCTCCCACAGGACGAGCGCCTCGGGCCGGGCCGAGCTGTAGCCGTACTCGAAGCCGAGCACGGCCGTCTCGGAGAGCGGACTGTCGTAGACCTCGAAGGTCGCACCGCCGGCGATGTGCTCGAGCGGGGTGTAGCGCTCTCCCGTGTTGACGTCGTGGAGCACGGCGTGCCGGTGCGAGAACGTGCCGCGCTCCGCGTCCTGTCCGGTGAGTCGCACGGGCGTCCCCTCGGCCAGCACCGACGCAAAGGCCAGCGACTCGGCATGCCCCCAGTCGATCAGCCCGGCGGCCGTTCCAGCCCCGGTGCCGGCGCCCGCGGCGCTCTCGCCGAGTGCAGTGCGCCGGCGGCCGAGCGTGCGGGCGAGACGCTGATGGACCGTGAAGCCAGCAGGCCAGGTCAGGAGCTGCTGATTCAGCGCGATCAGGCGGTCGGCCGGGACAGCCGTGTCCTGCGGGCGGACCGGGAGCTTGACGGCGGGCCGGTACGGGTCGTACGCGGGCTCGCGGGCCGCCTCGGCGCTCCGCGCGTGGATCGCCGTGAGGCGCTCCATCACGGCCCGTTCCTGGGCAGCCACGTCGTCGGCGGTCACGATGCCTTCGCGCGTCAGGCGCTCCCCCCAGAGGGCGCGGGCCGTCGGGTGGGCGCGGATCCCCTGGTACATCGTGGGCTGAGTGAAGCTCGGCTCGTCACCCTCGTTGTGGCCATGGCGGCGGTAGCCCACCAGATCGATGACGAAATCCTTGTGGAAGCGCGTCCGGTAGGCCACGCCGACGCGAACGGCGACGATGCACGCCTCGGGGTTGTCGGCGTTGACGTGGATGATCGGCACGTCGAAGCCTTTGGCGATGTCGCTCGCGTGGTGCGTGGACCGGGCGTCCGCCGGATCGGTCGTGAAGCCGATCTGGTTGTTCACGATGATGTGGAGCGTGCCGCCCACCTCGTACCCGCGCAGGCGGGACAGGTTGAACGTCTCGGCGACCACGCCCTCCCCGGGGAAGGCGGCATCGCCGTGGACGCAGACGGGGATCACCGCCTCTGGACGGAGCCGCGCGCCCTCACGCTGCCAGGCACGCGCAACGCCCTCGAGCACCGGATTCACGAACTCGAGGTGACTCGGGTTGGGGACGAGCGAGATCGTGACCGGTACGCCGCCCGCCAGCACCCGTTCCCCCTCGGCGCCCAGGTGGTACTTCACGTCGCCCGTGCCGCTGTTGTCGTGCTTGTCCTCGAACTCGTCGAAGATCGTGCCGTACGGCTTGCCGAGGATGTGCGCGAGCACGTTGAGCCGGCCGCGGTGTGCCATCCCGATCACCACGCGCCGCGCGCCGGCGTGGGCCGCTTCGGCAATCGCGGCATCGAGCATCGGCACCAGCGCGTCCGTTCCCTCGATCGAGAAACGCTTGGCGTTGGGGTAGGCGCGCCCGATGAAGCGCTCGAGCCCATCGACCTCGGTGAGCCGCGTCAGGACCGCCTTCTTCTCGTCCGGCGTCAGGGGCCGCGTGAGCTCCTCGGCCGTCAGTAGCTGCCGGAACCACTTCCGTTCCTCTTCGGCCGCCAGGTGCGTGACCTCGATGCCGAGGGACGTCGAGTATCGAAAGCGGAGGCGCCGCATGACATCGGCGGCCGTCGCCATGTGCGGGAACCCGAGCGCGCTCCCGGGCACGAGCGCCAGGTCGGCCTCGGTGATGCCATGAAACTCGGGCGTCAGCTCCGGCGCGCCCAGCGGCGGCGTCCCGAGCGGGTCGAGTTGGACCGCGAAGTGTCCATACGACCGCGTCGCCTGCATGAGCGCCGCCGCACCGGCCGCCTTCTTCAACAGCGCTGGAACGGCCGCCCCGGGCGCAACGGGACCGCCGCCCCCGCCGCCGCCCCCCCCCAGACGTTCGGCGAGCTCGAAGAACTGCCGCCATGACTCGTCGACCGAGAACGGGTCGCGGCGGAACGCATCGTAGAGCTCGGCGATCAGCGCATCGTTGAACGAGCTCGAAACGGGTCCTGAAGGCATATGGCTGGAAAGTTAAGGATCGTCCCCGAGCCCCGTTAGCGGCGGGAGCGCCGGCTCGCGCAGCCGCGCCGCCTCGACGACCGCCGTCGCGAGCTCCACCGGAATCCCTCCGTTGACCGTCCGCAGACGCGAGCGCAGCGGGAGACCGGTCGCGCGCGCGAGCGCGCGGTCCGCCGTCACGAGGGCGACCGTCCAGCCGATGCAGCGCGCCCGCGCGGTCGTGCCGATCGAGGCGTAGAGCGCCCGCAACGCCCCCGGGGGGCCGACCCGGACCCCATACGGCGGGTTGGTGACGAGCCACCCGATCCCGGTGGGGGGTACCACGTCGGCGAGCGGCCGCTGCTCGATCACGAGATCGGCCTCGACGCCGGCACGGGCCGCATTGTCGCGCGCCGCGCCGACGGCGCCCGCGTCGCGGTCGGAGGCATGGATGGCCACGGGCGAGGCGGTCCGCTCACCGGCCCGGGCGTCGGCGACGGCGTCGGCCCAGGCGGAGGGGTCGAAGCCGGGCCAGCGCATGAAGGCGAATCGGCGGTCGCGGCCGGGCGCGCGGCGCCGGGCGAGCCATGCCGCCTCGATGGCGATCGTGCCCGACCCGCAGAGCGGATCCAGGAGTGGCGCCTGAGCGCGCCAGCCGCTGGCGAGCAGGACCGCGGCGGCCAATGACTCGCGCAGCGGCGCCTTGGCCGTCTGCTGCCGGTACCCGCGCCGGTGTAGCAGCGCGCCGGAGCTGTCGACGCTGATGGTGCATTCGTCGCGGCGAAGGCGCACAACGACGAGCTGCTCGGTCTCACATGGCTCGCGTCGATCGTCGTCTGCATCGCTCGCTGCCGCCCCGGCCGGGGCCGCGATCCGCCCGCCCGCCCGCTCGACCGCCTCGGCGATGCGCTCGGCGACCGCGTCCGAGTGAAACAGCCGCGATTTGCGGCACGTGACCCGGATCCGTACCGGCGCCGCAGGATCGACGTACTCGCCCCACGGTAGGCGCCGCGCGCGACGCTCGAGCTCGTAAAAGGAGTCGGCGTGAAAACTGCCGGCGCGGACCACGATCCGACTGGCGGTCCGCAGCCACAGATTGGCCGTGTAGATGGCGCGCATCGGCGCCTCGATCGTCACGCCCTCGGGTCGGACGGCGACCGGCTCGATGCCGAGCGTCGCCAATTCCCCGGCGGCCAGCGGCGCGAGCCCCGGGGCCGTGACGACGAGCGCGCTGACCACGTCCGCGGTCGCGCCGCGCCGAGACGTCTGCGGGTGTCGGTTCACCGGCCGCTCACTGCGCGCCCGGGTGATGCGGCCGCCATCCATCGCCATCCATCCGGATGGCGGCGTTGTGGCCCCGGACCGGCGGCCCAAATCCTGCCATCCGCACACACATGTCCCGGTCCCCGGCCACGCGAGACCGTGCCCGCGCGCTGCTCACCGAGCGCTTTGGTCACGTCGACTTTCATCATGGCCAGTGGGAATCGATGCGCGCGGTGCTCGCGGGGCGCGACGTCGTCGTCGTGATGCCGACCGGCAGCGGCAAATCGATCATCTATCAGCTCGCCGCGCTGCTGCTCCCGGGACTCACCGTCGTCGTCACGCCGCTGATCGCCCTCATGAAAGATCAGCACGACAAGCTCACCGCGCAGGGCGTCGACTCGGTGGCCGTCCACTCGCATCTCACGAGCCCCGAGGCGCGCGAGGCGCAGCGCCAGATCGAATCGGGAGAGGGGGACATCCTCTACGTGACCCCGGAGCGGTTCAAGGATCGCGACTTCTTCGAGCACCTGCTGAGCCGGCGCGTCAACCTCTTCGTCGTCGACGAGGCACACTGCGTCAGCCAGTGGGGGCACGACTTCCGGCCCGACTACCTCACCCTGGGATCGGTCGCCACGCGACTGGGCCGGCCCCCCCTGCTCGCGCTCACGGCGACGGCGACGAGCGAGGTCCGGACGGACATCGCCCGCCAGCTCGGGATGCGGGACCCGTTCGTGATCGTGACAGGGTTCGCCCGGCCGAACCTGCGCTTCGAGGTGCGCCGGACGGTCAACATCGGCGTCAAGGACGCGAGCGTCGAGGAGATCCTGCGGACCAACGAAGGATCCGGCGTCGTGTACGTGGCGACCGTCAAGGAGGCCGAGCGCATCTACAACCAGCTTCAGGAGCGGTATTCCGTCGGGATGTATCACGGGAAGATGGCGGCGATCGATCGGAAGCAGATCCAGGACCGATTCATGGCCGACACGGTCAAGGTCATGATCGCGACCAATGCGTTCGGGCTCGGGATCGACAAGCAGGATATCCGGTTTGTCACGCACTATCACTTCCCCGGCTCGCTCGAGGCGTACTACCAGGAGGCGGGGCGTGCCGGCCGCGATGGCCGGCCGGCGATCTGCACGCTGCTCTACCGGGTCGAGGATCGGCGCATTCAATCGTACTTCCTTGGCGGAAAGTATCCGGAGGTGGAGGAAGCGGCCCGGGTCGCCCTCGCGCTGGAGCGCCATCCCCCCAACACGCCGGTCCCGGTCGATGACATCGCGGACCAGTCGGGCGTCCCGCGCCGGAAGGCGCGAATCGTGTTCACGCTCCTCAAGCGACACGGCCTCGTCCGCGAGCATCGCGGCGGGAGTTGGGAGCGCCTGGCGGGCAACCTCACGCAGGTCGACCTGCGCCACGACCTCATCGACTACGAGGAGCGGCGGGCACGCGACCAGGAGAAGCTGCGCGCCGTCATCAACTTCGCGCAGACGACACAGTGCCGCACCCGCGTGATCCTCGAGTACTTCGGCGAGCCGGCCGACCCCGATTGGTGGTGCGGCAACTGCGATGCCTGCGACGCGCGTCGCGACTGGGAACTGCGCTACCGCGCCGACATCGGTGCCCCGTCCCCCGCGCCCCGGCCGGAGCGGGCGACGGTCTAGCGCGCCTCACCGGAGCGCTCGCCAGGCCCAGACGAGACGCTGCCCCACGGTCACCGCCACCAGCGCCGCCATGATCGAGAACAGCACCGCCAGGTGGGCTGGGAAGAGCAGGAACAACGCGTAGAACACGATCGTCTCGGCGCCGGCCACGACCCCGTCGGGCATGGTGACCGCCGTCGGCCGGTCCGCCGCCATCCCCGCGCGCGCATCGGCCTGCCGCCGATCGAGGATCGCCGCCAGGTACATCCACGATGCGGCGTTGACGTAGAAGCTCGCGAGCAGCGCCAGCGCCGCCCGGATCGCCCCGACGCTCGGACGCCCGGCGACGAGCGCGATCGGCAGGGCGGCGTACACACCGAAATCGAGCAGGATGTCGAGGTAGCCGCCGAAGTCGGTCTGTCGCCCACGCACGCGCGCCAGCGTCCCGTCGACCCCGTCGAGCGTCCGGTTGAGGAGCCAGCAGGTGAGCGCGACATGATATCGCCCCGACCAGGCGGCGGCCGCGGCTCCGCCGCCGACGGCGAACGCGATGACCGACAGGACGTTGGGGTGCACCGGAACGCGCCGGAGCGCGGGGCCCAGCAGACGGTCCTTGAGTCCGCGCAGCCAGCGATCGAACACGACGTCGATGGTGAGGGAGTGTGGGCGCCGGGTCGCGCTATCGGAGCGGAAACACGGACACGTCCCGCGCGTCGACCGTCACCGGCAGGATATCACCGATCGCCGGCACCGCGCCGGGCAGCACCTGGAGCTCGACGGATGTCGGCCACGCCGGCGGGTCGGCCGATGTGCCCTGTCCGTCGCGGCGGACGAGCAGCTCGCCGACCGCGGTCGTCCGCTGCGCGTGGTACCGGAGACCCGTGATGCGGAGCGGCACCCCGCCGGCCGCTGGGCGAACGGCGTCCGCGCGGCACAGCCCGATGGCAGGGCCGCAGGGGAGGGCCGGCGCCGGTCGCAGCCGCCCGAGTGGCCACTCGAAGGTGCCGTCGGCGAGCACGTGTCCCGGCAGCTCGTTCGCGAACCCGAGGAACCGCGCGACCGCCAGAGTGGGCGGGTGGCCGAAGAGCGCCGACGGCGGCGTGCCCGCCGTGAGCCGGCGGTCGAGCAGGACCGCCACCCGGTCGGCCAGGAGGCCCGCATCATCGAGATCGTGCGTCACGAGCACGACCGCCGGACGATCGACGTGTTGGACGTCGAGGATCGCCTCCCGTACCTCCTCCCGGAGCCCGGGATCGAGCGATGAGAGTGGCTCATCGAGGAGCAGCACCGAGGGCCGGGCCGCCATGGCACGTGCCAGCGCGACCCGATGCCGCTGGCCGCCGCTCAGCGTCTGCGGGGACCGGGCGCCGAAGCCGGCGAGCCGCACCGCCGCGAGCATCTCCGGGACGCGCCGCTCGATCTCGGCCCGGCCGAGCCCGCGGACGCGCATCGGGAACGCCACATTCTCGAACACGGTGAGGTGCGGAAAGAGCGTCGGGACCTGGTGCAAGTACACCGCGTCGCGGCGCTCGGGCGGGAGCGCCGACACGTCGCGGCCGCCGATCACGACCCGGCCGGCGGTGCAGGGGACGAGCCCGGCGATCGCCCGGAGCAGCGAGGTCTTCCCGGCCCCGGACGCGCCGACGATGGCGAACCGCTCGCCCGCGGCGACCGAGAGATCGATCTGGGCGAGCCCCGCATGTGATCCGAACGACACCGCGAGACCGCGCACGTCGAGCGCACCGTTGGCGGCCGGCGCCGGGAGCGGCCGATCGGGAACGCCGCCGGGCGCCGTCACGCCGACACTCGAGTCGGCGCCGAAGCCGGGGCCGAAGCCGGCGCCGGGGCCGAAGCCGGGGCCGGGGCCGAAGCCGGGGCCGATCCGCGCACGAGGCGAGCGCTCGCGACCAGCAGCAGCACGATCGGCAGCAGGATCAGGAGCAGCGCCGCGGCGGCGGCGAAGCGCGTCTCCCCCGCCTGCACATAGCCCATGACCTCCAGCGGGAGCGTGTGGACCCGTCCGCCGCCGATCACCAGCGTGAGCGGCACCTGGCCCCAGGAGACGAGAAATCCCAGTCCCACGCCCGCGCCGAGCTGCGGGCGGAGCGTCGGAAGCGTGACCCGCAGCCAGACCTGGCGCGGCGACGCCCCGAGCGAGCGGGCCTCGTCATCGAGCCGCGTATCGTAGGCCGTGAACACGGCGAAAAAGAAGAAGGACAGCACGCCGACCGCGGGGACGAGGTGCGCGAGCACGACGCCGACGGGCGTGCCGGCGAGCTGCGCGCGCACGAACGTGAGTTGGAGCCCGGTGGCGACCGCGATCGGCGGCGCGGCTGCCGGGAGCACGGCGGCAGCGACGGCGACGTGCCGGGCCGCGCCGTGCAGCCGCGCCAGCGCCCGCCCGATCGGCGCCGCGAGTACGCACCCGACCACGCCGGTCGTCAGACCGAGGACCACGCTCGTTCCGACCGCGCGCGCGAGCGGACCGCGCCGGACGACGGCCGACCAGGCGTCGGCGGTCCAGCCGGTCGGCAGCAGCGCCGGATAGAACCAGCTCTGGCTGGCCGAGAGCATGGCGAGGAGCGCCGGCGGCCCGACGGCGGAGATGACGAGGAGCGTCACCATCGCGAGACGGACGCCGCGCCAGCCGGGCGAGGCGCCGGTGGCGACCGGGATCGGTGCCGCCGTCGTGCGGCCGGGCACCGGCGCGTGGGTCACGACCGCAGGCGCTCCGCCCGGGCGCGCGTCCACTCGAAGACCGCCACCGCCGCCAGGCCGAGAATGAGACCCAGGAGCGTGAGCACGAACCCATCACCGCGGAGCGTGAGGTCGAGCGCCTGATACCGCTCGTAGGTGGCGACGGCGAAGGGAAGCGGGTCGGTGGGGCCGAGCAGGGCTGCCCCCTCGTACGTCCCGGCGATGAAGATGAACACGAGGACAACCGCCGGAGCGAGGCCACGCCAGAGGAGCGGAACCGTGACGCGACGCAGCGTCGCCGCCGGACTCGCGCCCAGCGTGCGGGCCGTCTCCTCGAGCTGCTGGCCGCGCGTGGCGAGCACCGAGACGGCGACGAACGTGAGGAAGGGCACCTCCTTCCACGCGAACGTCAGGATGAAGCCGAGGCCCGGGCGGTCGAGCACGAGCGGTGGGAACCCCGACGGGTCGTGAATCACACCGGCGGCCGCGGCCAGACGCGCGAGCAGGCCGCTCTGACCGAGGACGAGCACCGCGCCCGCCGCGGCGACGACGTAGGGGATCGGGAAGGGCACGAGCGCGGCGATGCGGGCCAGGCGGTCACCGATCCCCGTGCCGCGGAACCCGATCGCGACAGCCACCGCCGCGGCCGTGGCCAGGGCCGTGGCCAGCGCGGCGGCGTAGATCGTCCACGCGAGCCCGCGCCAGACGGTCGCGTCTCGCATGACCCGGTCGATGTGAACGAGCGAGAGCCCGCGAGCAGCCGGCCCGGCGAGCCCGATCGCGGCGGCCGCCGAGTAGCCCAGCCCGACGACGACCGGCGCGGCCACCAGTCCGGCGAGCGCGGCGCCCGGAGCGGAGCCGCTCGCGCGTGCGGTCACGGTCCGCTCCGGAGCGCGGGGCGGGTGGTGCGCGACTCCGGGTCGCCGCCGGCCGAGGGGTGCTCCGTGGTGCCCGTGCGGACGTGCGTCCGCCAGTCGCTCTGGAGAAGCTCCGAGTAGCGCGGCGATGCCTCGGGCTCGGCGTACCGTGCCAACGTGTCACGGGGCACCTGCCGCGCGTCGGCCGGGAGGCGGGCGAAGCGGCGGGCCCATTCCGGCGGCAGCCGGTCGACGGCGAGCACCGACCCGTCGCCCCACCCGTCCGGTCGGGCCTTCTCGAGCTGTGCCTCGGGGGACAGGAGGACATTCGCCACGACCATCGCCCCGGCGGCGTTGGGCGCGTTGAACGGGATGGCGACGAAGTGGGCGTTGGCGAGCGCGCCGTCGCGGAGCACGTACGCGCGCGACGTCGCGGGCAGAGCACCGTCGCGGACCTTGCTCACGACCTCGTTCTCGTTGTACGACATCGCGAAGTCCACTTCCCGGTTGGCGAACAGGTGCTCGAGCTGCGCCACCCCCTGCGGATAGGCGGCACCATGACGCCAGAGATCGGGGCGGGCACGGGCGAGCCAATCCCACAGGCGGGCGCTGGCCGCCACGTACCGCGCGCTGTCGAAGGGGCCCGTGAAGCGCGAGGCGCCGCCGCCGAGGTGGATCATGAGGCCGGTGAGGAAGGCGAGACCCGTGAACCCCTGGTCGTAGGTGAAACGGCCCGGGTGCGCATGGACCCAGTCCGCGAGGGCTTCGTACGTGCGCGGCGGCTCCGGCGTGCGCGTCGAGTCGTAGATGAGGGCCAGCTCGACGCGCCCCCATGGCGACTCGTAGCCGGCGGGGTCCTCACCGAAATCGCGCGCCACGATCGGGGAGGCCGTGTCGACGAGGGCGGCGGCCGGGAGCGATCGCGCCCACGGCCCGGCGAGCAGCCCTTCGCGGCGCAGGTTGTGAAAGGTCTCGCCGTTGATCCAGAGCAGGTCGGCCGTGCCGACCGTTCGCCCCGCCTCGCGCTCCACCACGAGCGCGTTCAGGATTGCCGGACCCTGCGCGTCGACCGGGTCGAGCGTGATGCCGTAGCGCATCGCGAGGCGTGGCGCGAGCCACTCGTCCACGTAGTGGTTGATGGCGGGGTCGCCGCGCCAGAGAAGCCACCGCACCGTGCTGCCGCGCGCGCGGGCGACGACGCTGTCCCACGGCATCCGGGCGAGCGCGGCGGCGCTCGCCAGGCCGGGCGTGACTCCCCGCGTGACTCCCCGCGTGGCATCCCGCGTGGCATCCCGCGTGGCATCCCGCGCCGCCGCGCGGTGCCCGCAGGCGGCCGCCGCGAGCATGGTGGCCGCGGTGGCCGCGGTGACCGCGCGCGCCGCGGCGCGGGTCAGAAGTGATAGCGAGCGGAGAATTGGAGTTGCCGTGGCGGCCCCGCGATGAGGTACGTGACCGCGTCCCCCGGCCGGCCGACCTGCGTCCGCGGGTCGACCCCGGCGAGTCCACTCGGGAACCCGGACTCGTTCACGCGGTTGAGGAGATTGAGGGCGTCGGCGCGGAGATCGATCCCCCGCCGCCCGAAGGGGAGCGTGTAGCCGACGCTGAGGTTCAGCGTCACCGCGTCGGGCAGGCGCCCGCTGTTGCGTCCCACGCCGAAGTATCGATCGGCGTTCCGCACGAATGCGTCGCCGTAGGCCGGGCCCGAGCCGTTGAGATCGGCGCCGGCGACCCAGTTGATGGGCGTGCCGGTCTGGTAGTCGAGGATGCCGCCCAGGGTGAGCCGGTCGCTCAGGCGGTAGGTCGAGCGGAGGTCGACCTTGTGCCGGCGGTCGTTGATCGCGTCCGCCCACTCGCGCGCGAAGTCGTTTCCCTGGGTGGCCGCGAAGTTGATGTCCTCGGTGTTGTCCTGGATGTGGGACCAGACCCACGTCAGATCGGCCGACCACGCGGCGGTGAGCTGGTGCCGTAGGGTCGTGGACAGCCCGAAGTAGTGCGACGTGCCGCCGGTATTCGTGGTCGTGTGGGCGCGGAAGCCGCCGGGCTGCGGCGTCACGGGCCGATGCTGATCCCCGAACGAGGTCGGCCGTCCCGCCGAGTCCGCGGGGCCGAGGATGTACGAGTCGGCGTTGAGATCCCAGAGCCGCGGGAGATCGAACGTGTACGAGACGACCCCGTCCACCGAGATCCCCCACCGCCGGGCCAGCGCCACCTCGTACCCGAGCGCGCCTTGATAGCTCCGCGGGCTCCGCAGCCCCTCGGCGAAGCGCGCGCGGATCTCGCGCGGCGGCTGGCTCTGGACGGCGCCGGCGACCGCCGACGGGGCCGGCGCGTTGCCGTACGTGACCGTCGCGTCGCTCCCACCGCCCTGCGAGCCGAAATAGGTGACCGGCGTCGTCCCGCCGGGGCCGAATTGCAGGGCGTCGGAGTAGATCGTGTATGGCAGCTTGCCGGCATAGATGCCGACCCCGGCGCGGAGGGCGCTCGCCGGCGTCACGGACCAGTTGGCCGAGAGGCGCGGCTGGACGACGGTGAGGTCTGGCCGGCCCCCGTGTGCCGTGAGGTCATCGTAGTCCCAGCGCAGCCCGTACGTGAGCGCCAGCCGGCGCACGGGATGCCAGAGGTCCTGCGCGAAGGCGCTGACGATCGACTGCGCAGCCGCGATGCGCTGCGGCCGAGCGTCGATCCCCCAGCTCTGCACGGGATACCCACGCGGGATATCGGCGATGGACAGATAGCGGCCGGAGGGATGGATCCCGCCAGTGTCGTTGACGACGTAGAAGCCGCCCAGGCTCGTCTGGTCGCCTCGGAGCCGGAACGTGCCGCCGATCAACTCGGCGCCGACCTGCACCGTGTGCCGGCCGGCCCGACGCTGGAGCACGTCACGCAGGTCGACCTGGAGCTCGTGCTCATCGTACTGGAAGGCGCTCGAGCCGACCTGCGCGATCGGCGTGCCGGTCCCGGTCGCGTTGAACAGCACGACGGTCGGCTCGCTCAGCGAGGCGCGCGTCGGCGGATAGAACCAGTGGTACGTCGCGACCTGCGCCGACGCGGTGTTGGTGAGGCCGCCGTCGGGCGCGCCGCTCCGGTGCGTCACGCCATAGATCCCGCCGATGCGGTGCTGGACGTTGTCCGCCTCGGGGACCACGAAGCCGCCTCCACGCCCCACGAAGTTCTCATCGCTGTAGGCCGCGCGCGCGGTCGTCACCTGGGTCGGGCTCCACGCCTGGTCGAGCCGAGCGAAGCCCTTGTACTTCACGCGCTCTGCCGAGCCCAGGCCACCGGCAAAGCCCGGCGTGACGATGGGCTGGTCCTGCGACTCGTCGGTGTACTCGCCGGCGGCGAAGAGCCGCGTGCGCCCCCGCACGATCGGTCCGCCCGCCGATCCCGCGAGCTGGACGCGCCGGAAGCCGGCCGCGGTCGTGTTCGGCAGCGTGCTGTTGATGTCGGGCACTCCGATCGCCGGTCGGGCGTCGAAGCCGCCGCCCGGGCGCCCTTCGATGACGGCATCGCCGTGCCACTCGTCCGTCCCTGCCCGGGTGATGAACGCGACGACGCCGTTGGAGCTACGGCCCATCTCGGCGCCGTACGTGGTCGCACGAACGTCCACCGCCGCCAGCGCGCCGATCGGTAGGTCGACCCGCGGTCCGCCCAGGACGCCCTCGTTGTCGTCCAGGCCATCGATCACGTACTGCGTGTAGAGCGAGTTCTGCCCGTCGATGGTGAGCACGGGCGCCGTGTCGTAGAAGCCGGTCGCTTGCGCGACCCCGGGGACGGTGAAGGTGAGGGCCAGCGGGTCGCGCCCGTCGGTCGGGAGCGCCCTGAGCTCCAGCGAGTCGAGCGCCCCGCCGGTCGCGGCGCCGACGTGCTCCACGAGTGGACGCGCCGAGGCGCGTTCAGCGTGAACCTCGACCGGCTGCAGGGTGGCGGGCGCGGCTGCGGACGAGCGCGCGGGCGGCGTGGCCGGCGGGCGCCGGCGACGTCCTGCCGCCGGACGCGCCGGCGGGGTCGTGTCGGCTGCCGCAGCGGTCGGCCGGGCCGCGGGCACGGGGGCCTGCCCCCGCACCGCCGGCGTGGTGAGCGCGATCGCGACGAGGCCCACCGCGGCGGGCGCGGCGAGCGAGCACAGGGTCGAGTGGGATGCCATCGCTCCATGAAGATATGCACATATCTTCACGTCCCGCCGGGCGGCTACGCCGTGGGACCCCGCGGACGCCGGGGAACGGGGGCCGGGCGATCGGCTCGACCGGTGCGTCGGGGGCTGTCAGGGCGGTCGGGGCGGTCGGGGCGGTCGGGGCGG
>JAJPIS010000040.1 GCA_021324635.1 Gemmatimonadota bacterium
CCGGCCCATGCCGGCGTGATCCTCGCAACCCCGTGCTCGGGCCACGGCTTCAAGTTCGCGAGCGCGCTCGGCGAAGTGCTGGCCGACCTCGCGCTCACCGGCAAGTCGGCGTTCGACCTTTCGCTCTTTCGTCTCGACCGGTTTGCGCGTGCGGGGCGCGCGGCACCCGCCTCACCCGCCGCGGACGGGGCGTCGTGATCTCATGGCAGTCGGACACCTGACCGATCGCCGCCGCGGGCCCACCCACGTGATCGGCTCGATCGCGGCGGTCGCATTGGTGACGTCGCTCGCAGCCGGCGTGGCGGTCCGGCCGGCCGGCGCGCAGATGTGGGAGACCCGCACGGCGTCGGCGATGGACTACATCGCCGCCCACGCCGACCGTGAAGACATGATCATGACGCCGATGCGTGACGGCGTGCGGCTCTACTCCCTCATCTTCTTCCCCAAGGGGACGCCGCGCCAGGGCTTGCCGGCGATCCTGATCCGCAACCCCTACCTGATCGAGCCGGTCTGGGTCCGCGAGTTCGCGCCGTACGTCGAGAGCTTTCTCGAGCACGGGTACGCGGTCGTTTTCCAGAACGAGCGCGGTCGGTACTTCTCCGAGGGGACGTACACCTACCTCGTCGGGTCGGGGAACGACGGCTACGACACCGTCGAGTGGCTGGCGAAGCAGCCCTGGTCCAACGGGAAAGTCGGGACCCTGGGCTGCTCCTCGAGCGCCGAGGAGCAGCACAAGCTCAATGGCACCCATCCGCCGAGCCTCGCGGCGGCAGTGCCGATGGGGTCCGGGGCGGGGATCGGGAAAGTCGGCCCGTACGATGAGATGGGGAACTTCTACCGGGGCGGCGCGGTGCAGATGCTCTGGTTCTCATGGTACTACGGCGCCGGCTACACCTACCGGCCCAGCTTCCCGGCGAATCTGCGCCGCGAGCAGATGATCCGGCTGCATCGATACTGGAACCTCGAGCCGGAGACGATCCCGCCCTCGGGGATCGACACGGCCATCTGGAGCCTTCCGCTCGACCAGATCATGACGAAGATGGACGCGGCGCCGAGTGACCTCGACCGCTTCGTGACCCGCCTGCCGAACGACCCGCGGTGGAAGGAGGTGGACTTCGGGGGGGAGGGAGACCAGGCGAGCGCGCCGATCCTGATGATCAACTCGTGGTACGACGTCTCGATCGGCCCGAACGTGGCCATGTACGAGTATCAGGCGAAGCATGCCGCGACGGCCGCTGCCCGCGACAACATGTTCATGGTCATCGCGCCGACCACCCACTGCGCCGAGGGGCGCGTCGAGTCCGAGCACACGATCGTGGGCGCGCGCGACATGGGGGACGCCCGGTTCGACTACGTGGCGCTCATCCAACGCTGGTTCGACCACTTCCTCGTCGGCGCCGACAACGGGGTGACCAAGGAACCCAAGGTTCGCGCCTACATGATGGGCGCCAACCGGTGGCGGAGCTACGACAGCTGGCCGCCGGCGCAGATGCAGCCCGTGGCCTACTACCTCGCGAGCGATGGTCGGGCGAACTCGCTCGCCGGGACCGGGCGGCTGTCGGAGGCGACACCGGGGGCGGACCACCCGGACAGCTTCGTGTACGACCCGCTGCGGCCCGTCCCGTCGTTGGGGGGCAGCGTCTGCTGCTTCAGCCCCACCTTCCAGGGTGGGTCGTTCGACCAGTCGTCGATCGAGATGCGGAGCGATGTCCTCGTCTATACGACGCCGCCACTCACGCGATCAGTCGAGATCGCCGGTCCCGTGCGCGTCTCGCTCTACCTATCGTCCGATCGCACGGACACGGACCTCACCGTCAAGCTGCTCGACGTCTACCCGGACGGGCGGGCCTTCAATCTCGACGAGAGCATCCAGCGGGTGCGCTGGCGCGGCGGCTACGACTCGCCCGTGTTCATGCAGCCGGGCGGCGTCTATAAGGTAGACGTGGGTCCGCTGGTGACCAGCAACGCCTTCCTGGCGGGGCACCGGATACGGGTCGAGATCTCGAGCAGCAACTTCCCGCGCTTCGAGCGCAACCTGAACACGGGCGGTCACAACTACGACGAGGCGACCGGCCTCGTCGCGCACAACGTGATCCACCACAGTGCGCAGTATCCATCGGTGGTCGTCCTGCCGATCGTGGGCCGCGACACCGCCCCGTCCGCGGGCGCGGAATGACCCGCGATCCGCGCCGGCGTCGGAGTCGAGTCCGGAGCATGGACGCGGCCGGTCCGTCGCTCGCCATCCGTTGCCCTCGCGCCGCGTGCTGTACACGTCGGTGTCCGCCGGAGCGCCCGGTATCCCGTTCGTCAGAGGAGGAGGCATTGTGACCAGAGATGTCAGCGGACCATTCCGGCGCGGACCTCGGGTCAGCGCGCTCTTCACCCTCGCCGCCGCGGTGGCCGGCGGGCTGGGCGTGATGGCGGCGTTGGCGCCGAGTGTCCAGGCCCAGCAGGAGACGCGGATCACCGGCCGGGTCGTCGACGCCGTCGAGCATGAGCCGATCGCCGCGGCGGCCGTGCTCGTGACCGGAACGACCGTGGGACAGAACACGACCGACAGCGGCACCTTCACCCTCCGGCTTCCCGCGGACGCGCGGACCCTGACCGTGCGCCGGATCGGGTACATCGCCACGACCGTCCCGATCACGGCAGCAAAGACGGACTATACCATCCTCCTGACCAAGGACGTGTTGCGGCTCGAGGCCCAGGTCGTGACCGGCGTCGCGACGACCGTCTCGACCCAGAACGCGGCCAACGCCGTGGCAGTCGTCAGTACCCAGGAGGTGAACCAGACCCCGGCGCCGACGATCGAGAACTCGGTCCAGGGGAAGATCCCGGGGGCGGTGATCGAGACCAACAACGGCGGCGCGCCGGGCGGCGGGATGCAGATCCAGATCCGCGGCGTCACGTCGATCAACGCCAATGCCTCGCCGCTGTACGTCGTCGACGGCGTGATGGTGAACAACGAGACGATCAACAGCGGGATGCAGGCCCTGACGCTGGCCGCCGGCCAGGTCGGGCCAAACAACGAGGACAACAACCCGAACCGGATCGCCGACCTCAACCCCGAGGACATCGAGAGCATCCAGATCCTCAAGGGCGCGTCGGCGTCGGCGATCTATGGCTCCAAGGCCTCGTCGGGTGTGGTGATCATCACGACCAAGAAGGGGACCTCCGGGAAGCCGCAGTGGAACCTGGCACAGAAGGTCGGGCACTTCACGACCGCCAACTCGCTCAACCTCCGAACGTTTCCGACGCTGGCGAGCGCCGAGGCGTGGGGCAACGAATTCGGGTTCACCAGGGCGTTCATCGACGCGCACTACGGTGGGCCGCAGGACTTTCAGACCCAACTGTTCAGTAACCCAGAGGCGTCGTACGAGACCGACCTGAGCGTCTCCGGGACCGTGAACCAGACGCAGTTCTTCGCCTCGGCGCTCAGCAAGTACGACAACGGGACGATGACCAACACGGGCTACAACAAGCAGACCGCCCGGACCAACCTCACGCAGCAGTTCAACACCGCGCTCTCGGCCTCACTCAACATGATGTTCGCCCATTCGGTCGACCGCCGCGGCGTGACATCCAACGAGAACAACGGCATCGCCCCGATGGACGTGATGGGGTACACCCCGCAGTTCGTGAACCTCGACCACCGCAACCCGGACGGCAGTTGGGCGTTCAATCCGTTCGGGCCGGCGAACCCGTTCGCCGACGCCGTGGAGATCCAGACTCCGGAGGAGGTGGAACGCTTCATTGGCGGCGGCAACATCGACTGGACGCCGTACAGCAGCGACCACCAGAACCTGAAGATCCGCTTCATCGGCGGCGTGGACCTCACCACGCAGCACGACCAGCTGTACGCCCCGCCCGATCTCCAGGTGATGCAGAAGATCTCGACCGGGCTGCCCGGGGTGGCGACCGAGCAGAACGCGCTCGCCAACTTCCTGAACTACTCGATCAACGTCATCCATCACTTCACGCCGTCGTCGGCACTGGACGCGACGACGTCGCTCGGCTTCGTGCGTGAGCGGCGCACGAACAACGCCCCCGACATCGTGGCTCAGAACCTGGTCGCGGGTGTCAATGCGCCGACCGCCGGCACGGTGACGAGCGTCTTCTACAATCGCGACGCCGCGTACGATCAGTCGCTGTACGGTCAGGAGCAGCTCCTGTTGCTCGACCAGCGCCTGGCACTCACCGGCGGCGTCACCGCCGAGCGCACGACCAACGACGGCAACATCGGCAAGTTCTACATCTACCCGCGCTACTCGGCGTCGTACCGCGTCCCCCAGTTCGCCAGCTTCCTCGACGAGCTCAAGCTCCGGGCGGCCTACGGCCAGTCGGGGACGGAGCCGAACTACGGCGTCAAGTACACCCAGTTCTTCAATACCCAGATCGGCGGGAACATCGGCGTCTACCCGGACACCCTCCACGGCAACGCCAACATCCGGCCCGAAGCGGAGACGGAAGTCGAGCTGGGATTCGACGCGACGTTCCTCAAGTCGCGGGCGCAGTTCTCCTTTACCGTGTACCAGAAGCGGATTCAGGACCTGCTGCTCCAGGCGTCGCTCGCGCCCTCGCAGTACTTCAACTCGCAGTGGTTCAACGGCGGGGAGTTCACGAACCAGGGGATCGAGCTCGCGCTCACGGCGACTCCGGTGCAGCTCCGGAACGGCTTCACCTGGGTCACGACCGAGAGCTTCTATCGGAACTACAGCGTCGTGAACTCGTTGCCCGTGCCTCCGGGACCGATCGGCTTCACCTTCGGCGGGATCCTCGGGAGCGAGGGATACCTCCAGCCCGGGCGGTCGGTGTCCGAGCTGGCGGCGCCCGGGATCCTGACGGCGTCCGGCGCGCCACTCCAGGTCGGCGACTTCCAGCCGTCCTACGTGATGAGCTTCTCACAGGAATTCACCTGGAAGCGGTTCCGACTGTACGGCCTGGTCGACTGGCATCGCGGCGGCACGGTGATCAACGTCAGCAACTTCGTGCTCGACCTGGGGCCGCACCTGCTGGCCGACACGGCACAGAGCCTAGCGCGCGCGAAGGCCTTCACGGCCGGGAGCGTGTTCCCGTACCTGGAGCGGGCCGACTTCGCGAAGCTTCGCGAGCTCACCTTCAGCTACAACCTTCCCGACCAGCTCACGCGGTGGACGAGCCGTGCCGGGGTGCACATCTCGAGCGCGCGACTCTCGCTCACCGGCCGGAATCTCTGGATGTCGTTCCCCTACACGGGACTGGACCCCGAGGTCAGCGTCTTCGGCAACCAGCAGGTGACGACGGCGCAGGACGTCTTCGAGTACCCGCCCTCGCGTAGCTTCTTCCTCTCCCTCGACCTGGGCTTCTGACATGACCGCCGCTTCCACGCCGTCCGGCTCGGCGACGGCCACGGGTCTCCCGGGCCGGCTCTCGCGTGTGCGCCGGGCGCTCCCCTCCGTGCCTCTGCTCGCGGCGCTTCTCGTCGGCGCGATGACCGCGTGCAAGGACTCCAACATCCCGTTCTTCAATGCCCCGACCAGCATCGCGAGCTCGCAGGACGGGATCCAGAACGCGGTGACGGGGCTCTTTGCGGCGTCGCGTGTCGATATCGGCACGCTCATCTTCTACATGACGCAGTTCGCGCGGGACGAGGGGAACATTCAGTTCGACAACCCGCAGAACATCCAGTTCGGCACCGGGATCACGCCCATCCCGGCCAACGGCGCCGGCGTCTGGGACAACGAGTACCTGGCGATCGGCCACGCGTTGTCGATCATCGGGGCGGTCCCCAAGGCGCAGCCGGCATACACGCCGCAGCAGGCGGCGGCGATCGTCGGCATCGCCCAGACGATCGAGGCGCTCAACTTCATGATGCTCGCCGAGACGCGGGACACGCTGGGCATCCCGATCCATGCCGCCGCGGCGGGCGGCCCGGGGCCCGTCTACTGCAACAAGGACGCGTGGGCGCAGATCGTGGCCCTGCTGGACAGCGCCGAAGCGAACCTCCTGACGGCAGGGACGATCCCGCTTCCCGTCAAGCTCCCACCGGGCTTCTCGGGGGTGAGCGGGAGCGCTGGGCCGCCGACGACCGCCGGGTCGTTCGCCTCCTTCAATCGCGCCCTCGCCGGCAAGGCGGGGCTCGAGCTGGCGTACGCGATCGCCCGGAACAGCGCCGCCACCGCGCCCACGCCGTCGAGCCCGGGGGCACCCGACGCCGCGGCGCTCCAGCGCGCGGACTCGGCGATCACGGCGTCCGCCCTCTTCGCCCCGGCCTCGCTCACGCCGCCGGTGCCCGGCGCGCAGTTCGCCAATGATGCGTCCACCGTCAACTGGGATTTCAGCTCCATCGCGGGCGATCTGGTGAACCCGATCAACCAGGGGATCGGCGTCTGGGTGACGCTGAGGACCCTGGCGGCCGACGTCGACACGCTCAACGACGCCCGGTGGAAGGCGAAGTTCGGCCCGACCAAGTTCCAACTCCAGATCCCGTCGTACGCGCCGATCTCGACCGCCGATCTCTTCCAGTACTATCCGACCACGAACTCACCGATCCCGATCGTCCGGACCGAGGAGCTGGCGTTGGTGCGAGCGCAGATCCGGCTCGGGCTGGGTGACCTCGCGGGCGCGACGACGCTCATCAACCAGGTGCACCAGGGGGCCGGCGGGTTCGGCACCCCACTCAACATCGCCCAGACCTACACGGCTGTCCGCGACAGCCTGATGAAGGAGCAGCGGATCTCGACGGTGTTCGAGGCGAGCAGCGACCGGACGATCGCGATCCGCATGTACGGCCTCCAGGCGGTCGCCGACACGACGTGGGGCTCGAAGGATCTGCACACGACGATCGTGCCGGTGCCCTCGACCGAGATCGAGGGCCGGAACAACAATTACACGCGGACCTGTCCCTGATGCGCAGTCGCGGGATTCGGGCGCATGGGCCTGCCCCGCTCGAGGCGGCGCTCATCGTCTGCCTCGGCGCGGCGCTCGCCGCGTTCCCGTCTCCGACCCGCGTAGCGGCGCAGGATGCGCCACACCGGGCCGACCCCGGCTCCCGGCCGACGATCGACGCGGCAATGGCGCAGCTCGCGGCCGTGCATCGCTACGAGGAAACGGTGATCTCGCCCGACGGGAAGTGGGTGGCGTGGGTCGAGGCGACGCCGCAGGGGAGCGCGATCTCGGTCGCGCCGGTCGAGGCGACAGGGGCGGGGGGGGTGGGGGCTCCGAGGCGAGTCACGGCCGCGGCCGCGGCCGCGGGCCGGGGCGGCGGGGGCGGGGGCGGGGGCGCGCAGGACGAGCATGGGCTTGCCTGGTCGAGCGACAGTCGTGCGCTCGCCTTCCTCTCGGACGCGGCCGAGCCGGGACAGCTCGAGCTCTACGTCGCCACGGTCGGGGGCGGCGGAGAGCGAGGGGCGCGCGGGGCGCGCGCGCTCACGCACCTCAAGGGGTATCTCTCCACCCCGCAGTGGTCGCCGGACGGGAAGCGCATCGCGTTCCTCTTCACCGAGAACGCGCCGCGGGCGGCCGGGCCGCTCCAGCCGAGGACCCCCGACACCGGCGTCGTGGAACAGCACATCTACGAGCAGCGGCTGGCGGTCGTCGACGCCGGGGGCGGTGAGGCGCGGCAGCTCACGCCGGGCGACCTCTACGTGTACGAGTACGATTGGTCGCCCGACGGGACGCGACTCGTGGCCACGGCGGCGCATGGTGAGGGTGACGACAACTGGTACCTGGCGCAGCTCTACACCATCGACGCGGCCTCGGGCGACACGCGGTCGATCCTCGATCCCAGGATGCAGATCGCCGTGCCGCGGTGGTCGCCGGACGGGAAGTCGGTGGCATTCATCGGCGGCATCATGAGTGACGAGGGGATCGCGAGCGGCGATGTGTACACGGTGCCGGCGGCCGGAGGATCGGCCCGCGATGTCACGCCCGACATGAAGGCCTCCGCGTACTGGCTCGACTGGATCCCATCGACGAACCGCATCCTGTTCGCGGCGGCGGTCGATGGCGAGAGTGGCGTGGGGAGCGCGAGCCCGGCGGGCGGGCCGGTAGAGATCGAGTGGACCGGCGCCGAGAAGATCCACGGGGCGCGCGACTTCGACTTCGGGATCTCGGTCGCGCGGGACGGCAAGACATCGGCGGTGATTCGCGAGTCGTACACGCGGCCGCCGGAGGTGTGGGCCGGGCCGGTCGGCGCCTGGCATGCGATCACGAGCGCCAACAAGACCGTCGAGCCACTCTGGGGCGAGGGGAAGAGCCTGCACTGGAAGAGCGACCAGTTCACGGTGCAGGGGTGGCTCGTGTATCCGCGGGACTACGATCCGTCCAGGACCTATCCGATGGTCGTCTGGATCCATGGCGGCCCGGAGTGGACGAACGCGCCGGCGTGGCCCGAGACATTCAACAACGCCACCATCCTGGCGGCCGAGGGCTACTTCGTCTTCTACCCGAACTTCCGTGGGAGCAGCGGGCAGGGGGAGACATTCACCCGGGCGAACGTGAAGGATTTCGGGTACGGTGACCTGCGCGACGTGCTGGCCGGCATGGACGCGATCACGCACACGCTCCCGGTGGACAGCGCGCGGATCGGCATCACGGGGTGGAGCTATGGCGGGTACATGACCATGTGGGCCGTGACCCAGACCCATCGCTTCCGGGCGGCGGTCTCGGGCGCGGGGCTCAGCGACTGGCTCTCCTACTACGGGGAGAACGGGATCGACCGGTGGATGGACGCCTATTTCGGCGCGACCCCATACGACGACCCGGCGGTGTTCGCGAAGAGCGCGCCGATCACCTTCATCAGGAACGTGCGGACCCCGACGCTGGTCGTGGTCGGCGACCGCGACATCGAGTGTCCGCCGCCGCAGTCGTACGAGTTCTGGCATGCGCTGCGGACCTTCGGCGTGAAGACGCAGATGGTAATCTACCCCAACGAGGGTCACGACATCGGCCAGCCCGAGCATCGGCGCGACATCATGCGGCGGATGACGGCCTGGTTCGACGAGAACATGCCGCCGGCCTCGTAGGGGCGGCATTCATGCCGCCCGCGATTCGCATCGCACGCGGATGCCTCGTGGTACGGGCGGCATTTCATACCGCCCGCCATCCGCATCCCACACGGATGCCTGACCCGGCATGCCGCGCGGCCCGCGGCCCGAGGCCACCGTAGGGCCGGCATGCCCTGTCCCCGGTAGCGAGCCGGCCCCCATTGACTGGCTTCCGGCGGCGCTCGTCATTTCGGCATGACCTCCGGCATGGCCTCCGACCCAGTCGGCGCACCGCTCGCGCTCCAGTTCGAGACCGCGGAGTGGCTCCCCTCCCTGCCCTCCCCCTCCTCTCCCGCCTCTCTCGTTGCTGGAGTACTGGCGGCCGGCGGAGAGGGTGTGGCCCAGGCGCCGGTGTGCGGGCGGTGTCGTGCCCGGGTGGGTGAGTCGTACTACGTCGTGCGCGGACACGTCGTCTGTGGGGAGTGTGCGGCGTCGGTGCAGCGGGCGATGCGGCCGACCGGGCCGTTGATCGCGCGGGCGGTGGCCTTCGGGCTACTGGGGAGCGTGCTCGGCGGCGCCCTGTACTACGCGATCGTGGCCCGGCGCGGGTACCCGATGGGGCTCATCGCCGTCGCGGTCGGCTACCTCATCGCGCGGGCGGTGCAGATCGGGGCGCGCGGCCGGCGCGGGCCGGCCTTTCAGGCGATCGCCGTGGGACTCACCTATCTCGCGGTCGGGGCCGCGTATGTGCCCGTCCTGACCCTCGGTGGCGCGGGCGCGTGGAGCCTCTCCGGGGCGGCGTTCCGGGCGGTGGCGGCGCCGGTCTTGGTGAGCGTGGCGCATCTGCCGACGTCGCTCATCAACGGCGTCATCGTCGTCGTCGCGCTCGTCCCGGGGCTGCTCATGACGCGGGCGCCGTCTCGGGGGGCGGTCGATGGCCCGTTCCGGCTGGGCCCTGGAGTGTCCGCGCCCGGGCCGCTCGCGGCCTCACCGTGATCACCGGGGTGTCACCGTGACCGCCGCCGCGACCGCGCCCGGTCAGGTGACGCGCGACCTTGCTCGCCGGTCGGCGCGCGGTCGGCCGCGCGTCGAGGGGCTGTGTGCGCGGTGCGGGACGGAGCTGGCTCGGGGGCTGCTCGTCTGCCCGGCGTGTCGGGGGTTGGTGCATGGAACGACATTGACGGCGCTCGCGGCCGTGGCGGCGCGTGCCGAGTCGGCCGGCGAGCTGTCGCGGGCGCTCACGGCGTGGCGCGGTGCGCTCGATCTCCTGCCGCGGGTGACGCGGCAGCATGCGGCGATCGCGGCGCGGGTGGCGGCGCTCAGTGAGCGGCTGGACGCGGGCGTGCTCGGGCCGCTCGGGTCATCCGGTGGCCGCGGCCGTGGGACCATCGTCTCGCGGCTCCGGGTACTGGCGGGTGTGGGTGCGTCGACCGTGGGTGCGCGGGCGAAGCTCTTGCTCGTGGGGCTCACGAGTGTGGGGACCCTGGTCTCGCTGCTCGTGTTCCTTGGGCTGTACTGGCAGTTCTGGGGGTGGCCGCTCGCGATCGGCTTTGTGGCGTCGCTCTACATCCACGAGATGGGGCACGTGTACGCGCTGGCGCGGTACGGGATCAGGGCGAGCGCGCCGATGTTCATCCCGGGGTTAGGGGCGGTCGTGCGGCTCCAGCAGTCGCCGAGCTCGCGGCGTGAGGACGCGCGGGTGGGGCTGGCCGGTCCGCTCTGGGGGCTGGGGGCGGCGCTCGCCGCGTACGGCCTCTACCTCGTGACGCGCGCGCCCGTGTGGGCCGAGATCACGCAGGCGGGGGCATTCCTCAACCTGTTCAATCTGTTGCCCGTGTGGCAGCTCGACGGGGGCCGCGGCTTCCGGGCGTTGAGTCGTTGGCAGCGGTGGGTCGCGGTGGCGGTCGTCGCTCTGGTCGCCGTGGTTGCGGTCGCGGTGCACGAGCGGCTGCTGCTCCTCGTGCTCGCCCTGGTCGGCGCGGGCGCGCTCGTCCAGGCGCTGTCCCCGCGTGCGCCGGCGGAGCCGGATCGCGGCTCGCTCGTGACCTTCTGCGGGCTGGTCGTCGCGCTCGCATGGCTGGTCGGCGTGCCGATGGCGGGGGGCTTCTAGGGCCCTGCGCGCTCCCGATAGCGGAAGGGGAGGCCATCCACATCGCTGAACAGGCGCAGTGTGACGCGTCGTGGGCTCTGGAGCGGATGCCCGGCATCGACCCACCGGACCGCCTGGAGGGGGATGTGGACAAGCTCGCCGCGCGTCGAGACGACGACCACCTCACGGTGGCAGAGCCACACCTCGCG
>JAJPIS010000097.1 GCA_021324635.1 Gemmatimonadota bacterium
CTGATCACGCCGATCGCCATGGACGAGGGGCTCCGGTTCGCCATCCGCGAGGGCGGCCGCACCGTCGGCGCCGGCGTCGTCACCAAGATCCTCAAGTAACGACAACACACATGCGACCGGCTGCGAGCCCGAGGCTCGCCGCGCGTCGCAGTCACCGCGAATCGAGAGAGCCATGGCAGGCCGCATCCGAATCCGTCTCAAAGCGTTCGACCACGCCGTGATCGATCAGGCGTCGGCCGACATCGTGCGCACGGCGGAGAAGACGGGCGCCCAGGTGTCGGGCCCGATCCCGCTGCCCACGAAGACGCAGCGGTGGACGGTGCTGCGCTCGCCCCACGTGGACAAGAAGTCGCGCGAGCAGTTCGAGCTCAAGACCCACAAGCGCGTGATCGACATCCTCGACTCGCGCGCGCAGACGGTCGACGCGTTGACGAAGCTGGACCTTCCGGCCGGCGTCGACGTCGAGATCAAGGTCGAGTAGCGATGATCGGGATTATCGGCAGGAAGGTCGGGATGACCCAGATCTTCAACGAGCAGGGGCAGCAGATCCCGTGCACGGTCGTCGAGGCGCCGCCCAACCCGGTCCTCATGGTGCGCGACCGGGCGACGGCCGGGATGGCGCAGATCCAGCTCGGCTACGGCGAGCAGCGTGTCCGGCGCGCGAGCGCGGCGCGCGAGCGCGCGCCGCGTGGGCGCCGCGCCGCGCGGGCCGCCGTCGGGCACGCCGCCAAGGCGGGACTCGCCGCGCCGCCCCGCGTCCTCCGCAGCATCCGGCTCGATGACGCCCCGGGCAAGAGCCCCGAGATCCCGACCTACGCGGTCGGCGATCGGGTCGACGTCGGCGTCTTCGCGGTCGGCGACGCGGTCAAGGTCACCGGGACGACCAAGGGGCGCGGCTTTCAGGGCGTCGTCAAGCGCCACAGCTTCGGCGGCGGGCCCAACACGCACGGCAACACCAAGCACCGCCGGCCGGGGTCGATCGGACCCGGGACCGATCCCTCGCGGATCATCAAAGGGAAGCGGATGCCCGGCCACTACGGCGCCGAGCGGCACACGCAGACGCACCTGCGCGTCGAGCGGATCGACACCGAGCGGCACCTGCTCTACATCCGCGGCGCGGTCGCCGGTCCCAAGAACGGGATCGTCATCGTGCGGAAACAGGGCTGAGCGGGGAGGGGAGGCGCGATGACGGAATCAGCGATGACAGGAGCGGCCACGGCGGCCACGGCGGCCACGGCGGCCACCACCCGGCCGGCGTCCATGACCTTCGACGCCGAGACGTACTCCGTGCTCGGCACCCCGCGTCCGGCGGTCCGGCTGCCGGAGGCGCTCTTCGACGGCACGGTCAACGTCCCGGTGATGCACCAGGCGGTCAAGGCGTTCCTCGCCAACCAGCGCCAGGGCAACGCCGCGACCAAGATCCGGAAGTACGTGACCGGTGGCAATCAGAAGCCGTGGAAGCAGAAGGGGACCGGGCGCGCCCGCCAGGGCTCGACCCGCGCTCCACACTGGGTCGGCGGCGGCACGGTGTTCGGGCCCACGCCGCGGAGCTACGCGGAGTACGTCCCGCGGCAGGTGCGCGCCCTGGCGCGGAAGAGCGCGCTCAACGCGCGCGCGCGCGAGGGCGCCGTCAAGGTCATCGACGCCTTCCGCTACGACGCCCCCAGCACGCGCCGGCTCCTGGGGCTGCTCTCGGCGCTCGGCGTCGCCGACCGCAAGGTGCTCATCCTGACCGATGGGCCGAAGCCCGAGGTGTATCTCAGCGGGCGCAATCTCCCGACGACCCACGTCATGCCGTACTCGGACGTCTCGACCTATCACATCCTCTGGTCGGATGTCGTCCTGGTCGAGGCGTCGGCGATCGGGCACACGCTCGAGCCGCTCGCGGAGTCGGCGCCGGAGCGCCCGGCCCGTGCCGCGGCGGCCCCCGCGCGCCGGCCGCGCCCGGGCCGCGCGGCGCGCGCGAGTGTCGAGCCGCCCGACGCGGGCGAGGGGGAGGAGGGGCGCGAGGGGGGCGACGAGACCCGGGCGGCCGAGCCGCGTGAGCGCGCGGGGGGCAAGGCGGCGGGCGCGCCGCGGACCGGGGGGCGGACGCGGGGCGCGACGTCGCAGTCGAAGTCGAAGTCGAAGGGGAAAGCGAAGGGTCAGGTGACGGCGCAGGCGAGAGAACGGACGAACGCGGGCCGTGCCGGCAAGGCGAAGAGCCCCGGCGCCAAAGGCGCCGCCAGGACGGGCGGGCGCTCCGCGGCCAAGAAAAAGAAGGGGAGATAAGCGATGGCGACCCTGCACCGCACCGTCGTCCGCCCGGTGATGACCGAGAAGACCTCGGCCGGCTACCAGGAGCGCGGCGAGTACGCCTTCGAGGTGGCGCCGGAGGCCAACAAGGCCGCCATCCGGCAGGCGATCGAGCGCCTCTTCGGCGTCAAGGTCACCGCCGTGTGGACGGCGAACGTGCGCGGCAAGACGCGCCGCGTTGGCAAGACGACCGGCCGCCGCTCCAACTGGAAAAAGGCGATCGTCAAGCTGCGGGACGGCGACACGATCGACGTCTTCGAAGGGTAGGGGAATCCGATGCCGATCCGACAGTTCAAGCCGGTCACCAAGAGCTCGCGCTTCCGCTCGGTCTCGGATTTCGCCGAGATCACGCGGTCGACGCCCGAGAAGTCGCTCGTCGAGCCGCTCACCAAGTCCGGCGGGCGCGACAACCACGGGCACATCGCGATGCGCCGGCGCGGCGGGGGACACAAGCGCAAGTATCGCGTGATCGATTTCCGGCGCAACAAGTTCGGGATGCCGGCGACCGTGCGCGAGATCGAGTACGATCCCAACCGGTCGGCCCGGATCGCGCTCGTCGAGTACGCCGACGGGGAGAAGCGCTACATCCTGCACCCGCGCGGGCTGGCGGTCGGCGACACGGTGACGGCCGGCCCCGGGGCCGACGTGCGGACCGGGAACGCCCTCCCGCTCCGGGAGATCCCGCTCGGCACCGACGTGCACAACGTCGAGCTCAAGGTCGGGAAGGGCGGGCAGATCGCGCGCTCGGCCGGCGCGGCCGTCGAGGTGGTGGCCAAGGAGGGCGAGTACGTGACCCTCCGGCTCCGGTCGACCGAGATGCGGATGGTGCACGGCAACTGCCTGGCGACGATCGGGACGGTCGGGAACGCCGAGCACGAGCTCGTGTCGTGGGGAAAGGCCGGGAAGACCCGGTGGATGGGGCGGCGGCCCAAGGTGCGCGGCGAGGTCATGAATCCCGTCGACCACCCGCATGGCGGCCGGACCCGGGGCGGGCGCAACGTCGTGAGCCCGTGGGGGAAGAAGGAAGGCGTCAAGACGCGCAACAAGAAGAAGTCCTCGCAGCGCCTGATCGTCCGCGGACGGCGGCGCGGCAAGGCGACGCAGTAAGGCGACGCAGTAAGGGAGCGATCATTTCATGGCGAGAAGTCTCAAGAAGGGCCCGTTCGTCCACGAGAGCCTCCTCAAGAAGGTGGCGGCCCTCAACGGCCGCAACGAGAAGCGCGTCGTGAAGACCTGGTCGCGGGCCAGCACCGTGACGCCGGACTTCGTCGGGCACACCTTCGCCGTGCACAACGGCAACAAGTTCATTCCGGTCTACATCACGGAGAACATGGTCGGCCACAAGCTGGGCGAGTTCGCGCCGACTCGGCTCTTCCGCGGTCACGCGGGCAAGGCGGTCGACAAGAAGGCGGCCGGGGTGCCGACCGCCCCGGCGGCCGCGCCGCCGCGTCCGGCCGGGAAGTGACCGTGGCCGACGTGCGGGCATTCCAGCGGACGGCGCGCCAGTCGCCGTACAAGATGCGGCTGGTGATCGACCAGATCCGCGGCAAGGGCGTGAACGAAGCGCTCGCGCTCCTGCGCTTCTCCAAGAAGCACGCGGCGCGGCAGATCGAGAAGGTGCTGCACTCGGCGGTCGCCAACGCCGAGCACCACGGGCGGATCGCCAACGAGCCGGTCGACGTCGACGTGCTCTACGTCAAGCACGCCGTGGTCAACGAGGGGCCGAAGCTCAAGCGCTTCACCCCGGCGGCGATGGGACGGGCGACGCCGATCCAGAAGCGGACGAGCCACGTCGAGATCGTGGTCGCCCCGCGCGCCGGGCGCCCGGCGGCCGGCCGGGCCCGGACCGCGGGCAGGAGCGCGGGCCGGCGGCGCGCGGCGGGCGCGGGCGGACGCGGTGGGGCGAGCGGGACCGCGCGCAGCGGCGCGCGCAGCGGCGCGCGGAGTGGGGCGCGGACCAAGAACCCCAAACGGGGACACTAGGCGTATGGGACAGAAGACCAATCCGATCGGCTTTCGGCTCGGCGTCTCCAAGCAGTGGCGCTCGCGCTGGTACGCGAACCGGGACTTCCCCCAGTTGCTCAAGGAGGACGAGCTGCTGCGGAAGTACCTCAAGGCACGCGTCGGCCATGCGGCGATCGCCGACATTCACATCGAGCGGAAGCCCGGGAAGGTCGTGGTCACGATCCATACCGGACGGCCGGGTGTGGTGATCGGGAAGAAGGGCGCCGAGGTCGACAAGCTGCGCGATGAGCTGACGCAGCTCGTCGGCAAGGAAGTCGGGATCAACGTCGAGGAGATCAAGCGCCCGGAGCTCGATGCGCAGCTCGTGGCCGACAACGTCGCCAACCAGCTCGCGCAGCGGATCTCGTTCCGGCGGGCGATGAAGCGCGCCGTCCAGAGCGCGATGCGGATGGGGGCGCAGGGGATCAAGATCAAGACCGGCGGCCGCCTGGGCGGCGCCGAGATCGCGCGCGTCGAGGGGTATCACGAGGGTCGGGTGCCGCTGCACACGCTGCGGGCCGACATCGATTACGCGACCTCGACCGCCAAGACGACCTTCGGCACGATCGGCGTCAAGGTCTGGATCTTCAAGGGCGAGATCGTCGAGGATCGCCGCGGCAAGACCTACTCGACCGGCGCCTGACGCGAGGGTAGAGAGCGATGTTGAGTCCAAAGCGGGTCAAGTACCGCAAGATGTTCAAGGGCCGGACGAAGGGGCTGGCGACGCGGGGCAACACGGTCGTCAACGGCCACTACGGCCTCCAGGCGCTCGAGCCCGGGTGGGTCTCCAACCGGCAGATCGAGGCCGCCCGTGTGGCCCTGACGCGCCACATCAAGCGCGGCGGCAAGGTCTGGATCCGGATCTTCCCGGACAAGCCGATCACGAAGAAGCCCGCCGAGACCCGCATGGGAAAGGGCAAGGGCTCGCCCGAGGGATGGGTGGCCGTGGTCAAGCCGGGACGGGTGATGTTCGAGCTCGAGGGGGTGACCCCGGAGATCGCGGCGAAGGCGATGGCGTTGGCGGCGGCGAAGCTCAGCGTCAAGAGCAAGTTCGTCGTCCGCGAGGAGGCGCACACGAATGGCTAAGGGGATGCGGGCCCAGGAGATCCGCGAGTGGGCCGACGCCGACATCCAGTCGCGCGTCGCCGAGCTCGAGGAGGAGCGCTTCCGCCTCCGCTTCCGTGCCGCGACCGAGACGCTCGAGGATGCGCTTCGGCTCCGCTGGCTGCGCCGCGACATCGCGCGGCTCAAGACAGTATTGCGTGAACGGGAACGAGGGGCCGGGGCGCCCCGCGGTGAGGGCACATGACGGAGACACAGGGAGCGCCGCTGGGCGCGGGGATGCCCCGCTCGGGGCGTCGCGCGCGCAAGACGCGGGTGGGCACGGTGGTGAGCGACAAGATGCAGAAGACCGTGGTCGTGGCCATCGAGCGCCGCGTCGCGCACCCCGTCTATGGCAAGATGATCACGCGGACGACGCGGCTCAAAGCGCACGATGAGGAGAACGCGTCGAAGGCCGGCGATACGGTGCGCATCATGGAGACCCGCCCACTGTCGAAGGACAAGCGGTGGCGCGTGGTCGCGATTCTCGAACGCGCGCGCTGACGTCGCCGCCGATCAGGGACGAGGGATCCAGCAATGATTCAGCAGGAGTCGATGGTCAAGGTCGCGGACAACTCGGGGGCCAAGACGGCCCTCGTCATCCGCGTACTCGGCGGGACGCGGCGCCGCTATGCGGGGCTGGGCGATACCGTCATCGTGGCCGTCAAGAACGCCCTGCCCAACGGCACGGTGAAGAAATCCGATGTCGCGCGCGCCGTCGTGGTGCGCACGGCCAAGGAGACGCGCCGGAAGGACGGCAGCTACATCCGCTTCGACGAGAACGCGGTCGTGATCATCAACGAGGCCGGTGAGCCGCGGGCGACGCGCATCTTCGGGCCCGTCGCCCGCGAGCTCCGGGAGAAGAAGTACATGAAGATCGTCTCCCTCGCCCCCGAGGTGCTCTAGCATGCGCCTGCTCATCCATCGCAAGACGGCGGGACGGCGCGCGGTCGTACGGCACGTCATCAACCGCGAGCGGGTCCATATCCATGTCACGACCGGCGACACGGTCCGCGTCACGCGTGGCGAGGACAAGGGCAAGGAAGGGAAGGTCCTGCGGGTCTATCCCAAGACCGGGCGGGTCACGGTCGAGGGAGTGAACATCGTCAAGCGGCACCGCAAGGCGCGGCGGCCGGAGGAACAGAGCGGGATCATCGAGCATCCGGCGCCGATCCACGCCTCCAACGTGATGCTCCTCGACCCCAAGTCGGGACGCCCGACGCGCGTGCGCGTCCGGATCGACGACGACGGGACCAAGGAGCGGATCGCCGCCGCCAGCGGTGAGCCGATCCCCCGGTCGCGATGAGCGCGCGCCACCGGACATATCCATACCGATGAAGGCGAGACAATGATGGCGACGCAGGACCGAGACAAGACGGAGCGCAAGAGCGGCGGGGGCGGCGGGGGGGGCGGGGGCGGCAAGTCCACCGGCGGCGGCAAGGGGGCCGGCGGCGGGCGGGCCGGCCGTGAGACGGCCCACGCCCCGGCGCGGGGCGCGCACGCCGGCGCGGGCCGGCCGGTGCCGCCGCCGCGGCTCCGCGACCAGTATGTGCGGACCGTCAAGCCGCGCCTCATGACGCAGTTCGGGTTCAGCAACCCGCACCAGGTGCCGACGCTGACCAAGATCGTGATCAACGTCGGGGTCGGCGAGGCGATCAAGCAGCCCAAGGTCCTCGACCGCGTGGTCGAGGAGCTGGCGGTGATCTCCGGGCAGCGCCCGGTGCGGAAACGCGCCAAGAAATCGATCGCCAACTTCGGCCTCCGCCAGGGACAGGAGATCGGGGCGGCGGTGACGCTGCGCGGCGCACGGATGTGGGAGTTCCTCGACCGCTTCATCAGCGTGGCGATCCCCCGGATCCGCGATTTCCGCGGCCTCTCGACGCGGTCCTTCGACGGGCGGGGGAACTACTCGCTCGGCCTCAAGGAGCAGTTGATCTTTCCGGAGATCAACTACGACATGGTCGAGCAGGTCCACGGGATGGACGTGACCTTCGTGACGACGGCGGAACGTGACGACCACGCCCTGGCCCTGCTGCGCGCGCTCGGGATGCCGTTCCGCGACAGCGAGCGGCCGGCGGGCGGGCGGGATCGGTCGGCGGCCGCCGTCGCGGCGCGCTGAGCGAGATCACTTTTTTTCGACGAGAGTCCGATGGCGCGGAAGGCCATGATCGAGAAGAGCAAGCGGAAGCCGAAGTTCGGCGTCCGGCAGCACAACCGCTGTCAGCGGTGTGGGCGCTCGCGCGCCTTTCTCCGCAAGTTCGGCTACTGCCGCATCTGCTTCCGTGAGCAGGCGCTCAACGGGATGATCCCGGGCGTCCGCAAGGCGAGCTGGTAGGGGATTGCCATGACGATGACTGATCCGGTGGCCGACATGCTGACGCGGATCCGCAATGCCTGCGGATCCAAGCACCGGCGCGTCGATGTGCCGCTCTCGCGGCTCAAGCTGGAGATCGCGCGCGTGCTCAAGGAGAACAGCTACATCCAGGACTACAAGGTCCTGGAGCAGGAGCGCGTCCTCCGACTGATCCTCAAGTACGCGCAGGGCGGGCAGCCCGTGATCCGCGAGCTGCACCGGGTCTCGACGCCCGGGCTGCGCAAGTACGTCGGGGTCGAGGAGCTCCCACGCGTCCGCAACGGCCTGGGCATGGCGATCGTGAGTACTTCCCGGGGCGTCATGACCGACCGCCAGGCGCGCCAGGCACGCCAGGGCGGCGAGCTGCTCGCCCTCGTCTGGTAGGAGTCGACCGATGTCGCGCATTGGCAAGAAGCCCGTCCCGGTCCCCAAGGGGGTCACGGTGACGGTCGATGGCCGGACGATCAAGGTGAAGGGCCCGCGGGGAGAGCTGACCCGCACGGTGCACCCGCTCATGCAGGTCACCGCCGACGGCGCGGCGATCACCGTCGAGCGCCCGTCGGATGAGTCGGAGCACAAGGCGCTCCACGGGCTCACACGGACCCTGATCGCCAACATGGTCGAAGGGGTCACGGCGGGATTCCGGAAGCAGCTCGAGATCGTGGGCGTCGGCTACAAGGCGGAGGCCCGGCCCTACGGCCTCCAGCTCGCCCTCGGGTTCTCCCACCCGGTCGACTACCGCGCGCCGGCCGGGATCAAGCTGACGGCCCCGCAGCCGACGGCGATCGTCGTCGAGGGCGCCAACAAGGAAGTGGTCGGGCAGGTCGCGGCCGAGTTGCGCAGCCTCCGGCCGCCGGAGCCGTACAAGGGCAAGGGGATCAAGTACGTGGGTGAGCAGGTCCGCCGGAAGGCGGGCAAGGCCGGAGGGAAGTGATGGGACGCATCGGTATTCCCAGGACGCGCGCCGAGAAGCGGCAGCGCCGGCACCTGCGGGTGCGGAAGAAGCTCTCCGGCACGCCGGAGCGCCCGCGCCTCGTCGTCTACCGTTCGCTCAAGCACATCTATGCTCAGCTGGTCGACGACGTGGCGCAGCGCACGCTGGTCACGGTCTCGAGCCACACGGTGGGCGAGGGGAAGAAGACGGACAAGTCGACGGCGGTCGGACGCACGTTGGCCGAGCGCGCCAAGGGCGCCGGGATCACCCGCGTCGTCTTCGATCGCGCGGGGTACAAGTACCACGGCCGGGTCAAGGCGGTGGCGGATGGCGCCCGCGAGGGCGGACTCGAGTTCTGAGCCGGCCGCGGGCGTGTGGGGCTGGATGGCACGATCGGGATCGCCGTCGATCGGCGTCGATCGGTGTGGATCGTAGATCATAGAGAGCGAGCGACGAGGCTTATGGCAGAGAACGAATCCTCCGGCACAGCCGGTCAAGACCGTCCGGCCCGTCCCGCCGGCGCGCGAAGCGGCGGGGTCGGGGGCGGCCCGGGTGGGGGTGGGGGCGCGGGTGGGGGCGGCGCACGCGGGGGGCGCGGGGGCGGCGGTCGCGGGCCGGGTGGCGGGCGCGGTGGCCCGGGCCGGGGCGGCCCCGGCGGCGGACGGGGTGGTCCAGGCGGCGGGCGCGGTGGCC
>JAJPIS010000030.1 GCA_021324635.1 Gemmatimonadota bacterium
CAGCCCGGGTGCCATCCGGCGCGGGCTGGGCCAGCTGGGCCGCGCGCGGGCGCTGCTGGCCTGGCGCTGGGAGGGCGTCGGCCGACTTCTCGTGCTGGTCGCGGCCAACCGCAGCGGCGTCGAGATCGACCGCGAACGGTTCCGCGACCTGCGCCTCATCGGGCCTGCCGAGGTGGCCGCCGACCATGAACGGGATGCGCCGCTGCTCGTGCTCGAGCTGGCCGATCTGGCCGGCCACCTGACCGAGGCCGATCTCGCCGCCGTCGAACGCGGCCGCGACGAGGGCGAGCTGCCGCTCGTACTCCTCGAACGCCGTATCCAGCGCCGCCGGTGCCGGGCCGCCGATGCGGTCACGGACGGCGATGAAGTGCTCGGGGGTGGCGAAGCGGCGGAGCTCGGCGTCGGTGACCGTGGGCGGGCGGCCGACAGCCTCGTCGAAGGCGGCGGCGAAGGCGGCGTACGAGAGCTCCGTCAGCGGCAGGCCGCGGTCGGCGAGGGTTCGCGCCAGGCGCGAGCAGATGGCGTGCGCCTGAGCGAACGAGATCCCCTCGCTGCGCACCAGGGAGTCGGCGACCTCCGTCATCGTGATGCACGAGTCGGCGATGTGTCGCCTGACCGCCGCGTCGTCGATCGTCACGGCGCCCACAAACCGCTCGAGCAGCGCGAGCACGCGGTGTGCCGCGTCGAAGGCGGCGTACCCGACCTCGTGGACCGTATGCTCGTTGTCGTTCACGTCGGTGAACGGCGTGTTGTGCATGGCGAGGAGCACGGTTCGGCAGTGCCCCGACCCGACGGAGCAGAGCAGTCGCAGATGCTCGATCGGGACGGGATTCCGCTTCTGCGGCATGATCGAGCTGCGCTGCACGAAGGATTCGGGGACCTGGAGGTGGCCGACCTCGAAGCTCGCCCACTGGCCGAGGTCCTGGACGAAGCGGCCGATGTTGAGGAGCAGCAGGTCGAGGGCCGCATAGCTCTCGGTCGCGTAGTCGCAGGCGGCGATGCAGCCGTACGCGTTTCGCTGCACGCTGGCGAATCCCAGGAGCTCGGCCATCCGGACGCGGTCGATCGGGAACCCGGTCGTCGTGATGGCGGCCGCACCCATGGCCGACCGGTCGACAGTCGAGAAGGCGTGGAGAAGGCGGTCCGCATCGCGCAACAGCAGCTCCGCGAAGGCGCCGAGGTAATGCCCCCACGTCGTGGGCTGCGCCGGTTGGCCGTGCGTGTAGGCGACCACGAGCGACGACCGGTGGCGGCGGGCGACGGCGACGACGGTACCGACGAGTGCCGCGAGGTCCGCGCCGAGCGCGAGGAGCCGCTCCCGGAGCGCCATCCTGAGGATCGTCTGGTCCACGTCGTTGCGGCTGCGGCCCGTGTGGAGCCGGCCGGCGACGTCGGCCCCCGTCCGTGCCCGCAGCTCGCTCTCGACGTAGAAGAAGAAATCCTCGTGTGCCGAGTCGTACTCGAGGGTGTCGATGGTCCGCTCGAGATGGGCCTCGAGATGGTCGATCGCGCCGAGGATGGCGGCGGCATCCGCCGCGGTGAGGAGATCGCGCTCGGCGAGCATCACGGCGTGGGCACGATTGACACACAGCAGATGGCGCCAGTGGTGACGCGTCACGACCGCGAACAGCGGCGCCAGCACCGTCTCGCGATACACCGGCGCGTGCGCGAGTGGCGACGACATCGTCAGTCGGGGACCTGGCCGGCGAGGATCGCCGCCAGCTTCGCCGGATCGATGTTTCCGCCCGACACGATGCAGACGATGCGGCGCCCGGCCCGCTCTCCTTCCGACATCGCGGCCGCGACCGCCGCGGCTCCTGCCCCCTCGGAGACCACCCGGGCCCGCGTGGCGAGGACGCGAACGGCCGCGGCGATCTCCGCCGGGGTGCTGACGACCGTACCGCAGAGGAGCTCCCTCGCGAGCGGCCACATCTCCTCGAGGACGCTGCGCCCGCCGATCCCGTCGACGAAACTGCGCTGATATTCGATCCGGACCGGCCGCCCTGCCCGGAGCGACGCGGCGAGCGGGGCGGCGGTCGCCACCTCGCAGGCCATCACCCGGGCCGCCGAGCCGTCGGCCCGCAGCCCGGCCGCGATGCCGCAGGACAGCCCGCCGCCGCCGTACGGCACGAGCACGGCGTCGACATCCGGCACGTCCTCGAGCAGCTCGCGCGCGATGGTCGCGTTGCCGGCGATCACGGCCGGATCGGAGACCGGGTGGATGAAGAGGCCATCGCAGCCCGGAAAGGAACGGTCGACCAGCACCTGCCACCATCGGTCGAACGGCACGCGCACGATCGTGGCACCGAGTCGCGTCACGGCGTCGAGCTTGGCCCGGGGCGCCGACTCGGGAACGATTACCGTGCAAGGGACGCCCTGCGCGCGGGCGCACCAGGCGACGCCCTGGGCCATGTTCCCGGCGCTCGCCGTGTAGACCCCGCGCGCGACCAGCTCGCGCGGCGCGGCGGCCAGCGCGGCCGCCGCGCCCCGGATCTTGAAGGCCCCGATCGGCTGGAGCATCTCGAGCTTGAGCCAGACCTCGATGCCCGAGTCGGGCAGCACCAGCGGGACGACAGGGGTCCGCCGCGCGATCCCGTGCACGTGGTGCCGGGCCGCATCGATCGCGGCGGCGGAGGGACTGCGGATGTCGATCATGAACTCCCCGCGGGGCCGGCGCGCGGCGGACCGGACCAGCCCCTTCCGTCTAGAACAGATTCCACAGGAACTGGTTGTACACCTCGTGGTGGTACTGCACCTCGGGCACCTTGACGAACGTGCCGAGCTGGCGGGGGCAGCGGTCGGCGGCCGCTTGCTTGAGGTCGGCGTAGCGACTCTTGACGTCGGCGCCGAGCAGTGACGTCGACCACGCCGCATCGCGGAAATGCTCGATGGCCGTGTAGATGTTGTCGGGGAGATAGCGCTCGGCCTGACGGAGATTCCGAATCTTGGCCGTATCGCCCTCGAGCCCCGTCTTGAAGATCGAGTACATGACCATGTACGGATTGGCATCGGGGCTGACCGAGCGCACCTCGACCCGGGCGCTCTTCTCGTTGCCGATCGGGATGCGGACCATGGAGCCGCGGTCGGTCGGCGACGCCTTGATCTGGTTCGGCGCCTCGAAGTGCGGGTCGAGCCGGCGGTACGCGTTGACGCTCGCGTTCAGCATCAGGCACAGATCGGTGGCGTGCGTCAGGATCCGGTCCACGAACGCCCATGCCGTCTTACCGAGCTTCTCCTCACCCTTGGGGTCCCAGAACAGGTTCTTGCCGTTCTTGCTGATCGACACATTGGTGTGCATGCCGTTTCCGTTCACGCCGACGACGGGCTTGGGCAGGAACGACGCCGTGAGCCCCATCCGGGTCGCGACCTGCCGGCAGATGAGCTTGTAGAGCTGAATCTGATCCGCGGCCGCGACGACCTCGCCGTAGCTGTAGTTGATCTCGAACTGCGACGGCGCGACCTCGGGGTGGTCCTTCTCGTTCTGGAACCCCATCGCCCGCTGCACTTCGGCCGTCGTGTCGATGAACGTCCGCAATGGGTCGCCCGGCAGCGAGTGATAGTACCCGCCGGTGTTGACGTAATCGAACCGCGCCGTCTCGTGATACCGTTGCTCGGCGTCGGCGCCGTTGAAGAGGAACCCCTCGATCTCGTTGGCGGCGTTGAGCGTGTAGCCCTGCTCGGCGTGCAGCGTCTCGGCGAAGCTCTTGAGCACGCCGCGCACATCGGCGCTGTAGGGCGAGCCGTCCTTGTCGATCACCTCGCCGAAGACGAGCACCTTGCCGGCCCCGAAGACGTCGGCCGGCGCCCAGTAAAACGCGCTCCAGTCCATGCCGAGCCGGAGATCGCTCTCGCGCTGGGCCGTGAACCCCCGGATCGACGAGCCGTCGAAGGTCAGGTTGTCCGAGCTCTTGATGAGGAATTTCTTGTCGTAGTCGAGCATGTGGAGCCGGCCCTCGAGATCGCTGAAGAGGACCGTCACCGCCTTGATGCGCTTCTCATCGGTGAGGTACTTGAGCCGCTCTTCCTGGATCTTGTCGGCGGCGACGCGCTTCTGGCGTTGCTCTTTTGCATGAAGGTTCAGGGCTTCCAGCTCGTCGTAGGGTAGTGCCAGGTAATTGCGCAAATCTGTGGGCATGTAATTCCTCGCCGGGGTGATGCGGTGCTGAGGACAGTGAGGGGAGGGGGAGGGGAGGGAGGGGAGGGAGGGGAGGCCGAACCGGCGCCGCCACGCCCGGAGCGGTGCGGCGTCGCCAGGAATCTACTAGCTTCGAGTGCCCGCAGGGCCGACCCGGCCGCCGCCGCCGGAGGGCGTCCCGGCGCAGCTCCCACCTCTCGCGAGCCCATGTCGCATCCCGTCACCCTCTCGGACATCGAGGCGGCGCGCGCGCGCATCGCCTCCCACGTCCGCCGCACCCCGCTCACCCGCAGCGAGACCCTGAGCCACCGTCTGGGAACGAATGTGTACCTCAAGGCGGAGGTCTTCCAGAAGACCGGGTCGTTCAAGGTGCGCGGGGCGTTCAACAAGATGTTGAGCGTCGGGACCGCCGTGCGCGAGCGCGGGGTGGTGGCGATGAGCGGCGGCAACCACGCCCAGGCGGTGGCGTACGCCGCCCGGGAGCTGGGCGCGCGGGCGCTGGTCTTCATGCCCGCGTCGACCCCGCGGAACTACGTCGACGCCACCCGCGGCTACGGCGCCGAGGTGGCGTTCGTCGACACGTCGCTGGAGGGGCTCGACGCCATGGAGGATTACGGCGGACGCGGCTGGGTCGCCGTCCACCCGTTCGATGATCCGCTCGTGATGGCCGGCCAGGGGACGGCCGGGCTCGAGATCATCGACGACCTGCCGGATGTGACCGACGTCGTCGTGAGCATCGGCGGCGGTGGCCTCATCGGGGGCGTCGCCACGGCGGTCAAGTCCCGGCGTCCGGGGGTACGGGTCTGGGGCGTGGAGACGGAGGGCGCGGACTGCATGGCGCAGGCGCTCGCCGCCGGCCACCCGGTCACGCTGTCCGCGATCACGTCGATCGCCCGCACGCTCGGCGCCCCGGCGGCCTCGACGACCACGTTGGCGCTGGCCCGCCAGTACCTCGAGAGCGTCACGGTGGTTTCGGACGCCGAGGCGCACAGCGCTCTCCGCCTGCTGCTCGAGCGAGCCAAGATCCTGACCGAGCCGGCCGCCTCCTGTACCCTGGCCGCCGCCGAACGGCTGCGGGACGAGTTCGGACCCGACAGGCACGTCGTGCTCTTCCTGTGCGGTGGCAACGTCGCGCTTGACGACCTCTGTCGATTGGCATGATAGTAGGCCGGGTGACGAGCTTCCATCGACCGGGCCCCGCGACCCGGCGCACGTTTCTGTCCCGCGCGCTGGGCGCGCTCGGCGCGGCCGCGGGGGTCGCCCTCACCGGAGGGTGGAGCAGGGCGGCCAAGGCGGCGACCCTCGCGCTCGGCGCGCGGCGCCTCGACCGGATCGGCATCCAGCTCTACACGGTGCGGCACCTCATGGAACGCGACGCCGACGCGACGCTCGCCAGCCTGTCCGCGATCGGGTACCGGGAGGTCGAGCTGGCCGGTCTCTACGGCCACTCGGCGCGCGAGATGCGCCAGATGCTCGACCGTCATGGACTCCGCGGGGTGTCCGGTCACACCGACCTCCGGGGGATGCGTCGCGCGTGGGCCCAATTGCTGGACGACGCGGCGACGCTCGGACAGCGCTACGTCGTCTGCGCGTGGATCCCCGAGAGCGAGCGCCGGGGCGACGATTTCCGCCGCATCGCCGGCGAGCTGAATCGGCTGGGGGAGTCAGCGCGATCGCACGGGCTCCAGCTCGCGTACCACAACCACACGTACGAGTTCACACCGGTCGACGGGATCGTGCCCTACGACCTCCTGCTCGCGCGATGCGATCCGCACCTCGTGCAGATGGAGGCCGATCTCATGTGGATGACCAGGGCGGGGGGCGACCCGTTGGCTTACTTCGCCAGCTATCCGGGCCGGTTCCCCATGGTGCACGTCAAAGACATGACCCGGGACGGCACGATGGTCGACGTCGGACGTGGCGTGATCGACTTTCGCGCGATCTTCGCCCGGTCGGAGCAGGCCGGGATCGCGCACTATTTCGTCGAGCACGATGAGCCGCCCGACCCGCTGGCGGACGCGCGGGTCTGCTACGACTATCTCCGGCAGTTGACGTTCTGACCGCGGCGCCGGCTCCCCCCCGCGCCATTCGGGCGCCCGGGTCGACCGTCGCCCCCCCCCCCCCCCCCCCCCCCCCCTCCCCCCCCCCCCCCCCCCCCCCCCCCGGGGCCCCGCCCCCCCCCCCCCCCGCTCCGCCCCCCCCCCCGGCCCCCCCCCCCCAACCCGGGGCCCGACCGGC
>JAJPIS010000009.1 GCA_021324635.1 Gemmatimonadota bacterium
CTGACGGCGACCGGGGTCGCGATCGGCACTCCCGCGTACATGAGCCCGGAGCAGTGCGCGGGCGATCGGGAGATCGACGGCCGGAGCGATCTCTACTCGCTTGGCGTCGTCGGCTATCAGATGCTCACCGGCGTCCTCCCGTTCGCGGGCGGCAACACGGCCGCGCTGCTGGTCAAGCAACTGTCCGAGGCGCCCGTCCCGATCCAGACCCGGGCGCCGGCCGTCCCCGCGGCGCTCGCGGCGGTCGTCATGCGCCTGCTCGCGAAGGCGCCCGCCGATCGGTTCCCGGACGCGCAGGCGCTCGTCCACGCGCTCGACGACGCCCGGGTGCTCGCGCCGGGACCGGCGGCGCCCGACCGATCGCAGGCGGCAGCGCCGCGTGCGGCAGCCGTGCCGCCGGGGAACGCCCAGCCGTTCGCCGCGCCGGGCGGGCCGGCGCCGCCCCTGGGCCGGGCGCCCCTGCACCCGCCGCCGCCGGCCTCGCCCGCCGCGCCGCCCTTCGGCCGCGTGCCCCTGCAACCCCCGGCTCCCATCGACTACACGGCGCTCCTCGCCAACCCCCGACTGTCGAAGCGGGCGCGCAAGCGGCTCACGCGGCAGCAGGAGGCCGACCGCGTCCGCACGCCCAAGATCCTCGACTCCGACCCCCGCGACGTGAAGATCCGGAAGTTTCGCGGGCACGTGGTCCAGGCCGGCGGCACCATCCTCTTCCTGTCGGCGCTCAGCCTCGCCACCTCGCCCCACTTCTTCTGGGCGATCTTCCCGGACCTCGGGATCGGGCTCGGGCTCTGGCGCGCGGCCGGGCGGCTCTGGGCGGATGGGATCAGCATGGCCGATGTATTCCGGCAAACGCCGGCCGCTCCCGCCTATCCCCCGCCCGCCTATCCCACGCCCGCCCCGGCCCTCTGGGCCGTCCCGCCCGGACCTCCTCCGCGCGTGGCGCCGCCGCCGGCCGCGTGGGCGCCCGAGGCCGCCGCGTCGGCCCTCCCGGCGTCGGCGGCGAAGCTGGCGCCCGCCCAGGTGCTCGCCGGGCCGTTCGGCGGCGCGGTACGGCGTGCCGCCCTGGATCGCGACCGGATCCACGATCTGGTCGCCCAGCTCGACACCGGGAGCCGCGGACAGGTCCCCAACGCCGATGCCACGGCGCAAGGACTTGCCAAGCAGGTGGGAGCCCTGGCCGCGGCGCTCCACCGGATCGACGTGGACACGCCGCCCCAGCATCGACCGGCCCTCGCCGAGCGGCGGCAGGCGCTATCGGACCAGTTGGACCGCGCCAGCATCCTCCTCCAGACGCTGTATCTCGATCTCGTCCGGCTCCGCGTCTCGGACAGCTCCGGGGCCGACGGGGTCGCCGGCGTGACCGAGCAGGCGAGCGCCCTCTCGCGCGACATCGGCTACCTGCTGGGGGCCGCCGACGAGCTGCGCGCCCTCGACGGGCGGGACCGATAGCGGAACGCGCGAGCCGATCGCGCGGTTCGGTCCCTGTTCGTCCGGGATGATCGGCGGGCCGAACAAAACACCCCACTTCCGCGTACTTCACTCGTGATTCTTACCGACCTTCACGGGCCGCGCGCTGGCTGTCGCGCCGGTTCTCGCGCCGGTTCTCGCGCCGGTTTCCATCCGCCGCACGCGGCCGCCCGGGCATCCGTGTGGGATGCGAGTCGCGGGCGGCATGCATGCCGCCCCTACGGTCCGCGCACGCGACGGCGGCCCGCCATCCCACCCGCCGTTGCCGGTCCGGTGCCGACGCCGCCCCGCACGTCCGGGGCGGCACAATGGTCCGGCGCCCGCCGTTGTCGTTCCCGGTGCCAGGGGCCATCGCTTCGCGATCGCTCCTGCGCGGCGCATGGGTGGCCGCGGGCCAGCCGTGGCGTGGCGATGGTGGCATGGGTGGCGATGGTGAGTGTTGGCGCGCTGAGCGCGTGTGTGCACAACCCGCCGGACTTCGGCGGACGTCCGAGCACGCCCCGTGCGCCCAACAGCTACTGGCGCCCGCCCAAGCGCGCGATCACGCCCGACTCCGTGCCGCACGTCGCCATCCCGCCGGACCTCGAGGCCAAGGTCCAGCAGCTCACGCTGCCGGACGTCGTGGACATCGCGCTCTCCAACAACCCCCTGACGCGCCAGTCGTACGCCCAGGCGCGCGCCGCGGGGGCGACGGTGGGCGCGGTCTACGGCCGTTATCTCCCGCAGGTCACCGTGAGCGGCTCCGGCGTGCGCGAGGGCTCGAGCTCGTCGGGGACGTCCGCGAGCACGGCCGGTGGCGTCGTGTCGCGCGGCGGGTATCACTCGCTCCTCCAGGCGAGTGCGAGCGTCTCCTGGCTGCTGTTCGACTTCGGCGAAGTCGCGGCGGTCGACGCGGCGCGGCAGGCGACGTTCGCCGCCTCGTTCACGCACAACGCCACCGTGCAGAACGTGGTGCTCGCGGTCGAGCAGGCGTACTTCAACTACAACGCGGCCAAGGCGATCCGCGATGCGGACGTCCAGACGGTGCGCGAGGACAGCGCCAACCTCGCCGCCGCCCAGGCCCGGCACGACGCCGGCGTGGCGACGATCTCCGACGTGCTCCAGGCGCAGACGGTGCTGTCGCAGGCCGCGCTCTCCCTCGAGACGGACCAGGGCGCGGTGCAGACGACGCGCGGGTCGCTGGCCGTCTCGATGGGATTCCCGGCGAATGTGCGGTACGACATCGTGGCCGAGCCGCCGAACATCCCGGTGCAGAGCATCGCCGAGTCGGTCGACAGCCTGGTGCAGCGCGCCGTGCGGGCCCGCCCGGATCTCGCGGCCTTCCGCGCTCAGGCCCGCGAGGCGGCGTCGAACGTCAACGTGGTGCGGGGCCAGGGGCTGCCAAGCCTGTTCGCGAACGGCAACGCGAGTCGCACGAACTTCGACGTCGCGGCGCTCAACGGCAACACGTACACGGCGCAGGTCGGCATCTCGATCCCGCTCTTTCAGGGCTTCACCAACGCCTACAACATCCTCCAGGCGAAGGAGCTGGCCAAGGCGAGCGCCGCGAACGCGGAGTATCAGCGCGACCTCGTCGTCAACGAGGTGTTCACGTCGTACTACGCCCTGCGCACGGCGACCGCCCGGGTCAAGTCGACCGACGACCTGCTCGCGAGCGCCCAGGCGTCGTACGATGTGCTCACCGGGAAGTACCGGCAGGGGGTCGGCAGCATTCTCGATGTCGTGACCGCCGAAGCGGCCCTCGCGAACGCACGCTCGCAGCAGGCGTCGGCACGCTGGACCTGGTACTCGGCGCTCATCCAACTGTCGCGTGACGTCGGGGTCGTCGGGATCCACGGCGAGCCGCAGCTCATCCTGAGCGCGGACACGACGCGCGCGCAGCCCTCCCGCTGATGCCGCCGGTCCGGATCCTGCCGCGCCACTCGGCGCCGGCCGACCCGCCCCCCGCCCCTCCCGCTACCCCCGCGCACTCCGGGCGGCCGGGCCCGGCCGCGCCATCCGGGGCTCCGGCCTCCGCCCCCCGCCATCGGCCAACTTTTTTCCGACGGCTGCGTATTCGGCATATGAGGTGGATGGTCCGCCGCGACGCCACCCGCGCCTCCGGGCGCTTCCTCGACTCCACGCTCTCGATGACCTTCCGGATCCGGGGAGCCGTTCTCGCGGCCGCCCCCCTCGCCATCACGGCGTGCGGCACCAAGACGACGCAGCAGCGACAGCCGCCGGTGCCGGTCGCCGTGACGCGCGTCGCCCGCGCGGCCGTCCCGTTCAACCTCACGGCCGACGGCACGGTCGAGCCGATGCAGACCGCCTACGTGCAGGCGCAGGTGGGGGGGATTCTCACGCACGTCACGTTCAAGGAGGGCGACGACGTCCAGGCGGGGCAGGTCCTCTTCCAGATCGATCCCGCGCCCTACCGGGCGACGCTCGACCAGGCCAGCGCCGCACTCGCGCGCGACGAGGCGACGGCGGCCAACGCGCAAAAGGAGGCCGAGCGCTACGGGACGCTGGTGAAGAAGGACTACGTCACCCAGGAGCAGGCCGACCAGCAACTGGCGACGTATCGCGCCGCGGCCGCGGCCGTCAAGGCGGACTCGGCCATGGTGGAGTCGGCGCGCATCAACCTCGGGTGGACGACGATCCGCGCCCCGATCTCGGGACGGGCCGGACAGTTGCTCGTGCGCCAGGGCAACCTGGTCCGTGGCGGGACGCAGCAGCCGCTGGTGCTCATCAATCAGATCCGCCCGATCCTCGTCCACTTCTCGCTGCCGGCGACCTCGCTCCCGGCGGTCCAGCGCTACGCGGCAGCGGGTCCGCTCGCGGTGCGGGCGGTCCCCGGGCTGCCGCCGAACACCACCGCCCAGCCGACGTCGACCGGGCCGACCCCGGCCTACACGACCGATCCGTCGAGCGACGCGGCCGCGGCCGACCCCGCGGCCAGTAACACGGTCGACGATGGCGCCGGTGCGCCGGGCGGGCGCGGGCGAGCCGGACGGGGCGGGGGGCAGTCGCCGAGCGGGCCCCTCAGCGGGCCCTCCAGTGGGCCGCCCAGCGGACCGCCCAGCGGACCGCCCCTTGGCTCCACGAGCGGCACGTCGGCGGCGGGCCCGGATGCGCCGGGAAGCGGCCGGGCCGCGGGGTCCGGCATGACCGGGCAGGGCGGCGCGGGCAGCGCCGCACCCGTCGGGTCACCCGGGTCCTCGTTCGGTCAGTCCGGCGGCGAGACCGGCAGCGGAATGCGAGGTGCGGGATCGCGCCCCGCGGGGGGCAGCTCCTCCGGCTCGATGCCCGGGCTCCCCGGCGTCCCCGCCCCCGCGCCGGTTCAGGGCACGCTCACGTTCATCGACAATCAGGTGGACACGACCACCGGGACGGTGCTGCTCAAGGGAACGTTCCCAAACCAGGCGGGCACGCTCTGGCCGGGCCAGTTCGTCGCGACGACGCTGCGGCTGTTCGTGCAGCAGAACGCGCTCGTCGTGCCGGCGCAGGCGGTGATGACGGGACAGCAGGGGAACTATGTCTATCTCGTCGACGCGTCGGGGACGGCGCGCCAGCGGCCGGTGACGGTCGAGCGGACGTCGGCCAATGTCGCCGTCATCGCGTCGGGGCTGGCTGAGGGAGATCAGGTCGTGACCGACGGCCAGTCCAGGCTCACGCCGGGCGCGAAGGTGAACGTGCGCGGGCTCGTCCCGCCGGGGGCGGGCGGCGTCGCGGCGCCGGGCGCCGGTACCGGCTCGGGATGAGACTCACGGCACTCTTCATCAGACGCCCAGTCATGACGACACTCGTCATGCTGGGCGTGCTGATCTTCGGCCTGATCGCGTACACGAAGCTGCCCGTGAGCGATCTCCCGAACGTCGACTACCCGACGATCAACGTCAACGCGAGCCTCCCGGGCGCGAGCCCGGAGACGATGGCGGCGTCGGTCGCGACACCGCTCGAGAAGCAGCTCTCGACGATCGCCGGCATCGACAACATGACGTCGTCGAGCGTCCTCGGCTCGACCTCGATCACCATCCAGTTCGCCCTCGACCGCAACATCAATGCGGCCGCCCAGGACGTGCAGGCCGCCATCTCGCAAGCGCTGGTGCATCTCCCGACCGGGATCATCCCGCCGTCGTTCTTCCGGCAGAACCCGGCCGCCGCGCCGGTGCTGTTCATGGTGCTCACCTCGGCGGTCGAACCGCTGTCGGTGCTCGACGAGCTCGGTGAGACGACGATCGCGCAGCGCATCTCGATGGTGAACGGCGTCTCCCAGGTGATGGTCTGGGGGCAGCAGAAGTACGCGGTCCGGATCGCGCTCGATCAGCCGGCGCTCGTCGCCCGGCAGATCGGGGTCGACCAGGTCACGGCCGCCATCAACACGCAGAACGTGAACCTCCCCACCGGCATCATGTGGGGCCCCACCCGGTCGATCACCGTCCAGGCGACCGGCAACCTCCACGACGCGGCCCAGTTCAGCCGCATCGTCGTCAGTTACCGACATGGCGCCCCGGTCTACCTGGGCGACGTCGCGCGCGTGACCGACGACGTCCAGAACAACCGCACCGCCGCGTGGTTCAACAATCAGCGGGCCATCATGCTGGCGGTCATGCGCCAGCCGGGGACGAACACGGTCCAGGTGACGCGCGATGTCCAGGCGGTGCTCGATGAGATCCGGGGCCAGATCCCACCCGATGTGACGCTCAAGGTGGCGTACGACCGGGCCGTCTCGATCAACCGCGGGGTGCACGACGTCCGGTCGACGCTGATCCTGACGCTGGTGCTGGTGGTGCTGGTGATCTTCGTCTTCCTGCGGAACGTCTCGGCCACGGTGATCCCGAGCCTGGCGCTGCCGATGTCCATCATCGGCACCTTCTCGGTCATGTACCTCCTCGACTACAGCATCGACAACCTCTCGCTCATGGCGCTGACGTTGTCGGTCGGCTTCGTCGTCGATGATGCCATCGTCGTGCTCGAGAACATCGTCCGCCACATGGAGATGGGCAAACCCCGGCTCCAGGCCGCCTACGATGGGGCGGCCGAGGTCGGCCCGACGATCGTGACGATGACGACCTCGCTGGCGGCCGTCTTCATCCCGATCATGTTCATGGGGGGGCTCGTGGGGATGCTGTTCCACGAGTTCGGGGTGACGATCGCGGTGGCGATCCTCGTCTCCGGCTGCGTCTCGCTCTCCCTCACCCCGATGCTGTGCAGCCGCTTCCTGAGCGCCGTCCACCGCTCGGGCCAGGAGCCGACCGCGGCCGGCGGAGGGACAGCGGTCGGCCCCATCCGCCGGATCCACGACTGGTCGGAGCGGGCGTTCAACGCCGTGCTGCACACCTACGAGCGGAGCCTCGTCTGGACGATGCGGCACCGGCCGTACATGCTCGGTCTCTCGGCCGCGACGCTCGTGATCATGGTGACGCTCTTTGCGGTGATCCCCAAGGGGCTCTTCCCGAGCGATGACACGGGGCAGCTGATGGTCACGACCGAGGGGGCGGAGGGGATCTCGTTCAATGCCATCCTCCCACTCCAGCGGCGGATCAACGACATCCTGCTCGCGGACCCGAACGTCAAGTCGATCATGTCGTCCGTCGGGTCGATGGGCTCGGCCAACCAGGGGCGTGTGTACCTGGTGCTCAAGCCGCTCGGCCGGCGCCCGGGGGACCGCCACATCGGCGCGGACTCGGTCGCAGCCGAGCTCATGCCGAAGCTCAACACCGTGCCGGGGATCGCTGCCTTCGTGCAGAATCAGCCGGCGATCCGCGTCGGCGGCCGCGGCTCGAAGAGCCTCTACCAGTTCACCTTGCAGGGGCCGCATCTGCACGAGCTGGAGAACGTCGCCCAGACGCTCGAGGCTCGCCTCAAGGCGATGCCGCAGCTCGTCGGGGTGACGACCGACCTCCAGATCAAGA
>JAJPIS010000084.1 GCA_021324635.1 Gemmatimonadota bacterium
CCCTCCCCCTCCCCCTCCCTCTCCCCCTCTGGGTCCCCCATCAGCCTCGGGGCGCGCATCGGGGAGCGCATCGGGGCGCGCGTCGGGCGGGCGGTACCGCAGCGCCTCGGCGACCGCCGACGTCGTGACCGCGGCCTCGCCGTCGAGATCGGCGATCGTGCGCGCGACCTTGAGCACGCGGTGATAGCCGCGTGCCGACAGCGAGAGCCGCTCGGCGGCGGTCGCGAGCAGCTCGCGCGCCGCGCCGTCGATCTCGGTGTGCGACTCGAGCCAGCGCCCGGGCGCGTGCGCGTTGCAGGCGATCGGCGGGCCGGCCGCACTGCCGGCAAAGCGGTGATGCTGGCGCGAGCGGGCGCGCTCGACCCGCTGGCGCATCTGCTCGGATGTCATGTCGCCGTCGCGGCGGGCGAGGGCGCGAACCGGAACGGCGGGGACCGGCACGTGGACATCGATGCGGTCGGCGAGGGGCCCGGAGAGCCGCGATTGGTAGCGGATGACCGCTCGCGCCGTGCACCGACAGGGGAGCCGCGTATCGCCGGCGTGCCCGCACGGGCACGGATTGGTGGCCGCGATGAGGGTGAACCGCGCCGGGTATGTCACCGCGCACCGGGCGCGCGCGATCACGACCCGACCATCCTCGAGCGGCTGCCGCATCCCATCGAGGAGGGTCCGCGGGAACTCGAGCAGCTCGTCCAGGAAGAGCACGCCGTGGTGGGCGAGGCTCACCTCGCCCGGGCGCGGCGTGGAACCGCCGCCGAGCAAGCCCGCGCCGGAGACGGTGTGATGCGGCGCGCGAAAGGGTCGCGAGGGCGGGAGGGGCTCGTCGGGCCCGAGCACCCCGGCTACCGAATGCACGGCGATGACCTCGAGCGCCTCCGGCTCGGTGAGCGGTGGAAGAATCGTCGGCAGGCGCCGCGCGAGCATCGTCTTGCCGGCGCCAGGCGGGCCGACGAGCAACACGTTGTGTCCACCGGCGGCGGCCACCTCGAGCGCCCGCTTCGCGCTGGGCTGCCCGGCGACGTCGGCGAAGTCGACGGCCGCTCGGGGGACGGGGCGCGCGCGCACGGCGGGCCGATCGGCGGCTGGCAGCGCGTCGCGGCGCAGCGCGTCGACGAGCGCGCCGAGCGCCGGGAGTGCCGCCAGCCGGACGGAGGTGACGAGCCCGGCCTCGGAGACATTGATCGGCGGCAGCACGAGCGTGCGCTCCGGTGTGCGCGCGAGATGCCGCGCCAGGGGGAGTGCGCCGCGGACGCCGCGGATGCTGCCATCGAGCCCGAGCTCGCCGACCACGGTGAGCCCGTCGGCCGCGTCGGGCGGAAGCTGTCCGGTCGCCATGAGCAGGGCGAGCGCGATCGGGAGGTCGAAGGCCGTCCCCGTCTTCGGGACATCGGCCGGCGCGAGGTTGACGGTCACTCGGCGCGGCGGCACGGAGAAGTTGGCGTTGATGAGCGCGGACGTGACGCGCTCGCGGCTCTCGCGTACGGCGCCGGCGGCGAGCCCGACGATGGTCCACGCCGGCAACCCGAGCGCGGCGTCGACTTCGACCGTCACGTCGTATGCGTCGATGCCGATGACGGCGGCGGAGCGGACCGCGGCGATCATGCGCGGATCGTCGCGCGCCTCCGTCAGCGCAGCGTCAGTCGGAGCACACCGGATGCGCCCCGTCGTCGGCCCGGCGCTTGCACTGCGCGGCCGATCCTGGCCGGGCGGCCGGTGGCGGATCGGGGTGTCCATGGGTGGAGGACGGGCTATGCAGCGGATGACCTCGGTACTGGTCGCGCCGGTCGGGGCGCCCCCGCTCGCGGCCGCTCCGGGTGCGTTCGTCGAGGGCGGGTCGGCGGGGGCGGCCGGGGTCGCACCAGGGTGGCCGGGGGCACGTCGGCGACCCCGCGGAGGCGGACCCTCTTTCGCAACCGCGGCGCCGCGGTCAATCTGCACGCATCCGGACTGGCCCCGGCCGCTCACGCTATGACGATCGCGACGATCAACCCGGCAACGGGCGAGACGCTTCGCACGTTCGATCCGCTGACTGACGGAGAGCTCGAGCGGCGCCTCGCGCTCGCGGCCGGCGCGTACGCCCAGTGGCGCCGGCGCACCGTCGCCGAGCGGGCCTCGATCGTCGCCCGCGCCGGGGAGATCCTGGCGGCCGAGCGTGACGGCTTCGCGCGGCTCATGACGACCGAGATGGGGAAGCTGCTCACCGCGGCGCGCGACGAGGTGGACAAGTGCGCGCTCGCCTGCCGCTATTTCGCCGACCGCGCGGTGACGTTCGTCGCCCCCGAGCGGGGCGACGACGACGGGTCGGGCCGGCTGGCCGGCGAGATCCGCTTCCAGCCGGTCGGCGCCGTGCTGGCGGTGATGCCGTGGAACTTCCCCTTCTGGCAGGTCATCCGCTTCGCGGCGCCGGCGCTCTGCGCCGGCAACGTCGGGCTGCTCAAGCACGCCTCCAACGTCCCACAGTGCGCGCTGGCACTCGAGGATCTGTTCCGCCGGGCTGGCGCACCGGAGGGCGTCTTTCAGGCCCTCCTGGTCGAGTCGGCGCGGGTGGGCGGGATCATCGGCGACCCGCGGGTGGCCGCGGTGACGCTGACGGGGAGCGAGGCCGCGGGACGCTCGGTCGCCGCGGCCGCCGGCCATCATCTCAAGAAGACAGTGCTGGAGCTGGGCGGGAGCGATCCGTTCATCGTGATGCCGAGCGCCGATCTGGCACAGGCGACCCGCGTGGCGGTCACCGCCCGCACGATCAACAACGGCCAATCGTGCATCGCCGCGAAGCGCTTCATCGTGGCCGACGCGGTCGCCGACGAGTTCATCGATCGGTTCGCCGCCGGGCTCACGGCGCTCCGGATCGGTGATCCCGTGGACCCGGAAACGCAGCTCGGGCCCCTCGCGACGCCGCAGATCGTTCGGGACCTCGCCGACCAGGTGGCACGGTCGGTCGTCGCGGGGGCGCGCGAGCTCGTCGGAGGTGGGCCGATGCGCGGCCGCGGCAGCTACTACGCGCCGCAGGTCCTCGTCGATGCGCCCGCCGATTCGCCGGCCGCCTGCGAGGAGCTGTTCGGCCCGGTGGCGACGGTCTTTCGCGCCCGGGACGCCGCGGATGCGGTGCGTATCGCCAACGACACCGCGTTCGGGCTCGGCGCCAGCGCGTGGACGACGGACCGCGCCGAGGCCGAGCTGTTCGCCGAATCGATCGAGGCGGGACAGGTCTTCATCAACAGCATGGTGGCCTCGGACCCGCGCTATCCCTTCGGCGGCGTCCGGCACTCCGGATACGGCCGTGAGCTCTCGCACTTCGGCCTGCGCGAGTTCACCAACATCAAGACCATCCGCCGGGCCGCGACCGTCGGACCGGGGACGCCCGCGAGCCTCGCGCCGGCCGGCGCCACGGCGGGGGCGACGACCGAATAGCGGACCGGTCGACCGACGCGCGCCGCGTCCGGCTGCGGGTCGGCCCTCGCCCGCGGCTCAGCTTCCGCGCCCCGCCGGCGACAGGGGGAGTGGCGCAGGCGACCGGATCGCCGGAACGGGCGGCCCGAACACGAGGCGGCGCCACCACCCGGCCCGCCGCTCGGCGCGCGCCACCGTGCGGATCGCGGTCTGCCAGGCCCGACGCATCGCCGCCGCATCGGCGAACCGGGCGTCCGGGGCCGCGGCGAGCCCCTGGGCGAGCCAGGCGGCGAGGGCCTCATGGTAGCCCTCGAAGCTCAGCTCGCCCGCCAGTTGGCGGGCGAGGATCGAGCGCGCGTCGCCGTCGCCGAACGGCGGGCGTCCCGAGAGCGCGAAGGCGACGATGGCGGCGATGGCGAAGCAGTCGGCGCTGGCGCCCTGCGGCTCGCCGAGCAACTGCTCGGGGGCGGCGAACGCCGGAGTGCCGGTCGGTCCGCCCGGCGTCTCGCCGGGAATGTGCGCGATACCGAAGTCACTGATGCGCCACCGGCGGTAGCGATCGATGAGGATGTTCTCGGGCTTGAGGTCGCGATGCACGATGCCGCTGCCGTGTGCGGCGCTCAGTCCATCGAGGATGAGATCGACCTGGGGCGCCACTTCAGCGAGCGGCCGCGGTCCGCTCCGCACGATCAGCTCCGCGACCGATCCCCCTTCAGCCAGCTCCATCGTGTACCAGGCCACCTCGCCGCGCCGGTCCCAATCGTAGATGGGCACGATCGCCGGGTGCGCCAACTGCGCCGCCAACTGCGCCTCGCGACGGAAGCGCTCCACCGCCGCGTCGTCACGCGCCACGCGCGGATGCAGCATCTTGAGCGCCACCTCGCGCTCCAGGGAGAGATCCCGGACGCGCCAGACCGACCCGAAGGTCCCCGACCCGAGTGGTGAGAGCACCTCGTAGTCTTCGCCCAGCGCCCAGCGAAGGCGCTGCTCGGCGCCCCGTTCGGCGACATCGCCGTCCTCCCCTTCACCGAGCGCCTGGGTGGCGGTCGGCGCGCCGATCCGCTCGAGCGCGCGGAGGAGCGCGACGAGCGACGGAAAGCGGGCCTCCGGCGATGGCATGAGCGCCCGATCGAGCACCATCGCGAGCCCCTGCGGGCACTCGGGGCGCACCCACCGGATGGGCGGGACATCCCGCGCCGGCGGATGCTCGCCCGTGAGCAGGGCAAAGCAAAGCGCCGCCAACTGCCACTGGTCGCTGCGCGCGTCCGGTGCCCATCGGCCGTCCTCCCATTCGGGAGGCGCGGGCATCCACCGCCGGTCCGGGGCGAGGCCGGCCGGGATCGCGTCCCGCGGCAAGGCCCACTGCCAGCCGAGCAACCACAGCCGACGCGTCGGCGTCACCCACACCGTCTCCGGCGCGACGTCCCCGTGCACGAAGCCACTGTCGTGCAGGTACGAGAGGGCGCCGGCGGCGGCACGGAGGACCTGGATGACGTACGGCACGTCGTTCGCGCCGAGCCGCGCGATGCGCGCCGCGATGGTCTCGCCCTCGATCCAGCGGCGGAGATACCCGGGGCCGCGCGACACGTCGCGGTTGACGGACCAGTAATGGTACGTCGTCGGGACCGACGGGTGGCTCAGGTGGGCCAGGTGCCGAGCTTCGGCGGCCAGCCAGGCGTGATGGTCCGGGTTGGGCGCGGTCACGAGGGCGAGCGAGCGCCCGAGGGCATCGACCACTTCCTGCGCGTGCCGATATTCGCTGGCGACGCCGGAGGCTCCCCACCGCCAATCCACCGGGAGCTGCCAGCCGCTCAGGTGCGCGGGCAGCTCGCGGGTCGTCTGGTTCAGACCATTCATGCGCCTCGTAACACTAACGCAATGCTCACCCGGGTGCCCCGCCCCGGCTCGCTCTCGACCGCCATCGTGCCACCCCAGCTCTCGACGATCCGGCGGCTGACGGCGAGACCGAGCCCGCTGCCACTCGTGCGGGTCGAGAAGTGCGGCTCGAAGATCCGTGGCAGCGCGTCGGCCGGGATGCCGTCGCCGTCGTCATCGACCACGACGAGCGCCCGCGCAGTGCCCGACCCGCCCCGCGACTCCTGGTCCGAACCCTCGCGCTCGATCGTCACGGTGACGCGGCGGGCGCGTGCCAGCCGCGCATTCTCCAGCACATTGAGCAGCACCTCGCGGAGCTCGTCGCTCCGTGCGTGTACGACGGTCGGGCGGTCGTCCCCCGACAGCACCCAGGCGACGCCCCCGTCGACGGCGGGCGGTGACGGGCCCCCGCGTGATGTGCGGGCACTGGCGGCGTCGCCGGCCGATGGCGGGGCGCCGGTCCCGAGCCGCTCGAGCGCCACGACGTCGCGCACGACGGCCGTGAGCTCGGTGGGCTCGCCCGGGGGGCGCTCCGCGGGCGCCGAGCCGTAGCGACTGAAGGCGCGCGCGATGCGATCGAGCCGGTCGATCTCGGCCAGGATCCGCTCGGCGTTCTGATCGAGGATCCGATCGAAATCCGGCCGTCCGGCTGCGCGGGCCCGCTGGAGGTGCTGGACACCGAGACGGATGGGCGTCAGTGGGTTCTTGATCTCGTGCGCGATCTGGCGCGCCATCTCGCCCCACGCCAGCACGCGCTGGCTCTCGCCGAAATCGGCCGCCATGCGCCGGAACGCGGCGAACACCGGCTTGAACTCGGTCGGCGGATCGCCGGCCAGTCGGGGCTCGCGCTCGCCGCCCGCGAGCGCGAGCGCCGCCTGGCGCAGTCCCTCGATCGGACGGGCGAGCTGGCGGGCGACGAGCCCACTGAGCCAGAGCGCGGCCGCGGCACCGAGCACGGTGGTGAAGCAGACGAGGATGCCGAGATCGGTGCGCCGCGCGTCCAGACCCACCTCGTCCCCGGGCGCGGGCGCGGCGAGCACGACCCGCTGCCCGTCGGGGGCATCGACCGCGCGGTAGCCGAAGAGCACCGGGACGCCGCCAAGCGACTGGGTGCGACTCGCGCGCACCGCATTCCCGCGGACGAGCCCCAACTCGACGTCGGGGCGGAGGAACCGCCCGAGCGGAGCGAGCGCCTGGTACAGGCTATCGCTGGTAGCGCTCAGCATTCCGTCCTCGTAGAGCAGGAGCGGCGTGCCGACCCGCTCGGCGTCGGCGGGCAGCGCGTCGAGCCCGCCGGTCGCGGCGGCGCGCAGCGCCTGCCAGACGAGCACGGCGCGCTCCTCGGCCGTGTCGCTGCGGAGGCGCCGATACGACCAGACGGCGGAGAGCGCTGCGGGCACGACGAAGAACGTGAACATCACGACCGTGAGTTGGCCGCGATAGCTGCCGAGCCAGCGCCGTGCGTGGCCGCGTGCCCACCGGAGCAGGACGCCGCCCCCGGCGACGCTGAGTGCCCAGAGGAGCGCGACGGCGAGCAGGTCGACGACGACCAGCAGGACCGCCCGCTGCACCAGGGCATCGAAGGGGCGAAGCGCCACGTCCACGTGCGCGCGCGCCGGACCCTGACTGCTCGGCATGCGCCAATCGCCGTGCAGGTTACTGCCCTGCCGCGTCCAACGGATCGGCACCGCCCCGGGCGGGGTCGGCGCGGCCACTGCCGCGGCGGCCGCCGCCGACTCGGCCGGCGAGCCGCTCGGCGGATGCCCTGCCCCGGCCTGGCTGGCCGCGGCTTCGCTGGCCTCGGCTGCGCCGGCCCCAACCACCGGCTCGGTGTCCGGGGGGGGCGGCTCGCCCTCGAAGCGGCCGGGCGCCACCTCGAGCAGCGAGATCGCGTAGGGCGGCGTGCCCCCGGCGTCCGGGGCGAGACCAACGAGCGAGGCGAAGGCATCGGGCGGGATGAGCCGCGTTTGCGGCGCGACGACGGCGGTCATCGCGGCGCCCCGGGGGCCGGGGACGGCGAGCACGAGCTGGACGCCCGGAAATCCGGCGACATCGGTCAGGACCATCGCCCCGCGGCGCCGAGCGGTGGCCACCGCCGCCTGGACGCCCGCCGTATCCGTGTCGAAGCGCGCCAGCTCGAGGTGAGCCGTCTCGGCGCCGGCCGGTGACCAGAGGGCGAGGCGCACCGGGTAGTCGGCCGCGGCCAGATCCGAGCGCGCGTACCGGCCGAGCAAGTCGGCGCGATCCACGGGGAGCCCGTCCGCGGCCACCTGGGCCCCGAACCGCTCGAGGAGTGCGGCCGCCTCCGGATCGGGCACGGAGAGCCCGGCGAGATCGCGCTCGGCGAGGACGACGCGCTTCTCGGCGGTGGTCCCCCAGACCACGATCGCCGCGCAGAGGGCGGCGACGACAGCCGCCGGCGCCATGCCCCACGTCGAGCGGCGGGTGAAGGCCGCGGCGAGGGCGGCGAGCGCCCAGGCCACCCAATACCAGAGCGGCCAGCCGGCCGGCGTCGACCAGAGGGAGGGACCGATCGCGGCCGCGGTCGCGGCGAGCGCGATCGCCACCGCTGGCGGGAGGCCCTGCCGCCGATCGAGCACGCCGCGGGCGGCCGCGTAGCCGACGACGAGCAGCGCGGTGACGAGCAGGGCGAGCGCGACCTCCCACCCGACCCAGAGGACGAGGGGAACCGAGGCACCGGGCGGCGTGATCCCGCTCGCGACGTCGCGGAGAACGGGCACGGCGCCGACACTCGCCACCACGGCCGCGGCGCCGGCGCCGAGGGGCGGGCCGACGCGCCACCGCGCGCGGGCGGCCGCGAGTCCGGCGAGCAGGGCGAGCGCACCGGTGACCCCGAGCGCGCCGACGCTGGCCGTGTACGGCCCGCCCACGGGTGAGAAGAAATACGTCGGGTCGAACAGGCGGCTCGCATTGGAGAACGCGTTGAGCGGAACGATCGCCAGGGCCGCCAGCGGTACCACGAGTGCGGCGACACGCCGCCACCATGTGCGACCGTGTCGACGCCATTCGGCGGCGATGAACGCCACGAACGCGAGCGCGAACGCGAGCGCGCCCCGGCTCTTGGCACGCTGGGCCGCGGCCTCCCGCGCCTCATCGGCCCGCAGCGGCACCGCCCGCATCGTCAGGAGCGGCAGACCGCCGGGCGCGAACGCCGCCGTCGCCTCAGCGCTATCCGGCGCGACACCAGCCGACGGCAGGACGAGCGCGAACCCGTCGACGCCCGCGCGCGCCGCGACGGCTTCGTCGAGCGGGTGCGCCAGGCGATCCGCGGGCGGCTCCGCATGCACCAGCGCCGTCGCGACTGCGCGCTCCCTGCCCTGCGCGACCGTCGCCTGGATCGCGACGTAGAAGGGACTCCGGATGACCGCGTAGGGCGCGGCGCTGGAGTCGAGAGGCAGCCAGACCCTGCCGGACCACGCCGCCGGACGGCCGCCCCGCACCAGGACGACGCCGCGATCGCCTACCCCGGAGGGGAGCGCCGCGAGGGCCGCAAACGCCGCCCGGGGCTCGGCCGGGGCGCGCAGGGCAGCCTCGGCATCGCGGCGCAGGTCGCTGGCGAGTGCCGACAGCGTGCGCTGCATCTCGCCGGCGCTCCGGCGCATCGTCTCGCCTGCCATCGTGGGCCAGCGCGTCTCGACGCGGACGAGGGCCGCCTGACCGAACGCGGCCACGATGCAGAAGACGACGAGGGCCGCGGCGGCGACCCGCGCTGCCCAGTCGCGGCGAGACACCGTCGCCACCACGGTCGCCGCGGTGGCGGCCCCGGCGACAAGGAGGTAAGGTATGGCGGGATCGCGCAGCCACCCCGCCCCGGCGAGGAGCGCGGCACCGGCCGCCGCCGGCCACCACCGGGGCCGCGCGGAGGCGGAGGCGACGGTTGGCGGGAGAGGTGGTCCTCGACGGTCGAGAATGGCGACTCCGCTACGACTGAAAGAGCTGTCGCTCGAGCGCGTCGCCGCCATCGTGGCGGGCGACCCGCGCCTCATCGTTCCGATCGGCACCTGCGATGTTCACGGGCCGCACCTGCCGGTCGGATGCGACACAATCCTCGTGAGCCGCCTGGCGGATGACCTGTCCGGCGAGTTCGGCATCCTGCGGGCGCCGACGTTGGAGTATGGCGCCAGCGACGAGGCGACGCACGGCGTGCCGCGTGAAGGCTCCGTTCGCAAGAAGACCTTGCACCTGTTGCTCAACGATCTGCTCGCCTCCTGGGAGCGCGGTGGCATCCGGGAGTTCATCCTTCTCACCGCCAACGGTGACGACGCCCACCGCGAGGCATTGGCCACCGTGATGACGATGGAGGCTCGCGTGCGTGTGGTCGACGCCGGGATCATTCGGACTGCCGAACCGGAGAACGGGTCGGCCGATTGGCGGCGCGGCGGCGCGGCGGACACGTCGTTGATGCTCTTCCTGGCCCCCCAATTGGTAGACATGCGGCTGGCGCAGGATTATACCCCGCACGTTCCCGCTCGGCGACGGATCTTCGCCCGTCGTGCACGCGCGAGAGGCGCGCAGCGCTCCGCTCCGTCGGCGGACCCGACCCTGGCGACAGCCGGTCACGGCGCGGCACTCTATGGCGAGATCCGCGACAGGATCGCGGCCCGCATCTTCACCATGCCGTCTCCGGCGCCCTGACGTGCCACCGCTGGCCCCGGCCCTCCTGCCTTCCTCGCCCGCCCTGCCACCCCGGGCCGTCCCGCCCACCTCCCGCGTGACATCGCGCCGCGCGGTGTCGACCGGGCGGCGGGCACACCGCGTGATCGGGCGCTGCGCCCGAGTCGCCGTGCTCGCGGCGCTTCCCCCGCTCGCGGCCGACCCGTCGGCGTCCCGAACCGTCGCGGGCCCACGGGCGGCTGAGGGGCCGGCCGCGACGCCCGCCGGACAGGCGGCCGTCGTGGATGCCGGGACGTTCACCGTCTTTCAGGGTGCCACGAGACTCGGCCGCGAGGAGTTCGCGATCCGCCGGCTCCCGCCGCCGGATGGGGGATTCGTGGCCACGGGCACGGTCGTCTATGCTGACCGCCGTCTCATCCCGTTGCTCCGCACTGATGCGAGCGGCGCGCCCCTGCGCTATCAGCTCGAAGTCGAGCGCGGCGCCCGACGCCAGGAGCTGCTGACCCTCGAGATCAGCCGGCAGCGTGCGCGGGTGCACATCCAGAGCCTGCGCGGCGAGTCCGACCGGGAGCTCCTCGTGCCGGCGAAGGTGCGGCTGCTGGAGACCGACCTGTTCGCCCACTACTACTTCATCGCCCGGCCCCCCGCGGCCGGCATGTCGCCCGAGGACGCGCCGGGCGTCGGGGCGAGCGGGGCGCCGATCGCGCTCCTGCTGCCCTCGAGCGGCGACGTCGAGCCGGCAACGGTCCGGATGGTCGCGCCCCGCGAGACCGTTCAGATCGGAGGACAGCCGGTCAGTGCCGTACACATCCAGATCACGGTCCTGGGCCCGGGCGGGCCAGCGGGGGCGACCGGAGCGGGGGGGACCATGGGGGAGCCGGGGCGGACAGAACCGAGGGGGGGCGCCCAGCGGGCGCTCGCCCCGGGCGCGCAGAGCGGGAACGGCGGGAACGGCGGGAACGGCGGGAGGCGGGTGACGGGGGAGCCGCTGGCGGGGCCAGAGGACGTGCGCGACGTCTGGACGGACGACACGGGCCGCGTGTTGCGGGTGACCCTGCCGGCCCGGGGCATCTCGGCGATCCGGGATGAGATCCCTCACTAGGGCCACCGGCACCGGTCTTCCGCGCCCGGGCCGCCGGTCGGAGGCTGAAACCGCGCGCGGATCACGCGCGTAGGGTGCCCGGGCCGTGGCAGCCCCTCCAGCGCCTTCACAGGACGAGACAGGATGCGACTGTCGTACATGATCGCCGTGGTATCGCTCGGGGCCGTACCGGTTTCCGCGCAGGGGACGGCTGGCGCCCCTGCGGGCGCGCCGGTCGGGAGGTCGGCCGCCGGGTCCGACTCCGCCGGGCCGGTACTGACACTCGCCGACGCCCTCCGCCTCGCGCACCGCAACAACCCCACGTTCCTCCAGAGCGTCGCCGCACGGCGGGCCGCGAGCGCCAGCGTCCGGGCGGCGTACGGCCAGCTCTTCCCCCAGCTCTCGGCGTCGCTCACCGGGCAGTATCAAGCGAGCGGGCAACTTCCCTTCAGCGGGTCGTTCCTGGGTGCCGGGTCGGATATCATGCAGTCGCAGTACCAGCTCGGGGTCAACTACACGTTGAGCGCGAGCACACTGCTGACGCCCGCGTACGAGCGGGCGGTCCGCGACGCATCGGACGCGGACGTGGCCGGCCAGGGCGAGGTGCTCGAGAGTGCGGTCGCCCAACAGTACGTCACCGTGCTCGAAGACCAGGCCAAGGCGACGCTTCAGGACAGCCTCGTGACGGACGATCAGGCGCAGCTCGAGCTTGCGCGCGCGCGAGTCGCCGTCGGGAGCGCAACGCCGCTCGATCAACAGCGCGCCGCGGTGACGCTGGGACAGCAGCAGGTGCAGGCGCTCCAGGCGCACAACCTGACGGAGATCGACAAGCTGCGGCTCTTCCAGCAGCTCGGCGTCGCGCAACCAGCGGGGGTCCGACTCGTGGACGCCTTTCCGGTGCGGATGCCGAGCTTCCCGCTCGATAGCCTCCTCGATCTCGCCCGTCGTGCCAACCCACAGGTGAACGCCCTCCGCGCGCGCGAGCACGCGGCCGACGTCGGCGTCCATCGCGCCGAGGGCCAGTACACGCCGACCCTCCAGGTGCAGACCGGCGTCGGCGGGTACACGTTTCAGTACACGAACGACAACTTCCTGGTCGGGGCGGCGGCGCAGCAGGTCGCGAGCCAGTACGGGAGCTGCCTGACACTGGACACCATCGGTCGCGCCGCCGGGCTGCCGTCGCGCACCTGTGGGCCGAGCACGCTGAGCCCGGCGCAGATCGCGGCCATCCGGTCGAGCAATCGCCAGTTCCCGTTCGGATTCCAGAGCATCCCCCGCTCGATCACGGCCGTCATCTCGCTGCCGATCTTCAACGGGTTCCAGCGCGAGCAACAGGTCGAGCAGGCGGAGGTCGACCGCGCGAACGCGCGGTACAACGAGCGCGCCCGGGAGCTCCAGCTCACGGCCGACGTGACCAGCGCCTATCTCACACTCACGACGTCGGTCCGCACCGTCGAGCTCCAGGAGCAGAACGCGAGCGCCGCCCGGCAGGCGCTCGCGCTGGCCGAGGAGCGGTATCGGGTCGGTGCGGCGACGTTCCTCGAAGTGACCGACGCGCGGGCGGCGTACGAGCGGGCCGAGAACGACCGGATCTCCGCCGTGTACGACTTCCACAAGGCGTTCGCGGCGCTCGAGAGCGCGGTCGGACGTCCGCTACATTGATCCCGGCACACCGGGGTGCCCGCGGGCCTCTCCATCCCTCCGTGTCCCCACGCCCATGCCCGCCTCGGGAACCCGTATGACGCGACGCGCGAAGTGGTCCATCCTCGGAGTCATCGGCCTGGTCGTCGCCGTGGCGGCGATTGCCGTCGCGGCGACGCGGGGGCCCAAGAGCGTCGCCGTCCGGATCGAGCCAGTGGCGCGGCGTGACCTGGTCGCGTCGGTGACCGCGAGCGGGCAGGTCCGCCCGCACACCAAGGTAGACATGAGCGCCGACATCTCCGGGCGCATCATCACCCTGGCAGTGAAGGAAGGACAGACCGTCACCAAGGGACAGCTGCTGGTCCAGATCGACCCCGCGACCTACCAGGCGGCGGTCGAGCGGGCGCGGGCGGCGCTCGCGGCCGCACGGGCCCAGGCGCTCCAGGCGGAGGCCAACGCCCAGCAGGCGGAGCGCACCTACCAGCGGTCGGCGCAGATCAAGAAGAGCAACCCGCAGCTCGTCTCCGACGAGCAGCTCGAGCAGCTCCGGACCAGCATGGACGTGGGGACGGCGACCAGCCAGGCGGCGCGCGATCAGGTGGACCAGGCGATCGCCGCCCTCCAGGACGCCGAGAGTGCGCTCAGCAAGACGACCATCCGGGCCCCGATGAGCGGCAAGGTGACGCGCCTCGACGTGGAGCAGGGCGAGACCGCGATCCAGGGCACATTGAACAAGGATGCGGCGACGCTGTTGACGATCAGCGACATGAGCGTGCTGGAGACGAAAGTGAAGGTCGACGAGACCGACGTCGCGCACATCCAGGTCGGTGACTCGGCCTTCGTGCAGCTCGACGCCTTCCCCGACACCGTCTTCCGCGGCCGGGTGACGAAGATCGCCAACAGCGCGCTCAAGCCGACCGGCCAGGCTCAGGGCAACACGACCTCGACCGACCAGGCGGTCGACTACGAGGTGACGATCCAGCTCCTCGACCCGCCGCCCGACACGCGCCCGGACTTCTCGGCGACCGCCAAGGTGATCACCGACACCCGCGCGCACGTGCTGTCGATCCCGATCATCGCCCTCACCGTGCGGGACAACGAGGCGCTGCCGGGGGGCGACTCGGCCGTGACGCTGGGTCGTGCCGCCCCGGCCAAGCAGGTGGGCACACGCGACGTCGAGGGCGTGTTCGTCGTCGGACCGGACAACAGGGTGACCTTCCGGCCCGTCAAGGTGGGCATCGCCGGCGACAAGTACTTCGAGGTCGTGACCGGCCTGCGCGAGAAGGAGCGGATTGTCGGCGGGACCTACCAGGCGATCCGCGACCTCAAGGACGGGACGCTGGTCCACGAGGCCAAGCCGGAGCCGGCGTCGGCCACCAAGTCATGACGCCCGAGCCCGGCGTCGCGGAGGGAGAGGCCATCGGCCTCAGCACGACCGCCGAGCGACGCGCCGTCATCGCCGAGACCGGAGCGGTCCCCAGCGCCGACTGGGTGATCGTCACGCGCGGACTCCGCCGCGACTACGACATGGGCGGCGAGATCGTGCGGGCGCTCCGCGGCGTCGATGTGGCCGTCCGTCGCAACGAGTACGTCGCGATCATGGGGCCGTCCGGATCGGGGAAGTCGACCTTGATGAACCTCATCGGCTGCCTCGATACACCGACCGCGGGGGAGTACTGGCTCAATGGGACGCTCGCCTCCCGGATGACCGACAACGAGCTCGCGCGGATCCGGAACCGGGAGATCGGGTTCGTGTTCCAGACCTTCAATCTCCTCCCGCGCGCGACGGCCCTGCACAACGTCGAGCTCCCGCTCATCTACGGCGGCGTACCGGCGGCCGAGCGCCGCGTCCGGGCGACCGAGGCGCTGGAGCGGGTACAGCTCGGCGACCGTCTGTCGCACCGGCCCAACGAGCTCTCCGGCGGCCAGCGCCAGCGGGTCGCGATCGCCCGCGCCCTCGTCAACCGGCCATCGATCTTGCTGGCCGACGAGCCGACGGGTAATCTCGACTCGGCGACATCGGACGAGATCATGCGCGTCTTCGGCGAGCTCGCGACCCAGGGCCAGACAGTCATCATGGTGACCCACGAGCCCGACATCGCCGCCCATGCACGGCGCGTGATCGTCTTGCGCGACGGCCTGATCGCGAGCGACGACCGGCGGGACCCCACAGCGAGCTTCGCTCCGCCGCTCCGCGCCGCGGGCTGACCCGGATGTCGCTCGTCGAGGCGATCCGGATGGCGCTGGACCAGATCCGCGTCCAGAAGCTCAAGAGCATCTTCACCCTGCTCGGCGTGACGATCGGCGTCATGTTCCTGATCGCCGTGGTCGCCGTCGTCGAGGGGATGGGGAGCTACATGGAGCACGACCTGGTGGGCAAGCTGATGTCCGTCCACAGCGTCGAGCTGCGCCGCTTCCCGAACATCAACATCGGCGACGAGGACAACGGGACCTGGCTCGAGTACGTCCACCGGCCTCGGATCGTCGAGGACGATCTGCACCCGATCGTCGATGCGCTCCCGCCGGGGACCCGCTGGTACATGGAGAGCGAGGATCAGATCACCGTCGAGTCGCCCTACGCCCGCCCGCAGAAGGTGCTCACGTTCGCGGTCACCGGCGACTACTTCGCCATCCGGGGCCTGGGGGTCGTGAGCGGGCGAATCTTCACCGACCAGGAGCTGGAGTCCGGCAGCCTCGTCGCCGTCATCGGCCAGGACGTCAAGAGCCACTACTTTCCGACGGTCGATCCGATCGGCCGCACGGTGAAGATGGGCGGTGTGCCGTACACCGTCGTGGGGGTGGCGGACAAGCTGGGCAGCACGTTCGGGTTCTCACTCGACAAGTTCGTCGTCGCACCGTATCGCGCGCCGGTCCACCGACTCCTCAACCGCGAGCGCGGGGTGGTCGACGCGATCGTCGTTCAGGCGACCGACGATGCCACGCTGGCCGACGCCCAGGAGCGGATGCGGCAGGTGATGCGGACGCGGCACAAGCTTCGGCCCGTCCAACCGGATAACTTCTCCCTCGCGACCCCGGCGTCGACGCTGGCGTTCTGGCAATCGATCCAGGGCTACATCGTGCTCGCCGCCATCGTGCTCCCGGCGATCGGGCTGGTCGTCAGCGCGATCGTGATCATGAACATCATGCTGGTGGCGGTCGTCGAGCGGACACGCGAGATCGGGATCCGGAAGTCACTGGGGGCTCGCCGCCGCGACATCCTGGCGCAGTTTCTGGCCGAGGCGGCCGCGCTCAGCACCACCGGCGCGCTCCTCGGGATCGGGCTCGGGGTCGGGCTCGCCCAGGTGGTCACGCGACTCACGCCGATGCCGGTGACGGTGGCGCCCTGGTCGATCCTCGTCGCGGTCGCCGTCGGCGCGGGCGTCGGCATGCTGGCCGGCGTGTATCCGGCGAGTCGGGCCGCGCGGCTCGATCCGATCGCCGCGCTCCGGCAGGAGTAGCCATGTCCGTCCTCGCCCGGGTGGGCTCACTCCTCGAGGGGGTGGTGATCGCGATCGACGCACTCCGGGCCAACAAGGTACGGGCGTCACTCACGATTCTGGGCATCGCGGTCGGGGTCTTCGTGGTCGTGGCCATGGCGGCCTTCATCCACGGCGTGAACGACAGCGTCGCGCATGACATCGAGTCGGCGGGAGCGACGACGTTCTTCCTCCAACGCTATCCGGTGGGGTTCAACAACTGCGATGGAACGGACGAGGTCTGCCCCTGGATCCACAACCCGCCTCTTCGACTGAGCGAGGCCGCCGCGCTCCGGCGCCTCCCCTCGCTCGCGGGTGTGACGGTCCAGATCGATTTCGCCGGGTCGGTCAAGTACGCCGACCGGCGCCTACCGGCGGCCCAGATCCAGGGGCTCAGCCCGGGGTGGACGAGCACCGACGGCGGGTCCATCAATCCGGGCCGATCCTTCACCACCCAGGAAAACGCCGCCGGCGAGCACGTCGCGCTCATCAACGACAAGATGGCCGAGCGACTCTTCCGGGGCGGCGACCCACTCGGGCGGACGATCACGATCAACAACAGCCCGTATCAGATCATCGGTCTCTACCACTATCACGCCAGCTTCATCACCGGTGGCGACCGCCCCGTGGCGATCATCCCGATCCAGACACTGCTCCGGCATTTCGCGGTCGGCGAGCAGGAGGCCGGATTCACGATCAAGCCGCGTGCCGGCGTCGCCCGCGATGCGGCGATCGACGATGTGATCGCGGCCGTTCGTGGATTGCGCGGGCTCCGACCGGCCGCCGTCAACAATTTTTACGTGCTGACGCAGGACCGGCTGTTCGAGCTGTACAACAAGGTCTTCGGTGTGATCGAACTGGTGGCCCTGGTCCTGGCCTCGGTCGGGCTCATGGTCGGCGGCGTCGGCGTGGTCGCGATCATGATGATCAGCGTGACCGAGCGCACTCGCGAGATCGGCGTCCGCAAGGCGCTCGGCGCGACGAAGCTCGTGATCCTGTGGCAGTTTCTGATCGAGTCCGTCACCCTGACCGGCATCGGCGCCATGACCGGGTTGATGGTCGGCTGGGGGCTGGCGCTCGCTGTGCGGGCGACGACATCGGTCCCGGCCTCGGTCCCCGCCGCCGCGGTGGCCGCCGCGGTGGGCAGCAGCATCGTGACCGGCATCCTGTTCGGCATCTATCCCGCGTTTCGGGCGGCGCGCCTCGATCCCGTCACCGCCCTGCACTACGAGTAGGGCGAGCGGCGCGCTGTACCGGTATGGAATCGCCTCCTGTCGACGTCCTCGCCATCGCCGCCCACCGCGACGACGTCGAGCTGACCTGTAGTGGCGCACTGCTCCGCGCCGGTCGGTTCGGCCGCCGCACGGCGGTGATCGACCTCACCGCGGGGGAGTCGGGGACCAGGGGATCGAGCGCGCTCCGCGAGGCCGAAGCCGCCGAGGCGGCGGCCGTGATGGGGCTCGCCGCGCGCGACAACCTGGGCTTGCCGGACGCCGCGCTGGAGAACACCCCCGAGACCCGCGCCCGCCTCGCGCGGCTGATCCGCCGCTACCGGCCACGGATCGTGATCGCACCGGCGCGGGAGGGCCGGCACCCCGACCACCGCGTCGCGGCGGAGCTGGTGCGCGATGCCTGCTTCATCGCCGGGCTCGCGAAGGTCGAGCCGGATCTGCCGCCGCACCGTCCGTTCAAGGTCGTCCACTGCCTGTCGTTCCGAGAGGATTGGCTCAAACCGACCTTCGTCGTCGACATCACCGATGTCTTCGAGGCAAAGCTGGCCGCGGTGCGGTGCTACGCCTCACAGTTCAGGGGCGTGACGCAGGCGGGAGAGATCTACCCGAACGGGGAGCCGCTGATCGAGATCCTGCGCCACCACGCGGCACACTACGGATCGCTCATCCGGACTCGCTACGGCGAGCCCTACCACACGGCGGAGACGATGCGCGTCGACGATGTCGGCGCCCTCGATGTCTCGACGTTCTGACCCGCCTGCGGCGCCCGCCGTCGACGCCCACGGGGCGGCGAGTCGCGCGCGCGCCCGCGCGCTCATCCTCGCCCATGGCTGGAACGCTACCGCGTACCAACTGCTCAATCCCGGGATCGAGCACTGGTTCGCCGAAGCCGGTGACGCCGTCGTCGGCTATGTGCGGGCCGGCGGGATGCGGATCGTGGCCGGGGCACCGGTCTGTCCCGCCGCGCGTCTCGCGGAGGTCGTCCACGAGTTCGATGCGAGTCATGCGGGCGGCGGCGGCCCCGCCTGCTACTTCGGCGCTGGCGAGCGGCTCACGGAGCTCCTCCTTCCGACGGGCCGGTGGGGGGCCGCCGGCTTCGGGGCGCAGCCGAGCTGGAACCCATCCCGCTGGCCCGAGATCGTCGCACGCAAGGCGTCGCTCCGGGCGCAGCTGCACCGCGCGCGCAACAAGGGCGTCACGGTCGGTGAGTGGCCTCCGGATCGGGCGGAGGGGAGTCAGGCGCTACGCCGCTGCCTGGATGAGTGGCTCCGGGGCCGCGGCCTTCCGCCGCTGCACTTTCTCGTCGAGCCCGAGACGCTGAGTCAACTCGCGGATCGGCGGGTCTTCGTGGCCGAGCGTGCCCGGACGGTGATCGGCTTCCTGGTCGCATCCCCGGTCCCGGGGCGACGCGGGTGGCTCATCGAGCAGATCATTCGTGGCGAGCGGGCCGTGAACGGCACGGCCGAGCTTCTCGTCGACGCGGCGATGCGGACCCTCGCGGCCGGGGGCGCGCAGTATGTCACCCTCGGGCTCTCGCCGCTCTCGAAGCATTCCACGTTCCCGCGCCGACAGATGCCGCTCTGGCTCCGACTGACCCTGCATCTCGTCCGCGCCCACGGTCGTCGCTTCTACAACTTCGAGGGGCTGGATCACTTCAAAGCCAAGCTCGAGCCGGAGACATGGGAGGAGATCGTCGGGCTCGCGCCCGGCCGGCGATTCCCGCCGCGCGCGCTCTGGGCGACGGCGGCGGCGTTCAGCCGCGGGTCACCGATCCTCCTCGTCCTTCGGGCCGTTCTCAAAGGGGTCCGGCAGGAGCTGCGCTGGCTGCGCGAGCGCGTCCGGCGCTGGATCGCGGCCCCGGGGTCCGCCAGGCCAGAATCCCGGTCGCCACCGACCACCCGCCGAAGAGGGCGACGCCGGCGACCGCACCGCGGCTCGCGGGGTCGAACGCCAGGACCCCCGTGATCCCGCCGATTCCCGCGATCCAGGCGAGCGCGGCGACCCACCGCGGCCGGTGCGGATCGCGCGCTTCGATCACGCCGAGCGCGAGCGCGCCGAGCGCCACCAGGACGTTGCCGGCAGCGGCGGCCGCGAGCGATACCGCGTGCCCGGCGGCGAACGCCCCGGGCGCGGTCGTGTCGCCGGTGGCAAAGCGGGCGGCCGACCGCGTGCCCGTGTGCGCCATGTAGGCGACATTGAGGGCGTTGGACGCCAGCCCCGCAATGATGCAGAGCATGACGATCGCCAATGCCGCGCGATGGCCCGAGCGGTCACCGATCACGCGAGTCCAGACGCCGGCCATCACGAGCGCGGAGCCGGCGAGCATGCCGACATGGATCGCCCGCCAGTACGGCGTCGCCGCCATGACGCGGAGCTGTTGATCGATCGCGTCGGGGAGCATCGGGTGGAGCGCCGCGCAGACCCCCAGGACCACCGTCCCGATGAGCAGGAGCGACCCGAGGTAGCGCTCGGCGGCTCGTGTGTCACGGGCCTCCGGAGCGTCCGCCACCGTGGCACGGGTGTGCATGCTTGCATGTTAGCACCTGGACGGCGGCCGACGCAGCTGGCCCGGCTGGCCGCCGGCCGGCGCGTCACGAACGGCACGTGACCCCGACCGGCGCCCATCGTCGGCTGAACGTGAGCGCCCACGGCACCCTCGTCGACGATGCCCCGGAGGATCGCGCCCGGCCACCCGTGACACGCACGGCGGCCCTGAGAGCGGCCGACGGCGCGGTCCAGACGGGGCACGTCCCCGCGCTCGACGGCGTTCGCGGGATCGCGGTGATCATGGTCATGGCGTTCCACATCTGGCGCGCCCCGGTCACGGCGATCGGCTGGGCCGGGGTCGATCTCTTCTTCGTCCTCTCCGGCTACCTCATCACCGGGATCCTCTGGGACCTGCGGCCGTCGGCGGAGCGCGCGCGGGTCTTCTATCTCCGGCGCGCCTTCCGCATCCTGCCGCTCTACTATGGGCTGCTGCTGGCCGCGTTCGTCGCTCGACCATTCCTCGGCCTGGCCGTTCGGCGGGACGATCTGGCCCTCGTCGGCGAGCACCTCTGGTACTGGACGTATCTCTGCGACTGGCGCATCGCCCTCGGTCACCCTCATGCGATCACGTTCCTCAGCCATCTGTGGACGCTCTCGATCGAGGAGCAGTTCTACCTCGTCTGGCCGCTGGTCATCTGGCGGTGCTCCCGACGCACCGCGCTGACGATCGCGAGCCTGTGCGCCGCCGGCGCGCTGGCGCTCCGGGGATGGGCGGTCCTGACCGGCCAGTCGCCCGACATCGCCTACATGCTCCTGCCGTGCCGCGTCGATGCGCTCGCGGCGGGCGCCATCCTGGCGCTGGCCGCTCGCGGCCCCGGTGGATTGGAGCGCGTCTGGCGGTGGGCGACGCCTACCGGCATCGCCGGCGCGGGAACTGCCGCCCTGATCGTCCTCGTTCGCGCGACGGCGGCCTACACGGATCCCGTGATGTCGACGATCGGGTACACGGCGCTCGACTGGGCGTGCGGGGGCCTGGTCGTCGCCGCCGCCGCGCGTGGCTCATCGATACTCGAGACGCCGCTGCTCCGGTCGGCCGGGCGATACAGCTACGGCCTCTACGTCTACCACCCGCTCGTCATGTGGTGGATCGTACGCGACGCCGCGTGGCTCGAGCGCAGCGAGGTGCGGTTCGTCGCCGGGGCAGCGTTGGGATCGGTGCTCGTCGCCTGCACGAGCTACCACCTCTTCGAGCAGCCGTTCCTGCGCCTCAAAGACCGTGTGGCGCGGCGCCCGGCGAGCGTCGAGTCCCGACGCCGCGCGATCGCGCGCGACGCGGCTAGCGATACTTGAGGCCCGTGCCGGTATTGAACAGGACGACGCGCTCGCCTCTGGCGATCCAGCCGCGATCGCGGAGCACCTCGAGCGCGGCCCACGCGGCGCCGCCCTCCGGGCAGACGTCGACGCCCGTCGTCGACGCGAGCCGCGCGGTGGCCGGCCCGATGGCCTCCTCGGCCACGGTCACGGCCGTCCCGCCGGTCTCCCGGAGCGCCCTCACGCAGAGAAAGCCCCCGATCGGGGCGGGCACGCGCAGGCCGTAGGCCCGCGTCGCAGGATCGGGCCACGGCTCGGTCCGTTCGGCACCCGTCTCGAAGGCCCGCGCCACGGGGGCGCACCCCACCGCCTGGACCGAGACCATCCGCGGCAGGCGCGCGTCGGGCGCGAGCCAGCCCAGCGCCCGCATCTCGCCGAACGCCTTCCACATGCCGACCAGCCCCGTCCCGCCCCCGGTGGGGTAGACGATCACGTCGGGGAGGACGCCGTCGCACTGCTCGAAGAGCTCATAGGCCATGGTCTTCTTGCCTTCGACACGGTAGGGCTCGCGCAGGGTCGACACGTCGAAGGCGTCGGCGGGCCCGTTCGCGCGGAGCCAGCGGCCGGCGTCGGAGATCGTGCCGGGAACGAGCGCGACCTCGGCCCCGTAGAGGCGACACTCCTCGACGAACGGTCGCGGCGTGTCGTCCGGCATGGCGACCGTGACCGGAAGCCGGGCGGCCGCGCCGTAGGCGGCGAGCGCGCCGGCGGCGTTACCGGCCGAGGGGGCCGCGAGGGCTCGGGCGCCGAGCGCGGCCGCGACGGACACCGCGGCCGACATCCCGCGAGCCTTGAAGGACCCGGTCGGATTGCGTGCCTCGTCCTTGACCCAGACGTCGTCCCCCGCGGGCACCAGCGGTGTCCAGCCTTCCGACAGCGTCACTTCCCCGTCGGCGAGCGGAAGGACGGCCTGGTAGCGCCAGAGCGACGTGGGCCCGCCCTGCACCGCCTTCCGCGGCATGGTGCCGTGGTCGAGCCGGTAGACGACGCGGAGCGGCATGCCGCAGCTCCGGCAGACGGTCTGCAACACCCGATGGTCGTGGGGCAGGCCGCAGGCAAAACACTCCAACCCGGTCAGGCGCGGGTTGAACGACGCAGCGCGTGGTGTCGACATGTTCAGGCCACGCTATCGCGCGGCGCGACCGGACGCAACCGGCGCCCGGCCTCGATCATTTCGTATATTTTGACGTATGCCAGAACCGATCTATCTGGATCATGCCGCGACGACGCCGGTCCGGGCCGAGGTTCGGGACGCGATGGCGCCATTTTTCGGCGCTCGATTCGGCAACCCATCGAGCGTGCATCGGTGGGGACGCGAGGCCCGAGCCGCGCTCGACGAGGCGCGGGAGCGGCTGGCCGTGTGCGTGGGCGCGCACGACGATGAGATCTGCTTCACCTCGTGCGGCACGGAGGGGGACAACCTCGCGATTCTGGGCGCGTGGCGAACCGGGCGGGAGACCGGGCGCCGCGCGGTCGTCTCGACCCCGATCGAGCACAAGGCCGTGCTCGGCGCGGTGCACCAGGCGGCGCACGAAGGCGCCGCCGAGCGCATGCTGCCGGTCGACGGGGGAGGGGTCGTCGATGCCGGTCGATTCGACGCACTGGTCGGCGAGGATGTCGCCGTCTGCTCGGTCATGTGGGTCAACAACGAGATCGGCACCGTGCAGGACATCCCGGCGCTGGCCAGCGCGGCGCACGAGCGCGGTGTGCTGTTTCACACCGACGCCGTGCAGGCGTTCGGCAAGGTCGCGATCGATGCCCGGCAGCAGGCGTTCGACTTGCTCACCATCTCGGGCCACAAGATCGGTGCGCCCAAGGGCATCGGTGCGCTGTTCATCAGGCGGGGCACGGCTCTGGCCCCGCTCTTTCACGGCGGGTCGCAGGACCGCGGGCGGCGGCCGGGCACGGAGAACGTCGCGTTCGCGGTCGGTTTCGCCCGCGCCGCGGAGCTGGCGCTCGCGGAGCGGGAGACGGAGTGTGCGCGCCTCGCGAGCCTCCGACTGGCGCTCGAGACCGAGCTCGTGGCGCGCATCCCCGACGCGGTCATTCACGGCCGCACCGCCCCCAGGGCCCCCCACATCCTCAACGTCTCGGTGCCGGGGACCGACAGCGAGTCGATGCTCATGGCGCTCGACCTGGCGGGCGTCGCGGCCTCGTCGGGATCGGCCTGTCAGAGCGGCAGCGTGAGTCCGTCGCACGTGCTGTCGGCGATCGGCGTCGCGCCGGAGCTGGCGACCGGCGCCATTCGGTTCAGCCTCGGCGGGCTCACCACGGACGAAGGGATCGCCCGCGTGGCGCAGCTCTTCCCCGCCCTGATCGCGAAGGCGCGGCGCCTCGCCGGCGCTGCGGGTTAGCGAGAGCGTCGTGGCCGAGCGCGTGCTGGTCGCGATGTCGGGAGGCGTGGACTCCTCGGTCGCGGCGGCCCTGCTCGTGGAGCGCGGGTTCGATGTGATCGGCGCCACGATGAAGCTCTTCTGCTACGGCAGCGAGGTGCCGGACCGTCCGTGCTGTTCACTCGATTCGATCAACGACGCGCGCCGGGTGTGCGAACGTCTCGGGATCCCGCACTACGTGCTCGACCTCGAGCAGGCGTTCGGTCGCGACGTGGTGGCAGACTTCGTGGCCGAGTATGCGCGGGGGCGGACGCCGATCCCGTGCGTCCGCTGCAACACGTTCACCAAGTTCCGGGATCTCGCGGCAAAGGCCACAGCGCTCGACGCGGCGTGGATGGCGACGGGCCACTATGCCCGCGCGGATCGGGGCGCGCTGCTGCGCGGGCGTGACGCGGCGAAGGACCAGAGTTACTTCCTCTGGGGGATCGACCGGTCGATCGTGCACCGCCTGCTCCTCCCGGTCGGCGATCTGACCAAGGCGGAGACACGAGCGCGGGCGCGCGTGCTTGGCCTGTCGGTGGTCGCCGACAAGGTCGAGAGTCAGGACATCTGCTTCGTGCCGGACGGCGACCACGCGCGCGTGATCGCCGAGCGGCTCGGCACCGACGCGCCGGCCTTGCAGCCCGGTCCGTTCCTGACGCCTGACGGCCGCGTGCTCGGCGAGCACGCCGGCTACGCCCGTTTCACGGTCGGTCAGCGGCGGGGGCTCCCGGGCGGTGCTCCGCACCCACTCTACGTCATCGCGATCCGCCCGGAGTCCCGCGCGGTCGTCGTCGGGCCACGGGAGGCGTTGCTGGGCCGTGGGCTGGTGGCGCGCGAGGTGAACTGGCTGGTCGACGACCCGCCGGAGGTCGGCGCCCGTGTCGAGGTGCAGGTGCGCCATCGAAGTGCGGCGGTCCCGGCCGAGGTCGTCCGGCTCCAGCGGGGCGGCGAGCGGGCGTCGGGGCCGCGCCAGGCGGCCGAGATCGAGTTGGCGCTCGAGGCACCGATCGCGGCGATCGCGCCGGGCCAGTCGGCGGTGTTCTACACGGGGGACCGTGTGCTGGGCGGGGGCATCATCGAGCGGGCGGCGGGATCGGACCGCATTCCCGGCGCTGCCGCCCCGCCCCGCACACGCCGCGCGGCACTCCCGCTCGTCCCCGCCTGACGCCGTCCCGCCCGCCGTTGTCGGGACGGCGCGAAAATGCCGGGCCAGACATCCGTGCGGGATGCGCGTCGCGGGCGGCATGAATGCCGCCCCGGCATCGGTGCGG
>JAJPIS010000058.1 GCA_021324635.1 Gemmatimonadota bacterium
GAGCGCGCAGAACGCGCAGAGCGCGCAGAACGCGCAGAGCGCGCAGAACGCGCAGAGCGCGCAGAACGCGCAGAGCGCGCAGAACGCGCAGAGCGCGCAGAACGCGCCCCGCCCCGATTCCCCCGCGCGGGCGGGTGAGCAGTCGCGGACCGGGCCTGGGGCCGAGCGCGACGCGGAGCGCGAGTCCCGGCGGAACCTCGCCCAGATGGCGCCGGAAGCGGCGGACCGCGCCCGGGGCGATCGGACGCCGGCGTCGGCCGACCCGCAGCGTGGCAAGCCGGGCAGCCAGCCCGAGTCACAGAGCCCGCTCACCGGGCGCCGGCCGTCGCCCGAGGAACTGGCGGAACGGTCGCGGGCGCTCTCGCGCGACGTCGATCAGCTCGCGCACCGCCTCGCCGCCGAGCAGGCGCAGTCCGGCGCGCAACGGGTCGGGGCCGCCCGCCAGCACGTCGACTCGTCGGCACAGGCGATGAGCCAGCGTCAGGCGGGGCCCGCCGCCAGCGAGATGGACCGCGCCGCGCAGCAGCTCGGCGATGCCCGCCAGGCGCAGATCCAGGAGTGGAAGTCGGCGCTCACGCAGGAGCTCGACCGGTCGATCCAGGAGACGCAGCAGCTCGCGCGACAGGAGAACGATCTCGCGCAGCGGACGCAGCAGGGTGTCGACCGGCGCGAAGTGCAATCGGAGCAGAGCGCGGTGCAGCAGGGGGCGCAGCGCACCGGTGAGCGCCTCCAGCGGGCGAGCCGGCAGACTGCGCTCGTCTCCGGCACCACGCAGCGCGCCCTCGGCCAGGCGCGATCACAGGTCGAGAACGCGACCCGACAGGCCGAGCAGGAGATGCCGAGCGGATCGAGCGCCGGCCAGCAGGCCGGGGCGATGAGCGGCGGCCAATCGCCCGGATCCCAACAGACGGCGGCGGCGATGCGCACGGCGGCGGACGCCCTCAACCAGGCCGCCGCGGCGCTGATGCGTGACCGCGAGCGCGCCGGCTCGGCGTCCTCGGCCTCTGGGCTCGCCGAGATGCTGGCCGAGATGCAGCAACTGGCCAAAGCCCAGGGCTCCCTCAACGCCCAGGCGCAGGGTCTCTCGCTCAACCCCGGCGGATCGACGCCGGGCGGCACGCCGAGTGCGACCGCACGCGCGGTCGCGGAGGGACAGCGCCGCCTCGCGGAGTCGCTCGACCGGATCGGCGACAATGACATGACCGGGCGGGCCCAGGGCCTCGCGTCGGAAGCCCATCAGCTCGCCGACGCGCTCGCGCGGTCCGGCATCGACCAGCAGACGCTCGTCCGCCAGCAGCGGCTCTACCACCGACTGCTCGATGCGGGACTCACGCTCGAGAACGACGAGCGCGACAGCACCGGCAAGCGGGTCGCGCAGTCGGCAACGGGGCGCGAGCAATTCACGCCGCCGAGCGCCCCGGTCGACGGCCGGGCAGCGCAGCGGTTCCGGGAGCCTGCCTGGTCCGAGCTGCGTGGGCTCTCGGCCGACGAGCGCCAACTCGTGCTGGAGTACTTCCGGCGGCTCAATGCCCAGTCCGCCCCATGACGTGGCGTCTCCCGTGAGTGCTCGATGCGCCCGCCGCCTCGCGCTCGGTGCGGCCGCCGGATGCCTGGTCGCCGCGGTGCCGCTCCGGGTGCGCGCACAGGATCAGCTCCTCGATACGGCCTACGTCGCCGCCGAGAGCGGCGCCTGGGGCACGTCGGCCCGCGCCTGGCGCCGAGTCCTCGATCGGAATCCCAACCTCGCCCTGGCGGCAGCGATGACCCTTCGCGGCGCTCCCCCCGACGCGCGGGGCGCCATCCACGACGCCTTTCTCGCCCCGCCGCTCTCGCCCGGCGGGCGTCGGACGATGGCGCAGCTCGATCTCGCCTGGGGCGCCGCCCGCGACGGATGGGCGGCATTGTCGTCCCTCCCGCGTGGCGACTCGACGGCCGAGGCCTGGCTCGAGTTCGCCGACGCCGCCCGCGCCGACGGCGCCCTCGTGGTGGCGCGCGACGCGTATGCGGCTGCCGTCTCCGTCCATCCGGTCGCCGAGGTCGCCGCTCGCGGGGCCGCCGCGGCCCTGGCGGGCGGGGATCCCGAGGGCGCGCTCGTGCTGCTGGATCGTGCGGCCACGATGCACGGCGGCACCGACTCGGCGCTCGTCGCCTCGACCCTCCTCCCGCTCCGGGTGCGCGCCCTCGCGCGCCTCGGACGGAGCCGCGAAGCCGAGCAGGTGCTCCAGCACCAGGCGCACCTGCTGAGCGTCGATGCACGTCCCGCGATCGCGCGGGATGTCACCTGGGGCTACGTGCGGCGCGGTGACCTCGCCGAGGCGCGCGCCGCCGCGACCGAGTTCGGTGTGCAGGACGACCCCGATGTGAAAGCCTGGCTCGCCCTCTATGCCGGGGACCTCAAGCAGGCGCGGGAGGCGCTGCTGCACCCGGACGCGTCGTCACCCGACGTGCTCACGGCGCTGACGCTGCTGACGCGGACCCGGGCCGACAGCTCGGCGATCGTCGGCCAGGCCTTCCTCTGCCTCACGCGCGGCGACACGGCCGGCGCAGCCCAGCGGTTCGTGACCGCCAGCGCCGCGCTCCGCGACGCCGCGCCGTTCCTGCTCGCCACGGCCGGGCGCCTGCACGCGGCGCAGCATCACGATGCGCTCGCGATCCCGCTCTGGCGGACGGTCGTCGAGCAATACGCCGACGCGCCAGAGGCCCCCGAGGCCGATCTGGAGTGGGGACGCGCGCTCCGACGGGGCGCGGACGCCGCGGGCGCGCGGGCCCGGTGGGAACACCTCATCCTGACGTACCCGGAAAGCGCACTCGTCCCGCTGGCCCGACAGGAGCTGGCGGCGACCAAGGCGACGGCGTGATGGCGGTCACGAGACGGCAGTTCCTGGCAACCGCCGCGGCCGCGATGCTGGCCGGCCCGCGCGCCGGCGGACAGCGGTGGTGGCGCCGGCTGGACGGGCACCTCCTCGTGCCGATGGACGATGACCAGCAGAACCATCTCAAGGCGTACGGCCTCACCTACAACGCGCTCCACGACGGACTCCGCGGCGAATGGCTGTTGAACTACCGCGGTGGCTCGTTCCTGCTGCCCGATACGCCCGACCTCCGGCGTCGGGCGGCGCTCGACGGGATCACGGTCCAGCCGATCGACGACGCGGCCCTCGCCGGGGCGCGGGCCGAGATCGCGGGGGCGAACATGGATTCGGTGCCGCTGGAGAAGGCGCCGACGATCGCCATCTACAAGCCGCCGACCTCCCCGCCGTGGGATGACGCGGTGACGCTCGCGGTGCAGTATGCCGGGATCCCGTTCACGCAGGTCTGGGACGACGACGTCCTGGGTGGGAACCTGGCCAAGTACGACTGGGTCCACCTCCATCATGAGGATTTCACCGGCCAGTTCAACAAGTTGTACCTGAACTACCGGGGCGCGCCCTGGTTCAACGAGCAGGTGATTCGCGACATGGACACGGCCCGCCGCCACGGGGCGCCGAACGTGCCGGCGCTGAAGAAGCAGGTCGCCGAAGGGATCCGGAGCTTCGTCGAGCGCGGCGGGCTCCTGTTCGCGATGTGCGGCGCCACGGAGACGCTCGATCTCGCGATCGCGGGGCGGAACGTCGACATTGCCAGCGTCTTCTCCGACGGGTCGCCGATGGACCCCAATGCCGACGCCAAGATGGACTGGGCCCGCGCACTAGCGTTCCGTGGCGCGCACCTCGAGATGTCGCCGAGCATCAACTCGATGAGCGACATCGATGGCCACCAGGTGAACGTCCCGTCCCGCAAGCAGCCGCTCGGCGTCGTCACGCTGTTCGCCTTCTCGGCCAAGTTCGATCCGGTGGCGACGATGCTGGTGCAGGACCACCGAACCGTCATCCCCGACTTCTACGGCGTGACCACCAGCTTCACCAAGGCGACGCTCAAGCCGACCGACGTCGTCCTCGCCTATGAGGAAGGGGCGCCGTGGGTGAAGTACATTCACGGGGACTACGGCAAGGGGTCGTGGACGTTTCTGGGGGGACACGATCCCGAGGACCCGCAGCACGCAGTCGGCAATCCCTCGACCGACCTGTCACTCCACCCGAATTCGCCGGGGTACCGCCTGATCCTGAACAACGTGCTCTTCCCGGCCGCGAAGAAGAAGCCGCTCAAGACGTGATCGACTTTCCGCCCGGCGTTGCCCTCGCGGACGGGGCGGCCGACACGCCCACGCACTCGGCGCTCTCCCATCGGGAGCCGTTCGACGCCGACGGGGCGGGGGACGGCGGGCCCGACGACGAGCTCGACGACGGGCTCGACGACGTCGGTCCCGTTCGCCGGCGTTCCGACGATCCGGACGCGGGGCCCCGGCTCGACGCAGACCACATCGCGCGCGACATGGGCCCGGACGGCCCGATCGCCGCAGCGTTCGGCCGGGCAGGGGGCGAGGCCGGGGAAGGCCCGCCGGCGGCGGCCGAGGATGCCGCCGAGGGTCATCGGTCGCGCTACGAGGACCGCGAGAGTCAGCGTGCGATGGCGGTCACCATCGCGCGTCTCTACAACGCTGGCGGGATCGCCCTCCTCGAGGCCGGCACCGGCGTCGGCAAGTCGCTCGCCTATCTCCTCCCGGCGCTGCGCTGGGCCGCCGCCCGCGGGGAGCGGACCGTCGTCTCGACGAACACGATCAATCTCCAGGAGCAGTTGGTCGGAAAGGACCTGCCACTCCTCGCCTCCGCCCTGGCGGACCAGCCGGTGCGCTTCGCCCTCCTCAAAGGGTGGCGGAACTACGTGTGCCTCCATCGCCTCGAGCACGCGCGGGGCGGCGGGTCCGCCCTCTTCGACGCCGAGGCCGAGGGGGAGCTCGAGGCGGTGGCGGCGTGGGCACGCGAGACCGCGGACGGGTCGGTCGCCGACCTGCCGGCCCCGCCGCCCCGGCCCGAGGTATGGGACGAGGTCGCGGCCGAGCCGGATCTCTGCCTGCGCCAGCGCTGCCCGCACTTCGACGGGTGCTTCGTCTTTCGCGCGCGCCGCGCGGCCGCCCAGGCCGACATCGTCGTCGTCAATCATCACCTCCTCATGTCCGACGTGGCGGTTCGGCGCGTCCAGCAGAACTGGCGGGAGGCGGCGGTCATCCCGGCGTACACACGGCTCGTGGTCGACGAAGGTCATCACCTCGAGGAGGCGGCGGCGGCACACCTGGGCGGCACGGTGACCCGCCGCGGCTGGCAGCGCCTGTTCGCGCGGCTCGACCGACGGGGTGGGAAAGGGCTCCTCGCTCGGCTCTCCTCGACGCTCGCCGCCATGGACGATTTGCTCGCCGCCGCTACCGTCGATCTCGTCCGGACGAACCTGCTGCCGGCCGTCAGCGCCGTCCACGATCGCGGCGAGCTCGCGTTCGACCTGCTGGCGACGCTGTTCCGTGACAGCGACGAGCCACAGCGCCGCCTCACCGACGCCTTCGCGCAGCATCCCATCTGGCCGGGCGGGCTCGGCGCGGCGCTCGAGGACGTGCTCCTCGGGCTCACCGCGATCCACGACGCGCTTCGGCTCATTCAGGAGCGACATGGGGGCGACCAGTTGGCCGAGGAGCCGCTCGCCCGCGTGCTCGCCGAGCTACGGGGCGTGGCTCGCCGGCTCGCGGGTGCGGCCGCGACGCTCCGCGATGCCCTGGCCCCCGCCCCCGACGCGGGCCCCATGGTGCGGTGGCTCGAGTTGCGGCGGACGGCACGCGAGCGGGCGCGGGACGCCGACCGGCGGCGCGGGATCACCGGCGCCGATGGTCGCGACGGCGACTCCGCCGACCTGTCCGCCGTCAACCTCGCCGTCTGCGCGGTGCCGCTCGACCTCGCGCCGATCCTGCGCGAGGATCTGTTCAAGCGCGTCGATACGGCGGTGGTCACGAGCGCGACCCTCGCGACCGATGGCTGCTTCGATTTTCTGGCCTCCCGCCTCGGCGTCGATACGCCCGACGCGCGCGCGTCGACGCGCGTCTTCCCCTCGCCCTTCGACTATCGCCGGCAGGCGCTGCTCGCGATCCCCACCGATGTGCCACCCCCGAACGTCGATGCGGCGGGACATGGCACCGCCCTCGTCACGATCGTCCGGGACGTCACGCACGCGGCGGGCGGTGGCATCTTCGTGCTGTTCACGAGTCACCGCGACGTGCGGGCGACGGCGGCCGCCCTCCGCGCGGATCGGCGACTCGCCGGGCCCGGCGAGCTCCTGGTGCACGGCGAGGACGCACGCGACGGACTGCTCCGTCGATTCCGCGCGGCCGGCGACGCCGTGCTCCTCGGCACGGCCTCGTTCTGGGAGGGCGTCGACGTGCCCGGCCGCGCGCTGCGCGGACTCATCATCGCGCGCCTGCCTTTTCGGGTGCCGACCGAGCCGGTGACGGCCGCGCAGTGCGAGCGCATCGCCGCCGACGGGGGAGATCCGTTCGGCGAGTTCATGGTGCCGCAAGCGTCGCTCCGCCTCAAGCAGGGCTTCGGCCGCCTCATCCGATCGTCCACGGACCGCGGGGTCGTCGTCATCGCCGACCCGCGCATCGCGACCAAACCGTACGGGCGCGCGCTTCTCGCCTCGCTCCCTCCTGCTCGCCGCATCGGCGCGCCCTGGGCCAGACTGCGCTCGGAGATCGCCGCGTTCTACCACGCTGACCACGGGGTGTCATGAGCGTCCGTCCGTCGAAGATCATCGGCGTGGGTCGGAACTACGCCGCGCACGCCGCCGAGCTGGGGAACGATGTCCCCGCGGCCCCGCTCCTCTTTCTCAAGCCGCCATCGTGCCTGATCGCGGACGGCGCGACGATCCGCCTGCCGGCGGCCTCGCACCGCGTCGAATTCGAGGGCGAGATCGGCATCGTGATCGGTGCCCGGGTGCGCGATGCCGCCGAGGCGAACGCGGGGCGGGCCGTACGGGGCATCGTCGCCTTCAACGACGTCACGGCGCGCGACATCCAGCGGGCCGAAAGCCAGTGGACACGCGCCAAGGGGTTCGACACGTTCGGCCCGAGCGGGCCCGAGCATCCCTACCGCGGGGCGTGGGGCGACCTGTCGTTGCTGACGCGCGTCAACGGCGTCGAGCGGCAGCGTGCACGGGCCGATCTCATGGTCTTTCCGATCCCCCGGCTGGTCGCCTACATCTCGGCGATCATGACGCTCGAGCCCGGAGACATCATCGCGACCGGCACACCGGCCGGGGTCGGGCCGCTCGTTCCCGGCGACATCGTCGAAGTCGAGGTGCAAGGCCCCGACGGCCGCGTCCTGAGCCGCGTCGGGAACCCGGTCGCGTCAGGCGAGTAAGTAGCGTATGCCAAGGCTGAGTCCGCGGTTCGCGGCCCTTCCCGAGTACATGCTGGCCGCGATCCCGCAGAAGAAGCGCGAGATGGTCGCCCGCGGCGTCGACGTCATCGATCTCGGCGCGGGGGACGCGGATCTCGCGCCGCCCGAGGCGGCCCTGACCGCGCTCGCCCGTGCCGCGGCCACTCCCGCGCTCAACCGCTATGGCTTCGGGCTCGGGCTCGTCGCTTTTCGCGAGGCTGTCGCGGCGTGGATGCACACCCGGTTTGGCCTCACGTTCGATCCCCTGCGGGAAGTGGTCCCGCTCATCGGCTCCAAGGAAGGGATCGCCCACCTGGCCCTCGCGTACGTGCAGCGGGGGGACGTGACCATCGTGCCCGAGCCCGGCTACCCCGCGTACGTCGGCGGCACCGTGCTCGGCGACGCCACGCCCTATCGATTCCCCCTCCGGCCGCGGACCGACTTTCTGGTGGATCTGGACGAGATCCCGACCGATGTGCTGCGGCGGACCCGGATGCTGTACCTGAACTACCCCAACAACCCGACCGCGGCGATCGCACCGCGCGCGTATCTCGAGGAGGTGGTGCGCCGGTGTCGCGAGCTGGACGTGCTGCTCGTCTACGACAACGCCTACTCCGAGCTCGCCTACGACGGGTACGTGCCGCCCAGCATCTTCGAGATCGACGGTGCGCGGGACGTCGCGATCGAGTTTCACTCGCTCTCGAAGACGTACAACCTGACGGGATGGCGTTGCGGCTGGGCGGTCGCCCGGCCGGAGATCGCCGGGGCCCTGGCGCGCGTGAAGTCGTTCGTCGACACCGGCCAGTTCATGGCCGTCCAGGCCGCGGGCGTCGCCGCGATCGAGAGCTGGCGCGAATTCGTGCCGCGCAACGTGGCGATCTTCCAGGAGCGGCGCGACGCCGCGGTGGCCGCGTTCCGCGATGCGGGCTTCGTCTGCCCGACGCCCAGAGCGGCCATGTATCTCTGGATCGAGCTGCCGGAGGGCCTGCCGAGCGCGACGTTCGCGGACCGACTGATGGACGACACCGGCGTCATCGTCATGCCGGGCTCGGCGTTCGGGGCGGGCGGTGAGGGCTTCTTCCGTGTATCCTTCATCGTGCCGCCAGAACGCCTGCGCGACGCCGCCGAGCGCGCGGGGCGGGTGCTCGCCTCGTTCGCTCATCCTGTCGCCCGATAGGCCAGTCGACGCTCCATGACCGCGCAGAGCAAGCTCCGGGGCCGGCCCGAATCGCGACGCGCGCTCCTCGTCTCGATCGCGCTCCACGTCGTCATCGGGGCCGCGTTGATTCGGGTGCTGCTCATGCCGCTACCGCTGCGGGCGTGGCTGCACTTCGGCCAGGCTGCCCCGGTCGTCGAGGAGCACCTCCGGTTCGTCGAGACGCCTCAGGCCGGCACGCGGCCGACGCCCGCGCACCCGGGTGGCAACGGCATCCCCGCCCCGCGCACGCCCCCGCCGCCGCTCGTGGCGCCACCGGCCGTGCCCAACGCCCTCCCCGCGGCCCCGCCCGCAGCGCCCGCCAAGCCCAGTGAGCCGGCTGGCACCGGGCCGGTGGTCGGTACCGGCGGGCCGGCGCAGGGGGCGCGCCCGGAGTACCACGATGCGCGGGTCTGGGTCCCGGAAGCCCCGCCGGTCGCGAGCGCGCCCAAGTCGCTCGAGGAGCGGGTCGACAGCGCCATGCGGGCGAGCATCCGGGTGCACAACGACTCGCTCGCCCTCGGCACACCGCGCCGGCAACCCGGCGACTGGACGTTCGAGCACAACGGGAAGAAGTACGGCATCGACCAGCAGTACATCCATCTCGGCCCGATCTCGATCCCGACGGCCGTGCTGGCCGCTCTCCCGCTCAACAACTTCCAGGGCAACCCGATCCTCGGCGCCAACGAGCGGCTGCTCGACGCCCGCGGCAACGATATCGCCTTCCAGGCGAACCGGGCCCTGAGCGAGGATGAGTTCCGCAAGGCGGTCAAGGAAGAGCGCCAGCGGAAGGAGCGCGAGCACGAGCAGCGCGCCCGCCAGCGCCAGCGCCCGTCCGATCAATCTCCCTCGACGCCCGTCGCCGCCAAGGACGGGACCTGAGCCGCTCCTGAGCCGCTCCTGAGCCGCTCCTGAGCCGCTCCTGAGCCGCAGCTAGGCCGCGTCCGACTCCGCGGTCTCTCGCACCTCGGCGTTCGTCTCGCCGTCGTAAAAGGCCCGGAAGACGCCGCAGATCACGCCAAGGATCGCAAAATTATCCTGCGGCCCGACGACGATCTCCCGCTCGGACGCGGTCGCCGGCTCGAGCACGATCGCCGCGCCCCGGTGCGTCAGCGTCCGCACGGTCGCATCGTCGCCGACGCGCGCCGCCACGATCTCCCCGTCGTGCGCGCGCGCGGACGGGTTGATGAGCACGTAGTCACCCTTGAAGATGCCGCGCCCTTCCATGGTGTCGCCCTGAATGCGGAGGGCAAACACATCATCACTCGGCACGAACCGTCGGTCGAGCGTCAGGTATCCCTGCCGATGCTCGCTCAGGAGGGCGGGCTCACCGGCCGCGATCCGGCGGTAGATCGGCACCGGCTGGGTGCGGGCTGCCGCCGCGAAGCCGAGCAGGCGTACGCCGCGCGAGCGCGACGGATCCCGCTCGATGTAGCCTTTCTCCGCGAGCGACTGGAGGATGTCGGATACGGTCTTGGTAGATTTGATACGAAACCGTTTCCCGATCTCCCGAATGCTCGGCTGGTACGTGTTCTCCGCGAGAAAATCGAGCAGGTAGTGATAGACGCGGCGTTCGATGGGATTGAGCGGCTCAGCCATATAGCCTCATAACCTGGGCGATTCGGACCAGCAGACCTGCGAACGCCAACCGTGCATCGGATGTCCCGCGGCCACGCGGCGGGTGTTTGCTCCCGCGGCCGCACCGCGGTTCCCGGTCGCGAGCGCCCGCCGGTTCTGGCAGGCGCAGCCACAGACAATCTTCGCTCGTCAGGACAATTCGGTCAATAAGAATGCATCACCGCAGATGCCGAATTGCCGCATCGATTCTTGACAATGCCCTGTCGCGGCCGAGCAACACCAGAACGTCGAAGATACCGGGACTCACTGTAAGTCCCGTCAGCGCAACGCGAAGTGGCTGAAAGAGCTTGCCGGCGGCGATGGCACGAGATTCCGCGAGGGCGCGGAGCGCCGACTCCAGAGCCTCCGGGGTCCAGGACGGTGACGCCGCCAGCGCGTCGCGTGAGGCCTCGAGGAGGGCGGCCGAGGCGGCCGGGTCCTTCCACTGCTTGGCGACGGCCTCCGGGTCGTAGGTGATGGTCTCGCACAGGTACGGCTCGGCCTGCCGGACGATGTCGTTGATCGTCCGCGCGCGAACGCGCAGGAGATCGACGAGCGCGGCGTACCACTCCGGCTGCGCGGCGAGTGCGTCGGCCGTGGTGAGGCCGGCGCGGACGAGCGCGGGAGTCACGCGCGGGAGCAGCTCGCCGAGCGGCATCATCGACAGGTGTTGCCCGTTCATCCACTCGAGTTTCTGCGGATCGAACACGGCCGCCTTGCGCTGGAGCCCGCCCGGCCCGAACAGCTCGACCATCTCGGGGAGGGTCATGATCTCGCGGTCGCCCCCGGGTGACCATCCCAGCAGGGCGAGAAAGTTGAGCATCGCGGTCGGCAGAATGCCCTGGCCCTGGTAGTCCGCGACCGCGGTCGCCCCGTGGCGTTTGCTCAGCTTCTTCCCATCGGTCCCATGAATCATCGGCAGGTGGGCGAAGCCGGGGACGTCGGCGCCGAGTGCGCGGTAGAGCAGGATCTGCTTCGGCGTGTTCGAGATGTGATCGTCGCCACGCATCACGAGGGTCACCCGCATCGCGATGTCGTCGGACACGACGGCCATGTTGTACACCGGCGTGGCGTCGGACCGGAGGACGACGAAGTCCTCGATGTCCTTGTTGGGGAAAGCGATTCGCCCGTGAACGAGATCGTCCCACTCGATCGTGCCGGCGGGGACGCGGAACCGGATCGCGTAGGGCATTCCGGCCGCGACACGGCGTTCCACGTCGTCGACCGGCAGCCGGTCGCAGCGCCGATCGTAGCGGAACGTCTCCCGCCGTGCCTCGGCGGCCGCGCGCCGCTCGTCGAGCTCCTCGGGCGTGCAGAAGCATCGGTATGCCGCCCCGGCCGCGAGCAATCGCTCGCCGTCGCGCCGATGGCGCTCGAGGTTGGCCCCCTGGTACACGACCTCCTCGTCCCAGGTGAGCCCCAGCCACTGGAGTCCCTCGAAGATCGCCCTGGTCGACGCCTCGGTGCTGCGCGCCCGATCGGTGTCCTCGATGCGGAGGAGGAACTGGCCCCCCGTGTGTCGGGCGTAGAGCCAGTTGAACAGCGCCGTCCGCGCGCCGCCGACATGGAGATACCCGGTGGGCGAGGGTGCGAAGCGGAGCCGCGGCCGGACGGGGGCGTCGGATGTCGCGGAGGGATCAGGCATGGACGCTCAGGGCGCGCCTCGTGTGGATGTGCGGATGGCCGACGGAAAAACGGGCTCGCCTCATCGGCGAGCCCGCGCAGATCACGGAGCGGGAGGGATTCGAACCCTCGATAGAGCTATTAGGCCCTATAACGGTTTAGCAAACCGCCGCCTTCAGCCTCTCGGCCACCGCTCCAACCCCTGCAAAGCTAGCCCGTCGCGCGCGCGGGAGAAGCCTCGGCCAGCAAAGTCATGCGCTCGGCTCCTGACGTGAGCGCCGAGCGAGTGCCGCCACGATCGTGTCGACGGCAGGGGCGCCCTCCAGCCGGCCCGACGTGCCGGCGTAGACACGACAGCCCGCGCCGCCGTCGAGCGCGGTCGACCCCCCACGAGGCGCCGCGACATCGCGTCCATTCACCAGGATCGTCGGCGATCCCCACCGCTGCACGTATGGCGGGCTGCCGGGGGCGCCCCGCTCCCATTCCCGCCAGACGGCACCCAGGCCGGCCTCTGTGAGCGCCGCACGAAGGCGGCTGCGAGCGGTCTCAACGTGTGGGCACGTGCGGTCGTAGATCAACTCGATGCAATCGGTCATATGACTTACCGCTTGCAGCTGACTTACCGCTTGCGGCGTCCGAGGGGACCGCATCCAGCCGCGTGGCGATGGGCCCGGTCCACCCATTCGTGTGAGCAGCACGTATGACTTTCCCGCGGCCGGAAGTTATACTCTGCCCATGCGCCTCGCCCGTCGGCTGATGGCCGTCGCCATGCAACTTGCACTCGTGGGCGTGACGGCCGCGAGCGGCGGGCTCGTCTGCCCCATGCAGGGCATGGCCGGGGACATGGCCGGCATGAGTGTCACGGTCCCGGCGCCGGCGCAGCCCCCGTGCTCGCTGCCGTGGGCGCCGGCGAACTGCCACACGATCGCGCCATGCCCCCCGGCGGTTCTCACGACAGCGATCGGCCATCTGCGGCCGCCCGCGCTCGCGCCGGCGGGCGTCGCCGCCGTGTCGGCACGCCCCCCGCGGTCCCGCATCATCGCGCCGGAGCCTCCTCCTCCCAGGGCGTAGGTCCGCTCCACCGCAGGTTGCCGCGCGGGCCATCCGCCCGCGCGACGTGGACTTCTCTCACCCTGGGCTCCCATGCTGCGCCTCCGACTGGCGCTGGCGCTCGCCAGCGCAGCCACCGCTTTGGTGCACCCGTTGCGCGGACAGTCTGCGCCGCGGCTCATCGCGTCCTTGACCACACCCGACACCGACATCGCCGCTTCGGGCGCCGCGCTCGACTCGCTGGTCGCGCTGGCCCGTCGCCGTAACTCCGGCCTTGGTGCCGCGCGGGCCCGCGCCGACGCCGCGCGGGCCCGCATCCGTCCGGCGGGCACACGGCCCGACCCGACGCTCACGATCGGCGTGCAGGATCTTCCGTACCGCGGGGCGCCGTACGCGGACATGTTCACCATGAACACCTTCCGCCTCACGCAGACACTCCCGTTGGCCGGGAAGCTGGGGCTCGCCGAGCGCGCCGCCACCGGAGACGCCGCGGCAGCGGACGCCGAGGCCGAGCAGGCGCGGCTCGACGTGACCCGTGACGTGAGGCAGACGTACTACGCGTTGGCGTTCGATCGACGAGCGCTCGACATCGTCGAACGGAACCGATCCGTGGTCGTAAGCCTCCTGCACGCCGCCCAGACGCGCTACGAGATTGGGAGCGGCGCCCTGGCTGACGTGCTGCGCGCGCGGGTCGCGATCAGCCGCCTCGGCGATCAGGCCGCGACGCTGATTGCCGACATGAGGGCTGCGCAGGCGCGGCTCAACGCCATTCTCGACCGTCCAAGCAACACGCCGATCGACTCGGCCACCGTGCCCACGCGCATCGCCCGTCTCGCCGTCCCCGACTCCGCGAGCCAGGTGCACTTCGCCTCGACCTCGCTCGGCGCCCCGGCGGCCGGGTCCCCCCTTCCGTCCGTCGACTCGCTGCAAGCACTGGCGACCGCGCACAGTCCCACGCTCCGGGCGCACGACGCGCGGATCGCGGCCCAGGAGCGACGGCTCGCGCTCGCAGAACGGGCAACCCTGCCCGACATCTCCGTCTCGTTCGAGTACGATGAACGGCCGCGCTTTCCCGACTACCTCTCGGCGTTCGTCTCGATTCCGATCCCCTTACAGAAGGGGCGTACGCAGGAGGACGAGGTCATCGCGGCGCGCGCGGAGCTGGCCGCGTTGCGTGCCGGACAGGCCGGAGAGGCCGCCGCGCTCCGTGCGGCGGTCGCAGGACTGGCGAGCGACGCCGAACGCGAACGGACGCAGGTGGCACTGGACGTCGCGGGTGTCCTGCCGGAGGCCCGGGCGACTCTCCAGTCGGCCGGAGCCAGCTATGCGGTAGGTCGGGTCGATTTCCTGACGCTCGCCGCCGCGCAGACCGCGCTCGTCGAGTACGAGGTGTCCTTCTATCACACGCTGTCCGAGTTCGCCACGACCCTGGCAGAGCTGGAGCGGGTCGTCGGCACCGAGGTCGTCCGATGAACCGCAGCGTGGGTATCGCCGTGGCGATCGCGATCGGACTCGCCGCGGCCCTAGTGGTCCGGCCGAGGCGTACCGACGGCCCGCGCGCAGCATCGGCGGGCATGACGGGCATGACCCGTATGCCGATGGACGGTAACGGGGGCATCTACCTCACCGCCGACCGGATCCGCCAGTTCGGCGTGACATTCGGATCCGTGGAGGTGCGGCCGCTCACCTCCGACATCCGCGCGGGGGGCACGGTGGTCGTGGACGAGCGCCGGGTGTCGCAGATCACGCCGCACGTGGGTGGGTACATCGAGCGGCTGTACGTCAATGCCACGGGTCAGGCAGTGCACCGCGGTCAGCCTCTCGCCGCGATCTACTCTCCGGAGCTCGTGGCGGCCCAGGAGGAGCTGGTGCTCGCGTCGCGCCTGGGTCGCGCCGGCGCCACGATTCCAGGGCTCCCTCGGGACTCGGCCGATCTTGTCGCGGCTGCTCGACGACGGCTGACACTCTGGGAGATCAGCGACGCCCAGATCGACGAAGTGCTCCGCACGGGCCGACCCCGCCGGACGCTGACGCTATACGCCCCGGTCTCGGGCATCGTGACCGACAAACGCGTGGTCGAAGGGCAGGCCATCGAGGCGGGCGTGCCGCTCTACACGGTTGCCGACCTGTCGCGTGTCTGGATCGAGATGACTCTTCGCGAGAGCCAGGCCGCTGACGTGAAAACCGGAGCCCTGGTCACGGTGGATCTCGCCGCGTACCCCGGCCGGGGGATCACCGGTCGCGTGGAGTACATCTACCCGACCCTCGACTCAACCGCTCGTGCCGTGCGCGCGCGGGTCGCCATCCCCAACCCGGGCGGTAGGATCATGCCGGGCATGTATGCGACGGCGCACGTCGTGACAGCCGGCCGTTCGGCGCTCACCGTACCGACGTCCGCCGTGCTCAGGACCGGCGAGGAGGAGCTGACCTTCGTGGACACGGGCGACGGTCGGCTCATGCCCCGATCCGTCGAGGTTGGCCGGACTGCTGGCGCGTACACCGAGGTGCTGTCCGGCCTCGCGCCCGGCCAACGGGTCGTGACCTCCGCCCAGTTCCTGCTCGACGCGGAGGCGAACCTCTCCGAGGTCATGAAGCGCATGGTCGCTCAGATGAACATGTCGGACATGAACCCGCCCTCCATGGGCTCGATGACCAAGGCGAAGAGCATCACCGGGACACCGCGCACCGGCACACCCGTGTCGGCCGGGCGGAGGTAGCGCCATGCTCACACGTCTCATCGGCTGGTCGGTCGCGCACAGGGTACCGGTGTTGCTCGCAACGATCGCCGTCGCGCTGGCAGGTCTCTCGGCGCTGACCCGCACGACGGTCGACGCCGTCCCGGATCTCTCCGATATCCAGGTCATCATCATGACGGAGTGGCCGGGCCAGGGGCCACAGCTCGTGGAGGACCAGGTGACGTATCCGCTCGAGGCGGAGATGCTCAGGGCTCCCCGGACCAAGCTCGTCCGCGGCATGAGTCAATTCGGGCTCTCCGCCGTCTACGTCGTCTTCGAGGACGGAACGGACCTCTACTGGGCGCGATCGCGCGTTCTCGAGTATCTCGGCTCGGTGCGTGACAAGCTCCCGCCCGGAGCATCGCTGAGCCTTGGTCCGGATGCGACCGGCGTCGGATGGGTCATGCAGTACGTGCTGACGGACACCACCGGGCGTCGCGATCTCGCCGAGCTCCGGAGCCTCGAGGACTGGACAGTCCGGCCGGCGCTCACCTCCGTGCCGGGCGTCGCCGAGATCGCCGCGCTCGGCGGATTCGAGCGGGAGTACCAGGTCGACGTCGACCCGGACAAACTGCTCGCCTATCGCGTCCCGCTCGGCAGGGTCGTCGACGCGGTGCGGCGGTCGAACGAAGACGCGGGAGGTCGGGTCCTGGAGATGGGCGGCGCCGAGTACGTCGTGCGCGGGCGGGGTCGGTTCGCGAGCCTGGACGACATCCGGCTCGTCCCGATCGGTATGGGGTCGGGCGGCAAACCCATAACGGTGGGCGACGTGGCCGACGTCCACCTCGGTCCGGCGATTCGACGCGGCCTCGCGGATCTCGACGGGCGTGGCGAAGTCGTCACGGGCTGGGTGGTGATGCGCTCCGGCGAGAACCCACGGGCCGTCATCGACCGAGTCAAGGCGAAGATGGCGGCCCTCCAGTCCGGGTTTCCGACGGGAGTCGTCTTCGTGGATGGCTACGATCGGTCGGGGTTGATCGATCGTGCGATCGCGACGCTCAGGGGTGATCTGTTGGAGGAGTCCGTGATCGTGGCGGCGGTCACGGTGCTGTTCCTCCTTCATGCCTCGAGCGCGCTGGTGGCCATCGTGACGCTGCCCCTCGGCGTCCTCATGGTGCTGCTCGCCATGCGCCTCATCGGGCTCAGCGCGAACATCATGTCGCTCGGCGGCATCGCGATCGCGATCGGGGGCATGATCGACGCCGCGATCGTGTTGGTCGAGAACTTCCACAAGCACGTCGAACGCAACAGCCGCCACGGAGCGCCGCGGGCTCACTGGGCGCTGGTGGTCGAGTCGGCGCAGGAAGTCGGGCCGTCTCTGTTCATCGCCCTGCTGATCGTGACCGTCTCGTTCGCTCCCGTCTTCGCGCTCCAGGATCAGGAGGGGCGGCTCTTCCGGCCACTGGCCTGGACCAAGACACTCTCGATGGCGTCGGCGGCACTCCTGTCGGTCACGCTCATACCCGTCGCGATGGGACTCTGCATTCGACGCGGCGTCAGGCCCGAACGGGCGAACCCGGTGAACCGGCTGCTCATTCGGGTGTACCGGCCGGTGCTCGAGTCCGTGCTCGAGCATCGGCGGGCGGTCGTGCTCGGCGCGGCCGTGGTCGTGGCGCTGACGGTGATCCCATGGCTCCGGCTCGGAAGCGAGTTCATGCCGCCGCTCAATGAGGGCAGCGTGATGGACATGCCATCGGTGCGCCCCGGCATCGGTACAGGCGAAGCCAAGGCCATCCTGGAGCAACGCGATGCCGCGCTGGCCAGGATTCCCGAGGTGGCGGTGGTCCTCGGCAAGGCCGGGCGAGCGGAAACGGCGACCGACATGGCGCCGATGGCGATGATCGAGACGATCGCGGTCCTCAAGGAGCGATCGGCGTGGCGCCCCGGCGTGACCTATGACTCGATCTTGCGCCAGGCCAACGCGACGGTCCGGACACCGGGCGTGGCCAACATGTGGTCGATGCCCATCCGGAACCGGCTCGACATGCTGGCGACCGGCATCAAGACACCCGTCGGCATCAAGCTTTACGGGCCGAACCTGGACACGCTCGACCGTGTGGGCCAGACGATCGAGGCGCTGCTGCCGGCCGTGCGTGGCACGAACTCGGTGTATGCCGAGCGTGCAGCCGAGGGCCGCTACCTGACCATCACGGTCGATCGGGTGGCGGCGGACCGCTACGGCATGACGGCCGGTGACGTTCTCGCGGCGGCGAGCGCGGCCATCGGCGGAATGGACGCCGGGATGGTGGTTGTGGGCCGCGAACGGTACGGCGTACTCGTGCGCTATCCGCGCGCGTTGCGCGATAGTCCCGAGGCGATTCGGAGCGTGTTGGTGGCCACGCCGTCAGGGGCGGAGGTTGCATTGGGCGCGGTCGCCCGGGTCGATCTCACCGAGGGACCGACGCTCATCAAGTCGGAGGGCGGCTCCCTCCAGAGCATCGTCTACGTCGATGTCTCGGGCCGGGACATTGGCGGCTACGTAACCGACGCGCAGCGTGTGCTGGCGCGCCAGCTCCATCTGCCGACCGGCTACCGGCTGGAGTGGTCGGGGCAGTTCGAGGCGATGCAGCGCGCCGGCCGAACGCTCCGGCTCGTCGTACCAGGAGCGCTCGCCCTCATCTTCCTCCTGCTCTACGCGAATTTCCGCAGCGTGGCCGAGAGCGCGATCGTGATGCTCGCGCTGCCGTTCGCCCTCGTGGGCGGCGTCTGGTGCCTCTGGCTGCTCGAGTACAACGTGAGCGTGGCCGTCGCGGTTGGGTTCATCGCGCTGGCCGGCGTGGCGGCGGAAACGGGCATCGTCATGCTTCTCTATCTGGACCACGCCCATGCGCGGCACCCGGTCACGTCCCGTGCTGACCTCGACGCCGCGATCACAGAAGGCGCCGTCGAGCGCATCCGACCGAAGATCATGACCGTCACGTCGATTATGGCCGGGCTCGTCCCGATCCTCTGGAGTCAGGGTACCGGGGCCGACGTCATGAAGCGAATCGCGGCCCCGATGGTGGGCGGCATGGTGTCATCCACTGTCCTGACGCTGGTCGTGATCCCGGCCGCCTATTCGCTCTGGAGGGAGCGCGCGATCGGCCATCACCGGGAGTCCCGGCCAGCACGCTCCGCGGCCGACGTCCGGTGAGGCCACGTCCGTGCGGGCTGCGGCGCCGACGCGCTCATCTAGCTGGGGTCGTCCGCGTCGGGCGTGTGGTGCTCCTCGTCGCCGCGCTCGACGACGACGTCGGTCCGCATCCACGGGTGAATGCAGCACATGTAGTGATACCGACCGGGCGTCTGGGGCAGCACTTCGTGGTCCGTCTGGCCCGGGCGCAGGAACTCGGATGGGGACGCCGCCAGGCACTCCGGCGCCGGAGTCGGCAGCCCCGAGAGCTTGTTGAGGATCGGCACGATCCCGCCGCCGTACTTCGCCACCCGGGTGAAGGTGTGCTGCTCGCCGCCCCGATTCACGGCATCGATGACATCCCCGGGATTCGCCTCCAGGCTGCCCGGGCTGTTGAACCACCCGCGCACGTTGTGCCGGACCTCGAGCTGTCCGAGAAACGCGAGGAAGGTGACCCGGCGCGTCGTGAAGGGCGTCGCGACGCAGTCGCCCGGGCCGACTGCCAGGTTGAACGTGGTTGGGTCGCACTGGTCACGAAGCCGGAGCGGGATCCGGTCGTGCGTCCAGCGGGCGGCATCGCTCTCTCGCGCAGCGGTGCGTGACACCCCGGTGCTCGGTGCGGGGGCGACGACACGACTGGGACCCTCACAGGCCACGGCGCCAAACATGACCCCGACAAGCACGGCGCTCCGGCGAACACTCATCGCACCCTCCCGCGTGGTGGCAGCACTGCCCGTCGCGACTCGCGCACCCGACCCTGGCTTCGGGCCGCCCGCCGACGATAGGGATGACCGACGCTCGAGGCAAGCAGGCTGAGGAGCGCTCTCTCGCCCTCGCTCAGGGCAAAGGGCGAAACGCTCGCGCGGTCATGAGACCCCAGAGCCAGCTGATCTTGTACCGATCGACCACCGTGCCGGTGAACCCGGATCGCTCCAGGAGCTGCGCGCACGCGGCGCTGCCGTAGGCCCGGCCGTGTGCTCGGCCGGCGATACGCAGCACGAGGTCGCACATCCTGCACGCGACATAGTCGTCGCACCAATCCGTGATCACGACCCGGCCCCCCGGACGGAGGACCCGCCGCAGCTCCGACAGTCCGGCGCTGGGATCGGGCCAGTAATGGAAGGAGCTGGTCGAGACCACGACGTCGAAGGTCTGCGGCCCGAACGGGAGTCGGCCAGCGTCGGCCGCCGCGAGGCAGGCGTCGGGGCCGAGTCGGTGCCGCGCCCCGTGAAGCATCGCCGGGGCGAGGTCCACCCCCACACACGGCGCCGACGGCACCGCGCGCCGGACGGAGGCCAGCAGAATGCCGGTCCCGCAGCCCACGTCCAGGACTCGCTCGCCCGGCCGCACGTCGAGCCGCCGGAGTGTCTCCCTCGTGCTCGCCGTCAGGTACGCCGACCACCGCCGGTCATACTCGGCGGCGAGCGTGGCGTACTCCTCGCGCACGGCGGCCGCCTGGGCGCGACCGGCCTCGTGAAGCACTGGATCGGTACCGGTCTCCGCCACCTCGAGCCACGCACGCCCCGGGGCACTCGATCGGGCAGGGGCCGATCGCCCGTTCGCGCCTGGAGAATCGCTCGCCGGCGTCGATGCGGCAAGCGGGCGGCGCGGATCCCGGTACGCCTCGGGCGTTGACGAGGCGCCGCGAGTCCCCTAACTCCGACGAGAGAGAGTCACCCACCACCCGCACCAGAACCCCTCTTTCCGCCCTGCGAGGGCTCGCGCAATGCCCGACGGCCTGACGCCACCCGCCCGTTCGAGTGTTCCACCCGCGGCTGCCGACGCTCCCGACACCGTCGGTCCGACGACCGCGGCCGCGCGGGCCATGAGTCGCCGGCAGTTCGCCGCCCTCGGCGGCGTTGCCGCCGTCGGCGCGCTCGGACCGGACCTGATGCGCGCTCCCGCGGGGCAGGGGACGCGTCGCGCCGGCCACCCGCGCTCCCCGGCCATCGACGTCGGCGGGGCGGCCGACGAGCTGCCCCCCTTCCGCTATGCGCTCGAGGCACAGACGGGACGCGTGTACGCCGCGGGCTCGGCAAAGGAGGCCACGGTCCGGCAGCTTCCGGTCTCCGAAGGGATCGCCGGCGTCTCGATGCGCCTCCAGCCCGGTGCGATCCGCGAGCTCCACTGGCACGCGCTCGCCGCCGAATGGGCGATCGTGCTGACCGGACACTGCCAGACGACGACATTCGACCCCGACGGGCGAAGCGAGATCAACAACTTCGGGCCGGGCGACGTCTGGTATTTCCCGCGCGGCTACGCGCACTCGATCCAGGGGCTCGGGCCGGGCGAGTGCCACTTCGTGCTCGTGTTCGACAACGGGCACTTCTCGGAATACGGGACGTTCAGCATCACGGACTGGATCTCGCTCACCCCGCCGCCCGTCCTGGCGCAGAATTTCGGCGTGCCGGCGGGCACAGTCGGGACGCCGCGCAAGGGCGAGCTCTATATCGGCCCGGGCCGGGTGCCGCCGCTCGACGCGGTGGCGCGACCCGACGGGTCCGCTCACGACGCACCACTCACCCACAAGTTCCGCCTCCTCGCCCAGGCGCCGCGCGAGTTCCCGGGCGGGTCGGTGCGCATCGTCTCGTCCCTCGAGTTCCCGATCTCGACGACGATCACCGGCGCGTACGAGACGATCGCACCCCGCGGGCTCCGCACCATGCACTGGCACCCGAATGCCGACGAGTGGGACTACTTCGTCAGCGGCCACGCGCGACTGTCGGTCTTCGGGTCGAGCGGCCGCATGCGTACCGAGGAGGTGAGCGCAGGCGACGTGTGCTACGTCCCGCGCGGCTACGGCCACCACATCGAGAACGTCGGAACGGAGCCCTGCCACTTCGTCGCGGCCTTCAACAGCGGCATCTACCAGGAGACCGGGCTCGCCACCTGGCTCGAGAATGTCCCGCCCGCGCTCGTCGCCGACAACCTCGGGATTCCCGAGGAGGTCGTGGCCCGCTTCACCCGCACGGCGGGGCCGTTCGCGCCTGCGTAGGAAAGAAGGGCACGCGGTGTGCTGGGGCTTCGACCCTCCACGGAGCCAGTTGGCCGCACCGCACGATCGGTGAACGTCGAGCTCGACTGCGATCGGAAGGAGGAGAGCATGATCACCGGGATGGGCACGGAGGCACGCCAGGGTGGCGCGGGGACCGATCGACAGGGCGATGCGGGCGGCGGGGGGACGCGCGCCGGCTCGACGGGACGCTCGGCCAGAGGCCGCCCGGCGAACCGACCCAACGGCTCACGACCCGACGGGGAGGGATTCGCGACCGCGCTCGGGTGGTTCAGCATCGGGCTCGGTCTGTCGGAGGTCGTCGCACCCCGACGCGTGGCGCGCCTGATCGGCATCGAGGACGATCCACGCGAACGGGCCATCCTCCGGGCACTCGGCGTCCGCGAGATCATGAGCGGCATCGCCATCCTCTCTCAGCCGCGCGCGCGCTGGGTCTGGTCCCGGGTCGCCGGCGACGCGATGGACCTCGCGCTGCTCGGGACGGCGCTCGCGTCCGACCGCACGGAACGGCCGCGGACCTCGGTCGCGACGGCGGCCGTGCTCGGAGTCACCGCTCTCGATGTGCTCTGTAGCCAGCGGCTCACACGCGCCGAGCACCGCATTCAGGTGCAGCGCAGCGTGACGATCAACCGCACGCCCGAGGAGGTCTACCAGTTCTGGCGGAACCTCGAGAACCTCCCGCGCTTCACGAGCCACCTCGAGGCCGTGCGCGTGATCGACGACCGCCGGTCGCACTGGCAGGCGCGGGCGCCGGTCGGCACGACGATCGAGTGGGATGCGGAGATCGTCGAGGATCGCCCGAACGAGCTCATCGCCTGGCGCGCGGTCGAGGGCGCGGACGTGCCGAACTCGGGATCGGTGCGATTTGCGCCCGCGCCCGGTCGCCGCGGCACCGAGGTGCATGTCGCGATCGACTACAACCCGCCCGGTGGCCAGGTCGGGGCCGCGGTCGCCAAGCTGTTTCGCGAGGAACCCACCCAGCAGCTCGGCGACGACTTGCGGGCGCTCAAGCAGGTCCTGGAGACCGGCGAGGTCCTCGTCTCCGACGCGACCGTGCGTCGCGGGCTCCATCCCGCGCGGCCGGATCCGGCGCCCGGCACGACGTGACGTCGTCGCGTCGAGGGGGCGGCGTTCACGCCGCCGGCGGGCTCGCGGCATCGCATGCCGCCCTGGTTCAGGAGGAGTGATGAAGGCAACGTGCTGGATGGGAAAGGAGAAGATCGAGGTTCGCGAGGTCCCCGACCCGAGGATCCTCAATTCGCGTGATGCCATCGTGCGGGTCACGTCGACCGCCATCTGTGGGTCGGATCTGCACCTCTACAACGGGTTCGTGCCGACGATGGAGCCCGAAGACATCCTCGGGCACGAGTTCATGGGCGAGGTGGTCGAGGTGGGCGGCGGTGTCCAGAACCTTCGGGTCGGCGACCGGGTGGTCGTGCCCTTCCCGATCGCCTGCGGCGCCTGCGCGGCCTGCCAGGCCGAGGCGTACTCGCTCTGCGAGAACTCCAACCCGAATGCATGGCTGGCCGAGAAGCTGTGGGGCCACGCCGTCTGTGGCGTGTACGGCTACTCCCACATGATGGGCGGGTTCGCCGGTGGCCAGGCACAATATGCGCGCGTCCCGTTCGCGGATGTCGGCCCGCTCAAGGTCGACGCCGACCTGCCGGACGAGAAGGTGCTCTTCCTCTCCGACATCCTCCCGACCGGATACATGGGCGCCGAGATGTGCAACCTTCAGGGCGGGGACGTCGTTGCCGTCTGGGGTGCCGGGCCGGTCGGCCAGTTCGCCATGGCGAGCGCCTTTCTCCTCGGCGCCGAGCGCGTGATCGCCATCGACCGGTTCCCGTACCGGTTGGCGATGGCCGCCGAGAAGACCGGCGCCGAGACGATCAACTACGAGGAGGTCGACAGCGTCCTCGACACGCTCAACGAGATGACCGGCGGCCGTGGCCCCGACGCGTGCATCGACGCCGTGGGGCTCGAGGCCCACGCGCCCGGCCTCCAGTACGCCTACGACCGCACGAAGCAGGCGATGGGACTCGAGTCCGACCGCCCGATCGCGTTGCGCGAAGCCATCATGGCATGCCGCAACGGGGGGACCGTCTCGGTGATCGGCGTGTACGGCGGCTTCATCGACAAGTTCCCGATGGGATCGCTCATGAACCGGTCGCTCACCGTCCGGACCGGCCAATGCCACGTGCAGCGGTACATGCGGCCGCTGTTGAACCGGATCCGACAGGGCGAGATCGACCCGAGTTTCGTGATCACGCACCGCCTTTCGCTCGCCGACGCCCCGCGCGCGTACCGGATGTTCCGGGACAAGGAGGACAACTGCGAGAAGGTGGTTCTCTCGCCGCACTAGCCGGAGTCGCCGGAGTCGCCGACCGGCGGTGAGGTCGGGGGTGATGACGCTCCGCGCTCCGCGCGCGAGGCGTCGCGTCCGGCGCGGCGGAGCGAGCGGCCGGCCGATCCGGTGCGCCATTGCGTCGGGCCGGCACGGCCCGTACGCTGAAAGACCATGTCAGAGCGGACGCCCGTTCCCTCCGCGCCGCGCAGCGCGCTCCCGGCCACACCGGCGCGCATCGAGCCGGGCCTCGTCCCGCCCGCATCGGCGTTGCCGCCCCCCGGCCAGCGCGCGATGTTCTGGCTCACCGGCGTGGCCGTCCTCCTGACGACCGGCACCCTGCGGTTCCTCTACGTCTACCTCGACGACCTCTCGCACGGCCACGCGGGCACACTGACCCGGCGACTGGTCGAGGAGTCGACCGGCGTTGTGACCGCGGCGCCGCTGTTCGCCTGGATCATCACGCTCGATGACCGACACCCCCTGACGCGCGCGACCTGGCGCCGCGTGCTGCCCATGCACGCGGCGGGGCTCCTGATCTACTCCGTGCTGCACACGGCGCTCATGGCGGCGAGCCGGGCGGCTCTCTTTCCCTCGCTCGGGCTCGGCCACTACGACTACGGCACGATGCCGATCCCATTCTTCATGGAGCTCCCGAACGACGCGATCTTCTACGCCGCCCTGCTCACGCTCCTCGTCGCCCTGCGCACGCGCCGCGCGCTCCGGGATCGCGAGGTCCACGCGGCAGAGCTCGAGCGCGTGCTGGCGCAGACGCAGCTCCGGAACCTCCAGCTCCAGCTCCAGCCGCATTTTCTCTTCAACGCACTCAATACGATCAGCGAGCGGATGTACGACGATCCGACCGGCGCCGACGCCATGGTCGGCCACCTCGCCGACCTCCTGCGCCGCGCGATCCGCGCGCCACTCACGCAGGAGGTCCCGCTCGCGGACGAGCTCGAGCTGCTCGACCACTATCTCGCGATCCTGCGAGCGCGCTTCGGGGACGCGCTCCGGGTGACCCTCGCGATCGCGCCGCCGGCGCGCACGGCCGCCGTCCCCGCCCTCGTGCTCCAGCCGCTCGTCGAGAACGCCGTTCGCCACGGCCCGGGGTCGCGGGGCGACGGGGGATGCATCCGCGTCTCGGCCGCGCTCAACGGACCGTGGCTCGACCTCGAGGTCGCGGACGATGGCCCCGGGATCCCGCAGCGCGGCGCGCTGGTGGCGGGCGGCGTGGGGCTCGCGACGACGCGTGAGCGGCTGGCGCTCCTCTACGGCTCGGCGCATCGGTTCACGGCGGGGAACGAGCCATCCGGAGGCTTCGCGGTCCGCATGCGCATTCCCTACCGGCCACTGGGCCACACCGCCCCGGTGACTCCGAGCCTGTCGACCCCGCCGGTCGTGACGGCGTTCCCATCGGCTCCGGGATGATCGTCGAGGATGCGTCGGAGAGGCTGCCGATGCGGGTCGTCATCGCCGACGACGAAGCGCCTGCCCGTGCCAAGCTCCGCCGGTTGCTCGCGGCCGAGCCGGACGCGGTGATCGTGGGCGAGGCGGCGACGGGCGCCGACGCGGTTCGTGCCGTACGGACCTGTGCCCCCGATCTCCTGTTCCTCGACGTGCAGATGCCGGACGGCGACGGCTTCAGCGTCATCGAGGCGGTGGGGCCGGCGGCCATGCCCGACGTGATCTTCGTGACAGCCCACGACGAGCACGCCATCCGCGCGTTCGAGGTGCACGCCCTCGACTTTCTCCTGAAACCCGTCGTCGCCGGCCGGTTCCAGGCGGCCGTCAATCGAGCCCGGGGCCGGATTGCCGACCGTCATGTGCAGGCATCGACATCGGCGCTCGCCGCGCGGCTCCAGGCGATGCTCGACGCCCGCGCCGGTGCCGGGTCGTACCTGCGGCGGATCCTGGTCGACGGCACTCGGGCCGGCGCATTCGTTCCGGTGGAACGGATCGACCGCATCGAGGCCAGCGGGAACTACGTGCGCCTGCACATCGGCGCCGCCTCGTACACCCTGCGAACGCCGCTCACCACCCTCGCCGCCCGGCTCGACCCCAGCCTCTTTCTGCGCGCCAACCGCTCGACGCTGGTGCGGGTCGACGCCGTGCGTGCGGTGCATCCGTGGTCGCACGGCGACTATCGCCTCGAGATGGCCGATGGCTCGACGGTCACCTGGAGTCGTCGCTACCGCGCGCTCGCGGACCCGAGCCTCGGTGTGCCCTGACGGCGCCTGACGGCGCCTGACGGCGCCTGACGGTGCCTGACGGTGCCTGACGGCCCGTGGCGGCGCTCCCGGCGCGAGCCCTTCGTCCCCCACCGATCCCGCTCGTCCCGTCCAGAGCCCGCTCGCCCCACATCGCTCGCGCCGCGCAACCTGTCAGCCCGAGATTGAGCGCGGCCGACGGAAGGCGGTGCGCCCGTCGCGAGGACGGGCGGCATTTCATGTGGAGGAGACGCGATGCTCGCGAAGCTGGCGGGACGGGTGAGAGGAATCGTGTGCAGGCCGCGTGCGACGGCAGCCGCCGGGATGGCCGCCGTCGCCGCGGTGCTGATCGGGGCTGCGGTCGCTACGCCACGAGCCGCGCCGCGGGCAGCGCCGCGGGCGGCGTCGCTGGCCAGCGGCATCGATGCCGACTCGGGGAGCTGGCCGCGCTACGGCCGGGACGCGGGGGGCTCGCGATACGCGCCCCTCGCCCAGATCACGCGCGCCAACGTCCGCCGACTCCGAGTCGCCTGGACGTACCACACGGGTGATCTCGCCCTCGACGTCGCCCGTGGTCGCCCGCCGGCGCTCGAGGTCACTCCGATCGTCGCCGAGGGCACGATGTACATCATCACGCCGCTCGGTCGGATCGTCGCGCTCGACCCGACGACCGGCCGTGCGCGGTGGACCTTCGACGCCCATGTGGACCCGGCGGGCGGGTACGGCGATTTCACCAGCCGCGGGGTCGCCCTCTGGACGGATTCGACCGCGCCGCGCGAGGCGAGCTGCCGCCGCCGCGTGGTGGCGGCGACGATCGACGCCCGGCTGCTCGCGGTCGATGCCGAGAACGGCGCACTCTGCCGCGCGTTCGGTCACGGCGGCACGATCGATCTTCGGGCCGGGATCCGTAACCCGCCGGACTATTACGCCGAGTACGAGGAGACCTCACCCCCGACGGTTGTGAACGACATCATCGTCGTCGGCTCGGCGATCTCCGACAACCAACGGGTGAACGCGCCGAGCGGGGTCGTTCGTGGGTTCGACGCGCGGACCGGTGCGCTGCGCTGGTCGTGGGACCCCGTGCCGCAGGATTCGACCGATCCGGCGTGGCGGACCTGGATCGGCCCCAGGGCCCATTCGACGGGCGCCGCGAACGCCTGGGCGCCGATGGCGGCCGATCCGGTCCACGACCTCGTGTACGTGCCGACCGGGAGTCCGAGCGTCGACTACTTCGGCGGACTCCGCCTCGGGGACAACCGGTGGGGCAACTCGATCGTGGCCTTGCGCGCGTCGACCGGCCGGCTCGTCTGGGGGTTCCAGACCGTGCATCACGACCTCTGGGACTACGACAACGCCTCACCGCCCGCCCTCGTGACGCTGACACGGGGCGGCGATGCCGTCCGCGCCGTCCTCCAGGGATCGAAGACCGGACAGCTCTTCGTGCTCGACGCGTCGACCGGACGGCCGATCTTCCCGGTCGAAGAGCGGCCGGTGCCGCGGAGCACCGTGCCGGGCGAGGACGCCTCGCCCACCCAGCCGTTCACGACCGGCATTGCGCCGCTCTCACCGCAGACGTTCCCGGCGGACAGCGCCTGGGGGCCGACCGAGGCGGATCGGGCGGCGTGCCGCGACACGATCAGCCGCCTCCGCAACGAGGGCATCTTCACGCCCCCGAGCTTCGAGGGCACGCTGGACGTGCCATCGAACGTCGGTGGCGCACACTGGGGCGGCGTCGCGGTCGACCCCGTCCGGCAACTCGCAATCGTGCCGGTGAACCGACTGCTGACCGAGGTCTCGCTCCTCCGCGAGGAGCAGAACGACGATCGGGCCGACGAGGCGATGTCGAGGTTGCGCTACGAGTCCAGCCGCATGCGCGGGACGCCGTACATCATGCGGCGCCGGATTCTCCTCGGTCCGAGCGGGATGCCCTGCTCGCGTCCACCCTTCGGCATGCTGGTCGCGATCGATCTCGTGACGGGTCGGCAGCGGTGGGCCGTGCCGCTCGGCGGACCCTCCGAGGCGATGCGCCACGCCGCCCGCGGCGCCCTCCCGGACTCGGTCGCCGCGACGCTCGGCTCGCCGAACCTGGGCGGCGCCATCACGACCGCCGGCGGCATCGCCTTCATTGCGGCCACGATCGACCGGCGGCTCCACGCGTTCGACATCGAGACCGGACGGGAGCTCTGGTCCGGCACGCTCCCCGCAGGCGGACGGGCGACCCCGATGACGTACATGGTCGGCGGCCGCCAGTACGTGACCGTGGCCGCCGGCGGGAACGACATCTGGGGACCCGGCGACGCCATCGTCACCTTCGCGCTCGACCAACCGTAGCCACGCGACCTGCCGCGCTCCCGAGTTTCTCCAGGGCGTGTACCTTTCGCGCCATGAAGAAGCTTCGCATCTACGCCCGGATGCTGTTCCGCTACCGGCCCCGCGAATTCTGGAACGACCTGCTCTCGGAGTCCTTCGACCTGCGCGGGGTCGGCCACTTCCGGCTGACCGAGGACGAGAACCGCCGGATGTACGAGGCCAAGCGCGCCCTCATCGACGGCGCGCTGGCCCGACACGGGATCGTGCCGGGCCCGGCGATGCGCGCCCTGGAGGTGGGGTGTGGGGTCGGGTACTGGACGGCGTATCTCCAGTCGCGAGGGGTGCGGTCATATACCGGGAACGACATCACGCCGGTCTCGGTCGCCACGCTGAGCGAGCGCTTCCCCGCCTATCGGTTCGTGCAGGGGGACATCGGCGACGTTCCATTGCCGACGGCGAGCTTCGACCTCGCGTTCATGATCGACGTGACCCAGCACATCACGGACGACGCGACGTTCGCGCGGGCCATGCGGAACGTCTGGCAGGCCCTCGCGCCAGGGGCCGCGTTTCTCGTCACCTTCTGGGACCCGGGAACGAACAAGTTCCTGAGCACGAAGCTTCGCCTCAACCGGATCGAGAGGCCGCGCCCCCTCTCGGCCTACACGGCGGCCTGGGGGCCCGGGGCCGCCGTCCTCGAGGTCGTCCCGTTCAACGACAAGCACCTCGCGGTCGTGCGAAAGACGTGCTGACGCCGCCGCCCCAGGGTTGGCGGTGGGGACCCGGCGCACGGTCGGGCCGACCCCTCAGCTCGTGATCGGCGACAGCCTGCCGTGATGGACCTGGGTCACGGAGAGGCTCTTGTTGACCGGGTCGCCACCACCGGAGAAGGACATGGGCCCGGTGACGCCGCGAACGGCATGGGCGGCGTCGAGCCCCGCCAGCGCCTCGCGTACGCCGCGTCGGGTCGCGCCCCCGTGCTCGATCGCCCAGGCCAGCATCCGGGTCGCGTCGTAGCCGAGCGCCGCGAACGGCTGCGGGTCGGTGCCGTACGTGCCGCGGTATGCCGCCGTGAACCGTTGCGCCGCCGGCCGCTGGTCCGTGGTGGTGAACGCGGCGGCGACGATCGCGCCCTCGGAGGCGAGCGTATCGGTCACGATCCCCGACACACCGTCGCCACCGAGGAAGACCGGGGCAAAGGCCTGTCGACGCGATTCCCGCACGAGCCGGAGCGCCGGGGCGTCGGTCATGGCGAGGAACACGAGGCTCGGCTGGAGCGCCTTGAGCCGCGTCACGTAGGGCTCGGACGTCGCGTGCGCCGGGTCGATCGGCACACTGATGAGGATCTTTCCCCGGTACTGACGCTGGAAGGCGCGGGCGAGCCCGCGTCCATAGGCGTCGCTCTCGTAGAGGACGGCCGCCGTCGTCATTCGGTGCGAGTCCGCGAACCGGGCGAGGTCCATCCCGGTGAGTGAGTCGCTGGGGATGATCCGGAAAACCCAGGGCGAGATGCCGGAGAGGTCGGGTGAGGTCGCCGCGGAGGCGATCACCGGGAGTCCGCGATCGTAGATGCGCGCGGCCGCCAGCGTCGACCCCGACGTCACGTGCCCGATGACGCCCACGATTCGGGAGTTGGCGAGGAATCCGGCCGCTGTCGCGACCGCGCGGGCGCCGCTACCGCTGTCGTCGCGGTCGATCAGCTCGAGCGATCGTCCGTCGATCCCTCCCGCCGCATTGATCTCGGCCACCGCCAGCTTGATCCCGCGGAGTGTCTCCGCCCCGTACGGCTGCTGCCAGGGGCCGGCGGCCGCGATCGTGATCGGGCCGGCCGCCGACCGGCACCCGACGAGGGCTATCGAGACGGTGAGCTGGAGCCAGAGAGTACGGGTCATCACCGAGATGGACCGCCGCCGGGTCGAACGGTCACAGGGGCCGGCCGAAGGGATCACGGTGCGCCCGCGGCTCGCGACGGCGGCGCTGAGCGCGTCGCGCGAGAGGAGCGTGTCCGCCGCGCCGCCCTTGGCGCGACCCACCCGGCGCGTCACTATACGCCGGCGCCCGGCCACGTCTCGGGCCAGCGCCCGCCCCCCCCCCGCCCCCCCGCTCCCCGCCCCCCCGGCCCCCCGACCTTCCCACCCCCACCCCCGCCCCCAACCCGCTGCCTGGGAGATCGCCCGAGCGATGCCGCGTCACATCGTGTGTCTGACGTTCGATTTCGACGCCATGTCGGGGTTCATCGCGCGTGGCCTGACCGGGCCCACGGCCCTGTCGCGTGGCGAGTTCGGGCCGGTCGGCGCCGGGCGGGTGCTCGACCTGCTCGCCCGCCACGACATTCGGAGCACCTGGTTCATCCCCGGGCACACGCTCGAGACGTATCCCCGGGTCTGCGAGGCCGTGCTCGCCGCCGGGCACGAGATCGCCCACCACGGGTGGACACACCGGCCGCCGGCGACGCTCGAGCGCGACGCCGAGGAGGAGGAGCTGGTGCGCGGGAACGAGGCGATCGCGCGCCTCTGCGGCCGGCCGGCCCGCGGCTATCGCTCGCCGTCGTGGGAGCTCAGCGCGCACACGGTCGATCTCCTGCTCGACCACGGCTTCGTCTACGACAGCAGCATGATGGGCGATGACTATCGTCCCTATCGCGTCCGCCGCGGAGACCACTGCCCGCCCGACCGCCCATTCCAGTTCGGCACCGGCACGGCGCTCCTGGAGATGCCCATCAGCTGGTCGACCGACGACTACCCGCACTTCGAGTTCGTGCGGACCCCGGCGACCGTCCTCCCAGGCCTTCAGTCGGCGCGGGTCGTCATGGACAACTGGCGCGATGAGTTCCGCTACATGCAGCAGACCGTGCCCTGGGGCATTCTCACTTATACCTGCCACCCGTTCGTGATCGGCCGCGGCTACCGGATGTTCTCCTTCGAGACCTTCGTGGCCGACCTGGTGCAGTGGGGGGCCGCGTTTCTGACCCTGGAGCGGGCGGCCGCCGAGGCGTCGCGCGTGCTCCCGCGCCTCGACGCCGGCCTTTCCGCACAATGAGTCCGCAGCCTGGCGGGACAGCGGGGCCGGAGGCGCTGCCCACCGCGTCGGCCACTCGCCCCTTAACGTGGTCCGCCACGGGTGGTACCATCCGGGCGTCGACCCATGCGTCGTCGAGTCGGCCCGGGCGGTTCGGACCGAGGGCCGCGGGCCGTCCCCAGTCTGTCACGAGGAGGATGCGGCAGTGAAGCGTCGCGAGGTGTTGGTGTCCCTTGCCGTGGCGGGCGCCGGAGTGGCGCTCGGAGGGTGCGCCGGTCGACCGGGAGCCGATGTGGATCCACGTGACCCATCGGACGCGCAGCTCGGAACGATGCTCCGGCAGCTTTCGGGCCTCGACCTTCGGCCGGGTGAGGGGCCGAGCGTGCTGCGGTCCTTCAAGGGGAGCCGGTTCACGGCCCACGTCGACCCGACGATCCAGCCGCAAGCCGACTTCGATCCGGAGGTCGACCCGTGAGCCCGGACCTGGCGTTCGCCTCGATCACCGATCTGGCGTCGGGGCTCAGGCGACGTCGTTTCTCCTGCGTGGAGGTGGTGCAGGCGACCCTCGACCGCACACGGGCGCTCGACAAGGTGCTCAACACCTACATCACGCTGCTCCCGGACGCGGCCCTCGCGCGGGCACGCGCGGTCGACGCGGAGATCGCCAGGGGAGTGCACGGCGGCCCACTTGCCGGCATCCCGATCAGCATCAAGGACCACATCGACACGGCTGGCATCCCGACCACGGCCGGCGCCAAGTCGCGCATGGGCCATGTGCCGCAGCGTGATGCGCCGGTTGCCCGTCGTCTGATCGACGCGGGTGCGGTCCTCATCGGGAAGGCGAACATGAACAAGTTCGCCGACGGCGAATCCGGAGACAATCCGGACTTCGGCAAGATCCGGAACCCGTGGAACACCGAGTACTCGCCGGGCGGGTCCAGCTCGGGATCCGGCGCACAGGTGGCGGCGGGTCTCGTGCCGCTCTCCGTCGGCACCGACAACGGCGGCTCGATCCGCATCCCGGCGGCGCTCTGCGGCGTCGTCGGGCTCAAGCCGACGCACGGGCGCACGAGCCTGGACGGCATCTTTCCCCGGCTCTACTCGCTCGATCACGCCGGCCCTCTGACGCGGACGGTCGAGGACTGCGCGATCGCGCTCCAGGTGCTGGCCGGGCACGGCGCGGGGGAGACGACGACCGCGCGCCGACCCGTCCCCGACTACACGGCCACCGTCCGCGGCGGAGTCAAGGGGATGCGCGTCGGCGTGGATCGCGCGTACGTGAGCGTCGGCCAGCCCGAGGTGTTGGCGGCGTTCGACCGGGCGCTCGACGCGCTTCGCTCGCTCGGGGCGACGGTGGTGGACGTGACGCTCCCGCCGTCCGACCAGATCGGCGCGGTCGGGAACACGATCGCCGCCTGCGAGTACTCGGTCGCCGCGGCCGATCTCTTTCGCGATCACCCCGACGACTTCGACCGGGCCGTGCCGCCGGCGGCGAGCGGAGCCGACATCAAGGCGGGAATGCTGATCCCGGCCGTCGACTACATCCGGGCCACGCAGCACCGGCGGGTGCTTCAGCAGGCATACGCGCGGGCGACGCGGGACGTGCAGGTGCTGGCCACGCCGACCTATCCCCTCGCCGGCCGCCCGTTCGGTCCGTACCCGCAGGTCCAGGGCCGCGCCTTCACGGCCGACGACGCGATCCGCTACACCTTTCCGTTCGACGTGCTCGGCGTGCCGGCACTCTCGGTGCCCTGCGGCTTCTCGCGAGACGGGTTCCCCATCGGCCTCCAGTTGGTCAGCCGTCCGTTCGACGAGGCGACCGCGCTCCGCGCCGCGTACGCGTACGAGCAGGCCACGGAGTGGCACACGCGCCACCCGACGCTCCACGTCTGAGCGGCCGTCGGCGGCTGGAGACGCTCCGGGGACGGCACCTCGAGCGCTGCCCGCGCCGCCGGGCGCGCTCGCGCTCTCGACCCGTGCAACCAGGGGGCGGGGCCGAGTCACCCGGTGCATCAGCATGGCGACCGCTCGCGCCCGGAGTGTCCGCGGCTCACCACGGGGCTGCGACGCGCGGATCCGACGAGGTGCCGGCTACTGTGCCCGCGGGAGGGTCAGCGTGAAGGTGGATCCGGCCCCGACCGTACTCTCGACCGTCACGTCGCCTCCCATGAGGCGGGCGAACTGGCGTGCGATCGAGAGCCCGAGGCCCGCTCCTGACGCCCGGGCGAGTGGTCCCGGCTCCTCACCCCGTACGAACGGCTCGAAGACGCGTGCGAGCTGATCGGGCTCGATCCCGCACCCCGTGTCGCGGACCTGAAGCGCCACGTCGGTCGGCCGCACCTCGGTTTCGAGTCCGATCTGGCCCCCCGGCTCGGTGAACTTGACGGCGTTCGACACCAGGTTGAGCAGCACCTGCACCGCTTTCTGTCGGTCCGCCCGGACTCGGATGTCGGGACTGCATGGTCCGACGTGATAGCCGAGCCCCTTGGCGCGCATCTGCGGGGTGACGAGGGGCTCGACCGCGTCCCACAGCTCGCGCACGGCGAGCGGCTCGATCGAGGACTCCACGTGTCCGGCCTCGATGCGCGAGAGGCTCAGCAGATTGTCGACGAGCGACAGCAGATGGCGCTCGGCGTTCTGGATCCGCCCCAGGTAGTTCGCCTGTGCCGGTGACGGTGGGTCGGGGATGCCCATCTGGAGCAGTTGGACGTACCCCTCGACCGCGTTGAGCGGCGTGCGCAGCTCGTGACTGACGGTGCGGAGGAAATCGGTCTTGGCCCGGTCGGCCGCTTCGGCGTCGCGTCGGGCCTGCTCGGCAGCCACGAGGGCCTCCTGGAGCGCCTCGTTCGCGATCTCGACCTCCTGGGTGAGGGCCTGTGCGGCCTCGGTCTGCGCCTCCAACTCGATCGCCTGCTGCTGGAGCTGTTCGTTGAGCTGCGCGAGCTCCTGGGCGCGCCGTTCCGCTCCCGCACGTGCCCCTTCGGCGATCGCCCGCTGTCGCGCCAGCTCCTCGCCCTCACGGCGCGCCGTGAGGTCGCGCGTCACCTTGGCAAAGCCCACCAGGTTGCCGGCTCTGTCGGTGAGCCGCGTGATCACGACGTTGGCCCAGAAGCGGCTCCCGTCCTTTCGGAGCCGCCACCCCTCATCCTCGACCCGGCCGTCGCGGATCGCGTCGCGAAGCTCACGCTCGAACTTCCGTGTCGCCCAGTCTTCGGGCGGGTAGAAGATGCTGAAGTGTTTCCCGATGATCTCGTGGGGCGCGTACCCCTTGAGCCGTTCGGCTCCGGGGTTCCAGGTCAGGATGTGGCCGCGGGCATCGAGGACGAAGATCGCGTAGTCGACGACGCTCTCGATGAGAAGGCGGTGGAGCCTCGCAACCGAGTCCGCCGAGCGGGCGACCTGGTCACCCGTCCCGTATTCCTCGACCGTGTCAGTCATGCACCCCTGAGCCGGGTGGATGGCAGACCTGCAGACCTCAGCACATCGCTTTCGCGCCGCGAGGTCTGGCCGCGCAGTTGTAAGTAGGGCCGCCCAAGGCCCACGTTCGTCCGGGTCACGCTACGTCACCGCACTAGCAGGAAATGGGCCGGGGATCGGCCGGCCAACGGGCGTCAGGCTCCGAGAATCGGAGCGACGGAGCAGTGGGGTCGCCTAGCGGAGGGCGCAGGATTCGAACCTGCAAGGGCCTTCCGGCCCGCCGGTTTTCAAGACCGGTGCAATAGCCATTCTGCCAGCCCTCCCGAGTTGCCGCTGTCCTGCAAGCTACTGGCTCGGCGCTCGGCTGTCAGCGCGGGGTCCACCGCGGGTGGCCGGTGAACAGGCCATCGACGATGCCGATCTGGTAGGCCACGAACAGGCCGAACGCGATACTGATGAGACCCGAGGCGATGCGGAGCCCGTCGTTCAGGCGGGTGAACCGGTGCTGGCTGTAGGCGAACGGGAGGACGATCGCGGTCGTCATGAGCGTCATGCCGAGGATCGTCCCGAGCCCGAAGACGAGCAGATAGAGCATCCCCCACGTCGGCGAGCCGATCGTCGCCAGCACGAGCAACGCAACCGCCGCCGAGCCGGCGAGCCCGTGGACGATCCCGACCAGCAGCGGCCGCACGAGCCGGTACCCGCGGAGCGCCCCCAGGTGACGGTCGAGCCACCCGACGGGCGTCGCGTCGTCGGCGTGCGGATGCACCTCGGGATCGTGTCCGTGCGCATGCGTGTGGATGTAGTCGCCGTGCGAGTGCGGATGGGAGTGCACGCGGGAGGGCATGTACGACTGCCCGTGCGAGTGCCCGTGCGAGTGCCCCCGGGCGGGGGGGTCGGCGTGGGCGTGCCCCTGCGCGTGCCCCTGGGCGTCCCCCTGTGGCTGTGGACGCGCCGGTACCTGCGCGGGAGTGTCGCGCTGCGGCGCGCCAGAGCCCGGGTCGATCGACGCGGCCGCCATGGCTCCGCGCACGGCGCCGGTGAGCGTCACCAGGCCGAGGCCGATCAGCATCACACCCACCGACAGCTCCGTCGAGAGCCCGAGCCGGGGCGGGACCACCCATCCGAAGACGATGATGCAGCCGCCAACGACGAAGATCGTCAGCGTGTGTCCGAGGCCCCAGGCCGCGCCGATCGCCGCCGCCCCCGCCGGCGTCCGGTGACGCGAGACGATCGTCGTCACCGCGATCACGTGGTCCGGATCGGTTGCGTGCCGCATACCCAGGAACAAGCCGAGTAGCATCAGTCCGAGAACGTTCGTCATCGACCCGAGTTGGTTGGTGTGTGGAGCACGTACAGGGTGGAACAGCGGGACCGTAGTAGGGCGGCACGTCGTGCCGCCCGCTCCGAGCACCCCACGCGACTGCCTGCCCCGGCGTGTACGGCGCGCCAGGAGGGCGGCCGGGCGCCGGCCGTGCATGCACCGTGGCGGACCGCTGTGCCGCACGCGGTGCGTGCGCCGCCTCAATTCTAACGCGCGGCCGCGCCGATCCGGCCGCCCGTCTCCCGGGCTCCCACGCGGCGCGGGGCGCCGGCGGTGGCCGGCGATCGCGCCGTCGACGGAGCTCGCGGCGAGGGCTCCCGGATCCGACCATGACGCCGATGGCGAGGTGTGCTATCGTCCATGGTCACCCGGGCGACCGGGAACCGGTCGACGCCCGGGACAGGGCGGTCGGCTCGGAGCCCCCCGGGGCGCATGTCGCCACATCACAACCGGAGCCGCCGACGATGATCGCCGCGCCAGACACGGTGCTCGATGGACTCGCGTTCCCCGAGGGACTCCGCTGGCACGACGGCGCGCTGTTCTTCTCCGATATGCACGGCTGCACCGTCTGGCGACTGGACCCGACCGGCCGCGGCACGCGCGTCCTCGAGCTCGCGACCCAACCGTCGGGCCTCGGCTGGGGACCGGACGGCGCGATGTACGTCGTGTCGATGTTCGATCGGCGGTTGCTCCGGATGACACCCGGCGGGCCCCAGCTGGTCGCGGACCTCAGCGCCCTCTGCCCCCACGTCATCAACGACATGGTGATCGATCGCGCGGGGCGGGCCTACGTCGGCACCTTCGGCTGCGACCTGAACGCCGGCGAGCCACCCTGCCCGACGTTCCTGTACTGCGTCCACCCCGACGGCGCCGTCACGGTCGCCGCCGACGATCTCTTCTTTCCCAACGGCGCCGTCATCACGCCCGACGGCGCGACCCTCATCGTCAGCGAGACCTTCGGCCACGCCCTGACCGCCTTCGACGTCCAGGCCGACGGTGCGCTCACCGGCCGGCGCACCTTCGCCCGGTTCGAGACGACCCTCCCCGACGGCATCTGCCTCGATGAGGCGGGCGGGATCTGGGTCGCCTCCCCCGGCGTCCAGGAACTGATCCGGGTGCTCGACGGCGGCCGCGTCACGGACCGGATCCCACTCCCCGGACGCGACGCGTTCTCGTGCGTGCTCGGAGGACCCGATCGGCGCGACCTCTACATCGGGACGGCCCGCGAGTACATGCCGGACAGGACGCGCGCCCAGCGCGCGGGCCGGATCGAGGTCACGCGGGTCGCGATCCCCGGCGCGGGGCTCCCGTGAACGTCGCTAGACCAGGTGCGCGAGGAAGAGCACGAGCCCGATCGTGCCGCTCGCGAGCGAGAGTCCGAGCACCGGCCGTGAGCGCGTGAGGGCGGCCACTGCGCCGAGCGCGATCGCGATCTGGAAGAACGCCACCGCGTAGGCAAAGCCATGATGGCGCCGGAGTAGCCCATCGGCCGCCGCCGACCGGGCGTCGCGCTCCCGCTCGATCGCCCGCGCCGAATCGGCGATCGCCTGCTGCTCGCCGGCGTAGCGCGCGACCGCCGAGTCGGCGGCCGGCGGCGGCGCCTTGCCGGCCGCACGCCAGGTCGACACCGTGCCGGCCGCCACGGCGCCCTTGATCCCCTTCGCCTGGTAGTACGCCCACTGGTCGGAGGCGTGCGCCTGGAGCTGCGTCGCCTCCGTCTTGAGCACCAGCGCCTCGTTTACCGTCGCTCCCGCCTCCAACGACGCGATCGCGGCCAGCGCCGCGAGGATCGCCGTCGTGAGGGCGATCACCCGGACCAACCGGCCTCCCTCGCGCTCGATCTCCTCGTCGATCTGCTCGCGCAGCTTGTCGACGTCGATCTCGGGTTCTTCGGGCATCTGCGTCCCTGCGATTCGTCGCTGTGCGGGTGCGGTGTGCGTGCGGTGCGGGTCCGGTCTCGCGCCTACTCGGGTGCGGGGCGCGCACCGGTCCCCGGCACCGGCGCGGCGCGGGGCACATCACCCGTGTCCGGCAGCGGCAGCGGCTGCGCGGGCGGGAGCTGTGGCCTGAACAGATCGTCGATGTGCGCTGCCGTCGCCACCTGCGCCGCCTCGTGCATCACCGAATCGGCCGGCGCGCGCTCGCCCGCCTGGGCGAGCCCCTCGGCGAGGAAGTACCCGCTCATGACGTAGAGAGCCGGGATGTTGACCGACGGCCGGTCCACCCAATCGCCGCGCGCGATCAGCGACCTGGGGGCCGTGAACTCGTGCCAGAGCGCCAGCGATCGATTCAGGTCGATCCACCCCTCGCCGGGCAGCCGGACGGTGTCCCTGGTCGCCCGCGGGACCGAGTGCTCGACCTTCCGGGCGAGCCCCTGCGTCAGCAGATAGGTCGCCAGTCCCAGCTCCTGCCCGTAGTTGCCGGACGTCGCGCTCAGATACACCGGGCGGTCCGGATTGTCGACGATGAGGTGCAGCACGAAGACGTCGGCGCGCTCGAGCAGTCCGTGCGGCAGGTTCTTGGGGTCGACCGTCGCGACGAGATCCGTCCCCGGCTTCCGTAGCGTCTGTGGCCCGGCCAGCTCCACGGCCAGCGGCACGGCATCGGCCTGGGCCAGCGTCAGGTTCATGAGCGGGCCGGTCGGCTTCCGCCAGGCGTGGCCGCGGTAAACCGCCGGCCCGGCCAGCGAGTCGTACTCGTAGACCGGGCGGCGGAGCATCTGCCGCGTGTACCAGGGCGTGTTGAGCAGCGATGTGTTGGCGACGACCACGTCCTTGCGGATGCCCTCGACCTCCTGGGCGTACCAGAGAGGGAAGGTGTCGTTGTCGCCGACGGTGACCAGCACGCCGTAGGGCTCGACGGAGTTGAGGAGATCGCGGGCGAAATCGCGCGTATCCGTCTGCCCGGCGCGGGACGCCGCCTTCCAGTTGACGAAGAGCGGAATGAACGCGAGCACCAGGACCGGGGACGTCGCGAGCCAGCTCCGCTTGGTCGGCTGCTCGACCGGCGCGCGGGCCGGCCCGCTCGTCTCCATCCCGAGCAGGGCCGCGAGCGACTCCCACAGGAAGACCAGCCCGAGCGCCACCCAGACGCTCCACGCCGAGAAGCTCCAGAGATAGAAGTAGTCGCGGTCGCGAACCTCGCGCGCGACGCTGTCGCCCAGCTCCGGCGATTCCGAGTAGCCGTACTTGAAGTTCAGGTAGTAGATGAGCGCGACGGTAACGGTGAAGATCAACGGCCCGAAGAACCAGAAACTTCGTCGGTCGTATCGCCAGTGGGCGTACCCACCGAAGAGGCCGAGGATCAGGAAGACCGCCGCGAGGACGCTCTGAAGCGTCGGGTGCAGGCCGTGCACGTCGCGGAGCCACTGCCACTTGAAGTAGAGCCAGTACATCCCGACCTGCGCCCCGAACGGCGCCTGGCGCTCCGACACGTCCGGCTTGCCGTACTGGACGCGGTTGATGTTGTCCATCAGCCGGTCCAGTGTCACCTTGTCCAGGGTGCACGAGACCGTGAAGGTCGTCGTGCAGGCCGTCGGCTCTCCCTCGTTGATCGGTGGGAAGTGCGCGGCGCGGAGCGGCTCGTAGATGAAGGGCGTGAGCCCCAGCACGAGCGCCCCGGCGCAGGCGACAATGAGCCGCCAGCGCAGGACGGTGCGCCACCGGCGCGCGAGCACCGCCACGCCGGCCGCCGGCGCCACGAGGAACCCCGCCGGGTGGTTCGCGTACCCGAGCCCGATCAGGTACGCGACGAGGAGGAGCAGGCGGTCGGCCTTCGGGCCGTCGGGGTCGTCGCACCAGCGCACGACGAGCCAGGCGACGACGGCGAAGAAGAGCAGCGACACGGTGTACACCTTCTCGTTCACGACCGACTGGTTCCAGACGGTGAACGCGGTCGCGCCGACGAGCACCGCCACCGACGCCCCCACCAGCCGCTGCCAGCGTGAGGGCAGCCACCCCTCGAGCACGCGCTCGGTGATGAGGAACCACATCCCGGCCGAGATCGCGCTGCACGCGGCGGCCATGATGTTGACCCGCTGCGCGATCGTCGGGGCGATCGGGAGGAGCGAGATCACGTGGCCCAGGAGAACGAAGAACGGGTTGCCCGGCGGATGCGGGATGCCGAGCACGTAGGCGGCGGCGATGTACTCACTCGTATCCCACATCGCCGTCGACGGCGCGAGCGTGATGAGATAGAGGAGGAAGACCAGCCCCGCGGCGATCGCGGCGGCCAGGTAGGATGGACGACTTTCGGGCTCGCTGACCTTGGATTGTGCCATGGGGGGGAAAGTTGGCCGGGCGGAGACGGATGGGGGAGGGGAGGGCGCGCCGTCGCGCCGCTAGTGACGGAAGGTGCGTCGCCCGGTCACTACCATGGCCATCCCGTGCTCATCGGCCGCCGCGATGACTTCGGCGTCCTTGACCGATCCGCCCGGCTGGATGATCGCGGTTACCCCGGCGTCCGCGGCGTGATCCACGCCGTCCCGGAACGGGAAGAACGCGTCCGACCCCATCACGGCCCCGCGTGTCTCGAGCCCCGCCTGGGCCGCCTTGTGGGTCGCCAGGAAGGCGGCGTCGACGCGTGACATCTGTCCCGCGCCGATCCCGATCGTCGCCTGGTCCTTCGCGATGACGATCGCGTTCGACTTGACGCTGGCGACGGCGCGCCAGGCGAACTCGAGGTCGGACCACTCGGTCGCGGTCGGTGTCCGCCGGGTCACGACGCGCCAGCTCGCCCGCCCGGCCTCCAGCGGCGGCCGCTCCTGGACGAGCACTCCACCCCGGACGCGCTTGAAGTCCAGGCTGCCGGGCCGCCAGCCGGCCGTTCCCTCCAGCACGCGGAGGTTCTTCTTGCGGCCCAGGATCTCGAGCGCGGGCTCGGTGAACGCCGGAGCGACGACACACTCCACGAACAGGCTCGATACCGCCTCCGCCGCCGGCTCGTCGACCGGCGCGGTGAACGCGATCACGGACCCGAACGCCGACACCGGATCACAGGCCAGCGCCTTGCGGTATGCCTCGAGTGTCGTGGCGCCGACGGCGAGCCCGGCCGGCGAGGTGTGCTTGACGATCGCGCAGCAGATGGCACCGGTCTCCCGGAACGGGTCCGTGGCGAGCAGCGCTCCTTCCAGATCGAGCAGGTTGTTGAAGGAGAGCTCCTTCCCGCCGTGCCGCTGGAGCGCCGCGAGCCCCGTCGCGCTGCCGCTCCCCGCGCCGGCGCCACCCCCAGCCGCACCTGCCCCCCCACCCCCACCCCCACCCCCACCCCCACCCGCTGCCCGAAGCGGGCTCTCGACGTAGAACGCCGCACGCTGGTCGGGGTTCTCGCCGTAGCGCAGTTGCTGCGCACGCTCGAACGCCAGGACGAGCCGCGCCGGGAAGGTCTCCCCCGCCTGCGCCGCGAACCAGGCCGCGATCGCCGCATCGTAGGCGGCCGTGTGCGCGTAGACTTTGCCCGCCAGCAGGCGCCGGAGATCGAGGTCGTCATCGTCGCTGCCGATCGCGCTCAGCACGCGCCCGTAGTCGGCAGGATCGACGACGACCGTCACGCTCGCGAAATTCTTCGCCGCCGACCGGAGCAGCGCCGGGCCGCCGATGTCGATCTGCTCGATCACCTCCTCGGGGGTCGCGCCGGCTCGGGCCGCGGTCTCCCGAAACGGGTACAGGTTCACGACGACGAGGTCGATCGGCCGGATCCCCGCGCGTTCGATCTGCTCCCGATGCTCGGGACGGTCTCGCCGCGCCAGCACGCCCCCGTGCACGGCCGGATGCAATGTCTTCACGCGCCCGTCCAGCATCTCGGCCATCCCCGTGAGGTCGCTCACATCGCGCACCACGAGCCCGGCGGCACGGAGCGCCGCGGCTGTGCCGCCGGTCGAGACGAGCTCCCAGTCCCGGCGCGCCAGCTCGCGGGCAAAGTCCGTGAGCCCGGTCTTGTCGGAGACGGACAGGATGGCGATCGGCATCACCGGGGTCCCGCCGGGCCGTTGTCGGCCGACGCCAGGGCGGCGACGAGCCGCCCGAGCGCATCGACGTCGTGCAGGTCGGCAACCTCTGCCGGCGAGTGACTGTATCGCAGCGGCCATCCGACGGCGACGTCGACCGCCCCCCACGGGACGAAGGTCGAGCCGTCATTCCCACCATTCGTCGTCCCGATCTGCACCGGGATGTGCGCGCGTGCCGCGATCGCCGCCGCCCGCGCGACCTCGTCGGGCGGTGTCACGCTCGAGTTGTCGTGCGACCGGAGCGCGGGCCCGGCGCCGAGCGGCGCGTAGGCGAAGCGGCGGCTCTCGAGGGGCGCGTCGGACGAGACGAAGGTGTCGACCGCGTACACTCGCCGGACCGACGGGCCCAGCTCGGCGGCCGCCGCCGCGGCCCCATCCAGGCCGACTTCCTCGCGGACGGACCAGATGAAGATCACCTTGTGCGAGAGCCGAGCCGGGTCGAGCGCGGTCAGCGCGCGCAGGAGCGCCGTGCATCCAGCGCGGTCGTCGATGGCGCGCGCCGTGAGCCGCGTCGGGCCGAGTCGGGACGCGTGCTTGTACCCCGAGACCCGAACGCCGGGGCCGACGCCGCAGCGCGTGAGCGCGGCCGAGTCGACGCCGAGCCAGACGGACATGGTGTCGGGCGCCCGGGTCGTCGCCTGCGCCCGCGGGACGAAGATGCCGGGGAGTGTGCCCGCGCGCATGCTGCTCACGCGGCACGCTCCGGCCGCGCTCGGCGCGCCGTCGAGGTGCACGAGCGCCGGCTGGCCCTCCCACAGCGATGAATAGAAGCCGCCGAGCGGCGCCAGCACCGCGATCCCGTCCGATCGGATCCGCAGGATGCGGAAGCCGATCTCGTCCAGGTGGGCGATGAACACCGCCGTGTCGCGCTCGGGGCCGGCCTCGATGATCAGGTCCCCCGCCGAGTCGACGCGGCTCGGCTGACGGCGCCACGCCGGCGGCAGCGCATCGCGCACGACATCCCGGACCGGCCCCTCGTGGCCCGAGACGCCGTACGTGTCCGAGAGCCGGGCCATCAGCGCGGCCACGGGCGACAGCGAGTCAGGTGGTCCCATGGCCGGCGGGGGGCCCGGCACGCCGCGCAGCAGGGCCGCCGTCCAGGCTCCTCCGGCCGGCGTCGCGGCGGGCGATACGCCCGCCGCCCGGGCGATTTCGGTTGCCAGCGCGGCGACATCGCGGTCACGAACCGTCTCCACGAGCGTCCCCGGGAACCGGGCGCGCACGCCGATCGCGATCGTCGCCGCGACGTGCGTCCCGCCGTGCGCCGCGAGGCGCGTCGCGCCCTCCGCTCCGGTGAGCGTCCGCCGCATGATGGCGGCGCTGTCCGTCGAGCCGGTGTCTCGCGCGAACGCGGGGTCGGCGAGCACCAGGGTGTCGATCGACCCTGCCCGCGCCAGGGCCGCCGCCAACCCCTCGTAGCCGTAGGCGTGACGGACACTGAGGATCCAGGTGGTCTCGCCATGCTCCGGCGCGGCGCCCGCGCTGGCCACGACCGCCGCGCATCCGGCGCGATCCGCGGCCGCCGGCCCGGCGACGACGTCGGCGAACCGCCAGGGCGGCCACTCCCGAACCACCGGGTCGAGCACACGAATCCCGAGCTGCCCGACCTCGGCCCGCGACCTCGCGCCGACGTCCACCCAGAGGTCCTCGATCGTGGACGGCGCCTCGGCCGCCGAGCGGGCGCGCCAGAGATGGACGCTGCGGACGCCGACGACGCCCGGACGGGCGCCGCGCGCCGTCAGGATCCGGATCCGCTGACCTTCGTGGAACTGGTCCCACAGCGGCGAGCGGCGGACACGTTCGGGCAGGTGCAGTCGCACGTACCCGTCGTCGGTGATCTCGCTGACGATGTACGCCGCCTCATCGAGCCCGCACGCCACGACGCGGCGCGGCGCGCCCGAGCCCCGCCGGAGCACCAGATTGCCGGCATCGTCCGTCGTCCACCCGCGATGCGATGCGGCGACGAGCGCCGTCGCCTGCCGCTCGTGCCCCGTGGGCGCCACGAGCGCGATCCACTGCGCGACCGCGTCCGCGTACCCGCCGACCTCGCCCGGCCGCGCCGCCTCCGCTCCCGGTGCCCCCGGTGCTCCCGGTGTGTTCTGTGCCTCCGCGGTCGAGATGGCGCTCGCCGCCAGCAGACCGGCGAGCAGACCGGCGAGCAGACCGGCGAGCAGACCGGCGAGCAGACCGGCGACGGCGAGCCGACGCGCTGGCGTGGGCGATGAGCGGGATCCGCGCGGCGCGGTCACGGACATGGGGGTGGTGCCTCCTCGGTCGTCAGCGTGAAGTGCGTGCCGGGTGCGGCGTGCGGCCACCGGCCACGGACCCGCCCGTCGGCGTCGAGATGGATGCGGCCCGCCGCCACGGCGGCGACGACGCACGGGTAGAGCGCGTGCTCGACCCGGAGTACGCGGGCGGCCAATGCCTCGGGCCTGTCGTCCGCGAGCACGGGTACGGGCCACTGCGCGATGATCGGCCCGTGGTCGAACTGCTCGTCGACGAAGTGGACGGTGGCGCCGCTGAGCGCGACCCCGGCCTCGAGGACGGCCGCGTGTACCCGCAATCCGTACATCCCCGCCCCTCCGAACGCGGGCAGCAGGGCGGGATGGACGTTGAGCACCCGGCCGCGAAAGGCGCGTGTGACGACGTCGGGGACCCGCTTGAGGTACCCGGCGAGCGCCACGAGGTCGATCCGATGCGCGGACAGGAGCGACAGCCAGGCTGCGCCGTCCGCGGGCTGGTCGATGACCGCGGTCGCGATCCCCGCCTCCCGCGCGATGCGGAGCGCGCCGGCGTCGCGCCGGTTCGACGCCACGAGCGCCACCGTGCCCGGAGCGGCGGTGGCAGGACCTGCCCCCCGGTCGGCGAGCCGCTCCCGGCGGCGCACGCCGTCGCCGGATCGCGCTCCCTCCTCGGGCTCATGCCGGTCGCGGCCTTCCGTGTCCTGCCGATCCCGCGACGCGTGCGCGGCGAGGTGCGCGAGGATGGCCCCGAGGTTCGAGCCGGCCCCGGAGGCCAGCACGGCGATGTGCGACGACACGAACGGGAGTTTACCGTGCGCGGGAAGGTGAGGTAAGAGCGCGACGACGTCAGCGCGCGAGCACGAGGTCGACCGCGGCCCCGAGCGTCGCGGCCACCGTCGCATCGCGCCTCGCCGTCGCGATCTCGTCCGGCGGTGTGTCGGGGCCGGGGACGAGGATGCCGGCAGCGCCCAGCGTCGTCGCCGCCGCGATGTCGCGCCAGCGGTCGCCGATGAGTGTCGAGCGCGCGAGGTCGAGCCCGAGCTCTCGTGCCGCCCGCGCGAAGAGCGTCGGCGCCGGCTTCCGGCACGAGCACGCACCACCGACATCCGGGTGATGGGGGCACATGTAGGTCCCGTCGATGGTGACCCCCGCGGCAGCGAGCAGCGCGCCGAGTCGCGCCTGCACGGCCTCGTACTCGCGTTCGGTCACGAGTCCGCGCGCGATCCCCGATTGGTTCGTGACGATCACGAGTCGGTATCCGGCCGCCCGGAGCCGGGCGAGGCTCGCGGCCGCGCCGTCCAGAAGCTCGACGTGCCGCGGGTCCGACAGGTAGTGCCGATCCCGAATGATCGTCCCGTCCCGGTCGAGAAAGACGGCGGGTGGCCGGGTCATCCGCCGCCGGCGACGAGCGCGCGGGCCACCGTGTCGACGAAGGCGCGGTCGTGGTCGGCCGGCACCGTCCGCAGGTCCAGAAGCACCGCGCCGTCGGCGAGCCGGCCGATGACCGCCGGTTGCGCCCGCCGGAGCCGTGTCTCGGCCCCGGTCGCGTCGGCGCGGATCGCGACCGCCGCCGACGCGATCCGCGCCGTCGGGAACGCGCCGCCCCCGACGCTCGCGACGGTCTCGATGACGTCGCACGTCACGCCGGCACGTCGGAGTCGGGCCGCCGCCGCGTCGGCCCGCTGCCGCACGGCCGCCGCAGTCGCCGTCAGCATCGACAGCACGGGGACCGTTGCGACGGCGGTGCTCGGATCGCGATAGAGCATGAGTGTCGCCTCCAGCGCCGCCAGCGTGAGCTTGTCGACCCGGAGCGCGCGCATGAGCGGGTTGGAGCGGAGGCGCGCGACGAGCGCCGCGTCGCCGACGATGACGCCGGCCTGCGGGCCTCCGAGCAGCTTGTCGCCGCTCATGACGACGACGCTCGCGCCCGCGGCGACCGCATCCCGCGCGATCGGCTCGCCGGCCAGCCCCCAGCGGTCGAGCGGGATGAGGAGCCCACTGCCGAAGTCATGGAGCAGCGGGAGCCCGCGGTCCCGTGCCAGCGCCGCCAACTCGCCGAGCGACGCCTCGGCCACAAAGCCCGAGACGGCGAAGTTGCTCCGGTGCACCTTGACGATGGCGCCCGTCCGGGTGGTGATCGCCGCCGCGTAGTCGTGGACGTACGTGCGGTTGGTCGTGCCCACTTCGACCAGCCGCGCCCCGCTCTTGGCCATGATCGACGGCACACGGAAGCTTCCCCCGATCTCGATCAACTCACCGCGCGAGACGAGCGCCTCCCGCCGGACGGCGAGCGTGTTCAGGGTCAGCACCAGCGCGGCCGCACAGTTGTTGGCCACGAGCGCGTCCTCCGCCCCCGTGAGCTCCCGCAGCAGCTCGACGCAGTGCGCGGAGCGTGACCCGCGGCGACCTCGCTCGAGATCGTACTCGAGGGTCGAGTAGCCGGCGGCGGTGTCGCGAATCGCCGCGATCGCCGCATCCGCGAGCGGGGCGCGCCCGAGGTTCGTGTGGAGCACGACGCCGGTGGCGTTGTAGACCGGACGGAGCGACGGCTGTTGGCGCTGGACGACCGCGGCCTCCACCGCCGACGCCCATTCGGCGGCGTCGCGCGGCGCCGCCGCCGGATCGCCGCGCGCGCGGTCGATCACCACCCGCACCGCCTCGGTCACCACCGTCCTCGGCGCCCGATCGAGTAGCGACCGCACCCGCTCGTGCGCGAGCAGGGCATTCACCGACGGAAGCTCGCGGCGAGGATCGCTCATCGGAGCGGCGCGGCTCCGGCCCGCGTCCGGCGGCCGGAATCCGACGGAGCGGGCGACGGCGCAGTCGTGTCCCTGGCCGGCGGGCGGGCCGGTCGCGGCTCCTGGCGACCCGGCGCCCCGCCCGGCTGGGCCGATGGCGGCCCACCCGCGCCCGCCGGTCCGCGGCGCCGGCGGACGCTGTCCGCCTCGGCCCGCGCCCGGAGCGAGTCCGGCTTGGGCACGCTGAACACGCGATCGCTCGTCCGCGACTTACCGAGCAGACCGCGGACGCCGATCGCCGTCAGTCGGTAGTAGGTCCCCGCATGGAGCGGGGCGCCGACCTGCACCACGACCTCGTGCACCGGCGGTGGCTTGCTCGGATGGGGGATCCGCGCGCGTGCGATCGAGTCGCGCCGTGACGCCGCCCGTTCGCGCCGCAGCCGAGCGGCCGCGGTGTCGCTTGGTGCCAACCCCTGCGCGCCGCGTCGGATCGAGTCCGCCCGGAACGCCGAGTCGCCCCGCGCCCGGGCAGCCGAGTCGACCGCCGAATCGTAGGCCGCGCCGGACCGGGCGGCGACGAGCGGGATCCGCACCGAGTCGCGCCCCTTGAGCGCGAACAGGGCGGTGTCGATGCGCTGGGCGGTATCGATCCCCCGGTCGAAGGTCACACGGAGCGTCACACTGTCGCGGACCGTGACCTCCGTGATGCGGGGCCCGATCGTGTCGTGCAGGAACGCAAGCAGCTCGACGCGCGCCGTGTCGACCAGGTCGACGGCGACGCTGTCCCACATCTCGTACGGGTCGAGGACGTGGTTGTGATTGGCGTCGACGACCCCGCGGACGATGTAGGGACCCGGCGGCAGGTGCCGCATGAGGAACGCGCCCGTCGAGTCGGCCTGCGTGACGTAGACGACCGTCGTGTCGCTCCGCACGACCGCCTGGACGAGTGCGCGCGGCGCGGGTTGAGCGGCGATCCAGTCGAAGACCCGCCCGTACACGGTGGTGCTCGGGATCGTCGGCCCGGTCGAGAAGGTGAGGACGGCGCCGGTCCGCCGGACGTTGTTGCGGAGGTCCGAGAGTCCGGGGAGCATGGTGATCGTGTACACCGTGTTGGCGCGAAATCCCTTGCGCGGCCGGATCGAGATGCGACTCCGATGCCAGCCGACGTCCGGCGGCCCGGCGTACGGTGAGACGAGAAACAGCCCCGACAGGTCGGACACGCCCTGTGGCCGTTGGCTCACGACCTCGTCGAACTGAATGTCCGCCTCTTTGACGCGCACGTTGACGGCGCTCGTCTCGGGCGTGAACGCCAGGATCGTCGGCGGCTCGTGCCGCTCGGGGCCGCCGGGCGGCGGGATCGTCGCCGCGCACGCCCCCAGTCCGAGCGCGGTCGCGCCGACGAGCGCCGCGCGCGCGTGGACCGCAGCCCTCACGCGCGGCAGAGCGCGTCGACCCGCACGCGGAGCTGGTCCGCCCGCACGCCCCACTCCCGTTCCTTGGCGCGCTCCGCCTCCACCACGGGGGGTGGCGCCTTGCCGAGGAAGCGCTCGTCGGCGAGGCGCTGCCGAACACCGGTGAGCTGCTGCTCGAGCCGTGACAGCTCCCCGCGGAGCCGCGCGCACTCCTGCGCCACGTCGATCACACCGGCCAACGGGACGCTCAGCGTCGATCCGTCGGGTAACACGGCGGTCGCAACCGCGCCCCGGCTCCCGCCGCCTCCACCGCGGCCGCCAGCGCCCGCCGGGCCGTCGCCCCCGCCGCCGTCGGCCCCTTCGGCCGCTTCGACCCGCAACCGATACCGGGCCAGCCGACCGATCGCCTCCGCCTCCTCGGCGAAGATCGATCGTGCGTCGGCGGTCGGCGTGACCACGGCGTCGAGCACGCTGCCGCGGGGGATGTTGTACGTGTCGCGGATCTGCCGGAGCGCGGAGACGGCCTCACGCACGATGCCGTACTGCGCGGCCCTCGACCGAGCCTCGGCCGTGTCCGCCCGGGTGAGCGGCCAGGAGGCGCGGGCCAGCACGGCGCCCTCCCCCGCGCCCGTCGGCAACCGCTGCCAGAGCGCCTCGGTGACGAACGGAACGAGCGGATGGAGGAGCCGGAGCCCTCGGTCGAAGACATGCACGAGCACGGCGCGCGCGACCGCGGCGTCGGCCGGATCCCAGCCCGGCGCCAGGCGCGCCTTGGAGTGCTCCAGATACCAGTCGGCCAGATCGTTCCAGATGAGCGCGCGCGCCGACTCGACGTACTCGCTGAGGCGGAGTCCCGCGTCGCGCTCGTCCTCGCGCCATCGGCCGTCCGCCGCCGGGCGCGGCGGCCCCAGGGACGCGTCCACGGCGTCGATCGCCGCATCGAGCCTGGCCAGGATCCAGCGATCGGCACGCGTGAGCCGTCCCGCGGCGGCCAGCGCGTCGATCTCGGCGTGGGCCACCGGCCCCGACCCGACGTTGGCGAGCAGGAAGCGCCCGATGTTCCAGAGCTTGGTGACGAAGTTGCGCCCTGGAGCGAAGGACCGCTCGAGGCTCTCCGGATCGAGCACGACGTCGGTGCCGAGTCCCATGCCGGCGATCAGCGTGTAGCGCAGGGCGTCTGCGCCGTAGAGCGCGACGACGTCCAGCGGGTCGATCCCGTTGCCCAGGGACTTCGACATCTTGCGGTGCCGGGTATCGCGCACGATCCCGTGGAGCAGCACCGTGTGGAAGGGGACCCGACCGTCGAAGTGGAGCCCGGCCATGATCATCCGCGCCACCCAGAAGAACAGGATGTCGGGCCCGGTGACGAGGACATCGCCCGGGTAGAACGCCCGCCGCGCCGGCGTATCGTCCGGCCACCCGAGGGTGGAGAGCGGCCAGAGCCAGGACGAGAACCAGGTGTCGAGCACGTCCTCATCCTGGCGAAGCGGCGCGGCGCAGCGCGGACAGCCGGTCGGGTCGTCACGACAGGCGCCCATCCACCCGCACGCGTCGCAGTACCAGACCGGGATGCGGTGCCCCCACCAGAGCTGCCGCGAGATGTTCCAGTCCCGGATGTTCTCCATCCAGTGCGTGTACACCCCCACCCACCGCTCGGGCACGATGCGGATCGTCCCGGCACGTACCGCGTCGAGCGCCGGCGCGGCCAGCGGAGCCATGCGCACGAACCACTGGTCCGAGAGCCGCGGCTCGACCACCGTGTCGCAGCGATAGCAGTGGCGCACGGCGAGGGTGTACGGCTCGATCCGCTCGAGGAACCCCGCCTCCCGTAACCGCGCCACGATCCGGGCCCGCGCCTCGAGACGGTCCAGGCCCACGAGATCGGGCGGCACCCGGCCGGCCGCCGCCGACTCCTCGGCCAGCTCCCCCGATGCATTCATGATCACCGGGGCCGGGAGGTTGTGCCGGCGTCCGATCTCGAAGTCGTTCGGGTCGTGCGCCGGCGTCACCTTGACGGCGCCCGTGCCGAACGCCGGATCGACCGCGTCGTCGGCGATGACCGGGATCTCGAGGCCCACCACGGGCAGCACGAGGGCTCGGCCCACGAGGTCCCGGTATCGAGCGTCCCCGGAGTGCACGGCGACGGCCACATCGCCGAGCAGCGTCTCCGGCCGTGTGGTCGCCACGGTCACGGCTCGGGTCGGGTCGCCGGCCACCGGGTAGCGGATGTGGTAGAGAGAGCCCGCTTCCGGCTCGTGCTCCGCCTCCTCGTCGCTCAGCGAGGTGAGGCACCGCGTGCACCAGTGGATGACACGGTGCCCCCGATAGATGAGGCCTTCCTCGTAGAGGCGCACGAATGCCTCTCGCACTGCCCGGGAGAGCTCGGGCGAGAGCGTGTAGGCGGTGCGTGCCCAATCGGCCGACGCGCCGATCGCCCGGAGCTGGTGGAGGATGGCTCCCCCGGTCTGGGCGACGAAATCCGCCGTCCGCGCGACGAAGGCCTCGCGGCCGATCGCCCGGCGCGTCGTCCCCTCGCGAGCGAGGATCTTCTCCACCGCGTTCTGGGTGGCGATCCCGGCGTGGTCCGTCCCCGGCTGCCAGAGGGCCTCGTCCCCGGCCATGCGCCGCCAGCGGATGAGGAGGTCCTGCACGATGTTGTCCAACCCGTGGCCGACGTGCAGCACCGCCGTGACGTTGGGCGGCGGCATGAAGATGACGAACGGGTCGCGCTCGCCGCCTGCCCGCGTGCTCCGCCGCCCATCGGCGGCAAAGGCACCGGCATCCTGCCACAGCCGCGCGACGGCACGCTCGGTCGCCGCGGCATCGTACGTCGCGGGGAGATCGCCCTCCTGCGGCGCCTGCCGGGGTTCGGACGACACGCCAGCGGTCATCCGCCAAATCTACACGAGATGCCGCGCCCGGCTCCCGGTCGCGCTGCCCTCGCCGCCCTCGCCGCCCTCGCCGCCCTCGCCGCGCGTGTCGCGCGCCCTGCGCCCCTTAGACCGAGGGCGGCTCCGGATTGCGCACGTGATCCGCCTTGGGCACACCGCTCGGTGCCACCGGGGCTCCGCCGGTCCGATCGCCGCTGGACGTGGCCCGGCGCCGGCGGCGCTCGGCCAGGTCGTCGGTGTCGTCGGCGCTGTCGCGGATCGCCTCGGCTTCGCTGAGCGCCCGCTCCTCGAGCGGGACCTTGGGGTCCGCATGGCGCCCGACATCCTGCGACGTCCCCTGGCGCGGGCGCCCCGTGCCGATCGTCTCGTTCTCCCACTGCGCCTCGGTGTACCGCGGATCGCCCGCCGCGTAGTGACGCGCCGCGGCATCCTCGCTCACCTCGTCGCGTCGCACGCTCAGCCGATTGACGACCGTCCCGACGCCCGGCACCCCGCCGGCCAGCACCGTCGCGTGCTCGGCCTCCTCCCGCGTGTACACGGTACCGGTGAGCTCGATCGTGGCCGGACTCACGGCGCCGATATCGACCGCGCGCTCGCTCAACACCGGGTCATTGTTGAAGGCCGCCAACACGCGATCCTCGAGATCGGGGTCGGCGCTGGCAAAGCCAGTGGCCCCGTCCGCCACCGCCTCCGCCTCGGCCGCATCGAGCGCGTCCGCGTCGTCGTACGCCTCGGCCTCGTCATACGCCTCGGTTTCGTCGTCCCCGCTCGCGTCATCCAGGAACAGCTCATCCGCCTCGATGTAGCCGCCCGCGCCCCCGTCGTCCTCGAGCTCGTCCTGGCCGCCGTCCGCCTCTCCGTCCCCCTCGTGCGCCCCATGGGCCGGCGGACGTCCGAGATGCCCCCGCTCCTCGTCCGCGCCGCCCTCGCCGCGGAACCGGCGCCGCACCCGCGAAGAGATGCCGGCCACACCCCCGAGTCGGTGCGCGAGGTACGCGCCCGCCGCGAGCCCCGCCAGAAGACCCGCCGCCAGGTAGACCATCCCTCCGCCCGCGGACGGTGCATCGTCGTGATGCCGCACGTGCCAACGCGCCATGGCCACTCCCCGTTACGTCTGTAGCGAGTGCAAAGGGTCCGCGGTTAAGTTTGCCCAGACATGGAGCCTGGACGATACCCCGGCAAGACTAGCGCCATACGCGGCGATGCGGCAGGCGCGGGGCAGGGGGCTGCCCCAGGGGAGCCGCCTCGCGATGCGGCGACCGACGGCGGTCGCGGTGCGGGCGTCCGGGTGGCCCGGAACGCGGGCGTCCAGGGCGCCGGTGGCGACGTGGGGCGCGACGTGGGGCGCGACGTGGGCGGCGATACCGGCGGGGGTGACGGCGGCGACGGGGGCCCTGCTGGCGGCGGGCTGCGGCGTGCGGCGATGTGGATCGCGATCGCGGTCGTGCTCGTCGCCGGAGTGGCGCTGTACTTCGGATACGAGCGAGCGGTGGTGCCGCTCGCCGGCGGCGCGCGGTGACGACGCTCCGGTTGACCCTTCCCGACGGCACCGTGCGCGAGGTGCCCGCCGGCACGCTCCCCCGCGAGGTCGTCGCGTCCATCGGACCGCGCCTGCTGCGCGACGCGGTGGCGGTCGACGTCGGTGGGGCCGTTCAGGATCTCGTGACGCCGCTCCGGGCTGGCGGCAGCTTTCGCGTGCTCACGGCCGCCGATCCCCGCTCCCTCGATGTGCTGCGCCACTCCGGTGCACACATCCTCGCCACTGCCGTGCGGCGGCTTCGGCCGGACGCCCGGATCGGGTTCGGGCCGCCGATCGAGGACGGCTTCTACTACGATTTTGGCGTCGCCGAGCCGTTCACCACCGAGGACCTGGCGGCCTTCGAGCAGGAGATGCGTCGGGTCGTCGCCGAGCGGTATCCGTTCGTGCGCAGCGAGGTGACCCGCGACGAGGCGCTGCGGCTCTTCGCCGACGATCCGCTCAAGCTGGAGCGCATCGCCGACCTCGGGGCCGACGAGGTCATCTCGACCTACACCGACGGGCCGTTCACCGATCTCTGTCGCGGCCCGCACGTGCCCGACACGTCGTACCTCAAGCACTTCAAGCTGCTGCACACGGCCGGGGCGTACTGGCGCGGCGACGAGCGTCGACAGATGCTCCAGCGCATCTATGCGACCGCCTGGTGGAAGGCTGAGGATCTCGATGCCTATCTCCACCGGTTGGAGGAGGCCAAGCGGCGCGACCATCGTGCGCTCGGGGCGCAGCTCGATCTCTTCTCCACCGACCCGCGTGTCGGCCCGGGGCTCATCCTCTGGCACCCGCGTGGGGCCGTCATTCGGTCGGAGATCGAGAACTTCGAGCGGGACCTGATCCTGCGCCGTGGCTACGAGCTGGTGTACACGCCGCACATCTACAACGAGAAGCTGTTCGAGATCTCCGGACATCTCGAGAACTTCCGTGAGAACATGTTTTCGTCGATGGATGTGGAGGGCACGGCCTACCGGCCGAAGCCGATGAACTGCCCGGGACACATCGCCATCTACCAGTCGCGCGGGCGCTCGTACCGCGATCTGCCGCTCCGCTTCGCGGAATTCGGGACGCTCTACCGCTACGAGCGCAGCGGGGTGCTGCACGGGCTGCTGCGCGTGCGCGGGTTCACGCAGGATGACGCGCACATCTTCTGCACGCCGGAGCAGGTGTCGGAGGAGATCGGCCGCCTGCTCGATCTCGTCGACGAGGTACTCGGCGTGTTCGGCTACGAGTACTCGATCGAGTTGTCGACCAGACCGGCCAAGGCGTTCGGCAGCCCCGAGACGTGGAATGCCGCCGAGCGCATGCTGGCGGACGTGCTCGTGGCCCGCGGGCGCGAGTACACGATCGATGCCGGCGGCGGCGCGTTCTACGGCCCGAAGCTCGACTTCAAGCTCGTCGATGCGATCGGCCGAAAGTGGCAGGGCCCGACCGTCCAGCTCGACTACGTGCTTCCGGAACGGTTCGAGCTGACCTACACCGGCGCCGACAACGTCCCGCACCGTCCGATCATGCTCCACCGGGTGCTCCTCGGCAGCATGGAGCGCTTCATCGGCGGCCTCATCGAGCACTACGCGGGCGCGTTCCCCCTCTGGCTCGCTCCGGAGCAGGTGCGCGTCCTCCCCCTCACCGATGAGGTGGCGAGCGCCGCCCGCTCCGTCGCCGACCGCCTGCGCGAGGCCGGTGTCCGGGTCCACCTCGACGCACGCTCGGAGACGCTCAACTACCGCGTCCGCGACGGCGCCCTGATGAAGGTGCCGTACCTGGCGGTGGTCGGCCCGCGGGAGGCCCGCGACGGCACGGTCGCCGTCACCCTTCGCGGCGCGGGCGAGAAACAGCGCCCGATCCCGATTCCCGTCGACGCGTTCACCCGGGCGCTGCGCCGCGAGATCGAGACGCGCGCGCTGACCCTTCGTGCCGGCGCACCGACGACCGGCGTCGCCGACGCAGCCGCCGACTAGCTGTGTCGCCACCGTTCTTGATCGGAGCTTGCTGTCGTGCCTGACCACTCTGCCTCACCGCGTCACGCGTCGTCCACTGCCGGCGCTGCCGCTGCCGCCTCCAGTGCCGCTCCCGGTGCCACGTCCACCGCCGCCGCGCGCACGCCGGTCATCGTCTCGGCGGCGCGCACGCCCATCGGCCGGTTCCTCGGTGGCCTCGCGTCGCTGTCCGCTCCCGAGCTCGGAGCCATCGCGATCCGGGCCGCCGTCGAGCGCGCCGGGGTCGACCCCGCCGCGCTCCAGGAAGTGATCATGGGCAACGTGGTGCAGGGAGGCGTCGGTCAGGCGCCGGCGCGCCAGGCGGCGATCAAGGCCGGCGTCCCGCCGACGGTCTCGGCCGTCACCATCAACAAGGTGTGCGGGTCGGGGCTCAAGGCCGTGATGCTCGCGGCGCAGGCGATCCGCGCGGGCGACGCGGCGTTGCTCGTCGCCGGCGGCCAGGAGTCGATGTCCAACGCCCCGTACTATCAGTACGGCGCCCGCACAGGATACAAGCTCGGCGACCAGACGCTCGTCGACGGAGTCGTCCGCGACGGACTCTGGTGCAGCTTCTGCGACGTGCACATGGGCGGACACGCCGAGTACACGGCCCGCAAGGCCGGTGTGTCGCGACAGGCCCAGGATGAGTTCGCGGTCCGGTCGCACCAGAAGGCGGTCAGCGCCATGGACGCCGGACGGTTCGCCGCCGAGATCGTGCCGGTGGAGATCCCCGGCCGGAAAGGTCCGACCGTGGTCGCCGCCGACGAGGGCCCGCGCCGGGATTCGTCGCTCGATGCGCTCACCAAGCTCAAGCCGGCGTTCCCCAAGGATGCGCCCCGCGACATGCGGCCCGACGATCTCACCGTCACGGCGGGGAATGCCTCGTCGCTCAACGACGGCGCCTCGGCGCTGGTCGTCGCGTCGGAGGAGTATGCGCGGGCGCACGGGCTCCCGATCCTCGCTCGCATCACCGCCTACGCCACGGGCGCCGTGGCTCCGCAGGACCTCTTCTTCGCCCCGGTGACGGCGGTGCGGAACCTGATGCGCAAAGAGGGGCGGGCGATCGGCGACTACGACCTCATCGAGGCGAACGAGGCGTTCGCGTCACAGGCGCTCGCCGATGGCGCCGAGCTCGGGTGGGATTGGGACCGCGTCAACGTCAACGGCGGCGCGATCGCGCTCGGCCACCCGATCGGCGCCAGCGGCGCCCGCGTGCTGACGACGCTGCTCTACGCCATGCGCGCCCGGGGGGCACACACCGGGCTGGCCACGCTCTGTCTGGGCGGCGGCGACGCCGTGGCGCTGAGCGTCGAGCGGGTGGCCTGACCCGCCGGCCGCTGTACACCGACATCCAAACTGAACGGATGCGGCGCGCCAGCGCCGCAAGGAGTCTCGAGGATGGCTGACCGCATCGCGGTGGTCGGGGCCGGGCAGATGGGCAACGGCATCGCCCACACGTTCGCGCTCAAGGGGTTCGCGGTGACGATGATCGACGTCTCGGCGGATGCCCTCGCGCGAGCCCGGGCTACCATCGCCGCGAATCTCGACCGCCAGGTCAAGAAGGGCACCGTGAGTGCCGGCGACCGGGATGCCGCCGTCGCGCGCATCACCGAGGCCACCGACCTGTCGTCGGCCGCCGAGGCCGCGCTCGTGATCGAGGCGGCGTCCGAAGACCCCGCGCTCAAGTTCAGACTGTTCGCCGAACTCGATCGCGTCGCCGCGCCGGGCGCGATCCTGGCCTCGAACACCAGCTCCATCTCCATCACCGAGATCGCGGCCCACACCCGCCGCCCCGACTGTGTGATCGGGATGCACTTCATGAACCCCGTCCCGGTCATGGAGCTGGTCGAGGTCATCCGCGGACTGGCGACCTCCGACGGGACGACGAACACGGTCGTCGAGCTGGCCCGCCGCGTCGGCAAGACGCCGGTCGAAGTCCGGGACTACCCCGGTTTCGTCTCCAATCGCGTCCTCCTCCCGATGATCAACGAGGCGGTGTACTGCGTGATGGAGGGCGTCGCCACCCCGGAGGCGGTCGACTCGGTGATGAAGCTCGGCATGAATCACCCGCTCGGCCCACTCGCGCTCGCCGATCTGATCGGCCTCGACACCTGTGTTGCGATCCTCGACGTCCTGCACGCCGGCCTCGGCGATCCCAAGTACCGCGCCTGCCCCCTGCTTCGTAAGTACGTCGCCGCCGGATGGCTCGGACGGAAGTCGAAGCGTGGCTTTTACACCTACGGCTGACGGCCGCATGCCCCTGCGCGAGTTCCTGCCCCTCAGCGACCAGCAACGCGAGGTCCAGCAGTTGGCCCGGGAGTTCGCGGCCAGCGAGCTGGCGCCGCACACGGCCGAATGGGACCGCTCGTCACACTTCGAGCGCTCGCTCATCGGGCGTCTGGGAGAGCTCGGCTTTCTCGGGATGACGGTGCCCGAGCGCTACGACGGGCTGGGCCTGGACGCCGTGACCTACCTGTTGGTGCTCGAGGAGATCGCGGCCGCCGATGCGTCGACGGCCGTGCTCATGAGCGTCCACAACTCGCTGCCGTCGCAGATGCTGCTCGCACGGGGCAGCGAGGAGCAACGCACGCGCTTTCTCCGGCCGATGGCCCGCGGCGAGCTGCTCGGCGCCTTCGCGCTCTCCGAGCCCGAGGCCGGGTCGGACGCCGCGGCGCTCCGCACCCAGGCGGTGCGCGATGGCGACGCGTACGTGCTGAACGGCACCAAGGCCTGGGTGAGCCATGGCGGCGAGGCGGGCGTCATCGTCGCCATGGCCCGGACGGACACGCCGGAGGACCGTCAGGGGGCGAAAGGCATCTCGGCCTTTCTGGTCACCCCGGACCTGCCAGGGTTCCGGGTCGGGAAGAAAGAGGACAAGATGGGCCTGCGCGCGTCGCCCACCGTGCAGCTCGTGTTCGACAACCTGCGCGTCCCGGCCGCGAATCTGCTCGGGGAACCGGGGCAGGGGTTCGTGTACGCGCTCCAATCACTCGACCAGGGTCGGCTCGGCATTGCTGCCCAGGCCATCGGCATTGCCCGCGCGGCACTCGACCACGCGGTGCGATACGCGGACGAGCGCCGGCAGTTCGGGTCGCCGATCCGCGACTTCGAGGCCATTCAGTTCAAGCTCGCCGACATGGCGACCCGGGTCACGCAGGCCCGGGCGACGCTCTACGCGGCCGCCGCGGCCAAGGATCGCGGTGAGTCGATCACGCAGCTCAGCTCGATGGCCAAGCTGACCGCCAGCGAGGCGGCCATGTGGGTCACGACGCAGGCGATCCAGATCTTCGGCGGGTACGGCTACGTCACCGACTACCCGGTCGAGCGCCTCTTCCGTGATGCCAAGGTGACCGAGATCTACGAGGGCACGTCGGAGATCCAACGCCTCGTGATCGCGCGCGAGCTCTATGCGGCCTGAACGCCCGGCACCTTCGCGACCACGGTCGCGGCCGACATATTTGTTTGGTGTCGTATCCGATGGGGGCCTCTGATGCGGTCGACGGCCCGATGCTAGCGACCTCGACGGAGGCGTGATGTTGAAGTGGACGGGGTGGGATCGGTGCCAGCCGGGAGCGGCGCTCAGCGAGGCGGACCCTGATGTGGCGCGGCTCATCGAGCGTGAGATCGACCGCCAGTCGGATGGACTGGAGCTCATCGCGAGCGAGAATTTCGTCTCCCCAGCCGTGCTCGAGGCCATGGGGTCCCCGCTGACGAACAAGTACGCCGAAGGCCTGCCCGGAAAGCGCTACTACGGCGGCTGCGAGATCATCGACCAGATCGAGCAGCTCGCGATCGACCGGGCCCGGCGGTTGTTCGGCGCCGACCACGCCAATGTCCAGCCGCATTCGGGCGCCCAGGCCAACGCGGCCGCCTACCTCGCGTTGATCAGGCCCGGGGCGACGATCCTGGGACTCGACCTGTCGCAGGGTGGCCACCTCACTCACGGCTCGCCGGTGAATTTCTCCGGGCTGCTGTACCGCGCCGTGCACTACGGCCTCACCGCCGAAGGGCTGATCGACTACGACGCGCTGCGCGCCGCCGCGCAGACGCACCGGCCGGCCCTCATCATTGCCGGGGCGAGCGCCTACCCACGGATCATCGACTTCGCCGCCTGCGCCGAGATCGCCCGCGAGGTCGGCGCGTACCTGCTGGTCGACATGGCGCACATCGCGGGTCTGGTGGCGGCCGGCGTCCACCCGTCGCCGATCCCCCACGCCGACGTCGTGACGTCGACGACGCACAAGACCCTCCGTGGCCCGCGCGGCGGGCTCGTGCTCTGCCGCGCCGAGCATGCCAAGGCCATCGACAAGGCGGTCTTCCCCGGCACCCAGGGCGGACCGCTGGAGCATGTGATCGCGGCCAAGGCGGTCGCCTTCCGCGAGGCCCAGGAGCCGAGCTTCACGGATTACTGTCGCCAGGTCGTCGCCAATGCCCGGACGCTCGCCGCCGCGCTCGTGGAGCGCGGGTACCAGTTGGTGGCCGGCGGCACCGATACCCACCTGATGCTGGTGGACGTGCGCAACAAGGGACTGACCGGCAAGGCGGCCGAGCGCGCCCTCGATGGGGCCGGCATCACGGTGAACAAGAATACCGTGCCGCACGAGACGCAGTCCCCGTTCGTGACGAGTGGCATCCGCATCGGGACGCCCGCCGTGACCACCCGCGGCCTCAAGGAGCCCGAGATGCGCCGGATCGCCGGGCTCATCGACCGCGTGCTCGCGCGCCCGGAGGACTCGGCGGTCGCGCGTGCGGTGCGGGACGAAGTCCGAGAGCTCGCGACCGCATTCCCTCTCTACACCCCGGCGGCCGGTGCCGTGGCGGCCTGAGATGGGGCGATCCAGCGACCCGGGGACTCCTGGCGCCCATCGGGAGAATGCATAGTTTCTGCGCCGCAGCGGCGACCGGACGGCGTCACCGGGAGGATCGGTGCCATGCCGTTGCCGCGCGTCGCCGCCGCTCGTCGAGAGACGCGGAGGGGGGTACCCTCTGCACCCCCGGCGCGGCGCGCCGGATCAATACCTTCCGGGAGTGAGGTAGGCGGTGGCGGAGCTGGCGTTCCGGGACGGCATCATGGATCAGATCCGGCTGCGGGAGCGCCGGTTCCACGAGCATGCGTACCTCTTCGTGCTCTCGGCGCTGGAGTTCTGCCAATCCCGGCTCGCCGAACGCCGCCACATCGGCGGCCGGGAGCTCGCCCTCTCCTGCCGGGACCTGGCGCTCGAGCGCTACGGGGTGCTGGCCCGACAGGTGCTCGACTACTGGGGCATCCGCTCGACCGCCGACGTCGGCGACGTGGTCTTCACGCTCGTCGAGCTGAACCTCCTGATCAGCCAGGCGAGCGATTCGCGGGCCGATTTCATCGGGGTCTACGACTTCGACGAAGCCTTCGAGCACAACTATCCCTGGAACGTCATTCACCAGGCATGAGCGCGCCCCCGATTCCGGAACTGCCAGGCTGCAAGCGCTGCGGCGTCGGAATCCTGCTTCCGCTGAGCGACTACGGTCGAGACGGGGCGCCGATCACCTACAAGGCGTGGGTGTGCAACAATCCGGAGTGCGGGTTCAACATCCGCATTGACAACGGCGACATCAGCTTCGGGCGACTCGTCACCCAGTCGCAGAAGTAGGGGCCGCATCTCCATGCCGCCCGCCTCGCAGTAGCCGCGACACTCACGACCCCTCCCGCTGCCAGTGCCGATCGTGCGCGTCGTCAGCGCGGCGGAGAGCGCCGCCCGCGACCGCGCCGCGATCGAGGCGGGTGTGCCCTCGCGCGCCCTCATGCGCGCCGCCGGCATGGCCGCAGCGGGAGAGATTGCCCGCCGGCTCCGGGCGCGCCTCACCGGTGGCGTCGCCGTCTACGCCGGGCCCGGCAACAATGGCGGTGATGCCTGGGTCGTCGCCGGTGCCCTCGCGGTCGCGGGGGTGCCCGTGCGTGTGGCCGCCGTCGGCGAGCCCCGATCGGGCGATGCCGCCGCCGAGCGCGAGGCCGCCCGCCCCGCCCTCGCGGCCGGCCCCCCGCTGGGGAGCGAGCGTATCGTCGTCGATGGCCTTCTCGGTACCGGCAGCAGCGGCGCGCCGCGGGGCGCGATCGCCGACGCCGTGCGGGCGATCGCCGAACACCGCCGCCTCGGGGCGACCGTCGTTGCCCTCGACGTCCCGACCGGCGTCGACGCCACCAGCGGGGTGGCCGACGGGGCGGTCCGCGCCGACTGGACGCTGACGTTCGGCGCACTCAAGCGCGGTCTCGCCATCGCGCGCGATGTCGCCGGACACATCGTGGTGCTCGACATCGGCCTCGGTGCCGCTGCAGACGGCGCCGGCGCCGGCCAGGAGCTCCCCGCGCTCGTCGACGCCCACTATGTGCGGGCGCGCCTGCCGGAGATCCGGGCGGACGCGCACAAGGGGGTCCGGCGACGGATCGCGATCGTCGCCGGTGGCGACGGGATGGTCGGGGCGGCGATCCTGGCCGCCCGCTCGGCGCTGGCGAGCGGCGTCGGCCTCGTCCGCCTCTTCGTCGCCCCCGGCAACGTGCCGCTCGTCCAGACGGCCGCATACGAGGCACTGGCCGCTCCGTGGCCGGCCGACGACGCCGGCGTACGACACGGGATCGCGGAGTGGGCCGACGCGCTGCTCCTCGGCCCCGGGCTCGGCCACACACCCGCCGCCCGCGCGCTCGTCGAGCGGGTGCTCGGCGGGACACGCATCCCGACCGTCGTCGATGCCGACGCACTCAATGCCTTCGCCGGGCAACCGGATGCGCTCGCGACGTGTCTCGCGGGACGGCCGGCGATCGTCACGCCGCACCCGGCCGAGTGCGCACGGCTCATCGGGGCGCCGGTCGCGGACGTGCTTGGCGAGCGCTTCGACGTCGGCCGGCCGCTCGCCGCGCGACTCGGCGCGACGGTGCTCCTCAAGGGGGTACCGACGATCCTCAGTGCTCCCGACGGCCAGCGACTGGTGAGCGCCGCCGGCTCCCCCGTGCTCGCCACCGGTGGGAGCGGCGACGTGCTCGCCGGGGTCGTCACCACCCTGCTGGCGCAGACGGGCGACCCGCTCGAGAGCGCTGCCTGTGGGGCATGGGTCCATGGCATGGCGGGCGAGCTCGCCGGCCGTCGGCGGGTGCGGGGGGTGCTACTCGACCAGGTCATCGACGCGCTGGCGGCGGCGTGGCGACCGACCGCGCGCCCGGCCCGATATCCGGTGCTGGCCGAGCTACGGGCCGTGGGCGAGGAGCGTCGGTGACAGGTAGGAACCACGCCGGGTCACCCAATCTCGCGCTCGCGCCCGGCCCGGAGTTCGACCTCGTGCGGGCGTTCCTGGCGCGGTGGGGGGAGAGCGCGCGGGGCGTGGGCGGCGACTGCGCATCACTCGACCTACCGGACGGGGAGCGGCTCGTGGTCAGTATCGATACGAGCGTCGAAGGCGTCCACTTTCTCCGCCCCTGGCTCACGCCGCGAGAGATCGGGTACCGTGCCGCGGCAGCCGCTTGGAGTGACATTGCGGCCGTGGCCGCACGTCCGCTCGGCGCGCTCCTCGCCGTCACCGCATCCGCCGACTGGACGGCGGATCTGCCGGACGTCGCCGAGGGGATCGGTGACGCCGCCCGGGCCGTCGGTGCGCCGGTGGTCGGCGGAGACACGACCGCGGGGCCGGCCCTCGTCATCACGCTCACGGTGCTCGGGAGCGCCGCGCACCCGCTCACGCGGGCAGGGGCGCGGGTGGGTGATCGTGTCTATCTGACCGGCACCCTCGGCGGCCCGGCCGCCGCCGTGGGCGCCTGGCGCGCGGGTGCGTCGCCGGACGAGGCCGCGCGCGCACGCTTTGCCCACCCCACACCGCGCGTGCGTGAGGCGCAGTGGCTCGCCGCGCGGGGCGCCACCGGCGCGATCGACCTGTCCGACGGCCTGCTCGCCGATGTGGGACAGCTCGCCGCGGCGAGCGGCGTGCGAGTGGTCGTCGATCTGGATCGGGTGCCGCGATGGCGCGGTCTCTCGGCGCTCGATGCGGCCGCCAGCGGGGAGGAATACGAGCTCGTCGTCACGGCACCCGTGGCCATCGACGGCGTGGCCTTCGCGCGCGAGCTCGCGCTTCCGCTGACCTACATCGGTGACGTCGTCGAGGGCGAAACCGGCGTGGACGCCCGGCTGGGCGGGCGGCGCGTTGACCCCGCGCCGGGGTACCAGCACTTTTCCGACCGTCGGTGAGCGGCGACCCGCGCCTGCATCGCCCAGCGCCGGCCGCCCCCACCGATCGAGATGCGTTCGCTGCTCGTTGCCCTGACCGCCGTGTTCCTCACGCCGCCGCTGGCCACCCTCGTGGCGCTGGCGGCGCTCTTGCGTCGGCCTGACCGTCCGGGCGGGGTATACTGGTGGGCCCCCCGGCTCTGGTCGCGCGCCATGCTCCGGGCGGCCGGGGTCCGAGTCCGCGTGCATGGTGCCGAGCGACTCGGCGACGGGCGCGACGGCCGCATCTTCGCCTCCAATCACGTGAGCTGGTACGACGTCTTCGCGCTGGCCGGCACGCTGCCGCGGTACTCGTTCGTGGCCAAGGCCGAGCTGATGCGGATCCCGGTCTTCGGCCGGGGAGCCCGGGCGGTGGGAACGATCCCGATCGAGCGCGAGAACCGGAAGTCGGCTTTCGCGAGCTACGACGCGGCGGCGGCTCTCGTCCGTGCCGGACGTCCGGTGATTGTCTTCCCGGAGGGCACGCGTGGCCGCTCGTACGCCCTTCGGCCCTTCAAGAAGGGGCCGTTCGTGCTCGCGATCGCTGCCGGTGTGCCGGTCTACCCGGTCGTCATTCACGGCACGATGGACATCATGCCCAAAGGATCCTGGCGCGTCCGCGCCGGGACGATCGATCTGCACGTCCTCGAGCCGGTGCCCACCGCGGGCCTCACCTACGACGATCGGGACGCGCTGTCGGCGCGGGTGCATGCCTGCATGGCCGAGGTGCTCTCGCGCCGCTACGGCGTGGCGCGCGCCGAGGTGGCGCAGACCCGGGTCTAGGGCGCCGCGGCCGTCCCGCCCGGGAGTGTAGATTCATCGGCGCTGCGCCGTCGCGCGCCGGGGCCCACCGCGGCCCCGCCACTCACGCCACCCGGTTCCATGTCCGCGATCAACGACGTCACTGCACGGGAGATTCTCGACAGCCGTGGCAACCCCACCGTCGAGGCGGAGGTCACGCTCGAGTCCGGGGCCGCTGGCCGCGCCTCGGTGCCGAGCGGCGCCTCCACCGGAGAACACGAGGCGCTCGAGCTTCGGGACCGCGAGGCAGCGCGCTACGGGGGCAAGGGCGTCCGGACGGCTGTCCGCAACGTGATCGAGACGATCGGGCCGGCGATCGCGGGCATGGATGCCACCGACCAGGTGGCACTGGATCGCGCGCTCCTGGAGCTGGATGGGACACCCAGCAAGTCCAAGCTCGGCGCCAACGCCATCCTCGCGGTCTCCCTCGCCAGCGCGCGTGCGGCCGCGGCGACGGTCGGGATGCCGCTCTTCCGGTACCTCGGCGGACCGATGGCGCGCACGCTCCCGGTGCCGCTCATGAACATCCTGAACGGCGGCGCCCACGCCACCAACACGGTCGACTGTCAGGAGTTCATGATCGTGCCGATCGGCGCCGAGAGCTTCGCCGACGCGCTCCGGATGGGGGCCGAGGTCTTCCACGCCCTCAAGGGCGTGCTGATGAAACGCAAGCTGGCGACCGGGGTCGGGGACGAGGGCGGCTTCGCGCCCGATCTGCCGAACGATGAGGAGGCGATCCGAGTCGTGCTCGAGGCGATCGAGGCCGCGAAGTACCAGCCGGGGCGCGAGGTCGCGATCGCTCTGGACGTCGCGGCGAGCGAGCTGTACTCCAAGGGGTCCTACACGTTCAAGAAGAGCGGCGGCGGCACGCGGGACGCGGCCGGCATGATCGAGCTCTACGCGCGGTGGCTGGACGAGTATCCGATCGTGTCGATCGAGGACGGCCTCGCCGAGGACGATTGGGACGGGTGGGCCGAGCTGACACGCGCGCTCGGCGAGCGGGTGCAATTGGTCGGGGACGATCTGTTCGTGACCAATACCGAGCGGCTGGCCCGCGGCGTCGAGCGGAACATCGGTAACGCCGTGCTCATCAAGGTGAATCAGATCGGCACGCTGACGGAGACGCTGGAAACGATCGAGCTCGCGCGGAGCGCGGGCTATCTGTCGGTCATCTCCCACCGGTCCGGCGAGACCGAGGACACCTTCATTGCCGATCTGGCCGTCGCGACGAGCGCCGGCCAGATCAAGACCGGCTCCGCCAGCCGCACCGACCGCGTCGCCAAGTACAACCAGCTCCTCCGGATCGAGGAGCGCCTGGGCGATGCCGCCGAGTACCCCGGCGGCTCGATCTATGGTCTCGACGGCGAGTGATCGGCGAGTCGCTGGCCTCGTGACCGACCGCGCCCGGCGGTCGCGTGCTCGCCCCTAGGCGCATCGGGCTCGCGATCGCGGCGATCGCGGTGGCGCTGTTCGCGGTGCAGGGGGGAGAGTACGGCACGATCGACCTGCTGCGCCAGCGCACCCGGCGCGTGCGGCTCCGCGCCCAGATCGATTCGCTACAGCGGCAGGTGGACTCCCTGTCGCGACTCGTTCACGCCGTCGAGACCGACCCGGCGCTCCAGGAGCGGATCGCTCGCGAGGAGTTCGGCATGGTGCGCGGGTCCAAGGAATTGCTGTACCGCTTCGGCCCGTCCGCGCCGGCCCAGGTCCCGGCGCGCCGAGCGTCCCCGCCGCCTCACTGAGCGAGCGCCGCCTGCGCCGCGGCGAGGCGCGCGATCGGCACCCGGTACGGCGAGCACGACACGTAGTCCAGCCCGATCCTGTGGCAGAACGCCACCGAGCGCGGCTCACCCCCATGCTCGCCGCAGATGCCGACCTTGAGCGCGGGCCGTACCCGCCGGCCAGCCTGAACGGCCATCTCGATCAGCGCCCCGACCCCGCGCTCGTCGAGAACCTGGAACGGGTCATCCGTCAGGATCCCTCGCTCGAGGTAGGTGGGGAGGAAACGACCGGCGTCGTCGCGACTGAGCCCGAAGACCGTCTGCGTGAGGTCGTTCGTGCCGAACGAGAAGAACTCGGCTCGTTCCGCGATCTGGTCGGCCGTCACCGCCGCCCGGGGCAGCTCGATCATCGTCCCGGTCAGATAGGGCACGTGCACGCCCATCGGAGCGAGCACCTGCTCGGCCACCTCGGTGATGATCGCCTCCTGGTCCGCCAGCTCGCGATCCATCGCCACCAGCGGGATCATGATCTCGGGTCGCACGTCGATGCCGCGCCGTGATGCGCGCACCGCCGCCTCGAAGATCGCCCGCGCCTGCATCTGCGTGATCTCGGGGTAGGTGACGCCGAGGCGGCACCCCCGGTGCCCGAGCATCGGGTTGACCTCGCGGAGACCGTCGACGATCCGCGCCAGCTCGTCCCGCGAGAGCCGCAGGGTCTCCGCCAGGTGGCGGCTCTCCTCCCCGCCGTGCGGGAGGAACTCGTGCAACGGGGGATCGAGCAGCCGGATCGTCACCGGGTAGCCGTCCATCGCCTCGAAGATCCCCTCGAAGTCGGCTCGCTGCATGGGCAGCAGCTTGGCCAGGGCCCGACGCCGGCCGGCGACATCGCGCGCCACGATCATCTCCCGCATCGCCGTGATGCGGTCCCCCTCGAAGAACATGTGCTCCGTCCGGCAGAGGCCGATGCCCTCTGCCCCGAAGCCGCGGGCGACGCGGGCGTCTCGCGGCGTATCGGCGTTCGCGCGGACCCGTAGCCGGCGGACCTCGTCCGCCCACCCGAGCACGCGCGCGAACGCCTGGTAGAGCGGTGCTTCGGCCGACCGCAGCGTGCCGCCGATGACGCGCATCACCTCGCTCGGCACGGTCGGCAGCTCGCCGCCGTATACGGCACCGCTCGCCCCGTCGACCGTGAGCCACTCGCCTTCCTGCACCGTCGTGCCGTCGACGTGGAATCGGCGGTGCGCGCCATCGATCCGCAGGTCCTTGCATCCGACGACCGCGCACTTGCCCATCCCGCGGGCGACCACCGCGGCGTGGCTGGTCATCCCGCCGCGGGCGGTGACGACCGCCCGCGCCGCGACGATGCCATGGAAGTCCTCGGGGGTGGTCTCCTCGCGCACCAGCACGACCGCGTCTCCGCTTCCGGCCCGGCGCTCGGCGACATCCGGGTCGAAGACGGCGATCCCGCTCGCCGCTCCGGGACTCGCCGGCAGTCCTCGGCAGAGCGGCGTCGCACGGACCGCGCTGTCGATCACCGGGTGCAGCAGTTGATCGATCTGCTGGGGCGGGACGCGCGTCACCGCCTCCCGCTCCGTGATCAATCCCTCGGCCACCATCTCGGTCGCGATCCGGAGCGCCGCCGCCGCGGTCCGCTTCCCCGTCCGCGTCTGGAGCAGATACAGCCGCCCGCGCTCGACGGTGAACTCGAGGTCCTGCATGTCGCGGAAGTGCCGCTCCAGGCGCTGTTGGGTCTCCTCGAGCTCGGCGTACGCGCCCGGCAGGCGAGCCGCCATCTCCTCGATCGGGAGTGGCGTCCGGATGCCCGCGACCACGTCCTCACCCTGGGCATTGACGAGGAACTCGCCGTAGAAGCGCCGCTCGCCGGTCGACGGGTTCCGCGTGAACGCGACGCCCGTCCCGGAGTCGTTGCCCAGGTTGCCGAACACCATCGCGACCACGTTGACCCCGGTTCCGAGCGTGTCCGGGATGCCGTTCACCCGCCGGTAATCCACCGCCTTCTTGAGTCGCCACGACTGCCAGACGGCGGCGATCGCGCCCCAGAGCTGCGTCACCGGATCCATCGGGAACTGCGCGCCCGTCGCCTGGCGCACCAGGCCCTTGTATTCCTCCACGAGATTGCGCAGTGCCTCCTCGTCGAGGTCGGCGTCGGTGGCCGCACCAGCCAGCAGGCGCTTGGCCGTGAGCAGGGCCTCGAAGTGATGGATCGGCACGCCGAGCACGACATCGCTGTACATCTGGAGAAACCGGCGGTACGAGTCGTACGCGAAGCGGGCATTGCCGCTCACACTGGCGAGTCCCAACACCGTCCGGTCGTTGAGGCCGAGGTTGAGGATCGTCTCCATCATCCCCGGCATCGAGACGGGCGCGCCGGAGCGAACGGAGACGAGGAGCGGATCGGCCGCGTCCCCGAACCGCTTGCCGGTTGCCCCCTCGAGCTCCGCCAGCGCGCGCTCGACGGCCGGTCGCACGGCCGCCGGCGGCTCTCCGTGCTCGAGGAAGTGGACGCACGCCGAGCAGGCGATGGTGAAGCCTGGGGGCACCGGCACACCGAGATTGGTCATCTCGGCCAGGTTCGCGCCCTTGCCCCCGAGCACGTCGCGCATGTCGCGCGTCCCCTCGGCCCGGCCATTGCCGAACGAGTAGACCAGACGATCGCGGGCGGGGAGAGCAGTCATGAGGCGGAGGGTCGTGGCGAGACGCAGCCCGGCGCGCGGTGCGCGCCGCTCCGATGCAAGGAGTGGGCTACCTCAGCAGCCACACCCGAACCGGAGCTTGTCGGGATCGGTCGGCGGCGGCGTGGGATAGTCACCGGAGAAACACGCGTGGCAGAATCCCGCCGGCCCGCCGGGCACCGACGCCAGCATGCCGTCGAGCGAGAGGTACCCGAGCGAGTCGACCCCCAGGTCGGCCGCGATCTGGTCGACGGTGAGATTCGCCGCGATCAGCTCTTCCCGGTTGGGCGTGTCGATGCCGTAGTAGCAGGGGCCCGTGATCGGCGCGGAGCTGACGCGCATGTGCACTTCCCGCGCGCCCGCCGCCCGGACCATGGTCACGAGGCCGCGCGTCGTCGTCCCGCGCACGATCGAGTCGTCCACCATGACGACACTCTTTCCGTCGAGCAGCTCGCGGACGGCGTTGTACTTGACCTTGACCTTGGCATCGCGGCCGGCCTGCGTCGGCTGGATGAACGTCCGCCCGACGTAGTGGTTGCGGATGAGCGCGAACTCGAACGGCAGCCCCGACTCCTGGGCGAACCCCAGCGCGGCGGAGTTCGAGGAGTCCGGGACGCTGAACACCAGCTCCGCGCCCGGGGCCGGGCATTCGCGCGCCAGTTGGCGCCCGAGCGCCCGCCGGGCGGCCTCCACCGACCCGCCGAACACGATGCTGTCCGGCCGTGAGAAGTACACGTGCTCGAAGACGCAGCGGTGGAGCGCCCGGCGGGGGAGCGGGAACGTCGAGCGCACCTCGGACGGTCCGATGGCGAGGATCTCGCCCGGCTGGACCTCCCGCTCGTACCGCGCGCCCATGATGTCGAGCGCACAGGTCTCCGACGCGACGACGCTCGCCCCGTCGAGCGTGCCGATCACGAGCGGGCGCCAGCCGCGCGGGTCGCGGGCTGCGAGCAGCGTGTCCCCGAGGACCACCAACAGGCAGTACGCTCCCTCGACGCCGTCGAGGGCGTCGGCGAGCTTGTCGGCCGGCTGCTCCGCGGACGAGATCGCGAGCCGGTGCACGAGGACCTCGGAGTCCATGGTCGAGCTGAAGATCGACCCACGGTCCTCGAGCGCGATCCGCAGCTCGCTCGCGTTCGTCAGATTACCGTTGTGGGCGAGCGCGATATGGCCGCCGCGGAATTGCGCCAGCGCGGGCTGTGCGTTCTCGATCGTCGTCGAGCCGGTCGTGCTGTAGCGGGTGTGCCCGATCGCCATCCGCCCGGCGATCTCGGTCAGCGCCCCCTCATCGAGCCCATCCGAGATCAGGCCGAGGACGCGCTTCGCGCGCGCACGCCCGGTGTCATCCACGACCACCACGCCGGCGGACTCCTGGCCGCGGTGCTGGAGGGAGTAGAGTCCCAATCGCGTGAGCTCCGCGGCCTGGGGGTGTCCGCGAACGCCGACTATGCCGCACATGTGTCCGAAACCGTCGAAAGGAGAAACGTAGCGTGTCCCGCCTCTACACGAGTGATCCCGCGGCCGTCGGCTCTTCCTGCGCCCGGATGATCGCCGGCGACCCGGCCATGATCCGAGGGATCGCGCCGTAGTAGCGGTCGGCCAGGCGGTCGAGCCGCGCGCGGACGTGTGTCGTCCCCACACTGATCCGCAGGTCGCGGCCACCCGGGTCGGTGGTGCCGATCTGCCGCGCCGGCACGCCGCGCTCGCGCGCAGCCTGGATGACGGCCGCCGGCTCGGACGTGGCGACGAGCACCCGCCCTTGCGCCTCACCGAACAGGAGCGCGCGCAGTGGCAGCGTCTCCCACGCCGAGAGATCGACCGCGGCCCCGACCATGTGCTCGCGGTCGCCGATGCAGCACTCCGCGAGCGCGACGGCGAGTCCGCCGTCGCTCGCGTCATGGGCGGAGCGCACGACGCCGGCGCGGATCGCGGACAGGAGGGCGTCGATGACCCCCCGCTCCCGCGCCAGGTCGCACGCCGGCGGAGCGCCGGCCACCAGGGCGTGGATGTGCGCCAGGTACTCGCTGCCGCCCAGCTCGGCCGTCGGGCTGCCGAGGAGCACGATCGCCGCCGCGGCGTCGGCGGGGAAGGCCGAGCGGGTCACGTGATCGAGCGTCTCGACCAGGCCCACCATCCCGATCACCGGCGTCGGATACACCGACCCCGACGGGCTCTCGTTGTACAGCGAGACGTTCCCGCCGGTGACCGGCGTGCCGAGGGCGCGGCAGGCCTCTCCGATGCCGGCGATCACCTCGCGCAACTGGTGATAGACCTCGGGCCGGGTCGGATTGCCGAAGTTGAGGCAGTTGGTGATCGCCATCGGCCGCGCACCCACGCAGGCGACATTGCGGGCCGCCTCGGCGACGGCGATCCGGCCGCCCGTCCGCGGGTCGAGATAGGCGTAGCGGCCGTTTCCGTCCGTCTTGAGCCCGAGCGCTCGGTGGCTGCCGCGCAGGCGCACCACGGCCGCGTCGCCGGCTCCGGGGCCGACGACGGTGCTCGTCCGGACCGACGTATCGTACTGCCGCGTGACCCATGCCTTGCTCGCGATCGTCGGCGAGGCCAGCAGCGTCTCGAGCGTCCACGCCGGGTCGCGCTCCTCCGGCTTGGGCGGGACCGTCGAGACGTCGCGCTCGCGAGCGGCCCGGATCGCGGGGTCCTCGCGTGCCGCGGGTGTATAGGTCGGGCAGTCGGTGACCAGTCGGGACCCGGGAAACTCGGCGACCACCCGATCCCCCTCGGTCACGCGGTAGACCGGCTCGGCGATGACTTCGCCCACGACGGCCGCCGTCAGATCCCACTTCTCCAGGATCGCCCGCACGTCGTCCTCGCGCCCGCGGCGCGCCACGACGAGCATCCGCTCCTGGGACTCACTGAGCAGGATCTCGTAGGGAGTCATGCCGACCTCCCGCACGGGAACCCTGGTCACGTCGATGGTGACGCCCACGTCGCCCCTGGCCGCCATCTCCGCCGACGACGACGTCAGTCCCGCCGCTCCCATGTCCTGGATCGCGACAATGTGCCCGCTTCGGATGAGCTCCAGGCTCGCTTCCAGGAGCAGCTTCTCGGTAAACGGGTCCCCCACCTGAACGCGCGGCCGCTTGGCATCGCTCGCCGCGGACAGATCCTCGGAGGCGAACGACGCCCCGTGGATGCCGTCGCGGCCGGTGCGGGCCCCGACGGCGATGATCGGGTTCCCGATCCCCTCGGCGCGGGCGCGGATCAGCTCGTCCTCCCGCATGACCCCGACGCACATGGCGTTGACGAGCGGATTGCCGGTGTACGCAGGATCGAAGACGACCTCGCCCGCCACGGTCGGGATCCCGACGCAGTTGCCGTAGTCACCGACGCCGCGCACCACGCCGGCGAACAGGTAGCGCACGCGAGCGCTGTCGAGCGAGCCGAAGCGGAGCGAGTCGAGCGTCGCGATCGGCCGTGCGCCCATGGTGAAGACGTCCCGCAGGATGCCGCCGACGCCGGTCGCCGCGCCCTGGTAGGGCTCGACCGCGGACGGATGGTTGTGGGACTCGATCTTGAACGCGACCGCGAGCCCGTCACCGACGGCGATCACCCCGGCGTTCTCGCCCGGTCCCTGGAGCACGTACGGCGCGGTCGTCGGGAGCGTCCGGAGGAGCGGCCGCGAGTGCTTGTACGAGCAGTGCTCGTTCCAGAGCGCGCTCACGATCCCGAGCTCGGTGAACGTCGGCTCGCGGCCGAGCATGGCCACCAGTCGGGCGTACTCCTCCGGCGTGAGTCCGTGCTCGGCGACGAGCGCCGGCGTGATGCTCGGATCGCCGGGCCGCGGGACGACCGTGGTGGACCGCGTCGTCACCGTCGGTGGGGGGCGGCCGCCGAGTCGGCCGGCGCCGGCGCCGCGTGCCCCGCGGCGAGCCGGGCCGAATCGGCACGATTGGGCACGATCCGCTCATAACGCGGCGGGCGGCGCGGTGCGCGCGGCTCCATGAACACGATGCCGCCGCGGTGCGCGCTATCGTCGGCCGAGGCGGCGCGGATCGGTGCGGGCGCGAAGCGGGCCGTCGAGACCGGGGCCAGCGCCTCCGGCGCGGCGCTCGTGCCGGTGAATGTGCGCTTGGGCGAGCGGAAGATCGCGTCGGTGACGGTGTTCCGCTCGAGCACGACCACGTCGTCGGTGCCGCACGTCGGGCCGCACCCGTTGTCGTAGAACAGGTACGTGAACGAGCCGCGGTGACTCTCGGCGCTCGGCTCGCCCAGGCGCGCGACGACCTGCTCGCGGGTCATCCCGGGGTCGATCGAGGCCACGCTCTGCGCCCGCCCCGATGTCGGGGTCGCCACCGACGCCAGTGCCACGAGCGCCAGCCCCCCGAGTGGTGCGGCGCCGATCCGTGCCCATGTCGCCTTCGTCATCGCTCGCCTCCCCTGTGGCGCGCGTCAGGCAGCGACGCGCGCGACCAAAGACTCGAACAGCGCCAGGCCATCGACCCCGCCGACGGTCGCGTCGACGGCACGCTCCGGATGCGGCATGATCCCCAGGACGTTGCCCGCCGCGTTGATGATGCCCGCAATGTTCCGAGCGGCTCCGTTCGGATTGCCGTCGGCCGTCGGCTCTCCGGCGGCATTCACGTAGCGGAAGACGACTCGCTCCGCATCCTCGAGCGCGTCCAGCTCGGCGGGGCTCGCGACGTAGCGACCCTCGCCGTGCGCGATCGGGATGCGAACCACCTGGCCCCGCGCATACGCATTCGTGAACGCCGTCTCCGTCGTCTCGACTCGCAGGGGGACCGGCTCGCAGATGAACGACTGGCTGACGTTGCGCACGAACGCGCCGGGCAGCAGCCCGGCCTCGCACGCGATCTGGAAGCCGTTGCAGATGGCGAGGACCCGCCCGCCCCGCTGGGCGTAGGCCACGACCTCGCGCATGATCGGGCTGAAGCGGGCGATCGCCCCCGCGCGCAGATAGTCGCCGTAGGCGAACCCTCCGGGCAGGATCACGACGTCCACGCCCGCGAGATCATGCGACTTGTGCCAGAGCATGACCGCCTCTTCTCCGAGCGCGTCGGCGACCGCGTGGTACGCGTCGGTGTCGCAGTTGGAGCCGGGGAAGGACACGATGCCGAATCGCATGGCTGTCGGATCAGGATCGGGTGATGGAGGCGATCTCGAAATCTTCGATCACCGGGTTGGCCAGGAGCCGCTCGCACATGGCCCGCGTCTCCGTGCGGGCTGCCTCGGCGGTGTCCGCGTCGGTCTCGACAACCACGTGACGGCCGACCCGCACATCCTGCACGCCCGGGAATCCGAGCGTCCGCAGGGCGTCGGCGACGGCGTGCCCCTGGGGATCCAGGATGCCCTCGCGCGGGATGATGTGAACCGCAACGCGATACCGACTCATCGATCCCTCACCGGCCGCACCACGCGGGGCGACACGCGACCACGCGCCTGGCGCCGGGCCTCACCCGCCGCGCGGGTCCTCGCCACCCACGGGCCGAATGCCGGCGCCGGGGGTCGGGTTCGCCCGGTGGCGCCGCCGCTGACGACGCCGGCGGCCGACCACCAGGTCTCGGCCGCGGCGAGTGGCGAGCGTATCCTCCTCCTCGTCACCGCGCTCGTCGTCCATCCCGGCCCCGGTAGGGATGCGGTCGATGAGGCCGAGCACGAAGGTCTTGGTGAGGCCGTACAACACGTACGCCATGCCGGCAGGGAAGAAGAACTCGCGGCCATAGAGGAATATACCGCAAATCGAGCCCAGGACGACTATCAGGCCCCCGATACCGCTCCAGTTCCGGATCCCGATCTTCGGGAACGCCGGGTAGCGCACGTTGGAGATCATGAGGATCGCCAACGCCCCCATGAGCACCTTCATCATGTCCGGCCAGGGCAGATCGGCGACCGCGGCCTGGTTGTAGAAGCGGCTCTGGCTGAACCAGTAGTAGGTCGCCAGGGTGCCCCCGGCGGCCGGGCTGGGCAACCCCTGGAAGAACCGCTTGGCGACGCCGCCCTGGGTGACGTTGAAGCGTGCGAGCCGGATCACGGCGCAGGCCGTGAAGAGGAAGACCAGGAGCCACCACGCGCCGCCCTCCCGGTCGAGCACCGAGTAGTAGATGATCATGGCCGGCGCCAGGCCGAACGAGATCGCGTCGACGAGCGAGTCCAGCTCGATCCCGAATCGGCTGCCGGTCCCGGTGGCGCGAGCGATCCGGCCGTCGAAGCTGTCGCAGACGCCGCCCAGCACGATGTACAGCACGGCGTTCGCGAACTGTCCGCGGGACGCCGACACGATCGCGAAGATACCGAAGAACAGGTTCCCCAGGGTAAACCCGTTGGGGAGCGCGGGCGCCGCCCGGCGGACGTCCGAGTGTCGCAGGCGCCGGGCGATCATGCCGGCAGCTCGGCGAGCACCGTCACGCCCGCCTGCACGCGCTGCCCCACCGCGACGCGCACCCGCGACGCCGGATCGAGGAAGACGTCGACCCGGGAGCCGAAGCGAATGAGCCCCATCCGCTCGCCCTGGTCCACCGGGTCTTCCAGTCGGCTGTAAGTCACGATCCGTCGCGCGATGAGCCCCGCGATCTGCCGCACCAGCACCCGCTGGGATCCCGTGTCCACGCCCACCGATCGCTGCTCGTTCTCGAGGCTCGACTTCTCCACCGCGGCGTTGAGAAACTTGCCCGGATTGTAGTGCAGGTAGCGGACGACGCCGGCGACCGGGTACCGGTTCACGTGCACATCGAAGACGTTCATGAAGATCGAGATCCGGCAGGCGGCGCCGCGGAGGAACGCGGGCTCCTCTACCTGGGCGATCATGACGATCCGCCCGTCGGCCGGTGCGATCACGAGCCGGCCGCCCCGCTCGCCGATCCGCTCCGGGTCCCGAAAGAAGTACGCGATCCAGAGCGTCAGGAGCGCGAGCGCGAACGCGGCCACCCAGAGCGGCCACGATCGCCGCGCCAACGCGGTCGCCATCACCGCCGCCGTGAGGACGACGGCGCTGACGATGAACACGTATCCCTCGCGCGCGAAGCTCACAGGCGCTCGGGCCCGCCGTGCGCGGGGTCGAGGGCCGCGCCCGTGAGCCGCCGGTAGGCGTCGAGGTAGCGGGCGCTGGTCGCCGCCACCACCGCCGGCGGAAGGGGCGGCGCCGGCGCATCGCCGTTCCAACGCCGCGCCCGCCGTTCAGCATCGAGGTAGTCGCGGAGCGGCTGCTTGTCGAAGCTCTGCTGCGCACGGCCGGGCGCGTACCCGTCGGCCGGCCAGAAGCGCGAGCTGTCCGGCGTCAGGACCTCGTCGGCGAGCAGGATCTCCCCGCTCCCGGCGACCGTCCCGAACTCGAGCTTCGTGTCGGCGATCAGAATGCCCCGCGCGGCGGCCAGCTCCCGACCGCGCCCGTACACCAGCTTCGTCAGCCGCTCCAGCTCGGCCGCCGGCCGCGCGCCGATCCGGGCTGCCATCTCCCCGACGGTGATGTTCTCGTCATGACCCTGCTCGGCCTTGGTCGCCGGCGTGAAGAGTGGCGGATCGAGGCGGCTGCTCTCCTGGAGCCCCGCCGGGAGCCGGTGCCCCGCGACCGGAAGCCCCGCCTGGTACTCCTTCCAGGCCGAGCCGGAGAGGTACCCGCGGACCACGCATTCGATCGGGAACACGCTCGTGCGCCGAACGAGCATGGCCCGACCGACCAGGAGCGCACGCGCCGGGGCGAGTGCCGGCACCGCCGCCACGATCGCGTCCGGATCCGCCGTGATGAGGTGGTGCGCGACGTCGCGCTCGAGCTGACGGAGCCACCACACGGTGAGCTGGGTCAGTACGGCGCCCTTGTAGGGCACCGGCTCGCGCATCACCACGTCGAACGCACTCACCCGGTCGCTGGCGACGAGGAGCAACCGCTCGCCGTCCACGTCGTAGACGTCCCGTACTTTCCCCTGGCGAACGCGGGGCAGCGGCAGATGTGTCTCCCGAATGCCGCCCGCGACTGCCCCGGCGGCCGTGCCTCCCGTCGCCGTCATACGCGCACCCCCGCCCGCGCGTCGATCATCGGCTCCTCGCGGGTGGCGAGGATCGGCGCGACGACTTCGTCGAGGAACTCGTCCACTTGCTCCGCCGCGCGCCCGATGAACCGCGACGGCTCGAGCGTCCGCCGGATCGCGGCGGCGTCGGCCGGAAAGTCGGGGTCGGCCGCGAGGCGGTCCAGCAGGTCGTTCCGCGCGGCGCCATCCTTGAGCGCCCGGGCCGCAGCGATGCTGTGGCGGCGGATCGTCTCGTGCGCTGCCTGTCGGTCGCCACCCGCCCGGACGGCCTCCACGATCAGCTCCTCGGTCGCCATGAACGGCAGCTCCGCGTCGATGCGCTGACGAATGCGTGCCGGGTGCACCTCGAGCCCGCCGGCGATGTTGGCCATGAGGAGGAGGATGGCGTCGGCCGCCAGAAAGCTCTCCGGCAGGACGAGCCGCCGGTTGGCGCTGTCGTCCAGGGTGCGCTCGAAATACTGCACGCTGTGCGTCTGGTTGGCATTGGGCTCGAGCGACTGGGTGAACCGGGCGAGCGCGGCGATCCGCTCGGCCCGCATGGGGTTCCGCTTGTAGGCCATCGCCGACGACCCGACCTGCTCCTCCTCGAACGGCTCCTCCATCTCCCCGAACGCCTGGAGGAGGCGGATGTCGCCGCTGAACTTGGCCGCGCTGGCCGTGATCCCGGCGACCACCGCCAGCACGCGGGCGTCGGTCTTCCGCGAGTACGTCTGCCCGGTCACCGGCTGGCTGGTGTCGAAGCCCATCGCCTGCGTGACCCGACGATCGAGCTCGCGTACGCGCGCGTGGTCCCCCCGGAACAGCGCCAGATAGCTGCCCTGTGTGCCGGTCGTTCCCTTGATGCCGCGGAAGGGCAGGGTCGCGACACAATGGTCCAGGTCCCCGAGATCGATGAGCAGGTCCTGCATCCAGAGCGTCGCCCGCTTCCCGACGGTCGTGAGCTGCGCCGGTTGGAGGTGCGTGTAGGCGAGCGCCGGCTCGGCGCGCCACTGATGGGCGAACCTCGCCAGGAGGCGGAGAACGTGCACGATCTCCCGGCGCAGGATCCCGAGCGCGTCGCGCATCTGGACGAGGTCGGCGTTGTCGGTGATGTCGGCGCTCGTCGCCCCCAGGTGAATCACCCGGCGCGCGGCCGGGGCCGCGTCGGCGAACGCGTGCACGTGGGCCATCACATCGTGGCGAAACCGCCGCTCGTACCGTCGTACCGCCGCAAAGTCGATGTCGTCCACGTGCGCGCGCATGGCCTCGACCGCGTCCGCCGGGACGTCGGCGCCGAGCGCGCGCTCCGCCTCGGCGAGCGCCAGCCAGATGCGCCGCCAGAGGCCGTGGCGGGTCCGCGGCGACCAGAGCGCGAGCATCTCCTCCGACGCGTACCGCTCCGCCAACGGCGAGGCATAGCGGCCGAGCGGATCGGTCGAGCGATCGCTCGGCTGGTCCGCCTCGGTCCCGCCCTGCGGTGTCATTGAACGCTGAAGTCCGTCGTGAAGACCTGCCCGTTGTGCTCGAAGTACATCCGGATGGTCCCACGGTTGGCATAGTAGTTCAGCGCCCGCGCCGCCTGATCGGCGGAGGTGATCGGCGTGCGGTTGACCTGGAGGATCACGTCGCCGGCGCGGATCCCGAGGTCGTCGGAGACGCGCGGCGTCACGCTGTAGATCACCGCCCCGTGAGTGCTCCGGATGCCGCGCTCGGCGCGGATCGCCGGCGTCACCGTCACGAGTTGCAGCTCCTTGAGGACCTCCACCTTGGGCGCCGTGACGTCCGGCAGATCGGCCACCTGCACGGTGTCGGTGAAGGTGCGCGCACCGCGCTTGACGACCAGAGGGACCGATTCCCCGACCCGGAGGTCGAGCAGCTCGGCTTCCCAGTCGTATGGGTTGTGCAGCGGGCGACCGCGGGACTGGAGGATCACGTCCCCCGGGTGGACGCCGGCACGCGCGGCCGGCGAGCCCGGCACCACGGTCCGAACGACCACCCCGCCAGTCAGCATGTCGCGCGGATTGGGCGTGTCCGGCAGCTTGAGCTGCACACCGATCCACGGCCGGCGCACGGCGCCGTGGGCGAGCAGATCCTCGATCACTCGCTTCACCCGGTTCACCGGGATGGCGAACCCGAGACCCACCGAGCCGCCCGACGGCGTGTAGATGGAGCTGTTGACGCCGATCACCTCGCCGAGCGCGTTGACCAGCGGCCCACCCGAGTTGCCGGGGTTGATCGAGGCGTCGGTCTGAATCATGTCCACGTACACGCCGCCGCCCTCGGCCTGGCCCACGAGATTCCGTCCCGTGCCGCTGATCACGCCGGCGGTGACGCTCGGCTCCGTGTTGCCGAGGAAGAAGCCGTAGGGGTTGCCGATGGCGATCGCCCATTCGCCGATCAGCAGATCATCCGAGTTCCCGAGTGGTGCCACCGGCAGGTGCTGGGCGTTGATCCGGAGCACCGCCAGATCGTTGACTTCGTCGACGCCGACGATCTTCGCGGGGTACGTCGTGCCGTCACGCGACGCGACATTGACGGTCGTCGCGCCGCTCACGACGTGCGCGTTGGTGACGATGACCCCGTCCGCCCGCACGATGAAGCCGGACCCGAGTCCCTGCGTCGTCCGGTCGCTGCGGCCGCCGAAGAACGAGTCGAAAGGGTCGGACGGAGCCACCGCTTCGGTCTGCACGGTGACGACGGCCGGGGAGACCCGCGCCACCGCCTCCGTGATCCGTGTCCGCCGGAGGCCCAGCCCGGCACGCGCGGCCGCGCCGCTCCGGGTCGCCACCGTGTCCGGTTGCGAGACGGCCCGCGAGACCGGCTGTGGGACGGCCTGCGGGAGGATCGTGTCCGCGGTCTGGCCGGCATCGGCCGCGGTGGCGCCGGCCGCCTCGACCGCCGCCGTCTCGGCTGCCGAGGCCACGGGCGCCCCGGAGCGGCCACCGCAGGCGACGACCGATCCCGCGATGGTCGCCGCCACGAGCACCTCGATCAGCGATCGGACCTGTCTCTGCATACGTGGAATTAAACGGCCTGCCGTGGGCGGCGGTGGGCACTGAGCTCCCGCAGGAACTGGTCGACGCCGCGGTCGGTGAGCGGATGGAGGAGGAGGCTCTTGAGCACCGGGAGCGTCACGACGGCGCCGTCGGCGCCGCCCCGCGCCGCGCGCGCGAACTGTACCGGGTTGCTCGGCAGGGCGGCGAGCACGTCGCACTCCATCGCCTGTCCGAGCAGCACGGCGCTGATGTCGCGGACCGTCTCGCCCCCGTCCAGCCCGACGGCGTCAAGATGGCTGACGGGGATCTGCACCATGAAGGCCCCGGCCTTGGCCGCGAGCAGCGCCTGTGCCGCCGTGTACACGAGGGTCGCGGCCACCCGCACGCCATCGGCACGCAGTCGCCGGACGGCCGTGACCGCTTCCTCGAGCAGCGGCACCTGCACGACGATCTGATCGGAGATCCTCGCCAGCTCCCGGCCGTCGCGGTAGATGTCCTCCGAGGTGACCGACGCCACCGACGCGCACACCGGCAGTGGGGTCGCGCGGCAGATGCGCTCCAGCACGTCGCGCTCGTCGCCATCCTCGCCCGCGGACTGGAGCGACGTCGGAGTCGTGACGACGCCGTCGATCAGGCCGGTCTCGGTTCCCCACACGACGTCGTCGACGGAACCGGTCGTCAAGAAGATCTTCATTGCGTCCGCCCGAAGGTTAGGCGCGTCACTCGTGAACAGCGCCGTCGCACAGCCGCGAGGAAGCCTCGGAGCCGAACGCCGGCGTCTCGGAAATGCCCGAAGCTACACACCCCGGGCGCCGCGCGCCTCCGGGCGCCACCGGGTCGTCAGGCCTGCCCCCGGGCCTGCCCTCGGGCCTGCCCTCGGGCCTGTCACGCGGCCGACAGATACAGCTCGGGCGGATACCGGACGGCCTCGAGCACCAGTCCGTGTGCCGGCGCTGGCGGCGACACCTCGCTGTTGTCCGGCGCGTCGAGCAGCCGCATGACGGTGCACGGGTCCCGCTTGCCCGCCGCGACCTCCACCATCGTGCCCACCAGGAAGCGCACCATGTGGTGCAGGAACCGATTCGCCTCGATCTCGAAGGTCAATCCGCCCGCCCGATCATCCCAGCGGGCGGCGATCACCGTGCATCGGTGCGGATCATCGCTTGGCGCGGTCCCGCGCACGGCGTAGGCGCGGAAACAGTGGTCTCCCGGGAGCGCGCTGGCGGACCGGTCGAGGAGCGCTCGGTCGAGCCCATGCCGCACGGCCCACTCCCACGGGGCGCGGAAGGGCGAGTGTGCGGCGTCATCGGTGCCGACGCGGTAGCTGTATCGACGGGAGAGCGCGCTGTAGCGGGCGTGAAACTCTGGCCGCATCTCATAGGTGGCCGCCACCCAGATGTCCTCCGGGAGCAACGCATTCACCGCTCGGCGCAGCTTCTCGGGCGTCCACTTCTCGGGGACGACCGCGCCCACGGCCTGTCCGCGCGCGTGAACCCCTGCATCCGTCCGTCCGGCACCGACCGCCCGCGTCGGCCCGGCGAACAGCCGACCCAGCGTCTCCTCGACGACGCCCTGCACGGTGCGCGCATCGGGCTGTCGCTGCCACCCGGCAAACCCGCCCCCGTCATAGTGAAGGACGAGCTGGACCGTGCGCTCCGGCATCACGCGGAAACTACCCGTCGCCGAAACGCTGTCAAGAATTGTGGCGGTTCGCCCGGTGCGGGAACTGGTTGGGAGAGCACGATGTACGACTCGGTGGTCGGATGTGGAGGCGCGCCGCGGCACGGCACGGGCCGGCTCCGCGTCACGCTGCGGAAGCACTCTCGTCTTTACCGGGAACCGGCACGCCCGTCCCTCGCCCCGGGCCTGCCTCACTTCGTCGCCTCCGACTGCTCCAGCTGGTCCCGCATGCCCCCTCGGACCCTCGGCTCCCTCGCGCACGCGCTCGCCGCGGCCCCCACGTTCGACGCCGCGCTGGTCGCACTCGGCGAGGCACTGGCCGAGGTGGACCGGTCGGCCGTCATGGTCGTGCTGCGGTACGATGGTCGCCGGCAGATGCTCGTCGACCGGCTCACTCCCGCGGGCGGACGTGTGGTGCGGGCACCCGTGGAGACCACGTTCGATCACCTCCCGGGCCCGATTCGCCAGGCGGTCTCACGCGGCGGCCAGCTCGTCGACGTCGGCGACCAATCGGCCCAGTACGCCCGCCTGCTCGGGCTGCCGTCGATCCCCGACGGGCAGCTCGCGTTGCGCGGGCTACGCTTCGATGGGCACCTGGCGGCGATCATCGCGCTCTACGAGCCGAAGAAGATCTTTGGCACCCGCGCCGCCGAGCGGTTCGCGCCGTCCGCGGCCCTGTTCGAGCTCGGGTTCGCCCGGTTCGCCGAGCGCGAGGCACGCGAGGAGGCGGTCCGCACGCTCGAGGATGTGACGCAGCGGGTGCACGGCGAGTACGTGAAGAAGCTGGCCGCGCTCGAGCAACAACTGGTGCAGGCCCGAGGCGAAGTGGGTCCGCCGGGGCCGTCACGGCACGGCGGGGCGGACCCCGCGCAGATCGTGGCCCTCGAGCGGGAAGCGGCGCGCGCGGCCGAGGATGCGCGCCGGGCCCTCCGCCGTGCCGACGCCGTCGAGCAGCAGGTGACCGCCGCCGTCGGCCAGCTCCAACAGTCGCACGTCGAGCTGCACCGCCGGAGCGAGACGCTGCGGCAAAAGACACGGACGCTGTACCTCATCGACAAGGTCCTGACCCTGGACGCCCAGGCGACCGACCCCCGTCAACTCGTCGACGGGCTGCTCGCGCTCGTCGGCAACGACATGCAGGCGCAGCGGTGTTCCCTTATGTTGCGGGCACCGGAGCCGGGGTACCTCTATCTGGCCGCCGCGCGGGGGCTTGCGCCGCACATTGTCGAGGGCTCGCGCATCGCGATCGGAGACGGGGTGTCGGGCCGGGTCGCGGCATCGCGCGAGCCGCTGTTGGTCCAGGACGTCGCCGACGCCCAGAGCCATCCCTTGCTGCGAGACCAGTATTTCACAACCGGCTCGTTCATCAGCTTTCCCCTGGTGTACCACAACGAGCTTGTCGGGGTCGTGAATCTCACCAACCGCGCCCAACGCGGCGTGTTCGTCGAGGAGGATGTCGAGCGCGTTCGCCTGCTCGGCCTCGTGATCTCGCTCGTCGTGTCGCACGCCGCGCTCGCCGACCGATTGCTCCTGCACATGCAAGCGGCGTGATCGGGCCGGCGCTTCGCCGGGCGCTCCAGGCCGTGGCCGATGGCGAGCGCCTCTCCGACGGCGAGGTCGGCGGCGCCTTCGACGCCATCATGCGCGGCGAGGCCACGCCGGCGCAGGTCGGTGGACTTCTGCTCGGGCTCCGCGCCCGCGGCGAAACGGCCGACGAGCTGGCCGGCGTGGTGCGGGCGCTCCGCCGGGCCATGCGGCCGCTCCCCGCCGACCATCCCGAGGACCTGGTGGATACCTGCGGCACCGGCGGCGGCCGGGTTCCCACGTTCAACATCTCCACCGTCGCGGCCTTCGTCGCGGCCGGCGCCGGCGTGCGCATCGCCAAGCACGGCAACCGGTCGTACACGTCCCGATGCGGCAGCGCTGACGTGCTCGAGGCCCTTGGCGTCCCGCTCGACGCTCCGGTACCGGTCCTCGCGCGCGTGCTCGCCGAGGCCGGCATCGTCTTCATGTTCGCGCCGCTCATGCATCCGGCCATGCGCCACGTTGCGCCGGTCCGCGGCGAGCTGGGCGTGCCCACGCTCATGAATCTCGTCGGGCCGCTCGCCAACCCGGCTGGCGCGAGCCGCCAGGTGATTGGCGTCGCCGATCCGGGGCGGCTGACGATCGTCGCGGCGGCGCTCCGCGAGCTCGGAGCCGTCCATGCGCTCGTCGTCCACGGCGAGCCCGGCATGGACGAGATTTCGCCGATCGGCCCGACGCAGGTCGTCGAGGTGCGGGCAGGGACGGCCCCCGGGGAGCAGCGATGGACGATCGATCCCGCCGCGGTGGGGCTGGCCGGGGCCACCGCCGATGATCTCCAGTGCGGCGACCCGGCGACGAACGCACGGCTCGCGCTCGAGGTGCTCGGGGGCGGCGGGCCACCGGGTGCCCGGCACGCCGTCGGCCTCAATGCGGCGGCGGCGATCTACGTGTCGGGACGGGTGCCGACCTACGAGGCGGCGGTGCGGCTCGCCGTCGACGTGCTCGCCCGCGGTGACGGACTTGCCGCGCTCCGGCGGATGCAGGACGCCTACGCCGCGGCCCTGGTCGGCGGGTAGCCGGCCGTCAGTACTTCCGCAACACCCCCACCACGACGCCCTGGATCGCCACATCCCGCTCGTGCACGTAGAGGGGAGCCATGGTCTCGTTTGCCGGTTGCAGCCGGATCCGGCCGTCGCGCTCGCGGTAGAGGCGCTTGACCGTCGCTCCGCTGCCGTTCAGGAGGGCGATCACCATCTCCCCGTTGTCGGCGGCCCGCCGCTCGTGCACGACGACGTAGTCGCCATCCCGGATCTGCTCATCGATCATCGAATTCCCGCGGACGCGCAGGACGTAGTGCCCGCCATCGCGGCGCACGAACTCCTCCGGCACCGTCACCGTCTCGTTGGACTCGACCGCCTCGATCGGCGCCCCGGCCGCCACAGTGCCGAACAACGGCAGCCCCACGGCGCGTGGGTACGCATCGGAGGGGAGGATCTCGATCGCCCGGCTCTCGTTGTAGCTTCGCCGGATGTACCCCTTTCGCTCGAGGTTGGAGAGGTGCTCGTGCACCGTCGCCAGCGAGTTATAGTTGAACTGCGCGGCGATCTCCTCGAAGCTCGGCGCGTACCCGTTGGACTCGGTGTACGATCCGAGAAAGCTGAGGATCTCTCGTTGCCGCTTCGTGAGCGCCATGGCAGACCTCGGTACGTCGTCGGTCGGGGGCCGAACGGCCCGAAGAGCATCCGAAACCCCACGTTAGCCGAACAGGCCCCGAAGTGCAAGTAGCTGCCGGAACTATGGACTTGGCGCACACGTCGCCTGTCACTTGGCCTTGCCCGTTTGCTCGCGATAGGTGAGGCGCCGGTGATCGGCAGACTGAATCGCGAGGACCGTTCGCGCGCCGTCATCCAGACCTCGCGTATTGTATTTGAACTCAGCCTCGCTGACGTACCGGTGTAAGTGCTTCTTACTCACGACATGGTGGGTGCCGCGAATCTGCCGTTTCAGCCCTGCGAAGAAGCCCTCGATGGTGTTGGTCGTCACCTTCACGTCGGCTTCCTGACGGACGTACTCGCCGTCTTTGTGCCGCACGGTATTGTGGCTCGCGTAGGCCATTCCCAATGGGCTTGTAGGTCGGACGCTCGTCCGTCATCAAGTGGGCCGACCGGCTGACGATTTCCCGCACATGGTATGGCAGAATGTCGCCGGTGACGCGGTCGACCACCTTGCAGCGCACGTTGCCGCCCCGCTCGACGCCGGCCACGACGGGCGTCTTGCGCTTGCTGAAATCGTACGCGGGGCCTTTGGTGGCATCTCGCCCCGGAATGCGGCGGGGCCAGCCGCCAACGTAGGTCTCGTCGAACTCGACGATTCCGCCGTCCTGCCCCAATTTCTCGCGCTGTTCGTTCGCTGGGGCCATCGCCCAGCGGATGCGGTGCATCATGAACAGGGCTGACTTGTAGGTCAGTCCCGTCTCGCGTTGGATCTGCGCCGCGCTCACCCCCTTTTTGGAACTGCATGCACGATAGAACGCCAGGCACCAGTGACGCATCGGGATCGGGCTGTCCTCCATGATGGTGCCGACGCGCACGGTGTACTGTTGCTTGCAGCCCCGACAGCGCCAGAGGAACCGTGCGTTGCGCGAACCGTCCCGCGCCCTCAGAGCCACCACATCGGTATCGCCACAACGGGGGCAGTTCGGGGTATCGCCCCACCGTTGTTCCTCCATGAAGGAGACCGCAGCCGTCTCATCAGCACACGCGAGTGGAACGCGGGACTCTAGCTCTGTTCGCTTACCAGCAACCTTCGGCATAATGGCCTCGTGAGGACGACATTATTATACTTAGCGCACTTGCGTGTGTCAAGTATAAAATTCTGGGCGTGCGCGCAATTCCGAGAAGTGGTGAGCAGCGCACCGTTTGGTGAGCAGGACTTGACTTGGTGAGCAAAATGCCCGAAATTGTCGCGAACCCTTTAGGCGGACTCGGCAAAATGGCGACAGATTGGAACCCTTCGAGCGTTCACCCGGCGTTGTCGGCCAAATTCCTCACCCCGATCGCCGACCTCATCTGGAAGGTCCAGCGGAAGGTATCGAAGCACGTTCAACCCCAAGAGGGGGACGATAACTGGGTGGCCGGCTGTACCGCCTATAAGCGACGAGTCCATGCGCTGACCCAGATGAGCCTTGAGGAGGGATACCGTGATTGGCTCTGGGCCGGGCATCTGGACACCCAGTTCGGAATCAGGATTCACGGCTTCCCGATCCGTATTTATCGCTCGCTTGAGGAAGGCGGTATCCCCGAGAGATATGCGTTAGGCTCACCCGGCGAACTCAACCTCTTAGCGGATCTAAACCTGAAGTACGACGCCATCTACAGGCTGGAGGTCGTAACCAAGAAGCTCGGACGTCCGCTCGACATTCGGATCGTCGAGGTGAACGAGGGAACGGGCGACATTACGAACTCAGCGGCCATTCCGCGCTCGCGTGACGTCGATGCGCCTGTCGCGAAAGCCGACCTGTCTGTTCGCTCAATCCGCAGAAAACCCGCAGTCGTCCTGCCCAAGCCGACGGTCAAGCCCAACGAGGAGAAGCGGGCGAATCCGAACGAGAAGGAGAAGCCGGCGTGACCTTCAGTGGCGCGCGACTCCGCGTCGCACGAAGCTTCCACGGCCTAACCCAACGCGAGCTGGCGGATAAGGTAAGTGTGGCCAATAGCCTCATTGCTGCGTTCGAAAACGGAGTGAAACAGCCCAGCGATGAGATTCGTGAGGCGCTTTGCGCCACCCTCAGGGTGGAAGAGCCCTACTTCGATGTGGCGCACACGGATGAATTTCAGGAGGCCGAGTCGAATTTTCGAAGACGGATCACGGCGTCGGGAAAGACGAAGCGGCAGGTGCTGGCGCGCGCTACGATGTTCGGCATGGTCATAGACCGGCTCCGAACTTTCGGAGAGTTTCCGCCGTTCAATTTCCCAAGTTTCCCGGCGAAAACCCTGGGTGATGTCGAAGGCATCGCTGAGAGGTGCCGTTACCATTGGGGGCTGGGAATTGACGCCCCGATTGGTGACGTGGCGAGCGTTGCCGAGAATGCCGGCGCTGTCATCCTCAACGTCGATATTGGCACGGCCGAAAAGGTCGACGCGTTCTCGCGTTTCGGCCAGAACAGCGTAATTGTCCTGAATACGGAAAAGGACAGCCCGTCGCGGACGCTGTTTAGCCTGGCGCATGAGATCGGGCACGGGGTGTTACACCAACACGCTAGTGCCCGGTCCATGCCGCTCGATCTGAAAGAGACCGAGGCCGACTACTTCGCAGGAGCGTTCCTGCTCCCACGGGACGCATTCGCCGCTGACTTTTTGGCGAATCGCGCGCTCGACTGGGAAGGGCTGCTGGACATGAAGCGTTACTGGCGGGTGAGCCTTCAGGCCATGCTTCACCGCGCCCATCAGCTCCGGCTCATCGACGCTGCCGAGTACCGGCTGCGGTTCAAGAAGCTCAGTGTTTGGGGTTGGCGAAAAGAGGAGCCAGAGGAACCGGCGCCAGAGCAACCCGTTCTGTTTGGTGAGGCGATGCAACGCGCCTACGCTGACTACCGTAAGAGGCCCGCGGACTTGGCGAAGGAACTGGGCTGGACACGGGACATTTTCGAATCCACGACCGGGGTGCTCATACCAGACGGAGGCGACACAAAGCTTTCACTCGTTGGGCGCAGGCCGCTCAGGATCAGCTAAAAGAAAAAAGCCCAACGTCGTGAGACGTCGGGCGCGGTCGTGGCGGAACTGGTAGACGCGATAGACCTGGAATCTATTTCGCTGGCAGGCGAGTGCGGGTTCGAATCCCGCCGACCGCAAATGACTCGAACCCTCGGAAATATACCTCATGGGTAAGAAAAAGGTCACGTCCAAACGGAAGTCAGGGCCAAAGCCGGAAACGCTCAAAGTCGCCGGTAACTGGCGCGAAGCCGTCAAGACAGCAATGAGGCGCGGCAAGCCGCCTCGCTCGACGGCCAAGTAGCCCGCTCAATGCAGCGCCATGCATAACGCAGATCCGCCGGAGCGGGGCGGCGTGTGCGCCAAGTCCATAGTTCCGGTAGCTGCCCGCTGGAGGCCGCCGACCGGTACCCTTGCCGCGCTGTTGACGGCGGCGCGCGCGCGGGCCGCCGAGCTGCGGGTGCGCCGTCTGGCACTGGAAGCGGCGGTCGCCGCGGCCGGACGGCCCCCATCCTTTGCGGAGGCCCTCCGGCGGTCCGACGTCGCGATCATCGCCGAGGTGAAACGGCGGTCGCCATCAAAGGGTGACATCAACCCCGGGCTCCGCGCCGACGATCGGGCGGCCGCCTACGCGGCCGGCGGCGCGGCGGCCATTTCGGTGCTGACGGAGCCGGCGCGCTTCGGTGGGACCGCCGACGACTTGCGCGCAGTCGCCGCGCGGGTCGCGGTCCCGGTCCTTCGAAAGGACTTCATCGTCGACCCGCTTCAGCTCGTGGAGGCGCGCAGCCTCGGAGCCGCCGCGGCCCTGCTCATTGCCCGGGCGCTCGAGCCCGCGCTGCTCGCCGAGATGGTGGCGGCGGCCCGGGGGCTCGTGCTCGAGCCGCTGGTGGAGGTGCGCGACGCCGGCGAGTTGGACCGCGCGCTCGCGGCCGGGGCGTCGGTGATCGGCGTCAACAACCGCGACCTGGAGACGCTCGTGATCGACGACGCCGTCGCGACCCGCCTCATCCCGCTCGTCCCGCCCGACGTCGTGGCGATCGCGGAAAGCGGCATGTCGATCCGCGCCGACGTCGAGGCGGCCGCGGTCGCCGGCGCGGACGCGGTGCTGGTCGGATCCGCGCTGTCGGCCACCGGGGACCCGACGGCTGCCGTCGGGGCACTCGCCGGCGTGCCGCGCCGACGCCGGGTCGACCCAGCACTCCGATGACGGCGGTCAAGATCTGTGGCCTCACGCGGGCCGCGGACGCCGAGTGTGCGGCGTCGCTGGGCGCCGCGTACCTGGGATGCGTGTTTGCGGGTGGTCCGCGCACGCGAACGCCGGCCGACGCCGCCGTGATCTTCGCGGGGATCGGCCGCCCGCCCGGGCAGGCGGACCGCCCGCGACGGGTCGGAGTCTTCGGGGCGGGTGACGCGGCGACGGTGGTGGCGGCGGCCCGCACGGCAGCGCTCGACGTGCTCCAGCTTCACGGCCCCGCCGACCCGGGCGCGGTCGTCGCCCTGCGCGCGCGGATCGAGTGCGAGATCTGGGCCGTCGTCCGGTGCACCGGGGGCACCCTGCCGCCGGAGACGTCACGGCTCTGGGGGGTCGCCGACGGGGTGCTGCTCGACGCCGTCCGTCCGGGGCGGCTCGGCGGGACCGGCGTCGTCCTTCCGTGGGCCGAGCTGGCGCCCCAGATCGCGGCGCTACGCGACCGACCGAGTCGGGCCACTCGGCTCGTCCTCGCTGGCGGGCTCACGCCCGAGAATGTCGGGACCGCCATCGCCGCGCTCCGTCCGGACGTCGTCGACGTCTCATCGGGTGTGGAGGTCGGGACGCCCGGAGTCAAGGACACCGGCCGCATGCGCGCCTTCATCGAAGCCGTCGGGATCGCGGATCGCGCGGTCGCTCGGCCATCACCTTTCGTCGCCCGTCCATGAGCACCCTCGCGACCCACGATCGGTTCGGGATATTCGGCGGCCGCTACGTGCCCGAGACCCTGATCCCCGCGCTGGAGGCGCTCGACCAGGCGCTGACCCAGGCGCTCGCCGATCCCGCCTTCCGCAGCGAGATCGACGACCTCCTCGGCACGTACGTGGGGCGACCGTCCCCCCTGAGCACGGCGCCCCGACTGTCGGCCCTGGCCGGTGCCCCCGTCTATCTCAAGCGCGAGGACCTGAACCACACGGGCGCCCACAAGATCAACAACACCGTCGGGCAGGCGGTGCTCGCCCGGCGCATGGGGAAGCGGCGGATCATCGCCGAGACGGGGGCCGGGCAGCACGGCGTCGCGACGGCGACGATTTGTGCCCGTTTCGGCCTTCAGTGCGTCGTGTACATGGGCACGGAAGACATGCGTCGCCAGGAGCTGAACGTCTACCGGATGCGGCTCATGGGAGCGACCGTGACTCCGGTCGACAGTGGCACGCGCACGCTGAAGGATGCTACCACCGAGGCGATCCGCGATTGGGTCACCAACGTCAATGACAGCCACTACATCATCGGGTCGGTCGTTGGTCCGGCCCCGTATCCGCGGATGGTTCGGGAGTTCCAATCCGTCATCGGGCGGGAGGCGCGGCGCCAGATCCTGGAGCGCGCTGGACGCCTGCCGCACACCGTGGTCGCCTGCGTTGGCGGCGGCTCGAACGCGATCGGCATCTTCTCGGGCTTCGTGGATGACCGCGCCGTGGAGCTGATCGGCGTGGAGGCGGGCGGGGAAGGACTCGACACCGATCGCCACGCGGCGTCGCTCACGCGGGGGACGCCCGGCGTGCTGCACGGGTCGCTCAGCTACCTGCTCCAGGATGCCGCCGGGCAGGTCCACCCCGCCCATTCGATCTCGGCGGGACTGGACTACCCCGGGGTCGGTCCCGAGCACGCGTACCTGAAGGACTCCGGCCGCGCGACCTACGTCGCGGTGAGCGACGCCGAGGCACTCGCCGCGTTCGAGCTCCTGAGCCGCAGCGAGGGGATCATCCCTGCGCTCGAGACGGCCCACGCGGTCGCCTGGGTCGCGGCCCAGGCGGGGCGGTGGCAGGCCGACCAGCCGGTGCTGCTCTGCGTCAGCGGGCGTGGCGACAAGGACGTCGGGCAAGTGAGCGCGCTGGGACTCGGCGCTGGTGAGGCGGCGGGCGGAGTGGGTCGGGCGGGCGCGGCGGGCGCGGCCCCGGTCGGGGAGACTTCCCGGCGGTGAACGGGGCGAGTGTCGCGGTTGCGCCGCCCCGCGGCGTCGGGTCGGGTGGCGCACCGGGTGGCGCAGCGGGTGGCGCAGCGGGCGCGACGTCGGCCGAGGCCGACGAGGAGGCGCCGACTCTTCCGTTCCCGAGCGCGCCGATCGAGGACATGCTCCGCCTCCTCCTCAAGGGTGTGCGCGCGCACCAGCTCTACCTGCACAACAATCCCACCTACGTCCGCGCGATCGACGTACTGCGTGCGTCGTTCGCGCCGATCTGGGAGTACACCGACGACTTCGCGCTCCAGGTCACCGAGGGCGAGCTGCTCTGGGAAGGCGTACCGGTGCTGCGCGAGCCGGGCAAGACGGCCGACAGCCTGCCCTGGCTGTTTTACAAGGATGGCGTGCGCGAGCTGCGGATCCAGAAGGGCTTCGAGCAGGATGATCTCACCGGGTTCCTCGACATCATCCAGCGGGCGCGCCGCAACGCTCCCGACGACGACGACATGCTCGTCATGCTCTGGGAGCGGGACCTGCTCTACCTCCGCTACAAGTACGTGGAGCTGGCCGACGAGGGGACGGTCGGCGCCGCCGAGATCACGTCGCACTTCGAGCCGCACCACGTCGAGCCACCGGGACCGAACGATGCCCCCCGGCCCGAGGAGCAGCTCTCCGAGTCCCGACCGGGACTCGTGAACCTCGCCGACTTCGACAGCACGCTCTACTTCCTCGACGACGCGGAGATCGCCTATCTCCGGGACGCGGTGGAGCGCGAGTACGCGAGCGACCTCCGGCAGAACGTGCTGGCGATCCTGCTCGACATCGTCGAGACGCAGGACGAGCCGGCCGTCCGCGACGAGGTCGCGGGCATCCTCGACCTGCTCGTCGTGCACTTCCTGTCCGCCCGCGAGCTGCGGGCTGTCGCCTTCCTGCTCCAGGAAGTGGGGGTCGCCACGCGCCGGGCGGCGAAGCTGACGCCGGCCCAGCGCGACCGGCTGGCCCAACTCCCCGATCGCCTGAGTCAGCCCGATGCGCTCTCGCAGCTCCTCGAGTCCCTCGACAGCTCCGTCGAGCTGCCGCCGGAGTCGGACCTCGCGGCCCTCTTCGCCGAGCTTCGGCCGCGTGCCCTCGAGACCGTGTTCGGGTGGATCTCGCGGCTCCAGGATCCGCGGGTGCGCGATCTGCTCCAGGCGGCCGCGGCCCGACTCACGTCGACCAACAGCGCGGAGCTCGTCCGCCTCATCGGCAGCGGCAATCCGACCGTCGCGCGCGAGGCGATCCAGCGCGCCGCTGCCGTCCGGAGCACGGCGGCGGTCACCCCGATCATTCGGCGTCTCGCCGATCCGCATCCGGTCATGCGGCTCGCCGCGGTCCAGGCCCTGGCGGAGATCGGGTCCGCCGGCGCCCTCCAGGGGCTGGAGCGGGCGATCGATGACGCGGACCGCGACGTGCGCATCGCCGCCGTCCGTGCGCTCACGGCCCGCGCGTATCGGCCGGCCCTCCCGCGGGTCGAGGCCACGGTCAAGGGCAAATCGCTGCGCGACGCGGACCTGACCGAGAAGATGGCGATGTTCGAGCTCTACGGCGCGCTGTGCGGCGAGGCCGGCATTCCGCTGCTCGACGGGATCCTGAATGCCCGAGGGTTCCTTGGCCGGCGCGAGGACGCCGAGGCCCGGGCCTGCGCCGCGATGGCGCTCGGTCGGGTCGCGACCGAGCGCGCGATGGTCTCGCTCCAGCGCGCCGCCAAGGAACTGAAGGAGAAGGACGTGATCGTCCGCAACGCGGTGAACAAAGCCCTCCGCGGAGCCGCCCCGTGAGCGCCGCACCGGCCGCACCGGCCGCACCGGCCGCACCGGCGGCCGCCCGCGAGCCCGACACCAACCCGCACCGCAACGAGGCGGGCTCCGACGCCGCCGTCCGCCGCCTCGGCCGAACGTTCATGCTGGCGTTCCATGCCGCGATGCGCGCGATCAAGCTCTATCCGGTCGAGAACGCGGCCGTGGTCAAGGCGCTCGATGAGCTGACCGCCGCGACGCGTGCCCTGATCCGGCAGGAGCACGAGCTCGAGTTTCGGACCGGCGGCGAGTTCATCTTCGTCAATGCCACGCGGCTCCGGCTCGATCTCGACAACTACTCCAGCTTCAGCCACCTCCTGACCCTCTTCCGGAGCGCCGGGGTCGGATCGCTGCGCGTCGGCGAGCAGGCGGCGTCGCGCGACTGGCTCGTGTTCCTGTCGCTGGTGCAGGCGCCGGGAGCTGGCGAGCCGGCCGAGCGCTTCCAGCAGCTCACCGGGAAGCTCGCCGCGGCGGCGGTCACGGCGTTCGAGCTCGGACCGCCCGTTGCCGGCGACCAGGCCGAAGGGAACGACCGCGAGCAGGCGAAGGAGGGCGCGAAGCGCACCTACGCCCAGTCCGTCGCCGTGTCCAAGGAAGTGATCCATTCGGTCCGGATGGGCCGGGCGCCGAACATCAAGCGCATCAAACGCGTCGTGCAGGCCATCGTCGACCAGATCCTCAACGAGGAGACGTCGCTCTTCGGGCTGACCACGCTCCGCGACTACGACGAGTACACCTTCACGCACAGCGTGAACGTCTGCATCTTCTCGGTCGCGCTCGGCCGGCGGCTGGGCCTCAGCAAGCTCCAACTGTACGACCTCGGGCTGGCCGCGCTGTTCCACGACATCGGCAAGGCGCGGGTCCCGGTCGACGTGCTGAACAAGCCGACGACGCTCTCCGACAGCGAGTGGCGCGCGATCGCCAACCACCCCTGGCTCGGCGTCCTGTCGCTGTTCGGCGTGCGCAACACGCAGGACCTCCCGTACCGGGCCATGGTCGTCGCCTACGAGCACCACATGAAGACGGACTTGAGCGGCTATCCGCGCCCCGTGCGGGAGCGGGCGATGAGCATCTTCAGCAAGATCGTGGCGGTGGCCGATGCCTTCGACGCGGCGACGACCCGGCGAGCGTACCAGACCAACCCCCTGACACCGGCGGCCGTCCTCCAGGAGATGCGCGACAATCCCAAGCGTGGGATGGACCCGGTCGTCGTCAAGGCGTTCATCAACCTCGTCGGGCTCTACCCGGTCGGCACGCTCGTCGTGCTCGACACCTTCGAGCTCGGGATCGTCCACGCCGTCAACCCGAGTCCCGAGATGATCTCGCGCCCGATCGTTCGGGTCGTGAGCGATGCGCAGGGGAACGTGCTCTTCCCGGGAACGCTCGTGGATCTGGCCGAGCCGGCGCCCGACGGTCGCCCGGGGGCGTTTGCGCGCACGGTCATCAAGACGGCCGATCCGGATCGCTACGGGATCCGCGTCGCGGACTACTTCGCGTGAGCGCCGGCGCGCTCGCTTCGCGCTTCACGGCCCTGCGCCAGGCCCGCCGCCGGGCGCTCGTGTGCTACGTGACGGCGGGTTTTCCGGACGCGGCCGCGACGGTGACGCTCGTCCAGGGGCTCGCCGCCGCCGGCGCCGACGTCATCGAGCTCGGGATTCCCTTCTCCGACCCGCTCGCCGATGGGCCGGTCATTCAGGGCAGCTCGCAGCGCGCGCTCGACAATGGCATGACGTACGAGGGAGCGCTGGCCCTCATCGGCCGCGCACGGGTCGACGTCCCGATCATCCTCTTCACGTACCTGAATCCCCTCCTCGCCGCCGGACCCGACGCCCTGCGCCGCGCCGTCGACGCCGGGGCGGCCGGCGTGCTCGTCACGGACCTTCCGGTTGGCGCCGACCCGCCGCGAGAGGAGTGGCTCGGGTCGAGCGGGCTCGCCTTCGTCCGGCTCGTCGCGCCGACGACGCCGCCGGCGCGCATGGCCGAGATCGCGCGACACGGGAGTGGGTTCGTGTATCTGATCAGCCGCCTCGGCGTGACCGGCGAGCGGGCCGACCTGCCGCCGGAGCTCCCGCTGACCGTCCAGCGCCTGCGCTCGGCCACCGACCTGCCGGTCTGCGTCGGGTTCGGGATCGCCCGGCGCGATCAGGCGACGGCGGTCGGCCGGCTGGCCGACGGGATCGTGGTGGGGAGTGCGCTGGTCGCGGCGGCCGGGCGCAGCATCGATGGCGCGATCGATCTGGCCCGCGAGTTACGGCGCGGGCTCGATGCCGCCGGCGGAGAGCTCCCGGGCGCCGGGGCGCCCACCCGGGCGGCGGGCGAGGCCAGCCGAGCGACACCGCCCGCATGAGCGGACTGCTCCACCGCTACGCGCGCGCGGTCGGGGTGGCGGGCACGGCCGTGCTCGTGGCCGCCCTCATCACCGATCCGCAGTGGGTGCGGCAGCCGCTCACGATGCTGGCCCTCATCGTCGCGACGGCGGCGCTCCGGTCGGCGCAGATCCCGCTCACCAAGTACTCGGCGCTCAATCTGGTCGGCGCGGTGGCGACCACGGCAGCCCTCATCGTCGGCGCGCCGGTCACCCTCGCGGCGCTGTTCATCGGGTTCCTGGTCGCCGACGGGGTGGTCCTCCGCAAGTCGGTCGAGTTCGCGTGGATCAACGCCGGGCGCGAGGTGCTGGCTTTGGCGGCCGCCTACGGGCTGTACGCGGGGGCGCTCCACATCAGCGGCGCGACCGAGCTGGACGCCGACGCCACGTTCGCGGTCGCCGTGTTCGTGGTCGCCTACTACGGGCTCACGCGGGCGATGCTCTATTTCACGCTCCTCGTCCGTGACAAGCTCCGTCCCGAGGAGCGCGGGCTCATTCTCCGCTACGAGCTCGTCGCCGCAGGCTCGGGCACGGCCGCCATGTGCGCGACCACGCTCGCGGTGGTGACGTTCGGCTGGGGGGCGTGGCCCATCCTCGTCATCCTCGCCGGCGCCGGCTACGTCCTCAAGCGGATCCTCGAGGACTCGATCGCCGCCGAAGAGCAGAACATCATCCACGCGATGGAGGACGTGGTCATCGCCGACGTGGCGCTGGGCGAGGCGTGTGCCCTCATCGAGCGGCTGGCGCACCGCCTGATCGACTGGACGGACTTCCGGATCTGGGTGCTCCGCGCCGATGGGCCGTATCTCGCCTACCGGACCGGCGAGGGCGTCCTCGCCACCATGCGCCCGCAAACCCAGGACGGCGCGGTCCTGCGCAAGTTGGCACTGGAGTCGGGGCGGCCGGTCGTCGTGCTCGACTCGACGCGCGACCGCCGCATCGAGCAGGCGCGGACGTCGGCCCGCAGCGTGGTCGTGACGCCGCTGCGGTTCGGGGAGCGCAACGTCGGGCTCCTGGAGCTGGAGCATCATAAGCGCGCGACCTACGGAGCCAAGGAGCTCGGCCTCATCCAGCGCGTCGCCGCCCAGTTGGCGACGACACTGCACATCCACGAGCTCCGCCAGCCACTCCTGGACGCGGTCTCGCGCATGGGAGCGCAGGTGGAGACGCTCGGGCAGTCGGCCCGTGCGCTCCGCGGCGGCGGCGAGAGCGTCGCCCGGACGGTGGGGGACATCTCCCGCGCGATCGTGGAAGAGGCCGACCAGCTCTCGCGCAGCCTGGACGTGACCCGCGGGCTGCATACCGCCACGACCGGCGTGGTGCGCGACGGCAGCGCGGCCGCCGAGGCGAGTCGCCGCGCCACCGAGATCGCCTCCGAGCACCGGGGCACGATCGCCACGGCCATCGATCGACTCGTGAGCGCGAAGGGATTCGTCAGCGAGAGCTCGACCCAGATCGACCGGCTCGCCCGGACGGCCGCCGAGCTCACGCAGTTCATCACCGTGATCAAGGAAGTCGCCGAGCAGACGGATCTCCTCGCGCTCAACGCGGCGATCGAGGCCGCCCGCGCGGGCGCCGAGGGGCGCGGGTTCGCCGTCGTCGCCGACGAGGTACGCAAGCTCGCCGAGCAGAGCGCACGCGCGTCGGCGCAGGCCGCGGATATCATCCTCGGATTCGAGGACCAGACTCGGCGCATCGCCACCCAGATGGAACGCGGCCGCTCCATCGTGGGAGACGCCGAAGGGCTGTCCGAAGCGGCGCTGCAGGCACTCGACGTGATCCTCGACGCCACCGCCCAGAGCGCGCAGCACGCGCGCCGCATCGCCCAGGTGTCACGTGACCAGGAGCAGGAGTGCGCCCGGCTCCAGGAGCGGGTCGCGCGGATCGCCGGGATCTCGGACCGCAATCGGTCCGGCGCCGAGGCGGTGACGGCGTCGGCGAAGGAACAGGCCGTCGCGCTCGCCGGATTGGAGACGGCGACCCGCGAGCTGCATGGCGTCGCGACGTACCTGGACGACCTCACACGGCGGATCACGACCGCGCGCTAGCAGGGCAGGCGCTCTTCGGACGCTCGCAGGGCGTTCGCAGATGCTCCCGGAATGCTCCCGGAATGGTCCCGGAATGCTCGCGGGATGCTCGCTGCCCTCGCCGGACGTGGCACCGCACGGCGTCCGGTGCGCCCTCTGACCGCCGGCGCTCTGTCCCTGTAACTTTCCATCGTGCGCACGCGCCAGATCGTCTCCCTGCACCGCATGGCCTTCCACGCCCGCATTGGCGTGCTGCCGCACGAGAGCGAGTTGCCGCAGCCGGTGGAGATCGACCTGAGTGTCTGGCCGAGCGCGGCGACGCCGACCGTGATCGACTACCGGGCGCTCTACGCCGTGGCGGCCGAGTCCGTCGGGTCCCAGCACACGGCGTACCTCGAGGACCTGGCCGAGCGCGTGGTCACGCGCGCCCTCCGACTGCCGGGCGTCAGCGCCGCCCGGGCAGCCGTCCGGAAACCTCACGTCGCCCTTCCCGGGCCGCTCGCCTACGCCGAAGTGGTGCTCGAGCGGACGGCCGAGGCCCCGCATCCAGACGAGACGCATGCCCGCTGATCGCGGTCCATCGCCTGCCGAGGAGACCGCCTATGTGGCCCTCGGGTCCAACCTCGGTGATCGGGCGGCGCATCTCGCGGCCGCTCGCGAGGCGCTGGGAGCGCTGCCGGGCACACGACTCCTCGCCGAGTCCGACGTCGAGGAGACGGCGCCGATCGGGCCACCGGGGCAGGGGGCGTACCTCAATCAGATGGTCGCGCTCGCGACCACGCTCGACCCCGCGGCGCTGCTCGACCGGCTGCACGACATCGAGCGTTCGCGTGGCCGTGAGCGCCGGGAACGGTGGGGGCCGCGCACGCTCGACCTCGACATTGTGCGCTTTGGCGCCCGGCGGCTCACCGGGTCGGCGCTCACGATCCCGCACCCGGAGCTCCCGCACCGGGACTTCTGGCGGCGCGAGCTGGCGCAGGTCCAGGCCCGGGTCAGCGACGCCCTCGCCTCGCGGCCGTGACCACGCCCGCCGCGCGCGAGGGGCGCACGCCGCGCCGCGCCTCGGTCGCCGACTGGCGCGAGCGGGGCGCCCGCGGGGAGCGACTGGTGGTCGTCACCGCCTACGATGCGACCTTCGCGCGGCTCGTCGCCGACGCCGGCGCCGACGCGATCCTCGTCGGTGACTCCGCCGGCAATGTCATTGCCGGACACGAGACGACGCTGCCGGTGACACTGGACCAGATGATCTACCACGGGGCGGCTGTCCGCCGGGGGGCACCCGACGCCTGCGTCATCGTCGACATGCCGTTCCTCAGCTACCAGGTGAGCACCGAGCAGGCACTCCGGCACTGCGGCCGGGTCATGCAGGAGACGGGTGCGCAGGCGGTCAAGCTCGAGGGCAGTGCGCCCGGGCTCACGCGCACGATCGGCGCGGTCGTCGAGATCGGAGTGCCCGTGATGGGCCATCTCGGGTTCACGCCGCAGTCGGTGCACGCGCTCGGCGGCCCCCGCGTCCAGGGGCGCGGCGTCGAGGCCGCTGACCGGCTGCTCGACGCCGCCAGGCGTCTCGAGGATGCCGGCGTGTTCGCCGTCGTCCTGGAGCTCGTTCCGGCGGCACTGGCCGCGCGCATCACCGAGGCGCTGACGGTGCCGACGATCGGGATCGGGGCGGGGCCCCACTGCCGAGGCCAGGTGCTCGTCCTCTACGACCTGCTCGGACTCACCGATACCTTCACGCCGAAGTACCTGCGCCGGTATGCGGACCTCGCCGCCACGGTCCGGACGGCCGTACGCACCTTCGGCGACGACGTCCGTGCCGGCAGCTACCCGGACGCGACACACAGCTTCTGACGGACCCCTCTCCCCCCTGACGCCGCGCCGTGGAGACCGTTGCGTCGAAGGCCGCCCTTGGCGCCGCGCTGGCCGCCAGCCGCGCGCGCCGGGAGCGTATCGCGCTCGTGCCGACCATGGGAGCGCTCCACGAGGGGCACCTCGCCCTCGTCGATGCGGCGCGCCGCTGCGCCTCGCGCGTCGTGATGAGCATCTTCGTGAACCCGCTGCAATTCGCGCCCCACGAGGACTTCGCGGCGTATCCCCGGACGCTGGACCGCGACGCGGCGCTCGCGAGAGACCGCGGCGTCGACATCCTGTTCACGCCGTCCGTCGCCGAGATGTATCCGGCCGCGGCGCGCGTGGCCGTCACGCCGGTCCGTCGCGATGACGGCTCGGCGCTCGACGCGCGGTGGGAGGGCGCGGCCCGCCCCGGACACTTTGCCGGCGTGCTCACCGTCGTGGCCAAGCTGCTCCACCTGGCCTCCCCCGACGTCGCGCTCTTTGGCAGGAAAGACCTCCAGCAGGTCACGCTCATTCGCGCCATGGCGCGCGACCTCGATTTTCCGGTCGAGATCGTGACCGTGCCGACTGTCCGGGCGCCGGACGGCCTCGCCCTCTCGAGTCGGAACGCCTACCTCTCGGCGGCCGAACGCGCCCAGGCGCTCGCGATTCCGCGTGCCCTGCGCGCCATGCACCGGGCCTGGACCGCCGACGGACGCGCCGACGCCGGACGGGTGACCGAGATCGGGCGCGCCGTGCTCGCCGAGGAGCCGGCGGTCGCGGTCGAGTATCTGGGCGTCGCCGACGCCGACACGCTGGAGCCGATTGCGACCGTGGCCGAGGGCGCCGTCGCCATGATCGCCGCCCGCGTCGGTCGCACGCGGCTCATCGACAACATCGTCTTCGAGCGGGCGGAGGCGCCCGGACCCGATCCGAGGATGAATCGGTGACCGGGCCGGCGACCGGGCCGACGACCGGGCCCGCCACGAGCGGTGTGGCCACGGTGGAGCTGCCGCCGTGGGCGATCGCATCGGAGAAGCGACGCGAGCACATCGCACGGGTGATGGCGCTGATCGACCACTGGGCCGCCGCCATGAGGGTCGCGCCCGCCGAGCGGGACGCGTGGCGCGATGCGGCCCGCTGGCACGACGCCCTTCGCGACGCTCCCGCCGAGATCCTCCGCGACCTCACGGGGGAGATGCGGCCGGACGCCGGTGTGCTCCATGGACCAGCCGCGGCCCTACGGCTGGCCACCGACGGGGAGCACCGAGCCGACGTGCTCGACGCGGTGCGCTGGCACACGCTCGGCTCGGCCGGCTGGGGCCGCACCGGACGCGCGCTGTACATGGCCGACTTCCTCGAGCCGGGCCGTGCCTTCGCGCACGCCGACCGCGCGTACCTCGCGCGGCAGGTGCCGGCGGACTTCGATGGCACCTTTCGCCAGGTGGTGCGCATCCGCCTCGAGTGGGCACTCCGCGACGGGAATCAACTCTTCTCCGAGACCGTGGCGCTCTGGAACGCCGTGCGATGACCGCGCCGCCGACCGCTCGGTCGCCCGCGCCGGCGACCCCGCTCCCGCGCCGGGGCGGACCGACCCGCCGCCGTTCGTCGTCCGGGCGCGCGCGGCGCAGGTGGCTGGCGGCCGCGCTCGCCGCGCTCGCGCTCGCCGCCGCGGCCGGAGGCCTGGCGTCGACGCGGCGGCACGCGGCGCCGGTGGCGCCGGCCGGCCCACGCTTTCACGGCAGCGATGCGCGCGCGCCGGTCGGCGTGCGGGTCACGGTCGAGATCCTCAACGCGACCCCGATCCGCGGGCTGGGCCGCCGGGCCATGATGTTCCTGCGGGATCGCGGGTTCGATGTCGTCGCGCTCGGCACCGATCCGTCGAGGCACGACACGACGCTCGTCATCGACCGGTCCGGCCACCCGGAGTGGGCGCGCCTCGTCGCCCACGCCCTGGGCGACGCACGCGTCGAGGAGGGCGCCGACGCATCACGCTACGTGGATGTCAGCGTGCTCCTCGGGGCGACCTGGCGCCCGCCGGCCCAACCGTTCTACCCGTAACTGCCCGCAGGCAGCGCTGATATCCATGCCCCGGCTCTTCCGGAGCGCGACCTCGACTCCGCGTGCCCGCAACGATCGCGCGAATGCCGCCGTCGCGCTCGGCGTGCTCGGCGTGAACCCGCCGGTCCCCCCGGGGTGCAGCGGAATGAGGTTCACGAACGCGCCACACTGCCGCGCCAGGGCGGCGAGCGCGGTGGCGTCCCCGCCGCGGTCGTTCACGCCGCCGAGCAGCACGTACTCGAACGTGACCCGCCGCACGAACGTCCGGGCGGCGTCGATGACGGCCGCCAGCGGGTACTTCGTATTGATCGGCATCAAGCGCTGCCGGAGCGCGTCACTCGGGGCGTGCACCGAGATCGCGAGGCGAAACTGCTCCGGACGGGCGGCGAGCGCCTGAATGCCCGGAAGCACGCCGACCGTCGAGACCGTGATGTGCCGCGCACCGATGCCGATCCCCGCCGGGTCGTTGAGCGTCGTGAGCGCCACGTCGACCGCTCGCCAGTTCATGAGCGGCTCACCCATCCCCATGAACACGATGTTCGTCGGCATGATCGGCGGGTCGAGCAGCATGACCTCGCGCACCTGGCCGGCGATCTCCCACGGCGCGAGGTTCCGGCCGAACCCCATCGCCCCGGTGGCGCAGAACGCGCACTGGAGCGCGCACCCGGCCTGCGACGAGATGCAGAGCGTGAGCCGGCCACCATCGGGGATGGCCACCGTCTCGATCGCCTCGCCGTCGGCGAGGCGGAACAGGAATTTCTCGGTGCCGTCGACCGACCGCTGCCGCGCCGCGACGGTGAGCCGCGGCAGCGTGAACTCCGCCTCGAGCGCGCCGCGCAGCGCGAGCGGCAGGTCGGTCAGCGCCGCCAGGCTCGGCGCCGGGGACCGCCACAGCCGCCGCGCCACCTGCCGCGCGCGATACGGCGCCTCACGGGACGCCGCCATGAACTCCCGGAGACGAGCCTCGGCGTCGGCCGGCCCGAGGTCGAGCAGGTTGATGCGATCAGCCATGATGTGGGGCGCGAGGTCGTTTTCGTATCACGTTGTGCGTCAAGGCTTTATGATCACGGACCTCACGCGTTGCATCGGGCTCGCCGCCTACCGGCCGCCGACGGCGCGGATTACATTGCGAGGAACTCAATGAACAGTAATCGGCTGGTGGCGTGTCGTTCGTGACGGGCGCGACGGTCGACGGCTCGCTGTTGGCGACGTCGCTCCGCACGCGGATGTGTGGCTCACTCCGCACCGCCGACGCGGGCACGAGAGTTCGGATCGGCGGCTGGGTGCATCGTCGCCGCGACCTCGGGGGGATTGTCTTCCTCGACGTGCGCGACCGCGAAGGCATCGTCCAGGTGTCCTTCGACCCACGGTGGACGCCGGCCGAGGTGCTGCGGGGTGCCGCGGCCGTCGGCGTGGAGAGCGTGGTGCTCGTCGAAGGCGAGGTCGGCGCGCGGCCGGCCGAGGCGCGGAACGCCGATCTGGCGACGGGTGAGGTCGAGGTCCGTGCGGCCACGCTCATGACGCTCGGACCCGCGGCCACGCCGGCGATCCCGGTCGCGCGCACGCGGGGCGAGGAGCCGGCCGCCGAGGAGCTCCGACTCCGGCACCGCGTCCTCGACCTGCGCCGCCCCGAGCTCCAGGCCAATCTCGTGCTCCGGCACCGCCTCCTTCAGGCGACGCGCCGGCATCTGAGCGACCGCGGCTTTCTGGAGATCGAAACGCCGATCCTGACCAAGCCCACGCCCGAGGGGGCGCGGGACTACCTGGTCCCCAGCCGAGTGCACCCCGGGGAGTTCTACGCCCTGCCGCAGTCGCCGCAGCTCTACAAGCAGTTGCTGATGGTCTCGGGATTCGATCGGTACTTCCAGCTCGCTCGGTGCTTCCGCGACGAGGATCTCCGGGCCGACCGGCAGCCGGAGTTCACGCAGATCGACATCGAGGCGTCGTTCGTCCAGCGGGAGGACATCGTCACGCTGGCGGAAGGGCTGATCGTTGCGCTCTTCGCCGAAGCCGGTCTCGCGGTCGCGACGCCCTTCCCGCGCCTCGCCTACGCCGACGCGATGGAACGCTACGGCGTCGACCGGCCCGATCTCCGCTACGGACTCGAGCTCTTCGATGCGAGCGATGTCTTTCGCGGCGCCGACTTCGGCATCACACGGGCCGCGCTCGCCGCGGGGGGACGCGTCCGGGGGCTCCGACTCCCCGGCGGCGCGCGGTTCTCGCGCAAGCAGGTCGACGAGCTCGAGGCGATCGCGAAGAGCGCCGGGGCGGCCGGGTTGATCCGACTGCGCTCGGCCGGTGGTGCGCTCGAGGGACCGGTCACCCGCTTCCTCGGGCCGGACGCGGCCGCGCGGCTCGGGATGGCCGACGGCGATCTCGCGCTCTTCGTCGCCGGGCCCGACCACGTGAGCAACCCGGCGCTCGACCGGGTGCGCCAGGAGGCGGCGCGCCGGCTCGAGCTGATTCCGCCCGGCGCGCTGGCGTTCGTCTGGGTGCTCGACTTCCCGCTCGTCGAGCGGGATGCCGAGGCCGGTCGCTTCACCGCCGTCCATCACCCGTTCACGGCGCCGCACCCGGACGACCTCGCGCTGCTCGCGAGTGACCCGGCGCGGGCGCGGGCCGTCGCCTATGATGTCGTGCTGAACGGCACCGAGCTCGGGGGAGGCAGCATCCGGATCCACGCACCCGACGTGCAGGAGCGGGTCTTCCGACTGCTCGGGATCACCGCGGAGGAGGCACGGGCTCGATTCGGGTTCTTGCTGGAAGGGTTGCGGGCAGGGGCGCCGCCGCACGGGGGGATCGCGTTCGGCTTCGATCGCCTCGCCATGTTGCTGGCCGGCGCGTCGTCGCTCCGCGACGTCATCGCCTATCCCAAGACCACCGCCGCCCGGGCGTTGTTCGAGGGAGCGCCGGCCGCGGTGCCCCCGGAGGAGCTGAGCGCCCTGCACCTGCGGACCGACACGTCGGACGAAGCGGCCGGAGCGGCTGCCGGTGACTGAGACGGCAGTGACCCACCGGATCTCGACGGAAGGCGCCGATCTGCTCACCCTCGCCGGCGTCAACGATGCCAACCTCGTCGAGTTGACCCGGCTCTCCGGGGCGCGGGTCGCGCTGCGCGGGGATCAGCTCTCCGTGAGCGGATCGGCGGACGCGGTGGACCGGGCGGTCGCCGTCGCCCAGCGCATGGTCGATCTCGCCCGGCAGCGCGAGCCGGTGACGCCGGACGACGTCCTGCGCCTGCACGACGACGAACTGCGCGACGGGACGGGCGGCGCACCGGCCAGCGAAGGCCCGCGCATCGTGTTGCCCGGCGTCCGCAAGATCATCACCGCCAAGACGCCCGGGCAGGCGGAGTACCTGGCGAAGATCACGGACCACGACATCGTCATCGGGATCGGCCCGGCCGGCACGGGGAAGACGTACCTCGCGGTGGCGGCCGGCGTGGACGCGCTGGCCCGCAAGCGGGTGCGCCGCATCGTCCTTGCCCGTCCCGCCGTCGAGGCCGGCGAGAGCCTCGGCTTCCTGCCCGGCGACATGCAGGCCAAGGTCGATCCCTACCTCCGCCCGCTCTACGACGCCCTCGATGCGATGATGCCGCCGGAGCGCATCCAACGGGCGCTCGAGACCCGCACGATCGAGATCGCGCCGCTCGCCTTCATGCGCGGCCGCACGCTCGCCGATGCCTTCGTCATCCTCGACGAGGCGCAGAACGCGACCAATCTCCAGATGAAGATGTTCCTCACTCGGCTCGGCGTGAACTCCAAGATCGTGATCACGGGTGACAAGACGCAGATCGATCTGCCGCGGCGGGAGGAATCGGGGCTGATGCAGATCGAGCGCATCCTGCCGGGGGTGGACGGCATCGCGTTCCACTACTTCGACGAGACCGACGTGGTGCGGCACCGCCTCGTGCGGGACATCATCCGGGCCTATGCCTACGATGCCGGCGCCTGAGCCGCCCACCGGCCCCGCCGGCGTGGGGGCCGTCAACCTGTGGCGGCAGCTCGACCGGCTGGATCCGACCGCGACGGTCGGGCCGATGGTCGGCCACGTCGCGCGGTGGGTGATCCTCATCGGGGTCGCGGTCGTCGGGGCGATCCTCTTCGGGGCGCGGCGAAGCGGGGTCGAGGCGTGGCTCGGCGCCGCACTCGCCAACGCGCTCCTGGTCTCGATCTGCGGCCTCACGCTCGCCTTCTTCCGGCCCACCGTCTATCGGTCACTCCGGGCCGTCGTGCTCGTGGCCGCCGTGTACTGCGTCGTGCTGGCGATCGCCGCCGCAGCTGCCCGCGGCCCGGCTCCCCGCGCCGAGCTGGTGCCGATCGCCCTCGCGGCGGTTCTGTTCAGCATCCTCTTCGATTCGCGGGTCAGCGTCTTCGCCTCGCTCGTGCTCGCCGCTCTCGTCGGGATCCAGCCGCCGTTCCTCGGCACGCCGGCGCTGTTCCTCCTGCTCGTGACCGGTGTGGCCGCATCCTTCAGCGTCCGCGTCATCCGCCGGCGCGATCAGGCGTACTACTCCATCCTCGTGACGGCGGCCGCGTACGCTCTCGCGGAAGCGGCCATCGGCCTGTCCACGGGACTCCCCGCGGAGACCGTCTGGCGCCTCATCGGGTACGGGGCCGCCAACTCGGTCGTGTCGGTCGCACTCGCCCTCATGCTGCTCCCGCCACTCGAGGAGTTCACGGGCATCGACACGTACCTCAAGCTGCTCGAGTGGTCCGATCTCAACCGGCCTCTCATGCGCCGTCTGAGCGTCGAAGCGCCGGGCACATTCGCGCACACGATGCGCATCGCCAATCTGGCCGAAGCCGCCTGTGACGCGATCGGCGCCAACGGCCTGCTCGCCCGCGTCGGCGCCTACTACCACGACGTGGGGAAGCTCAAGAAGCCCGAATATTTCGTCGAGAACCAGCCCCGGGGCCGCAATCCGCACGACAAGCTCAAGCCGGCGACGAGCGCGGCGATCATTCGGAACCATGTCCGGGAGGGGACGGAACTGGCGGAGGAGGCCGGGCTGCCGACCGCACTCCGCGCGTTCATCACCGAGCATCACGGGACCGGGCAGATCACCTACTTCCTCGAGAAGGCCAAGGAGCGGGACGGCCCGCTCGTCAATCCGGCGGAGTTCATCTATCCGGGCCCGGTCCCGCAGACGGCCGAGACCGCGATCTGCATGCTCGCCGACGGGGTCGAAGCCTCGGCGCACGTGCTGCACGATCCGACCCCGCAGAAGATCCGCGACGTGATCGATCACATCGTGCGGCAACGAATCGAGCAGGGACAGCTGCGCCAGGCGCCACTGACACTCAAACAGCTCGAGGTCGTGAAGGAGCAGTTCGCCCGGGTTCTGATCGGCATGTACCACCACCGGATCGACTACCCCTCCGCCAGCGGCGGCGTCACGGCCGAATTCGCGTCCGCGACGCCGGCGTGATCCGACCGATGCCCGCACGCCGGAGTCGGTCGTGACGTCCGCCGTCGCGTCGGGGGGCACGTCCCCCGCGCCCCGCACGGTCCCGAGCGGCCCGGCGCGCGCGGCCCTCGCGGTCGCGGTCGCGAGCGACGGGGTCCGCGTGCCGCTCGGCCTCGACCGCGTCCGGGGACTCGCGCAGGCGGTGCTCCGCGCCGAGCGCGTGCGCCAGGCGCTGGTGTCGATCGCGTTCGTGACGCCCGCCGCCATCGCGCGGCTCAACCGCCGGCACCTGGACCGTCGCGGATCGACCGACGTGATCGCGTTCGCGTTCGTCGCGCCGGGCGCCCACACGACCGGCCGCGCCAGCGGCCGCACCGCGGCGTCGCCCGCGGCCCGATCCGCCGGTCGGCGGCATCCGGGCGCCCCGCTCGTCGGCGACATCTACATCGCCCCCGACGTCGCGCGCCGCAATGCGCACCGGCTCGGCGTCGGAGTCCGCGAGGAGCTGGCGCGGCTGGTCGTGCATGGCGTGCTGCACGTGACCGGGCATGACCACCCCGAGAGCGCGGCGCGCGTGCACGCGCCGATGTGGCGGCGGCAGGAGCACCTCCTCCAGCGGTTCCTGCCCGCTGTCGGCGGGAGCCGCACATGAGCTCGTCGCCGTCGTCGCCGTCGTCGTCATCGTCGCCATCCCCGCCGCCCGCGTCGTCGGCTCCGATGTCGAGTGGCCCGCGCCCGCCCGCGATCGAGCGTCTCCTGGCGGACTTCACGGCGGGACGGCCAGCGGCGTTGGCGCGCGCCATTTCCATCGTCGAAAACCACCGGCCCGGCTTCGACGCCGTCCTCGCCGCCCTGCACGGCCGGACCGGTCACGCGCGTCGGATCGGGCTCACCGGCCCGCCGGGCGCCGGCAAGAGCACGCTGACGACGCAACTCACGCATGCCTACCGCGCCCAGGGACTCACCGTCGGCGTGATCGCCGTCGATCCGACGTCGCCCTTCACCGGCGGCGCCCTTCTGGGCGACCGGATCCGCATGGAGGCAGTCGCCCTCGACCCCGGCGTCTACATCCGGTCGCTCGCGACCCGCGGCGCGCTCGGTGGACTCTCCGCCGCCACCCGCGAGATCGCCGACGTGCTCGATGCGTTCGGGTTCGACCGCGTCATCGTCGAGACGGTGGGCGTCGGACAGAGCGAGCTCGATGTCGCGCGCACCGTCGACACGTGCGTGGTCGTGCTGGTGCCGGAGTCCGGCGACTCGATCCAGACGCTCAAGGCGGGGCTCATGGAGATCGCCGACGTCTTCGTGATCAACAAGGCGGATCGACCCGGGGCCGACCGTCTGCGCACCGAGGTGCAGCTCATGCTGAAGCTGCGCGTGCGGGCAGCCGCGGTGACGCCGCCCGGGCGCGATGCGGCCGCCGGTCGGACCCGGATCGGCGCCGGTGGCAGCGCGGGTGTCGGCGCCAGTGGCGGGGCCGCGCAGGGCGCGAGTGCCCGGGCGCACGCCCTCGATGCCGCCGCCCGCCGGGGACCCGTCGACGGCGACGACGGCGCCGGCCACTGGATCCCGCCCGTCGTGACGGCGGTCGCGTCCGAGGGACGAGGGGTGGCCGATGTCCTCGGGGCGCTCGATCGGCATGCGGCATATCTTTCCGCCAGCGGTCAGCTCGCGGATCGGCGTCGGGCACGGCTACGCGAGCGAGTGGCGGATGTCGTGGACCAGAAGCTGCGCGCGCGCCTCTGGGGGAATGCGGGGACGGCGGCCTGGCTCGAGAGCCGGCTCGGCGGGATGGAGTCGGGACTCGCGACGCCGTTCGATGTGGCCGACGAGCTGCTCGCGCGGAGTGGGGCGCTGCTAACAGGGAGAGGGCATGACCTCGATCGGTGATATCCCGGGAACGAGAGGAGCTGCCGGCAACGGCAGGGAAGCGCAGGAGGAGCTCGCGCGGCTGAGGGCCGAAGTGGCTGCTTGGCGCGCCCGGTATGCGGCGGGTGAGACGCGGCCGATCGCGTTCGCCAATTCCGTTGGCGAGGTCGAGCCCCTCTACACGGCGCTCGACGCCGCGCCGGGGATCGCGGAGCTCGGCGTCCCGGGCGCGTTCCCGTACACGCGCGGGGTCCACCCGACCGGATACCGGGGACGCCTCTGGACGATGCGCCAGTTCGCCGGGTTCGGCAGCGCCCGCGACACGAACGCGCGCTACAAGTTCCTCCTCGCCAACGGGCAGACCGGCCTGTCCGTCGCGTTCGACTTCCCGACGCTCATGGGCTACGACTCCGACCATCCCCGCTCGGAGGGTGAGGTCGGCAAGTGCGGCGTGGCGATCTCGAGCCTCGCCGACATGGAGACGCTCTTCGACGGCATCCCGCTCGGCAACGTCTCCACGTCGATGACCATCAACGGCCCGGCAATCATCCTGTTCGCCTTCTATGTCGCCGCCGCCGAGAAGCAGGGGGTCGCGTCCGAGCAGCTCCGCGGGACGATCCAGAACGACATCCTCAAGGAGTACATGGCCCAGCACGCGTGGATCTATCCGGTGGAACCCGCGCTGCGCCTCATCGTCGACATCTTCGCCTGGGCCGCCGATCACGCTCCCAAGTGGAACACGATCTCGATCTCGGGCTACCACATCCGGGAAGCAGGCGCGACGGCCGCCCAGGAGCTGGCCTTCACGCTCGCCGACGGGTTCACCTACGTCGAGCGCGGGATCGCGCGTGGCCTGCCGGTCGATGTCTTCGCGCCGCAGCTCTCCTTCTTCTGGGACATCCACAACGATTTCTTCGAGGAGGTCGCCAAGCTCCGGGCGGCGCGGCGCATCTGGGCGCGGCATCTCCGCGACCGGTACGGGGCGAAGGACCCGCGCTCCTGGATGATGCGCTTTCACTCGCAGACGGCCGGCGTGACGCTCACCGCGCAGCAGCCGATGAACAACGTCGCACGGGTCGCCTATCAGGCGCTGGCCGCGGTGCTCGGCGGCACGCAGTCGCTGCACACGAACTCGATGGACGAGACGCTGGCATTGCCGACCGAGGCGGCGGTGCAGGTCGCGCTGCGGACTCAACAGATCCTCGCGTACGAGACCGGTGTGGCCAACGTGATCGACCCGCTCGGCGGCTCGTACTACGTCGAAGCGCTGACCGACCGGCTGGAACAGGACGCCGAGGCGCTGTTCGCCGAGATCGACCGGCAGGGCGGGGTGGTCACCGCCCTCCAGAAGGGGTGGCTCCAGCGCCAGATCGCCGACGCGGCGGCCCGGCAACAGTGGGAGCAGGAGCAGGAGCGGCGGATCACGGTCGGGGTCAACGCCTTCACGACCGAGGACGAGGGCACGCAGATCCCGCTCCTCAGGGTCGGTGAGGAGGCTGCCGAGGAGCAGCGCCGCCGTCTGGCCGAGCTCCGCGCGGGACGCGACGGAGCGCGGTGCGAGGCCGCGCTCGCTCGCCTGCGTGAGGTGGCGGCCTCGAGCCGCAACGTCTTCCCGGCGCTCCTCGATGCCGCGCGCGCGTACTGCACGCTGCACGAGATCCGCGCGGCGATGGAGTCCGTCTTCGGCGCATACCGGGAGCCGGTCTTCTTCTGACCGCTCGGCGCGCCGCCGCCGCCCAGCTCTGCAACGGGCGCGGCGCCAGCGCGATGACGATCCGGCGGCCGCCCGGGGTCGACATCGACCGCCGGGAGCATGTCTCTTGCGACACGAGAGGGGCGGCAGCCATCCCGGCGTTCCCGGCGGTCCCGGCCGTGCCGCCACCGCGCTCGACTGGCGCGCGGCGGTGCGCGGGGCCATCGCGTCGGGTGCCAGCGACGGTGCCGGTGACGGCACCGATGGGGTGACGTCGACGGTGCCGCCGGCGCCCGGATCGCACTCGCACCACCACCCGCAGTCGAGCAGGGCGACCACATGAGCCGGACCGCAGCAGACTTCCTGATCGAGCGCCTCGGCGCATGGGGCGTTCACCGCATTTTCGGCTACCCGGGCGACGGCATCAACGGGATCGTTGCGGCCATCGCACGAACCGACGGCCGGATGGACTTCATCCAGGTCCGGCACGAGGAGCAGGCCGCGTTCATGGCCTGCGCACACGCCAAGTACACGGGCGAGCTGGGCGTCTGTCTCGCCACCTCCGGGCCCGGCGCGATCCATCTCCTCAACGGGCTCTACGACGCCAAGATGGATCATCGGCCCGTCGTCGCCATCGTCGGCCAGGCCGCCACCGCCGCGATCGGTGGCAACTATCAGCAGGAGGTCGACCTCAACGCCCTGTTCAAGGATGTGGCGAGCGAGTACTGCTACACGATCGCCAGCCCGATCGCCGTGCGGCAGGTCGTGGATCGGGCGGTGCGGATCGCCAAGGCGACGCGCTCGGTGACGTGCATGATCGTGCCCAAGGACGTGGCCGAGATGGATGCCGTGACCACGCCGCCGCACGCGCACAATACGGTCCATACCGGCCTGGGCTTCACCGAGCCGCGCGTCGTCCCGTCGGACGTGGATCTCCGCCGCGCCGCCGACGTGCTGAATGCCGGTGAGCGCGTCGCGATGCTGGTGGGCGCCGGAGCGCTCGACGCGACGGATGAGGTCATCGCCGTCGCCGACCGCCTCGGCGCCGGCTGCGCCAAGGCGCTGCTCGGCAAGGCGGCGCTCCCCGACGACTTGCCCTGGGTCACCGGCACCATCGGATTGCTCGGCACCCGCCCCAGCAACGATCTCATGCGCGAATGCGATACGCTGCTCATGGTGGGATCCACGTTCCCGTATGGCGAGTTCCTCCCCAAGGAGGGGCACGCGCGCGGCGTGCAGATCGACATCGATGGCAAGAACCTCGGCCTCCGCTATCCGATGGAGGTCAATCTCACCGGCGATGCCGCCGAGACGCTCCGGGCGCTCCTGCCGCTGCTCACCCCCAGGCGCGACCACGGCTGGCGCGATCGCATCGCCGAGCATCGGCGCGCCTGGGACCGGAGCAACGCGCGCACGGCGCGCGTGCGCGCCCACCCGATCAACCCCGAGCTGGTGTTCACCGAGCTGTCCTCCCGGCTGCCGGACAACTGCATCCTGAGCGGTGACGCCGGCACGGCGACGAACTGGCTCGCCCGGCACCTGGTGATGCGCCGGGGGATGAAGTTCTCACTCTCGGGGAGTCTCGCGACGATGGGCGCCGCGGTCCCGTATGCGATTGCCGCCAAGTTCGCGTTCCCCGACCGCGTCGCCATCGCCCTCACGGGGGACGGTGCGATGCAGATGAACGGCATCAACGAGCTGATCACGGTCGCGAAATACTGGCGGCGGTGGGCCGACCCGCGGGTCATCTTCCTGGTGCTCAACAACCGGGACCTCAACCAGGTCTCCTGGGAGATGCGCATCGAGAGCGGCGACCCCAAGTTCGACGCCTCGCAGGACTTGCCGGACTTCCCGTACGCCCGCTACGCCGAGCTCCTCGGGTTCCAGGGCATCCGGGTCGAACGCCCGGACGACGTCGGCTCGGCATGGGATGCCGCGCTGGCGTCCGATCGGCCGGTGGTCTACGAGGCTTGCACGGACCCCAACGTGTCCATCCTGCCGCCGCACATCACGTTCGAGGAGGCCAAGAACTTCGTCTCGGCGGTGGTGAAGGGAGACCCGGACTCGCGCGGGATCATCGTCGAGTCGGCCAAGGAGCTGCTCGCCGGAGTGTTGCCGGGGCGGTCCCACGAGTAGCGATCCGGCGCTGGCCATGCTACGCGCGCCCGACTGGCCGCGGGAGGTGTCCGAGGGCCCGACCGTCGAGCACCTCGCCGTGTCGGCGTACCGGATCCCGACCGATACGCCAGTCGAGTCCGACGGCACGTTCGAGTGGAACGCCACCACGCTCGTGCTGGTCGAGCTCACGGCCGGCGGTATCACGGGCGTGGGGTATACCTACGCCGACACGGCGACCGCGCACCTGATTCGAGACTCGCTCGCCGAAGTGGTCGAAGGGGAGGATGTCTTCGCGACCGGCCGGCTCTGGACACGCCTCGTGGGGCGCATCCGCAACCTCGGTCGCCCCGGCATCGCCTCGATGGCGATCGCTGCCGTCGATGCCGCCCTCTGGGATGCGAAGGCGAAGCTCCTGGGCGTGCCGGTCGTGACGTTGCTGGGCGCGACCCGCGACGCCGCCCCCGTGTACGGCAGCGGCGGGTTCACCTCGTACTCGGAGGCGCAGCTCCAGGCGCAGCTCGCCGGGTGGGTCGCCATGGGCATCCCCCGTGTGAAGATGAAGATCGGACGCGATCCGGCCGCCGATGTGGGACGTGTGGCGGCCGCTCGGGCGGCGATCGGCCCGGACGCGGAGCTGTACGTGGACGCCAACGGCGGCTACGACCGGAAGCTGGCGCTGGCTCAGGCTCGCCGATTCGTCGACGCCGGCGTGTCCTGGTTCGAGGAGCCGGTGTACCACCTCGACCTCGAGGGGCTCCGACTCTGCCGCGATCACGCGCCCGCCGGGATGGACGTCGCCGTCGGCGAGTACGGCTACGACCCGGCCGCGTTCACCCGGATTCTGGACGCCGGCGCGGTCGATGTGCTCCAGGCCGACGCATCCCGGTGCGAGGGCATCACGGGGTTCCTGGTCGTCGACGCGTTGTGTGAGGCACGGATGATCCCACTCTCGGCGCACTGCGCGCCGTCCCTCCACGCGCACCCCGCCTGCGCCGCCAAGCGGCTCCGCCACATCGAGTACTTCCACGATCACGTGCGGATCGAGCACATGCTGTTCGATGGCGCCCTGACGCCGGCCGACGGCGCGCTCCATCCGGATCTCGGACGTCCCGGTCTCGGACTGGAGTTCAAGCACGCCGACGCCCGGCGCTATGCGCTCTAGTGGGACGCCGGAGGTGTCCGATCGGGGGCCGGCCCCGACCGGCGAGACGCGCGCGGCCGAGCTGACGTCGATCCGGCGCGCCCCCACCCGCCGCGGTAACCGCCCGCCCGCGCCGCCCCGTCCCGACGCCGTCAGCGGCGATCGGATCGGCATCGACGTCTCGCGCCTCGCCGCGGCACTCCGGGCGCGCGTGCGCGGCGAGGTGCGGTTCGACGATGGCGATCGGGCGCTGTACTCGACCGATGCCTCGAACTATCGGCAGGTGCCGATCGGGGTCGTCCTGCCCCGCGACGCCGACGACGTGGTCGCGACGGTCTCGGTCTGCCGCGAGTACGGAGCCCCCATCGTCGCCCGCGGCGGCGGCACCGACCTCGCCGGCTCCACGTGCAACGCGGCCGTCGTGCTCGACATGAGCAAGTACATGAACCACGTGCTCGAGATCGACTGGGACGGTAAATGGGCACGAGTCGAGCCGGGCACCGTGCTGGATGACCTCCGGCATCGGGCCGAGACGCGGCAGTTGACGTTCGGACCGGACCCGGCGACGCACAACCGGAACACGCTGGGTGGAATGATCGGTAACAACTCCTGCGGCATGCACGCCCAGATGGCGGGCAAGGTCGAGGAGAACACGCTCGAGCTCGAGATCCTGACCTACGACGGGGTCCGCATGTGGGTCGGTCCCACCTCGGATGTCGACTTCGACAGGATCGTGGCGGAGGGCGGCCGACGCGGCGAGATCTACGCCCGGCTCCGGGCGCTGCGGGACCGCTACGCGGATGCGATCCGCCGGCGCTTCCCGCACATCCCCCGCCTCGTGTCGGGCTACCCGCTGCACGAGTTGCTCCCGGAGCATGGCTGCAACGTCGCCCGCGCGCTCGTCGGTACCGAGAACACGTGCGTCACGGTGCTCCAGGCAAAGCTCCGGCTCGTCCACAGTCCACCCCAGCGGGCGCTCGTCGTCGTCGGCTTCCCGGACATCTTCACCGCCGGGGATCAGGTCACGTTCTGCAACAGCCACGGCCCGATCGCCCTCGAGGGGCTCGACGCCAGCATGTTCACCTACATGCACGACAAGGGCATGTCGACCGCCGGCCGAGCGCTGCTGCCGGACGGGAACGCGTGGCTCATCGTCGAGTTCGGCGCCGACACCCGGGCCGAGGTGGATGCGCGGGCGCGTGGGCTCATGGAGGCGTTCCAGGCCACGCCGCACCCGCCGGCCATCAAGCGAATCGACGACCCCAAGGAGGAGGCGCGGCTCTGGGAGATCCGCGAGTCGGGCCTCGGGGCGACGTCGAAGATCCCTGGCCTCCCGGATTTCTACCCCGGGTGGGAAGACTCGGCCGTCGCGCCCGCTGACGTCGGCCGATACTTGCGCGGGCTCTATGCGCTCATGGGGCGCTACGGCTACACCGCGTCCCTCTACGGCCACTTCGGTCAGGGGTGCGTGCATTGTAGCATCGACTTCGATCTCTTCACCGCCGCCGGGATCGCGCGGTGGAAGCAATTCCTCCACGATGCGGCGCATCTCGTGACATCCTTCGGCGGCTCGCTGTCGGGCGAGCACGGGGATGGCCAGGCGCGCGGCGAGCTGCTCCCGATCATGTTCGGCGACGAGATCATGGGCGCCTTCCGGGAGTTCAAGGCGATCTGGGACCCTGCCGGGAAGATGAATCCGGGGAAGGTGATCGAGGCCTACCCCGTCGATGAGAACCTGCGCTGGGGCACGCACTACGCGCCCTGGGACCCGCCCACGCACTTCCACTTCCCGCAGGACCGCGGCAGCTTCGCCTACGCCGCGAACCGCTGCGTCGGGACCGGGAAGTGCCGGCGGCACGACGGCGGCACGATGTGTCCCAGCTACATGGCGACGCGGGACGAGAAGCACTCGACGCGCGGCCGCTCGCGGCTCCTGTTCGAGATGCTGGAGGGCAACCCGCTCCGGGACGGCTGGCGCGACGAGGCGGTCAAGAGCGCGCTCGATCTCTGCCTCGCGTGCAAGGGATGCCGCGCCGAATGCCCGGTCAGCGTCGACATGGCGACGTACAAGGCCGAGTTCCTCTCGCACTACTATCACGGACGAGTGCGGCCGGTTCGGGCGTATGCCTTTGGCCTCATGGACCGGTGGGCGCGCGTGGCCGCGCGCATGCCGCGGATCGCCAACGCCGTGACCCAGACGCCGGGACTGCGCGATCTCGCCAAGGCGATCGTCGGCATCGCGCCGGAACGTCACATCCCGCGCTTCGCCCAGCAGACCTTCAAGGCGTGGTTCGCGAGCCGGCCACCTCGCAACGTCGGCGGAACGCCGGTCATCCTGTGGGCCGACACGTGGAACAATCACTTCCACCCGACGACCGCTCAGGCGGCCGTCGAGGTGCTCGAGGCAGCCGGGTTCCGGGTCGTCGTCCCCCCGCAACCGCTGTGCTGTGGACGTCCGCTCTACGACTTCGGCATGATGGGGCGGGCGAAACGCCTGCTGCTCGACATTCTCGACGTGCTGCGGCCGCAGATTCAGGCCGGCGTCCCGGTCGTGGGGCTCGAGCCGAGCTGCATCTCGGTCTTCCGCGACGAGCTGCCGAATCTCCTCCACGGGGATGAGGACGCCGCGCGCCTGAGCAGTCAGAGCTACCTGCTGAGCGAGTTCCTGGTCGCCAAAGCGCCCGACTTCCGGCCCCCGCATCTCGCCGCGCGCGCGGTGGTCCACGGGCATTGCCACCAGAAATCCGTCCTTCGGTTCCAGGACGAGGTCACACTGCTCGATCGGGTGGGCGTCGACTACTCGGTGCTCGACTCCGGGTGTTGCGGCATGGCCGGCGCCTTTGGCTTCGAGAAGGGAGAGCACTACCGGGTCTCGATCACCTGCGGCGAGCGGGTCCTGCTCCCGCGGGTCCGCGAGGCGGCGCCCGAGACGCTGATCGTCACGAACGGGTTCAGCTGTCGAGAGCAGATCGCCCAGACGACGGACCGCCGCGCCGTGCATCTGGCGCAGGTCCTCAAGATGGCGCTCGACGGCGACGGGTCCGCGCCCCGCGGAGGTGCCGCGCCCGGCGTCGGGCAGTGATGGCGCCGAAGAGCCGGCGGCACGCCGGCGGCGGCGCCCGGAGCCGCTCGGATCGGACACCCGGCGAGCCCCGGCATCGGGTCCTCAACAAGGGTCGCGTCTCGCTCACGCGGAACATCGCGCACGCGGTCGTCGTGAAGGATCGCGACGTGTACTTCATCGTCGGGCGCGACGGGCTCGTCCCCCTGAATGGGAAGCACGGACTCGGCCTCTACTACCACGACTGCCGATTCCTCGATGGCTACGAGGTCACCATCGCCGGGGAGGAGTTCGAGGAGCTGGCGGCGGGGGCCGCGCGCGGGTTCATGGCGCGGTTCGAGCTCACCAACCCGGACCTTCGCGTGCCGGGCGGACCGCTCATCCAGAAGGAGGAGATCGGGTGCACCTGGGACCGCGTCATCGATGGCGATCACCTGCGCCTGTGCGACGTGCTCACGATCGAGAACTTCACCCTGCGCCGCATCGCGTTCCCCGTCGTGCTCGCCTTTCGCGCTGCCTTCGAGGACGTGTTTCAGGTGCGGGGTCTGGTCGTCCGGCAAACCGGCAAGCGCGCGCGGCCGGCCTGGGCCGGTGGTGCGCTCCGATTCGCCTATGACGGCGCCGACGGGGTCCGACGCACGCTCGCCGTGACCTGCTCGCCCGCTCCGACGCGTGTGCGAGCCACGCGGGCCACCTACGACCTCCGGCTCGAGCCCAAGTCCCGCATCCGCCTCACGGTCACGCTCCAGGTGGCAGAGTCCCGGTCGCGCACGCGGGCGCCGGTCACGGCCCGGCGGGTCGATGCCGAACGGGTGGTACGATCCCGGCGCGAGGAGGTCGAGGCCCGGATGGCACAGTGGACGCGGGTCGAGACCGACAGCGGCATCCTCGAGCGCCTGCTCGACCGCTCGGTGCGTGACGTGCTGACGCTCCGCTCGACGTACCAGGGCCAGGCCTACCTGGCGGCCGGGGTGCCGTGGTATGTCGCCCTGTTCGGTCGTGACAGCCTGATCGCCGCGCTCGAGATGTTGCCCTTCAACCCCGATCTCGCCGCGCAGACGCTCCGGCTGCTCGCCCGCTACCAGGGCCAGCGCGTCGATCCCTGGCGCGACGAGGAGCCGGGCAAGATCCTCCACGAGCTGCGTGTCGGGGAGCTGGCGGGGACGAACGAGATCCCGCAGACGCCGTACTACGGATCGATCGATTCGACGCCGCTCTTCCTCATCCTGCTCGGGCGGCACGCGTGCTGGACCGGGGATACGGCGCTGTTCACCGAGCTCCGCGACCACGTGGAGCGCGCGCTCGACTGGATCCGGTCCTCGGTGGGCCGCACGGCGCACGGCTACCTCTCCTACGAGAGCGCGTCGACCAAGGGACTCAGCAATCAGGGATGGAAGGACTCGGGCGACTCGATCGTCAACACGAGCGGGAAGCTCGCGACCCCGCCGATCGCCCTCGTCGAAGTGCAGGGCTACGTCTACATGGCGTGGTGCGCGATGGCTGATCTCTACCGCCGGGTGGGCGATGCGCCCCGCGCCGACGAGCTCACGCGCGACGCCGTCGCGCTGCGCACACGCTTCAATCGGGACTTCTGGGTCGGACAGGGTCGCGGCTTCGCGCTGGCGCTCCAGGCCGGCGGCCGGCCGGCGGCGGTGGTCTCGTCCAATCCGGGGCAGGCGCTGTGGACCGGGATCGTGGCCCCGGAGCGCGGCGCGGCGGCCATCGCGCGTCTCATGGCCGAGGACATGTTCAGCGGGTGGGGGATCCGGACGCTGGCATCATCCGAGCGCGCGTACAACCCGATCGGCTATCACGTCGGGACGGTGTGGCCGCACGACAACGCCCTCATCGCCGCCGGGTGCCGTCGCTACGGGGGCGACGCCGCATTCATGCGCATCTACGATGGGATCACGGGGGCCGCGGGCGACTTCCCGGGCGGCCGGCTGCCGGAGCTGTTCTGCGGCTTCCCGCGGGTCGACGAGAGCGGACCGGTCCGATACCCTGTCGCCTGCCACCCACAGGCGTGGGCGGCTGCATCGGTCCCGTGCATGCTCGGCGAGGCGCTGGGCCTCCGCCCCGAGGCGTTCGACCGCCGGCTCCGGATCGTTCGGCCGCTGCTCCCGCGTCAGGTGCGTCTGTCCCTGACGTTGCGGCGCCTCCGCCTCGGCCAGGCGCGCGTCGATCTCTGCTTCGAGCGCACGCCGCGCGGCGGCGTGCGGGTGGAGGTCGTGGGCCGCGAGGGGGACATGGCGGTGGTCGTCGGCGAGGGGACCGCCGCCGGCTGACGCGCGGGCGCCCCGGTGCCATCTTGACGGGTGCCCAGGACGGCTTCGATCGCACACACCAACGAATGGTGGGCCTCGTACTTCGATGCCCACTACCTCAAGGAGTACGAGCCGCTCTTCACGTCGGCGCAGGATCGGCGCGACGTGGCGCGGCTCATCGAGGTGCTCCAGTTGCCGGTCGGCGCCCGCGTGCTGGATGTGCCGTGCGGGCAGGGCCGGCACGCGCGGCTGCTCGCGGAGGCCGGCCTGGTGGTCGAAGGGCTCGACTACTCGCCCGTCCTGCTCCGGGCGGCGCGGGCGGCTGCCCGGCACGCACCACCCCACGCGCGACCCCGATACCACCGCGGCGACATGCGGACACTGCCGCCCGCGTGGGCGGGACGCTTCGACGCGGTCGTCAATCTCTTCACGTCGTTCGGCGTCTTCCGCTACCCGGCCGACGATGCGCGCGTGATCCGCGAGCTCGCGCGAGTGCTCGCGGACGATGGGGTCCTGGTCTGGCACGGCGGAAGCCGCGACGGGGTCATGGCGCGGTTCATCGCGCGCGACTGGTGGCGCACGGCCGACGGCACGCTCATCGCCCACGACCGGCGCTTCGATCCACTCTCCGGGGTTCTCACCGTCGAGGCGACCTGGGAAGGCCCCGCCGGGCGCGGCACCCGATCGTACCACCTACGCCTGTACACGGCCACCCGCCTGGCCGAGCTGATGGCGGACGCCGGACTGATCGTCGAAGAGGCGTACGACGGCTGGACACGCCGGCCGCTCGGCAGGCGGTCCGGTGAGATGCTCCTGGTCGCCCGGAAGCCGGGGCGGGGAGCGCGCGGGCGTGGGGAGATCGTGCGCCGAGCATGATCCGCGCGGCGGGCCGAGGCCATCGGCGGGCCCCGGCGGGCATCGGCGCCGGCCGTCGTGAGTTGCCGGCAGTGCGGCCCAGCGGGTAAAATCCTAGGCTGTGCCAGGGTTCATTGCCTCCGCGTCCGTCTCTCGGCCCGCTGACCCGCGCCCATGAGCGATCCCCGTCCGATCCGCGTCCTCGTCGCCAAGCCCGGGCTCGACGGGCACGACCGCGGCGCCAAGGTGGTCGCGGCCGCACTGCGCGACGCCGGCATGGAGGTCATCTACACGGGGCTCCATCAAACCCCGGAGATGATCGCGACGGCCGCCGTGCAGGAAGACGCCGACGTCGTCGGGCTGTCGATCCTGAGCGGGGCCCACATGACGCTCTTCCCGCGCGTGCTCCAGTTGCTGCGGGAGCAGGGTCGCGATGACGTGCTTCTCACGGGCGGCGGGATCATCCCGGAGGAGGACATGGAGCGGCTCCACGCACAGGGAGTCGGGAAGCTGTTCGGGCCGGGCACGCCGACCTCCGACCTGGTGCGCTACATCCAGGAGTGGTTCGCCCAGCGGCAACGGCAGGAGGCGTGAGACCTCCCGCCTCCCACGGGCCGGCCCGCGCCGATAGCCGGCGCCCGGCCGCCGACGAGCCAGCCAGCGAGTCTCGCTCGCGACTCGGCCGCTCGAGCGAGGAGGTGCGAACGCTCGAGGCACGCCTCCGGCTCGGGGGCGGCGCGGAGCGGGCGGCGCGCCAGCATGCGCAGGGGAAGATGACGGCCCGCGAGCGGGTGGCCGCGCTCTGCGATCCGGGCGCGCGGTTCCTCGAGGTGGGACTGCTCGTCGCCTACGATCAGTACGACGGACAGGCACCCGCGGCCGGCGTGGTGACCGGCGTGGGGCTGGTCGAGGGTCGCGAGGTCGTCGTGGTCGCGAACGATGCCACCGTCAAGGCCGGCTCCTGGTGGCCCGAGACGATCAGGAAGATTCTCCGCGCGCAGGAGATCGCGATGCGGTGCCATGTGCCGATCGTGTATCTCGTCGACTCCGCCGGCGTCAACCTCCCGTACCAGGGCGGGGTCTTCCCGGGTCAGTACGGCGCGGCGCGGATCTTCTACTACAACTCGATCATGCGGCGCTACCTGCGGGTCCCGCAGCTGGCCGCGGTGATGGGTCAGTGCATCGCGGGTGGCGCCTACTTGCCGGCGCTCTCGGACGTGATCGTGATGGTGAAGGGCACGTCCTTCATGGGCCTCGGCGGACCCAATCTCGTCAAGGGCGCGACCGGGCAGAGCGTCGACGCGGAGTCGCTGGGCGGCGCCCGGATGCACACCGAGGTGAGTGGCGTCGCCCACTACGCGGTCGACGACGACGCCGCCTGTCTGGCCAAGCTTCGCGCGCTAGTCGGGCGTCTGCCCCGGCGGGCCGGCGGCGCGACCGGACGCCACACCCCTGGACCGGGCGCCGACAGGCTCGAGGACGTGCTGCCCGGCGACCACCGCATGTCGTACGACATGCACGCGGTGTTGCGCGCGATCGTCGACGGCGGACACATCGACGAGTTCCAGGAGCACCGGGCCCGCGAGATCATCTGCGGCGACGCCGCCATCGAGGGTCAGCCGATCGGCGTCATCGCCAATCAGCGAGGTCTGATCAAGGGTCAGCCCGGCGAGAAGCCTCGCTTCGGCGGGATCATCTACCCCGAGAGCGCCGACAAGGTGGCATACTACATCGACCGCTGCGATCGACAGGGTATCCCGTTGCTCTTCGTGCAGGACGTGTCCGGGTTCATGGTGGGACCGGACGCCGAGCAGGCAGGGATCATCCGGGCCGGCGCGCGCTGGGTGGAGGCGATGGCCACGGCCCGCGTCCCCAAGCTGGTGCTGACGGTGAATCACGCCTCGGGCGCCGGCTACTATGCGATGGCCGGTCAGGGGTTCGACCCGGACTTCATCTTTTCCTGGCCCACGGGCCGGATGGGTGTCATGGAGGGCGAGTCCGCGGTGCAGGCCGTGCACGGCCCGGCGCTCGACGCGGCGCGCGCGGCCAAACGGCCGGTCGCGCCGGATGTCGCCGCCGCCGTCGAGGCGATGCGCGGCGAGTACGAGTCGCAGCTCGACGCACGCTACGCGGCGGCCCGGGGGTTCGTCGACGCGATCGTCTACCCGGACGAGACGCGCGAGGTCCTGGCCATGGCGCTGCGCACGGCCGCCCACAATCCCGGGCCGCACGTGGGGGCGTTCGTGCTCCCGCCGCTCCCCGACTTCGCGGCTGCGCCCGCCGCGACGCCTGTCGGCGCGTCGTCGCCGTCGTGAGTCCGCCGCGCGAAGGCACCCCGCCGAGCGGGGAAGGGCGGGTCGTGCGTGTCGCCAGTGGCCAGGGGTTCTGGGGCGACTGGCTGGAGGCGCCGCGACGCCAGGTGGAGGGCGGGCCGATCGACTACCTCATGCTCGACTACCTGGCCGAGGTGACGATGTCGATCCTCCAGAAGCAGAAGGAGCGCGACCCGTCGCTCGGGTACGCCCGCGATTTCCTCGGCGCGATCGACAGCATTCTTCCGGCGATCACGGGCCGCGGCGTGCGCGTCGTGGCCAACGCCGGTGGCGTGAACCCGCGCGGATGCGCTGCCGCCGTGCGCGCCCTGGCGGCGGATCGCGGCGGCGCCGCCGGGGCGCTCCGGATCGGAGTCGTCACCGGCGACGACCTGCTCCCCCGCCTCGACACGCTGCTGGCCGGCGGGCACGCCCTCGCCAACATGGAGACCGGTGAGCCGCTCGCGAGCATCCGCGATCGGGTCCTCTCGGCGAACGCGTACATCGGCTCGACGCCGATCGTCGAAGCGCTCCAGCGTGGCACGCAGATCGTGATCACCGGCCGGTCGACCGACACCGCGCTCACCATGGCGCCGCTGCGCCACGAGTTCGGGTGGGCCGCCGACGCCTACGATCGACTCGCCGCCGGGATCGTCGCCGGCCACATCATCGAGTGCGGGGCCCAATGCTCGGGCGGCAATTGCCTCTACGACTGGCGGGAGATTCCCGACCTGGGCGACGTCGGGTATCCCATCGTCCAGGGGCAGGCCGACGGCACGTTCGTCGTGACGAAGCATCCGGGCACGGGCGGCGTCGTCTCGACGCAATCGGTCGCCGAGCAGCTCGTGTACGAGATGGGTGATCCCGCCTCGTACATCACGCCCGATGTCATCGCCGACTTCACCTCCATCCGCCTGGCGCCCGATGGACCGGACCGCGTGCGGGTGTTCGGGATCGTCGGACGCCCGCCGACGCCGAGCCTCAAGGTCTCGATCGCGTACCGCGCCGGGTACAAGGCCGTGGGCACGCTCGTCTACGCCTGGCCGGATGCGTACGACAAGGCGCGCGCGGCCGACCAGGTCATCCGGGAGCGCCTGGATCGGCTCGGGCTGCGCTTCGACAGGGTGCTCACCGAGTTCGTCGGCGCTTCCGCCACGCACGGACATCTCGCGGGGCCGCCGTCACCCGATCTGCCCGAGGTGCAGCTCCGGATCGGCGTGCGAGGGACGCGCCGCCAGGATGTCGAGCGCTTCACCCGCGAGCTGGCGCCGCTCGTGCTCAACGGGCCACCGAGCGTCACCGGCTTCGCCGGCGGCCGACCCAAGGTCGAAGAGGTGGTCGCGTACTGGCCGGCTCTGATCGACAAACAGGTCGTCACGACCGCGGTGGAGATCCAGTGAGTGCAGCTCTCGTGAGCGGAGATCCCATGCGGACAGATGCCATGCGCACGGGCCGCTGATGCGTGTGCGCCTGCTGGACATTGCCCACGCCCGCTCCGGTGACAAGGGCGACACCGCCAATGTCGGCCTCCTCGCCCGCCGGCCGGAATGGTACGAGGTCCTCGAGCGCTACGTGACCCGGGACCGGGTCGCGGCGCACTTCGGCGATCTCATCACCGGGCCGGTCGAGCGCTTCGAGCTGCCGAACCTCGCCGCCCTGAACTTTCTCCTGCACGGGGCGCTCGACGGGGGCGGAACGCTCTCGCTCAAGACCGATGCCCAGGGGAAGGTGGTCTCGACCGCGCTCCTGCGGATGGTGCTCGATGTGCCGGACGAGCTGGCCCGGCGGCTCCGCCTACCAGAGGGAAGCTGACCCGGCTCGCCACCGCCAAGGTCATCCTGGCGCTTGCCGGTCTCCTCCTCTTCGGCGCCGGGATCCGCGCGGACGCGCCGCCGCTCCGGTGGAGTGGGGTCGCGCTCCTCGGCGCCGCCTTTCTCCTGCGCTTCATCGGGCCGCCCAAGCGGCGTTAACTTGTTAGGATGACGTCGGTTTCCTCTCCGCCCCGGTCGTCTCACCGGGGGCAGGATCATCGGAGGAGCCGGCCCGAGCCTGCCCGCCGGTCGCGCGACGGACAGGGGCGGGCCGTCCCGGAGCTGCTCGCCCCCGCGGGATCGCTCGACGCCGTCCGCGCGGCCGTGGCGAACGGCGCCGACGCGATCTACCTGGGCGCCGGCGGCTTCAACGCGAGGGACGACGGTGCGCAGCTCTCGATGGACGAGCTCGCGAGCGCCTGTCGACTCGCCCACGCCCACGGCGCGCGCATCTACTTCACGCTCAACGTGCTCGTCAAGCCGGCGGAGCTCGTCCCCGCATTGACGCTGTTGGATGATGCGGTGCAGTGCGGGATCGATGCCGTCATCGTGCAGGACGCGGGCCTGATCCGGCTGATCCGCACACTCCATCCGACACTCGAGATCCATGGCTCGACCCAACTGACCGCACACGACCCTGCCGGCGCGGCGTTCGTGCGGGAGCTGGGCGCCTCACGCCTCGTGCTGGCGCGCGAGAATACGCTGGACGACCTGCGCGCGATCCACGCGGCCGTGCCGGACCTCGGCCTCGAGGCGTTCGTGCACGGCGCGCTCTGCATCTCGTACTCCGGCCAGTGCTTCATGTCCGGGATGATCTCGGAGCGGAGCGCGAACCGGGGTGCCTGCGCGCAGTCGTGCCGAAAGGACTACGAGCTTCGGGACGGGATCTCGGGCGAGGTCCTCGACCGCGGGTACCTCATCTCGGCGCACGATCTGGCGGCGCACGCCGAGCTCGCCGGACTGGCCGCCGCCGGGATCCGGTGCCTCAAGATCGAGGGGCGCAAGAAGCGGCCGGAGTACGTGGCGACGGTCACCAGGCACTATCGCGAATGGCTGGATCGGCTGGCAGACGGTGATGATCGCGCGCCGGAGCCGGAGGAGATCGAGCCGCTGGTGCAGATCTACAGTCGGGGCTTCACGCCCGGGATGCTGCACGGCCGCGTCGGGCGGCAGTACGTCACCCGCGACTTCCCGGACAGCCGGGGCGCCGAGCTTGGCACCGTCGTCGGGGTCGGGCGCGGCGAGATCACCGTGCAGGTCGCGCGCGAGATTCGCCCCGGCGACGGTGTCGCCTTCGCGGCGCACGGTGAGCTCGGCCCCGCCCGCCCCGCTCGGAGCGGCGGGATCGTTCGCGCCGTGCACGGCTCCGCCCGGGTCGCCGGCGGCTTCCGCCAGCGCCTCGTCGTGTCGGAGCTGTCGGGGCACCCGGCGCTCGCCCCGCCGGTCGGCGCGACCGTCTTTCGGACAGCCGACGGGGCGCTGCTCGCGGCGAGCCGTGGCAGCTTCGCCCATGTCGATGTGCCGGCCGCCCCGCGGCTCGCCGTCGACGTCCGGCTCTTCGGCGCGGCCGGCACGCCCCTCAAGGCCGTCTTCAGCGCCGGCGCCGGCGAGCGTGCGACGTCGGCCACCGTCCAGTCGACCGCGCCGCTCGCGCCCGCGGCTCGCCATCCGCTCGACGCCGCCACGCTGCGGGCGCAGCTCGGGCGGCTGGGGGAGACGCCGTTCACGCTCGGCGCGATCGACTGCCGCGGACTCGGGGACGGTCTGTTCCTCCCCGTCAGCGAGCTCAATCGGTTGCGTCAGGACGCCGTCGCCGCGCTGCTCGACCAGCACGAGTGGATCGCCGCCGCGGAACGGAGCGCGCGCCCTGAGCCGACGGCGCTCGCCGAGCGGATGGCGCGGATCGAGGCGGCGGTCGGCGCGCTGCCCCGCGTCGCGCGAATCGCCGAGCGGACGAGCGGGCGCGCCTATCTACTGTCCGCGTCCGTCTACACGCTGGAGGACGCCCGCGCGGCCGCGGCGGCGGGCGCGTCCGAGGTCATCGTCGATCCGTTCCTCCGTCACCCGGTGCCACCGGCCGCGCACGTCGCCCGACTCGCCGAGGAGCTCTCCGCGAGCGGGACGGAGGTGTGGCTCCGGGCGCCGTCGATCATCCGCCCGCCCGAGCGCCGCGCGCTCACGAAGTGGCTCGACCTCGGGCTCCCGGTGCTGACCGGCCACCTGGGCCTGGCCCGCGAGCTCGCGCGGGCGGGCCGACGTGTCGCCGCCGACTACGCCGCCAACTGCTTCAATCCGCACACGGCGGCCGCGCTCTTCGGGCTCGGCGTCGCGCGCGTGGTGTTGTCGGTCGAGCTCACCAGCGCCGAGATCGGGGCCCTGGTCGCGCCATGGTCAGGGGCCGGCTTCGGGGTCCTGATCTACGGCCGGCCGGAGGGCATGACGATCGAGCACTGCGTGCTCTCCGCCGCGTTCGACCGCGAGCCGACGACCTGCCGCGATCTCTGCGTCGAGGCGCACCGGCACGTCGAGTTGACCGACCCGGCCGGCTACACCTTCGCCGTGGCGACCGACAGTGCCTGCCGGAACCGTCTGCTGCACTCGCGGCCGATCGAGGCGTCGGAGTTCCTCCCGGCGCTCTGGCGTTCGGGGCTCCGCGCCTTCCACCTCGTCTTCAACGTGCCGGGCGATCCCGTCGGCGGGCTCATGGCCGGCTATCGTGCCGCCCTGGATGCGATCGCCCGTCGGGCCGACCAGCCGGCCGCAGCCGACGCCTCCATGGACGGCTCCGATGTGCGCGCGCTCGTCGGCACGGCCTTCACCCGCGGGCATTTCGCCCGTGCCGTGTAGCGCACCGTGTCGCGCACCGTGTCGCGCACCGTGTCGCGCCGGGCGCCGCCTGTGACCGCCGACGCACTGCGTGTGCTCCACGACGCCTTCGGGTACGAGTCCTTCCGGCCGGGTCAGGAGCGGGCGGTCGCGTCGGTGCTGGCAGGCCGGGACACGCTGGTCGTGCTCCCGACCGGCGGCGGCAAGTCGCTCTGCTTCCAGGTGCCGGCGCTGCTGCTCGATGGGCTGACGGTCGTCGTCTCGCCGCTCATCTCGCTCATGAAGGACCAGGTGGACGCGCTGACGGCCCGAGGGTTGCCGGCCACGTTCATCAACAGCTCGCTCTCGTCCTCCGACGTCGCCGACCGTATGGCGCGCGCCGCGCGCGGCGAGTGGCGGTTGCTGTACGTGGCGCCGGAGCGGTTCGACCATGGGCCCACGGCCGAGCGACTGCGTGCGGCCGGGGTCTCACTCCTGGCGGTCGACGAAGCGCACTGCATCAGCGAGTGGGGCCACGACTTTCGCCCGAGCTACCGGCGCGTGCGCGCGATTCGCGCGGCGCTCGGCGACCCGACGACCATCGCCCTGACGGCGACGGCCACGCCCGCCGTGCGTCGCGACATCGCCGAGCAGTTGGGGCTGCGCGCGCCCGACACCGTCATCACGGGGTTCGACCGCCGCAACCTGCACTATCATGTGATCCGCACCCGCAACGACGCCGAGAAGGATGCCACGCTGGTCGACCTCCTGCGCACGCACCCGGGCCAGGCGGTCGTCTATGCCGCGACACGCAAGGCGGTCGACCGGCTCGCGGCCGTGCTCCAGGACTCGGGGTTCGCGGCGGCGAGCTATCACGGCGGCCAGAGCGACGATCAACGGCACGCGGCCCAGGACGCGTTCATGTCCGAGCGGGTGAAGGCGATCGTGGCGACGAACGCGTTCGGCATGGGCATCGACAAGGCCAACGTTCGCCTGGTCGTGCACCACGCGATGCCGGGCTCGCTGGAGGCGTACTATCAGGAGGCGGGCCGCGCCGGGCGCAACGGGCAGCGCGCGAACTGCGTCCTGTTGCACGCCTTTCAGGACCGGTTCACGCACGAGTTCCTGATCACCGGCGTGCGCGCGGTGCCGAGCGCCGGCGGCCGGCGGGGGCGGGACGATGCCCGGGCCGGCGACCAGACGCCCGAGGGCCGGCGCCGGGCGGCCGAGCTGGCGAAGCTCGACATCATGCAGCGCTATGCGTACGCGCGGACCTGCCGCCGGACGTTCATCCTCCGGTATTTCGGCGACCCGGCAGCGCCCGGCGAGTGCGATGGCTGTGACAATTGCCTCGGGAACCACCGCGCGGCGGTCATCCCCGACGTCCGGGCACGGTTTCGGCGCGGAGGGAGTCCCCGGGGGCTGCCCGCGGCTGGCGGGAGGGGATCGGCGGGGCTGGCGGATCGGGCCGGGCAGCGCCCACCGACTCGCGCCGGCGGGCCGACGGCCGCCGACGCCGCGCTCGGCCCCGCCGATCTCCTCCTCTTCGAGACCCTGCGGACGGTGCGCTCCGAGCTGGCGCGGCGGGACGCCGTCCCCGCCTACGTCGTCTTCCCTGATCGGACCCTGCTCGAGATGGCGGCGCGCCGGCCGCGATCGCTCACGGCGATGGCCGAGGTGCCGGGCGTGGGCCCGGTCAAGCTCGAGCGCTACGGCGAGCTGTTCCTGCGGGCCGTACGTGGGCAGGATTCGGCATCGCCACCTGCGGCCTGTCCGCCTGCGGCCGGTCCGCCTGCGGCGACCATGGGTGGGGGGCCGGCGCCCGCCCGCTCCGCGCCCGACGCCAGACCACCCGAGATCACCTGACGGTTATGGACGACGCGCTCTATTTCACGGACCAGCACCTCGCGGTGCGCGAGATGGTGAGAAGCTTTGCCCGGGAGGAGGTCGCGCCCATCGCCGCCACCTTCGACGCCCGCGGCGAGTTCCCCTGGGCGACGGTCAAGCGCATGGCGGAGCTCGGGCTCCTCGGGGTGCCCTGGCCCGAGCAGCTCGGCGGCGCGGGCCTCGATCTCCTCAGCTACATCACGGTCATCCACGAGCTGGCCAAGGTCGATGCGTCGCACGCCATCACCATCTCGGCGCACACGACGCTCGGCACCTCGCCGATCGTGAACTTCGGCACCCAGGCCCAGCGGGAGCGGTACGTGCCGCTGCTCGCGGCCGGTCGCGTGCTCGGAGGGTTCGGGTTGACGGAACCGACCGCCGGGAGCGACGCCGCGGGGACGCGGACGACGGCCGTCCGCCGGGGCAATTGCTACGTCCTCAACGGCTCGAAGATCTTCATCACGCACGGCGGCGTCGGCGAGATCTTCGTCGTGACCGCGGTGACCGACCCCGGCGCCGGGCCGCGCGGCATCAGCTCGTTCATCGTCACCAAGCCGACGGTCGACTTGGAGCGGGCGCGCAGCGTGGGGATCGGCCACGACGACTCACTGCCGGCCATGGCGGGGTTCCGGGCCGGCAAGAAAGAGGACAAGCTCGGGTGGCGCGCGTCGGACACGCGTGAGCTGCTGTTCGAGGATGTGGAAGTCCCGGCGGAGAACATGCTCGGGGCGGAAGGGAGCGGCTTCACCAACTTCATGCGAACGCTCGACTATGGCCGGATCGGGCTCGCCGCGCTGGCGCTCGGGCTCGCCGAGGGGGCGTTCGAGCAGGCCTTGCGCTACGGGGCCGTGCGGCGGCAGTTCGGCCAGCCGATCGCCCAGTTTCAGGGCGTGCAGTTTCAGCTCTCGGACATGGCGACGGAGATCGAGGCCGGGAAGCATCTCCTCTTCCACGCCGCCTGGCTCGCCCAGCACGGCAAGTCCGTGACGCAGGCGGCGGCGATGGCGAAGCTGTTCTGTAGCGAGCTCGCGATGCGGGCCACGATCAAGGCCGTCCAGATCCACGGCGGCTACGGATATACCAAGGACTACCCGGTCGAGCGGATGATGCGCGACGCGAAGATCTGTGAGATCGGGGAAGGGACGTCGGAAATTCAGCGGCTCGTGATCGCCCGCCAGCTCCTCAAGGACCTCCTCGATTGAGGCGACCGAGGCTGCGCGGCGCGCCCACCGGCGCGGCACCCGGAGCCGGGTGGCCGAGCGACCGCACCCGCGACCGGCCGTGTGCCGGCGCGGGCATTCGTCACACGGTGGAGTCAGATGAAACGCGAGATCCTGATCAACGCGAACCCGCGCGAGACGCGGGTCGCGATTCTGGAGGACGACCAGCTCGTTGAGCTTCTCGTCGACCGGCCCGAAGCACGGCGCATGGTCGGCGACATCTATCTCGGGAAGGTCGAAGCGGTGCTGCCGGGCATTCAGGCGGCGTTCGTCGATATCGGCACGGAGAAGAGCGCGTTCCTCCACGCATCGGACCTCGTGCACGACGAGGGCGACGACGACGAGGACGACGCGGGGGACGGCGACGGGAGTGACGACGGCGAGCAGCCGGACGCCGACGCGCCGGCCGCCCGGGCGCCGGCGGGTGCCGACGGCGGGAGTGGCGGCGACGGCGGGCCGCCGCGTGCGGTGCCGATCCAGGACCTCGTCAAGCGCGGCCAGGAGATGCTCGTGCAGGTCTCCAAGGAGCCGATCTCCACCAAGGGGCCGCGGGTCACCGCCCAGATCTCGCTCGCGGGACGGTTCCTGGTGTACATGCCGGACGCCACGCGCGTCGGCGTCAGTCGGAAGATCGGCGACCGCGCCGAGCGCCAGCGGCTGCGCGAGATGGTGCAGGCGGTGCTGCCCGACAAGAGTGGCGGCGTCATCGTGCGCACGGTCGGGGAAGATGCGACCCAGGAGACTTTCCGCCGCGAGCTCTCGGCCCTCATCAGCACGTGGAAGCGCGTCAAGCGGAAGACCCGCTTCGTCCGGGCACCCGCCCTCGTGCACCGCGAGACGAGCCTCACGCGGGGCATCATCCGTGATCTGTTCAGCGACAAGGTCGACGGGTTGACGGTCGACTCCAAGCAGCTCTACAACGAGATCGCCGAGTACCTCCAGGGGATCGCGCCCGACCTGATCGATCGGGTCAAGCTCTACGAGGAGCCGGTGCCGCTCTTCGACAAGGCCCAGATCGAGACCGAGATCCGCGACCTGTTCAAGCGGCGCTGCGACCTTCCCTCGGGCGGGTACCTGATCATCGAGCCGACCGAGGCGCTCGTGTCGATCGACGTCAACTCGGGGCGTTACACCGGCAAGAAGGACCCGGAGAAGACGATCCTCAGGACGAACCTGGAAGCGGCGCGCGAGGTGGCCCGGCAGCTCCGGCTGCGCGACGTCGGTGGCATCATCGTCTGCGACTTCATCGACATGGAGACGCGGGCGAACCGCGACCGGGTGCTCCAGGAGCTTCGTACCCACCTCGGCCGGGATCGGGCCCGCACCAAGGCCTTCGCCGTGAGTGACCTGGGCCTGATCGAGATGACGCGCCAGCGCGTTCGCCAGAGCCATCTCCAGAGCATGACCGAGCCGTGCCCCACCTGCCATGGCACCGGCCGCGTGTTCACCCCCGAGGTGATCGTCAGACGCGTGGAGCGCTCGCTCCGGCGCATCATCGTCGAGGGGAAGCGGGACAACCTCCTCATCAAGCTCCACCCCGACGTCGCGATGTACGTGCTCGAGCACGAGCAGGACCTCGCCCGCAAGCTGGAGAAGGGCGCGGGCTTCTCGCTCGAGCTCCGCGACGATCCGCTCCTCCGCCCCGACGAGTTCAAGATCGTGGTCAAGGGCGCCGGCCGGGATGTGACGCAACAGTACGCGGTCGCCTGAGGCGCCCCGGTGGGTATCGCCCCGGCCGTCACACTGCCCTCGATCTAGCTCCCGATCTCCCGACGACCCGCCCCACGCGCGCCGCGCCTGGGGCGGGTCGCATCCGGGAGCGCATCCGGGAGCGCATCCGGGAGCGCATCCGGGAGCGCATCCGGGAGCGCATCCGGGAGCCCGGCCGCTCCCCGTCGCCGTCGAGTCGAATCAGCGAGATCGGTCGGCGCCGAACGCCAGGAGCAGGACCGTGGCCGGGCTCGTCCCGCGATTCCCAACCGTCCTCGGCGCGGCGCTGGCCTCGACGATCGGGCGATAGCCGGTGACCGTGCCGCGCGGACCGAACCAGGCCAACTGCCCCGGCGGGCCGGCGACCGCGGCGTGGCCGCCGTCGGCGTCGTCCGACTCGAGCGCGACCGGGGAGACGGCCACGAGGAGCATCGCCCGCGCACCGCCCGGCAGGGGGCAGCGTGCCCCGGCGGCCAGCACGAGCCGCGTCACCTGCCACTGGTCGGCCGTGAGCGGCCGCGCGGCCGCACAGCCGCCCAGCGAACCGCCCGGCGAACCGCCCAGCGAACCGCCCGGCGAACCCCCCGGCGAACCCCCTGGCGAACCCCCTGGCGAACCCCCCGGGCCGGCGCCCCCGCCACGCTCCGCCCGTTCGTCTGGGCCGCTCGCGGGGCCGGTGCCGCCCTCCGCGTCGCAGCCGCCGCACCGCTTCACCCCGGACGCGGGGCTCAGGAGCTCGATCGTGATGTTGTGGAAGGGCCTCGCGGCCCGATTCGCGACCGAGTGCACGAAGCCCCCGCCGGCGTATTCGACCGCGCCGTCGTGCAGCACGAGGTGTCGCTCGGGACCCCCCACCGGGGCGCTCGTGATGTCGGCGTCGCCGAGGGCGACGAACAGGTAGTCGTAGTCATGTCGGTGCGGCAGCGTCGACGCGTGGGGCGCCGCCGTGACATCGAAGACCCGGACGTCGCCGGTGGTGAGCACCAGGTGATGACTCGGCTCGGCGGTGATCGCGACCGTCGGCGCCTGGCCGGCCGCGCGTGCGGCGGCTCCGCCGCAGCCGATCCCCAGCACGGCCCCAGCGACCGCCGCCCGCACTGTCCGGGCGGCTCGGGCCGGGTTGACGGGCCGGGCGGCGCCGAGTATCATAAAAGGCTGTAACCTCTTCTCTGCTCTCAACTTCCTGTCGCCATGCCTTACGCCATCATCCGGACGGCCGGCAAGCAGTATCGGGTCGAGCCGGGCAAAGTGCTCCGGGTGCCGAGCATCGCCGCCGAGGCCGGGTCCGAGATCACCTTCGACGAGGTCCTCGTGTCCTCGGACGGGTCGACCGTCCGGGCCGGCGCTCCGCTGCTCGACGGTGCGCGGGTGACCGGCGAGATCGTGCGCCACGGGCTCGATCGCAAGATCGTCGTCTTCAAGTTCAAGCGCCGGAAGAACTACGCCCGCAAGCAGGGCCATCGGCAGGGCTTCACGGAAGTTCGCATCCGCGACATCTCGGTCGCGTGACCGGGCGCGATTCGTCATCAGGAGCATCTCTCCATGGCTCATAAGAAGGGCGTCGGCTCCTCGCGCAACGGCCGCGACAGCAACCCGCAGTATCGCGGCGTCAAGAAGTTCGGCGGCGAGCGCGTGCGAGCGGGGAACATCATCGTTCGCCAGTGCGGCACCAAGTGGCACCCTGGCCGCAACGTCGGCCTGGGCAGCGACTTCACGATCTTCGCCCTCATCGACGGCGTCGTGAAGTACGAGCACAAGAACCGCACCCGCTACAAGGTCAGCGTCTACCCGCCGCCGGCCGCCGAGTAGGGGCCGAGTCACCCGATTGACGAATCCCACGCGCGGTGCGCGTGGGATTCGTCTTTGTACGGGCGACGGAGGCCTGCCGGCCGCTGCTAGCGCCGGTACTCCGGCGGCAGCGTCTTGTACCGGTTGGTGAGCAGCTCCTCGCGCGTCGGCTTCTGGTGTTCACGTCCGCGCACGAGCACGTGTTCCGCGCGCGTCGAGAGCTCGAACGGATCCCCGCTCCACACGACGACGTTGGCTTCCAGTCCGGGGCGGAGCGCTCCGATGCGGTCGGCGAGCCCGAACACGGCCGCCGGCGCGCTCGTGACCGCGCGCAGCGCCTCGTCCCACGGCAGCCCGTAGGCGACGGCGGTCCCGGCGTCCTGGCGGATGTTGCGGACGTTGAACGCCGAGGCGTCCTCGACTCCCGAGTTGCCGATCAGCACCACCGTGACGCCCGCGCGGCGCAGCAGCGTCGCGTTGTCCTGCCGCTGGCCGAGCGAGCCGAAGCTGTCGGGAATATTGAGCAGCGAGCCGGTGAGCACGGGCACCTTGGCGGCGGCGAGCGCCGGCGCGACCTGCCAGGCCTCGGCGCCGCCGACAATGATCAACTTGATGCCGTAGTCCCGCGCGAGGGCGATCGCCTGCTCGATGTCGCTCGCCCGGTCGGCGTGGACCATGAGCGGTTCCGTTCCGTGCAGCACCGGGACGAGGGCCGCGAGATCGCGCGGCCCGGCCGACAGCGGCCGCGTGTCCGCGCGCTCGTAGTCCGCGTGTCGGCGCTCGTAGGTCCGCACATCGTCGAAGAGCCCGCGCAGCCGGCCCAGGAGCTCCCCGCGTGCGCCGACCTCGGCCTGGGCCGAGTTGCCGACTTCGGCCACGATCGCGAGCGGCGCCCGAAGCACCATCGTCGACGGCGCGCCGGGCACGAGGTCGATCGCCGCCGCCTGACCGGCGATCAGCCCACCCGTCGGCGCGGCCACCACGCTCGTGACCCCGTCGGCGCGCGCCTGCGCGATCATCGGCGAGGCGGGATTCAGCCCGTCGGCCGCCGCGAACGCGGCCGCCACCGCGTGCTCGCCCTTGGCGGTCATGTCGCGGGTCTCGTCGACCGCCTCGACCTCCACCAGCCCGAGCGCCGTCTCGGCGTTGACGAGGCCCGGTGTCACCCACTTCCCGGTCGCGTCGATCCGCGTCGCCCCCTCTGGGACCACGACATCGGGCCCGACGGCGACGATCGTGCCGTCGCGTACGAGCACCGTTCCGCGCTCGATGCGGGGGCCGCTCACCGGGTACACCGTGCCGCCGACGATCGCGATCGTCTGTCCGCCGGCCGCCGACGCGGCGACGAGCCCGGCCCCGATGGCGACCATCGCGGCGATCACCCGCCGAGCGCTCATCGCTGCACCCCCGCGTGAGGCACGTAGTCCAGCTCGAAGTCGGTGCGCCACTGGTGCGCCGAGTCGCTCCGGTCGAAGAGGAGCGCGCCATCGATCCAGACCTTCTCCGCGTGGGCGTAGACGCTGAACGGTGTCCCCGACCAGAGGACGACGTCGGCATCCTTGCCGGCCTCCAGCGAGCCGATCCGGCCGTCGAGCCCCAGCGCCCACGCCGGGTTGATCGTCATCCATTTCACCGCCTCGTCTTCCGTCACCGGGATACCGGCGGCGACGCCGGCGGCCATCGCTTTCGCGACCTCCTGGTTGAGGCGCTGCGCGCCCGCCGCGTCGTCGGAGTGGATCATCGCGTGCGCGCCGGCGCGGGCCGTCAGCGCCAGATTCGCGCGAATGGCGTCGAAGGACTCCATCTTGAATCCACCCCAGTCGGCCCATTCGGCCGCGCCGATGCCGTTCTTCGCCAGCAGGTCGGCGATCTTGTACGCTTCGATCGCGTGGTGGAACGCCCGGATGTGATAGCCGAACTCGCGCGCGACGTCGATCATCTGCGCCATCTCGTCGGCCCGATAGCAGTGCATGTGGACGAGGATGTTGCCGCGGAGTACCTCGGCCAGCGTCTCCAGTCCCAGATCCCGACTCGGCGGATCACCCTTGTGGTCGGCGTTCCACTTGTCCCAGCGGCGCCGATACTCCTCCGCCTGGATCCAGGCACGGCGATACCCGGCCACGTTGCCCATGTCGGTCGACGGGCCGCGTTGCTGGTACACGCGCTTGGGATTCTCGCCGCACGCCATCTTGAGGCCGTACTTCGCGCCGGGGAACTTCATCCCCTGCACCGACCGCGACGGCACGGGCTTGACGACGACGCTCCGTCCGCCGAACAGGTTCGCCGAGCCCGGGAGGATCTGCATCGTCGTGACGCCGCCGGCCAGCGCGCGCGGGAACTGAGGGTCCTCCGGCCACACCGAGTGCTCCGCCCACACGTAGGCCGTGTTGGGGTCGGTCGCCTCGTTGCCGTTCGCGAGCTCGGCGACGCCGGGCGCGGGATAGACGCCGATGTGTGAGTGGACATCGATGATGCCCGGCGTCACGTACTTGCCCGTGCCGTCGATTACCACCGCGTCGGCCGGGGCGGCGATCTGCGAGCCGACCGCGACGACCTTGCCGTCGCGCATCAGAAGCGAGGCGTCGTGCAGCGCCGGCCCGGCGGCCGTCAGGATCGTGGCGTGCTGGATGACGGTGACCCGGGAGGGGAAGGGCGTGTACGTGCTCGGGAACGGGTCGGCGTTGGGGACGGAGAGCGCTCCCGGCCCGGGCGCCGGTGTCGGTCCGGCACCGCCCGGCGATGCCGCCGCGGCGCGCGCTGGCGCGGGGGGTGCCCCGGGCGTCCCACCCGCGCGCTGGGACCCGGGCGCGCACGCCACCGCGAGCGCAGCCACGCCTATCCCGAGTACCGTAGCGGCGCACCAGCCGGCCGGCCGGCGCGCGCGGGCCCAGAGTATCGACGCATTGATCATGGCGGCCGGAAACGTATGGCATCGCGCCCGCCGTCGGCTAGGTGTCGCGCGACGTGTCGGCTGCGACGTGTCGACTGCAACGTGTCGGCTGCGCCGCACCGGCAGCGCCGCGCCCGGCTCTACGCCGCCTCCGACACGCGACGCCGTCCGGGCGGCCGCCGCGGCCATCCCTCACTCACGCAGGCCCTGCCGGAGCTCTCCACACATGTCGGTGCACAGCGCGTCGACGCCGATCGCCCGCAGCCGGCGCGCCTCGCCGATGTCGTTCACGGTCCACGCCACGACGCGGCCGCCGACGCGGTGCACCCGGCGCACCAACTCGGTGTCGATCATCTCGTGCCACTGCCAGTAATCGCGCGCGAGCGCGCCGTCGAGAACGGTCGCCGGGTCGAGGAGATAGCTGCCGACCAGGACTCCGGTCGGCGTCTCGCTCCCGAGCGAGGCGGCCCGAAGCGGGATCCGGTGGTCGAAGCTGTGGATGGCGCAGCGCGTCGGCGACCCGGCCAGGCAGGCGAGCACCTCGCGCTCCATGTTGGCGGCCTTGACCTCGACGTACACCGTCGCGCGCCCATCGACGAGGGCGAGCACGTCGGCGAGGAGCGGGATCGACACGCCCGGCGCGAGCGGGTGGTCGGCCAGCGCGCTGGCAGGCACGTCGCGGATCAGTGGACCCCGCGCGGGGAGCCCCGGCGCGCCGCGAAGCCACGCGTCATGGTGCACGACGACGACGCCGTCCGCGGTGAGGTGCACGTCGAGCTCGATGCCGTCCGCGCCCAGCTCGAGCGCGCGCCGGAACCCCGGCAGCGAGTTCTCCGGGCACTCACGCGGCACGCCGCGGTGGGCGATGATTTCGGGTTGCCGACCCGATCCGGCCGGGCGGCGCTCGGGCGTTCGGTCGGACGGCATGCGTCGCGGTGGAGGGTGGTCCCGTGGCCGTGGACGTGCCAAGCTAGATAGTGCCGACCGGGGCCGAAAGTCGCTCCGGCGGCCATTCGGCCGCCCGAACAGGGCGCCCGGAGCTGGTGCCATTCGACCTCAGGCGTGCGTCTGTCTCCTACAGAGGACACGACACTGCTCTTAACGTTGGACGATGCTTGCCGTCAGACGGGTGACGCGGATGAGTGAGCCGTCGCGACTGGACGCGGACGCGGGTGCGGGCGCGGGTGCGGCGGCGCTGGCCACGCGATCGGAGGAGGACCGGGTCGACCGGGCCCTCGTAGCGCGGTGGCTCGGGGGCGACGAACGGGCGGCAACGGTGCTCGTCGAGCGGCACGGGCCGGCGCTCGCCAGGTTTGCGGCGAGTCTGGTCCGTGGGGACCGGGGGCAGGTGGATGAGCTGGTGCAGGACACGTTCGTGCGGGCGTTTCAATCGATCGGCGACTTTCGCGGGGAGAGCTCGCTTCGCACCTGGCTGTTCACCATCGAGCGGCGACTGGCGCTCGACCGGCGGCGGGCCGAGCGGCGGCGCCCCGAGGGCGCCGAGATCGGCGAGGATGATGCGGCGACGGAGTACACGGCGCTCGATGCGCTCGTGGCGGGCGAGACGGAGGAGCGGATTCGGGACGCGATCGAGGGACTCTCGCCGTCGCAGCGCGAGGTGTTCATGCTCCGGGTGACGGAGGGGCTGTCGTACAAGGAGATCGCGGGGATCGTCGGGACCACAGAGGGGGCGGCGCGAGTGCACTACCACAATGCGGTGCGGGCGATCAAGGAGCGGGTCGATGCGTGAGTGTGTGACGGCGGACGTGCGGGATGTGCTTCCCGACCTGGCGGCGGAGCGGCTGACGGGGACCGATCGCGCGCGCGTGGTGGCGCACGTGGCGGCGTGTCCGGCGTGTGCCGCCGAGCTGGAGCTGTTGCGCTCGGCTCGGCGCGTGCTGACGCGCGACGCGCGGCCGGTCGACGTGCACCGCATCGTCGTCGCCCTTCCCGCACCGCCCGCCCGCGCCGCCACGGCCGCTCCGCCGTCGGACCGGATCACCGCCGGCCCGGCGCTCGTCCCGGCGTCGCCCGGCGCCCCGGTGGCGCCTGGGCCGCAGCGGCCGCGCCTGGCCGGGCGTCCGGCGCCGGCACGCCGGCCCAGCCGACCGGTGCAATTCGTTCGAAGCCTGGCGGCCTGGCAGATCGCGGCCGTCGCGATGGTTGCGGCCGGCGGGCTGTCCTTCGCCGTGCTGCGTGGGCCGGGACCGCGCCGGGCGACCGTCAGCGCGCCGCTTCCCGCGGCCGGCGCCCCGACTGTCACCGCGGGCTCGGCTCCCGCAGTGCCGACGGCGACGAACCCGGGCGCCGCCGCATCGGCGACGGCCGGGCCGGCCACGTCCGCCGGCGCCTCGCCGCCGGCCGCGGGTGCGACCCGGGCCGAGGCCGTGCCGGCCGATGGCCTGGCATCGAGCAGCGACCTCTCGCAGTTGAGCGATGGCGACGTCGAGTCGCTCCTCCAGAGCATCGATGAGATCGATGCCGCGCCCCTACCGGAGCCCGACGCGGCCGTCCCCGCTGTCTCGGCCGCCGCGGCGCCCGAGACGCCATGAGCGCGCAAGGCAGCGAGCTGGCGCGGCGCCCCGTGATCGCCGGTGCGGGTCGGCGTCGGGTGATCGCTGTCTGCCTGCGGCGCGGGCGCCTGTCGCGGCGCGTCGCGGTCGGGGCCGTGCTGGCGGTCCTGTGCTCGCTCGCGGTGAGCGCCGGCCCGGCGGCGGCGCAGGGCCGGCGGGTGCGGCCGCCGGCGGACAGCACGGTCGCCGACACGGGCGGCGCGGGGTCGGGGACAGGTGGCGCGGCGCGCGATGGGGCGGAGGGTGGCGGTGTACCCGGCGAGGGGATGCGCCAGCGCCGCGGTCAGTTGGAGCAGCGGTTCCGGCGCCAGCTCGAGCAGGTTGTCCGCACGCGACTCGGGCTCACCGATTCACAGATGGACCAATTGCGGGCGGTGAATCAGCGGTACATCGCCGAGCGACGGGGGCTTGGCGCGCGCGAGCGTCAGCTCCGGCAAGCGTTGCGCGCGGAGCTCCAGCCGGGCGTGGCGGCTGACCAGGCACACGTCGGTGCCCTCATGGACTCGCTGCTCGCGCAGCAGCGGGCGCGACTGGATCTCGTCCAGCGGGAGCAACACGACCTCTCGGCATTCCTGACGCCGGTGCAGCGCGTCCGGTACTACGCGCTCCAGGAGCAGATCCGCCGTCGAGTCGAGCGCATGCGCCAGGGGCAGCGGCCGCCACCGGCGCCCTAGCCCGAGCGACGCGGCGTCGACGCGGCGTCGACTCGGCTCCTGCGTTGTCGTCGTTGTTCCCGGTGAGGCGTTCGATCGCTCGAGCGATCGCGCGGTCCTCACCGAGTCGGCCTGTTCCTCGGGTAAGCGCGGGGCGCGCCGAGCCTCGCTACTGGGCGCTCGCGCCGAGCCGATCGCCTCCGCGCTCGAGCGCGGCGCGGTCCCACCCGCCGCGGTCGGCGGCGGTCTCGTACACCGAGTCCGCGAAATCGGCGACCATCCCGTCCGGCGAGCGGCCGTGCCGGACGGCGTCGTACGGCAGGATGAACTCGCGGAGCTCGGGGTGATAGAATGCCTGCCGCGGGCAGATCGCGGCGTCCGAGAACCCTGGCGGTTCGGGCGCGGCGTAGGCGTAGAACGCGGCCTCCTGAACCGGGCCACTGCCGGGCCAGAAGCCGACGCTGACCGCTTCGTGCGAGTACGCCTCGCGCGTGATCCGGTCGGCGCCCGGCCGGGGCGGAGCCCGGCGGCCGGAGAACCGCGTGACGGCGAGATCGAAGCTGCCCCAGAAGAAGTGTACCGGGCTCACCTTCCCCAGGAACCCCGACCGGAACGTCTCGAGCGCGCGGGCGGCGCTGACGAGTGCGCGGCGGAAGCGCTCGACGGCGGCCGCGTCGTACGAGGCGTGGGTGCGGTCCTCGGGGAAGGGAATGGGGTTCGGGACCTCGACCGGGTGGGGCCAGATGCGGACCGCGAGGCCGAGTGACGAGAGCGTGCCCAGGTACTCGGCGTAGAAGTCGGCGACGCTGCGCGGGGCGAGCGCGATCAGGCGCGCCGCGCCGTCGCTCGTGCGGACGTGCAGCGTGTGGGACAGGAAGTCGAACTCGACCTCGAACGAGCGGTCGTCGTACGGCATCGCCGACGTCGTGAGTCCGAGCGGCGTGACGTAGAGCGGCACGTGCCACCAGTGGTTGACGGGAGGGGCGAGCGCGAGCCGAGTCTTTCCGACGATCTGCGTCCACATGTGCAGCGTCTCGTACGTCTCCCGCCAGTCGGCGAGGGGAAGCGCCGGCCAGGGGTCGGTATCGCTGGCCGCGCCGGGCCTCACGGCGTGTTCGGTGCCGGGCGGCGCCAGATACGCCTCGGCCTCGACCTCGACCAGCATCGCCGGATCGATGAGGCGCCGCACCTCGACCATGGCCGTTGTGGGGCGGATCGCGCCGAAGACCTCGCCGTGGGCGCGGCCGACGTGTTCCCAGTCGGCGATGTTGGTGACAAAGAGGCGGGTGCGGACGACATCGGCCATCGTCGCACCGGCCCGCTCGAGGGCGGAGCGCACATTGGTGAGCGCCTGCACCGTCTGTGCGTACGGGTCGCTGCCGCCCACGATCTGCCCGTCGGGTCCGGTGGCCGTCGTGCCCGACACGTGGACGTGCCGGCCGACGCGCACCGCGCGTGAGTACCCGACGATGGGCTCCCACGGCGTTCCGGTCGACACCGTGATGCGCGCGGTCGGTGTGGACGGTACAGCCGACCCTGGCGCGTCCGCCGCGGCCCCGGACGCCGCCGGCGCGGGAGGCGTGGCGGGGGGGGCGTCGAGAGCCGTATCGATCGAAGTCACCGGTACCTCCCACGCAGTGGGGAGCGCTCGACCGCGAGGAACGAGGATGCTGCCGTGCGACCGCCCCGTCAACACCGGATCCCTCCGCCAAGACCGCGACCGCTCCGCCAACGCCGCGGCCGCTCCGTCAACGCCGCGACCGCTCCGTCACCACAAGGGACGTAGGGGCCCGGCCGATCCTCTCACCCGCCCCGGGCCCCCGCGCCGGCGGGCTGGATCCGCCGTTGAGCGCCCCGGCCCGCCCGGCTACATTCCGCCTCCCGGCCGGGGTGGCGGAATTGGTAGACGCAGGGGACTCAAAATCCCCCGGGAGGCGACTCCCTTGCGAGTTCGAGTCTCGCCCTCGGCATTGGTGTGGCACAACGGGTTACGCGGTCGAGACCGACTGTCCAACGCTGCCCGGATTGACCGTTTGTGACCGTAGCTGTGACGACGCCCGTCCGGTCAGCTCGCGTGCGCGCCGTCATCGGGCGACCCGGGGCGCGCCTCGCCGCAGCTTGGCCTCCTTCGGTGCGTACTTCCCATAGATCTTGAGCACCATCGTCGCGTCACGGTGCCCGAGGTCGCGGGCGATTTCCACGACATTGTCACCTCGTTCAACGCGCATTAGCGCGTAGCTATGCTGAGCGTCGTGCATGCGGTAGCCGCCGTCAAACCCGAGCGCCTTGATTGCGCGGCGGTGCGCTGCGCGGGCGCGCTCTTCGGTAGCGCCCTCGAACAGGGCGGCCGTGAGCGGCCTTCTTCCGCAAGCATGCAGGATCAGCGGCCCGGCCCAGTCTTCGACCCGGAATAATCGGTCACGCCAAGGATTCTTAGTGCCGCGCGCATGAAATAGCTGCCGGCGCTTCTCGACGACAGCAACCCGGGCGGCGAGCGCGACACCCAGCTCGACCCCGGCTCCTTCGCGCAACGCGGCCAGGGCGTCGGAGGGTCTTGGCTGGGCAGCGACCAGGCGGCGGACGTCTCGAGGGCTGAGGTAAAGCTCGCGCGCACCGTTCGCTTTCAGCGCGCGGATCTGGCGCAGCGGATTCGCGTCGATGATCTCGCGCTCGACCAGGTAGTTGCCGAACGACGACCAAGCGGCGTGATGCCGGCGTGCCGTCGATCCACGCTTGCCAAGTGCGTCCAATGACCGCGAGAGTTCCCGTCGCGTGAAACGCGATGCGGGGAAGGGGTCGCCCGCGCTGATCAACCGCCGAAGCTGGCGTTCGTACTTGGCCACGGTCGTTGCCAGGCACGGCGGGCTGCCCAGTGTTGCCAGCTCTCAACGAGAGTGTTGAGGTCAAGGTCGGACAAACGAGCGGGTCCACCTAGCCCGCGGTCCGGCGTCGCAAGCACAATGAGCGGGACTCCACGAACCCGCGGGCGTTCCGCGTCGACGGCAGCAGGCCGTCCTGGTACGACGGGCAGGTCGTCCAGCTCGACTACACGAAGCCGTTCCAATGCAATCCGCCGACCGCAGTCGGCGTCGGCGTGCGAGGCGGCAGTGGGGAGGGCATGGGCCGACGCAACGCGAACGCCGCAGACACGTGCCGGTCTCCCGCCGCCCCTCTGGGCGTGTCGCGCGGGAGCAACTTTGTCGCCCGCGAGCAATTGCGCGCCGACCGCCGCGCCACCGATGTTCCGCAGTCACGATCACCGAAGGTAGCCACCCGCCGGGCACCCGACAGCCCGGTCGGTGCTCCTGTGTGGCGGCGGACCTGACACAAGTGGAATGGTGAGCGCGCTCAACGGCCCCAGCCTCGGGCAGCTTCGGCGCTACGCGATCGCGCGTAGCCTCTTCAGGGCCACCAGCCTGCGGCGGGCGATTGCGCGCCTGGGCTTCGTCCAGGCCGACCCGATGCGCGCACCGGCGCGCGCGCAGGATCTGATCCTCGCGCACCGCGTCAAGGACTACCGCGCCGGCGAGCTCGAGCGCCGCTACCCACGCCTGGCGATCGAAGAGGCCTTCTTCGTCAACTACGGCTTCCTACCGCGCGAGACCGCCGGCCTGCTCCATCCGCGCGGGGCGCCGCGCAGCTGGGACGCCGGGATGCACGCGCGCGCCCAGGAGGTGCTGGCCTTCGTGCGACAACACGGACGCACCCACGCCAAGCACGTGCAGGCGCAGTTCGACCACGGCCGCATCATACGCTGGGGCAGCGACCTGAATCTCAGCACGCACCTGCTCGAGGGCCTGCACTATCGCGGGCTGCTGCGCGTGGCGCGGCGCGAAGCGGGGGCGCGGATCTACCAGGCCGTCGAGCACGTGCCGCCGGAGGAATGCGCCGAGGCTCGGCTCGCCCGCGCCGGCCGCCTGCTGGACCTGGTGGTGCAGCTCTACGCGCCGCTCCCCGCGGCAAGCCTGGGCTACCTCTGCGGATTGCTGCGCTCCGGAGTGCCGCATCTGGCCGCCGAAGTGCGGCACGTGCAGGCGCACGCCAGATCCCGCTACGGTCACGCCCACGTCGACGGCCAGCTGTGGTTCTGGCCACGGGACGAGAAGCCGGCCGCCCGACATCCGGTCGACGGCACGCTGCGGTTCCTCGCGCCCTTCGACCCTGTGGTCTGGGATCGGCGCCGCTTCAAGGCGTTCTGGGGCTGGGAATACAGACTGGAAGCCTACGTGCCCGCTCACAAGCGCCGCATGGGTCACTACGCGATGCCGATGCTCTGGGGCGAGCACGTCCTGGGCTGGGCCAATCTCAAGGTCGTCGATGGCGGGCTCCGGCACGAGCTCGGCTTCGTCGGCCCGCGGCCGCGCGGCCGCGCCTTTGGGCTGGCGCTGGACGATGCATTGCAGCAGATGCAGGCATTCCTGGGCCTCTAGCCACAGGCCTGTGGCACTGGATAGCTGCCCGACTTGCGCACGGCCGCGCGCGGGCGGTTGAACGGGCGGACGCCATCGGGTAGCCTCCGGAGACCGTGCCGCTCCACGTCTGGTCGTCCGCCGCCTACCCGTTTCCGTTGCCCGACGGGCACCGCTTCTCGCTGGCGCGCATCGCCCTGCTCCATGACGAGGTGCGGCGTGAGCGCGTCGTGCCGCTCGACCGCCTGCACGTACCGCCGGCGATCGATCGGACGTCGCTGCTCCGTGTCCACTCGGCGGGCTATGTCGCTCGCTTCACCGACGGCACGCTGAGCGGCGACGAGGCGCGACGATTGGGGCTCCCGTGGTCACCGGCGCTCGTCGAGCGGTCGTATCGAACGACCGGCGGGACCCTGGCCGCGGCGGGAGCCGCGCTCGAGCACGGGGTCGCCATGAACCTGGGCGGCGGCACCCATCACGCGTTCGCCGACCACGGCGAAGGGTTCTGCGCATTCAACGACGTGGCCGTAGCCATCCGGGCGCTCCAGGCCGCGGGCCGCATCCGACGCGCGGTCGTGGTCGACCTCGACGTACACCAGGGGAACGGCACGCACGCCATCTTCGCCGGCGACCCGACGGTCACGACGCTCAGCCTCCACGGCCGGCGGAACTACCCGTTCCGCCGGATCGCCGGGTCGCTTGACGTGGAGCTCGACGATGGGATGGGCGACAGTGACTACCGCGCGCACCTCGCCAGCGCCCTCCCGCGAGTGCTCAACGGGACGGCCGCCGACCTCGCGTTCTTCATCGCCGGCGCGGACCCGCACGAGGGTGACCGGCTCGGGCGGCTCGCGCTCACCTTTGACGGACTCGCGCAACGCGACGCGCTCGTTCTCTCCGCCTGTGCCGCCGCCGGCATCCCGGTGTGCGTCGTCACCGGCGGCGGCTACGGGCGACGCATCGAGGACTCGGTGACCGTGCACCTCAACACGTTGCGCGTGCTCCGACTCTTCCTGGAGAGTGGGCGCGGCCAGGACGCGGCGGCGTCGTACGAAGCAGGCGCCGCGCGGCGCGACGACAGCTGACGAGCGACGTCACGAGCGTCCCCCGAGCGCGATCGCCCGCGCCGGGCGCGCCTCCCGGGCCACGGGCGACATGCCAGACATGCCCGACATGCCCGACATGCCGGACATCGGTCCCATGGTGTGCCGCTCGGCCGGCCGGAATCGGAGGAAGATCCCGAACCCGACCGGCGTCCGCGTGCCGTAGGGGGTGGCGAGCGCGGACGGGATCGTGGTGAGGGTGAGCACGCCACCCGCGCCGACGGCGATACCGGCTGCACGGACGAGCGCTCGCGTGTATCCGAGCGTCGCGGCACCGAGGTCGAAACGGGCCAGCCGGGCGAGCAGTGCCCCTCCGAGCGCGAGATCGGCGGCGTCCTTGGTCACGTACTCGGCTCGGCCGAACAGCGTGTTCCACCCGTCGAGATCGACCGTCGTCTCGAGATCGACACTGTTGGAGAGGCGGGAGCTGTTCGAGTAGAGATTGGCTCCGTAGACCAGCGCAGTCGACCATTGACCGGCCGCGCCGAACGGTCGATCGACCAGCACGGAGCCGCTCACGCGGTGCTGGGACACCGAGGGCGCGAGCTGCTCCGGGCGCCGCAGATAGCCGTACGACGCGCTGACACTCCACGCCGGTGCCGGGTTGACCGTGATCCGTCCGGCGTAGGAGTCGAGCGTGACGCCGTGCGGGACGTCGAAATCGATGTCGGTCCGGTCGTCGTCCGGCTCGCGACCGTTGAAGACGGATCCCTCCACCTTCACCGCACGCGTGTAGAGCCCGGCCGTGAGCACCCCGAACGAGATGTGCGTCGCGTCCTGCCAGTGGTGGCCGAGGACCGCGAAGGGGTCACCCGCCGCCGACGGCCGATGCGGGAACGCGACCGGGCCGAGCGCCGGCTCGCCCACCGGCGCGGCGTAGAGCTGGATCGCCAGGGATCGCGTGACCGGAACGTCGTACCCGGTGGCCAGCTCCATGAACAGATCGTGCGGGTGCTGCCGGTCGTGGAGCGGCTGGCCACGGTACGCCTCACCCGTCTGGAGCAGGAGCGGGTAGCCTCCCTTGCCGACGGTGAACGGCTCCGTGCTGAGCATCCCCCGCAGTGTGACGCGACCCGGGCCGAGCCGGTGCTGGGCCATCCCCATGAACCAGTCGGTCCCGTTGACCTGGGCGGAGCCGTCGATCGGGCGATCGCTCCCCTGGTGGTCGTACGTCGCGAACGCGACGTAGTGCAGCATGAGCTGCCACTCCCCGGCCATCAGGTGGATCGCGTGCATCGGCGCCGCGTCCGGCAGCCACGACGTCCCGGAGCCCATGCGAGTCATCGGGATGCCGAGCGGCCCGGCCTGCATGGTCATCTGATGCGCATGATGTGTCTGCGCGTCATTCGTCGCGCCGACTGGCGGATGCCTACCGGGGTCCGTCGCTGGCATGGCGGCGGCATCGTGCGCCATGCCGGAGATGCCGGTCTGCGTGGCGTTCGCATCGGTCGAGTCGCGCGCCGCCACCGCCGAGTCCTGCGCGCGGAGGGTCGTGGTAAGGAGCAGCGCGGTGCCGAGGGCGGCCGCCACGCGGACGCGGGTAAACTGCATCGAACGCGAGTCTCCGAGTAACACCCGAGGGGGTCCCACCCGAGCCGGCAGGGTGCCGACAGGGGACGGGCCCGAGGAAATCCACTCACGCCGTGCGTGAGCGTCGCGTGTTACACGCGCGGGGGCGGAGTCTCGGGCGCGAACGCCAGCGGACGCGGCGCCACCGCGACGCCGGGCGGCACCACTCGAGGGGGGACGCGCTGGCCCGGTGCCACCTCGTCGGCCGCGGCGAGGGCGGGCGGGCTGCACGTCGCGAGCGCCCAGCAGCAGAGCGGCATGTGGGGTGCCGTCGGAGCGGGCGTGGTCGCGCCGCCCCGTCCGACCTCGGGGGGCGACCCCGAGGGCTGTTGGCGGACGGCCGTGGTGTGATGCCGGGTGCCCTGCGGTGCACCGCGCTGCCGGTCGCGCCGAGCGTCGTGCGGGGCGTGGTGCCCGGCGGCCGCCACATGGGCCGCTGGCCGGTCTCCGTGCGCGTGACCGTCGGCGCAGATCGCGCCGCTCTGTACCCCGACGGTGAACAGGAGCAGGACGCTCGTGAGCGCCGACGCGATCGCGCGGTGGCGGCGCAGCCGCTGGAGCGCCGTCATGGGGTCGTCCGCCCGACGCCGCACGCCGCACGCCCCGCGAGGCGCCATGCCCCGCGGGCCGAGGGGCGGATCACCAACACGGTACCAGAGCGCCGCGGCTGCCGCATGCGACCAACTTAACGACCGCGTCCGTTCGCGTCCCGCGGGTTTCGCCCCGTTGCACGGCCGTTGCCCGCGCCCTGTACGGGATGCCGGAGCGCTCCGGACCGGCCAGACGTGCTGGTGGATGAGGCTACGCGTCGGCCGTGGGAGCGTCGCTCGTGCGGAACGCGTCGACCGAGGCGCGGAGCTGGGCGGCGAGCTCCGCCTCCCCCGACCACAGGTCGGACCACGTGAACGTCTTGCCCTTGCGCTTCCCCTTGGGCGTGAGCGTCACGCCCTCCGGTGTGAGCGTGAGGACCAGGGTCTCACCGTGCGCGATCACCTCGCGCTTGAGCGGTCCGCGAAGCGGCGTCGGCATGGTGCGGTGCCGACGCACCAGGCATGCCCGACCGGGCACGCCACATCGGATCACCTGGTGCGCCTCGTGCAGCCTGCGGCCCCGGTTACGTACCCGGGCCACCGTGCCCGGGCCACCGTGCTCCGGCCACCGTGCTCATCCCTCTCGCCCCGGGCCGGCCGTCTGCCCGTCCCTCCCCGCCACCGAGGCCCCGTTCCTGGTGCCCACCGCTGATGCCGATCCCCGACCTGCCCGACCCCCCCGACCCGCCCGACCCGCCCCCGCCGAGTACACCCCGCGACGATGAAGGCCGTTCCATCCCCGGCGACGTGCCGGACCTCCGGCGCGATGCGCTGGAGGAGGCAGCCGAGACATCCACCGAGGCGCTCGATCGGACGCGCCGGCTGGACGAGCTCGAGGCCGCGGCCGACCCCGCCTTTGCCCTGCCGCCACGCCCGGCCGAGCCCGGGCGCGGCGGTCCGTAGGTCGCAATCCCCGACGTGCCGGCGCTCGCCTCCGCGGCGTCCGGCGGGCACCGCATGGGCGGCCCGGGATGACGTGCGCGACCATACCCGCACCCGCGTGCGACATACGTATGGGTATCAATCCGACGGCCGGCCCGCGCCCGGGCCGGCCGGCCTGACGCCCCCGACTGGTGTGGAGATTGCGGCCCACCTCATCCAGGCGGGCGGCCGCGAGTGGCGCCAGCCTGTTGGCCGAATCGGGCTCGATCCTGGAGGGGACGATGAAGCTCACGATCGTGGCAATCGCGGCGGTGGCGCTCTGCCCCGCACTCGCACTTGCCCAGGGCGGCGGTGCCACCAACCCCAGTAGCCAGTCGGGTGCGGCCGCTGACACGGGCCAACGCGCGATGTCGACGGCGCGCGGTGAGGTCTCGCCGGCCAGCGGCCCCGGTGGCGCCTCCGGCGCGGCCGAGATGACGCAGGCGATGCGCCAGGCCCAGGAGGATCCCAACCTCGTCGGCTCCCCCGCGTGGTGGCGCACGCACGTGACCGCAGACGGGAAGACCGGAACACCGCGCTAGGCCCTGGGGCGGCCGTCCGGCCCGTCGCGGGATCCGCGGCTCGCTCGTGACGGCCGGCCGCCAGGCCGTTGGCGCGCGGTCCCCCGCGTCGCGGCGCCCTCCCGCTCCCGAGTCGTTGCCCCGCGCGGTTCGGCGCGGTACGCTTCACGTCCGGGCCGGCCGGCTCACGGGTCCGTCTCGCCCGGTCGCGAGAGCGGGGCTCGGGAAGGGGGGTGCCATGGACACGGACGGCCACGATCCTCTGGACGTGGGCGCGCACGAGCCGCGCCGGTCGCAGCGTCCCGCCCACCCGTTCGAGGCCGAGCCGCCGCGGCCGGCCGAAGTGCAGGAAGCGCGGGCCGCGCTCGGCCGCACCGTGGCCCGGATCGCCGCCACCCGCGAGCGCATCGCCCGGGGCGAGGCCCGGTTGGTCGACGTGCCCGTCCGGCAGTCGGCATCGGAGGCGGTGCTCGCCGAGTGGTATGCGCTCCGCGCGTCGCTCTGCGACACGATCCTCGCCCTCGGCCGCGCCCAGCGCGCGTCGGGCACGTCCCCCGAACGCATGCTGCGCCTGGTCAAGGCCGCCGCCGTCGATGCGGGCGCCGACCTCCTGCGCGAGCCGGAGCGCAGCATGCTCATGGCCGACGTCGTCCGATGGAGCATCGACGGGTTCTACTCCGCCTGACCGGCCCGGCGGTGATCATACTGATCACAGCTCCCACCAGGTGACCAGCGGTCAATCCGACAAGGCATCGGCCCGGGCCGCCTCCTGGAGGAGGAGCCGCGCCGCCATCGTCAACCGCTCGGCGTCCGCCTCGCACACCAGCGCCAGGCGCCGCAGCCGATCGGCCGACGGCATCTGCCGAGCCCCTCGCCGCGCCAGCGCGTAGAGGCCGCTCGGGGTCATCCCGAGCTCGGCCGCGACGTCGCGCGCCGTGCGATCCAGCAACGTCCCCAGCGCATCGGCGAACGCCTTCTTCCGCCGCGCCGCCTCCCGGGCATCATTGGCCCGCATCGCCGCGCCCCGGGGTGGATCGAGCTACAAAGAGTGAAGGGATCATGGTCGGGAATATGGAGCGTAACCGACAACACGTCGAGCCGCCCGCCCGCCGGGCGACCGGGCCGCCGGTCCGCACGCCGGTGCCGCAGGATCGCCCGCACCAGCGGCCGCGCTGTCGGCCCGTCGCCCACACTGTGGATCGGGCTGGCGGAGGAGCGTCGCCGCCCGCCAGAGGCGGCCCCTCCCGCGCGGCCGGGCCGGTGGCCACCGCCGGCCCGGAGGCATAGCTTCCATGGCTCGTTCTCCGGAGCGGACCCACTTCGTCCACGCACCATGGCACTCTCACTTTCGGCGCGCCCCCTCGATCCGGCGGCCCTCGACACACCACTCCTCGTCCTTCCGCTCGCCCCCGGGGCTGCTCTGCCACCGGCGCTCGGTCCGCTCGACGCGGCCGTCGGCGGCGCCCTCGGCCGCGTCCTCGAGCGGCGCGACTTCCGCGGCGGCCGCGACGAGGTCCTGCATCTCGCCGGCGTCCCCCGGGGACCGGGGCGTATCCTCCTCGTCGGGCTCGGCCGCGCCACCGATCGGCCCGACGACGCGCCGGCACGCCTCCGCCGAGCCGCGGCGCTCGCCGGGCGCCGGGCGCGGGAGCTTGGGGCGGGTACCCTGACCTGGTTCGGCGGCGTCGCCAGCGCGGCCGATGTCGAGCGCGTCGGGATCGGCCTCGGACTCGGCGCCTGGGAGTACACCGACCTCAAGACCCCGCCGGCCGCCGAGGAGCGGCGCGCGCCGCTCACGGCCGCCACCATCCACATCGAGGACGCGGCCGCGGGCGCGCGCGGCGTCGCGGCCGCAACCGCCATCGGCGCGGGCTACGACCTGGCGCGGCGGCTCGGGATGATGCCCGGCAACCTCTGCACGCCCGACCTGCTCGTGGAGACGGCACAGGACATCGGGCGTCGGCTCGGGCCCCGCGTCACCGTCCTGCGCCGGCGCGAGATGGAAGGCCTCGGGATGGGATCCTTCCTCGCCGTCGCGCAGGGGACCCCACAGGACCCGGCGCTCATCCAGCTCGAGTACCGCGGGGGGCCGGCCGACGCGAAGCCGATCGCGCTCGTCGGTAAGGGGCTCTGCTTCGACAGCGGCGGCATCTCCATCAAGCCGGCCGGCGGGATGGAGTTCATGAAGTTCGACATGTGCGGAGCCGCCGGCGTGCTGGGCGCGATCGAGGCCGTCGCACGACTCGCGCTCCCGGTCAACGTCGTCGGCGCCGTCGGCGCGACCACCAACATGCCGTCCGGGACGGCGGTCAAGCCCGGCGATGTCGTTCGGGCGGCCTCGGGCAAGTCCATCGAGGTGATCAACACCGACGCCGAAGGCCGGCTCGTGCTCGCCGATGTGCTCGACTACGTGCGACGGCACGAGCCGACGGCGATCGTCGATGCCGCCACGCTCACGGGCGCCTGCGTCGTCGCGCTCGGCCACGCCGCGACCGGTGTCTTCGGGAACGACGAGGCGCTCGTCGGTGAAGTGCTGGCGGCCGGCTCGCGCGCCGGCGAGCGCGGGTGGCCCATGCCCGTCTGGAGCGACTACCAGGAGGCGATCAAATCCGACGTCGCCGACATCAAGAACACCGGTGGCCGCTCCGCCGGTGCGATCACGGCGGCGAAGTTCCTCCAGGAGTTCGTCGGCGACACGCCCTGGGTCCACCTCGACATCGCCGGGACGGCGTACTCCGAGACCGATCTGGTGGCGATCCCCAAAGGCCCGACCGGTGTACCAGTCGGGATGTTCGTCGAATTCGTGCGCGGACGGGTGCGCTGACCCGTCACGTTGGCGCGCGGGCCGGCGGGCGCGCCTGGGGCGCGCGGCTGGTCCGGGCCGGGCGTCGTGCCATGCCAGGCGTCGTCCTGTGTGTCCTCGGCGTCCGGCTGGGCGCGCAAGGTGCACCCGAGGACTCGGCTCGCGCGCGCACCGACACGCTGCCGGCGCGCGACACCACCCGGCGCCGGGTATCCAAGGCGGACAGTATCCTCCTCTCGTATCACCCGGACACGACCAGGATCCGCGCCCCGCTGCTCCGGGGCGAGGCGCCGCCGCTGCTGAGCGTCGGGCCGAGCTATCACTGGGACCGTGAGCAGCTCTTCGCGTCCGGCGCGCTGACGCTCGCCGAGCTGCTGGCCCGCATCCCGGGCGTCACCGCGTTCAGCGGGGGGTGGATCTCGACGCCGATGGCCGGCTCGTACTTCGGCGATCCGGCTCGCATGCGCGTCTTCTACGACGGCGTCGAGCTCGATCCGCTCAACCCCGAGACCCACAACGTCCACGACCTCGCGACCATCGACCTCTGGACCCTTCAGGAAGTCGGCGTCGAGCGCGGCGCCAATGAGCTCCGCGTCTACCTCCGGAGCTGGACGGTCGACCATACGACGCCGTACACCCGGGCCGACGTGCTCACCGGCAACGAGGAGACCAATCTCTACCGGGCGTTCTACGGTCAGCGGCCCAGGGGCGGGGAAGCGATTCAGTTCGCCGCCCAGCAGTTCACCGACGTCGCCCGCTTCGGGGGCGGTGGGAGCGGCACATCGCTCCTCGGTCGGCTCGGCTGGGCGTCAGGCCCGTGGGCGGTGGACGCCTTCGCGGATCGGTACCGGCGAGGCCGCGACCCGCTGAGCCGCGTGGATCTGAGCGGTGCGCCGGCCGGTACCGGGCTCCCGGACTTCGAGGGTACCTGGACGAATGCGTACGTGCGCGGCGGATACGGGACCCCGGACCACGGGCTCTGGGCGCAGGTCATCGCCGGCTCCGAGTCGTTCAAGAACTCGAGCCCGAAAGCCACCGCGACCACGATCTCACCGACCGGCACGCCCACGACCGCGACGCCGGCCGATACCGTCAACTCCGAATCGCAGTACGTCGCGGCCGGCGGCTTCTCACGGTGGGGGATCCGCGTCAGCGGCACCGAGCGGCTCCGCGTCTACGCAGGGCACGGGACGACGAGCTCCCCCTCTGTCCGGGCCAGCTTCGAGAGCGGCCCGCTCGCGCTCCAGGTCTTCGGCGAGCAGAACGCGCCGACGGCCTGGCCCACGACCGCGGTGCCCGGCCGTTATCAGTTGATTCCCGTCTCGACCGAGGAAGCCACCGCGCGGCTCACCCCGCTCCCCTTCATCTCGTTCCTCGCCGACGTGAGTCGGTCGACGTCGACGGGGGCGCCGGACGCCCCGCCGACCTCCCTCGCGATGCGCGCCGAGGCGGGCGTTCGACTGGGCCAACTCTGGTTCGCGGGCGGCGTCGTGACCCGCGACACGGCGCGCGTCGCCGGGCTCGCGCTGTACGACTCGACCTACGCGCCCGCCGGCGTCGGCCGGACGACAGGCCTCTACGGCTCGATCCGCGGCGTGCTCTGGCGCGCGATCTCGGCCGACATCGAGGGCATCGACTACGGGTCCGACGCGCCCTACCGGCCCAAGTATCAGGCCCGGGGCGCCCTGACGCTCCAGTCGGAGTGGCTGCGCCGCTTCCCGCGACACACCTTCGCGATCAAGCTCTCCGGGATCGTCGACTATTCCACCGCGACGCCGTTCCCGACGACCGCGGGGCCGACCCAGTTCTCGACGGGCGCGGTCGTGCTGTCCTCGCTACTCGAGATCCGGATCCTGCGCGGCACCCTGACCTGGCAGTACCGCAACATGTTCGGCTACCCCTACAACCTCGTGCCCGGCTACGTGATGCCCCGCCAGACCAACATCTACGGGATCCGGTGGGACTTCTGGAACTGAGACGACACTTTCGGTGAGTTGACAAATGTCGTTGCTACGCAGCAACTTACACAACATTGCGTCATGAGGAGCATGACCGGGTTCGGCACCGCCGACGGGGTGGTCGGGCGCTCGCGCGTGAGCGTCGAGATCCGCACCGTCAACCACCGGTTCTTCAACCCGAGCCTCAAGCTTCCGCTGCCGTTCGCGCGCTGGGAGGGGGACGTGCGCGAGGCCTTGCGCCGTCGCATCGCGCGGGGGCACGTGGCCCTGACGGTGCGGACGCAGCGCGACGCCCAGACGGCCTCGACGGTGGTCGATGAGGCGCGCGTCGCGGACTACGTGGCCCGACTCCGCGTGCTCAAGGAGCGGTTCGCCCTCGGCGGGGACCTGGACCTCGCGACCATCCTCCGTCTTCCCGACGTGATCGTCTCGGAGGCCGACGAGCCCACGGATGATGCGGCGGGCGTTCAGCTCGTGGGGGTGGTCGAGGCGGCCGCTGCCGCGCTGGCGACGATGCGCGAGGCCGAGGGACGCCGGCTGGCCGGTGTGCTGACCGAGCGCCTCGCCGTGGTCGACGCCGCGGTCGCGCGGCTCGCCGCCCGCGCCCCGGAGCGCGTGGTGCTCGCGCGTGAGCGCCTCCGTGAGGCGGTCCGCGTGCTGGCGGCGGGGGTCGCGGTCGATGAGAGCCGGTTGGCCCAGGAGATCGCGATCCTGGCCGACCGACTCGACGTGAGCGAGGAGCTCGACCGCTTCCACGCCCACCTCGCCGCCTTCCGCGGCGCGATGCACGACGGCGCGCCGGACGGCGTCGGGAAACGCCTCGGCTTCCTGGTCCAGGAGATGCTCCGCGAGGCCAACACGACCGGGAGCAAGGCGAACGACGCGGTCATGCTCCAGGATGTCGTCCTGATCAAGGAAGAGTTGGAGCGCATCCGCGAGCAGGTCGACAACGTCGAGTGATCCCGTCCGCCCCGTCCGTGTCGTATCCTACGTGATGCCGTTCCCGATCATCCTGTCGGCCCCGTCCGGGGGCGGGAAGACGACCATCAGCAAGCACCTCCTCGCCAGTCGGCCCGACGTCGGCTACTCCGTGTCGGCGACGACGCGCCCCCCGCGTGGTGACGAGGTCGATGGAATCGATTATCATTTCCTGAGCCCCGGCGAGTTCATCGCCGCCCGCGAGCGGGGGGAGTTCGCGGAGTCGGCCGAAGTCCACGGGAAGCTCTACGGCACCCTCCGCCGCGAGGTCGAGCGGGTGCTCCAGAGCGGCCGACACGTGATCATGGACATCGACGTCCAGGGGGCGGTCCAGTTCAGGCGCGCCTTTCCGGACTCGGTGCTCATCTTCGTCCTCCCGCCGTCGGCCGACGTCCTGCTGCGCCGCCTCCAGGGGCGTCGGACCGAGGATTCGGGGGCGCTCCTGGTCCGACTCGAAACGGCGAAGCGGGAGCTGGCGTCAATGGATGTGTACGACTACGTGGTCGTGAACGGCGATCTGGAGGAGGCCGTCCACCAGGTATCGGCGATCATCGACGCCGAGCAGCTCAGGCGGCCGCGGGCGGTCACGCGACTCGGTGACCGGGTGGCCGAGTTGGTCCAGGGAGTGGAGCGGGGCATCGCCGCGCTCCGAACGCAGGTCGAAGCGTAGCACCGGTCGGACGCGCGCAGGGCGGGGCCGACCACCCCGATCCACTCACGTTCTCACCAGGAAGAGGCAGACGATGCGTGTCTTCACCCCCGGCGAAGTCGCCGCGCACTCGATGAACAAGTACCTGGGCGTCCTCGTCTCCGCGAAGTACGCGCGCGGGCTCAATGAGTTTCCCCGCGACCGCTCGTCGTCCAAGGAGAAGAAGCTGACGACGCGCGCGCTCGAGGAGCTCACGGGCGGCAACATGACGTACCGCGTCGTGCCGCGCCGCCGCGCGGAGTAGCACGACCCATCTCGCCGGCCACCGCCAGCTCGCTCCGCTCCCCCCACCACTGATCTCGCCGCCGTGCGGCCCTTCGCCAATCGCCGGATCGTGCTCGGCGTCACCGGCGGGATCGCGAGCTACAAGTCGGCGTCGCTGGCGCGGCTGCTCACCAAGGCGGGCGCCGAGGTCGATGTGGTGATGACGGCCGCCGCGCGCGAGTTCGTGGGGCCCGTGACCTTCGAGGCGCTCACGGGGCGCCCGGTGTACACGGCGCTGATCGCCGCCGGCCACGCCCTCGACCACATCGCGCTCGCACGGGCCGCCCACGCCATCGTGGTCGCGCCGGCGACCGCCGACTTCATGGCCCGTTCGGCCCATGGCCACGCCGACGACCTGCTCACCGCCTGTCTGCTGGCCGCCGACGCACCGATCCTGCTGGCGCCCGCGATGAACGATCGGATGTGGGCCCACCGGCAGACGGCGCGGAATGTGTCACACCTCCGCGACCTGGGCTATCACGTCCTCGAGCCGGAGACCGGGGATCTCGCCGCCGGCGAGGGGCAGGGGCCCGGCCGGATGCCGGAGCCGGAGACCATCTTCGCGCACGTCGGACGTCTGCTCGACGGGGACGGGCTCCTGCGCGGGCGGCGCCTCGTCGTCACCGCCGGCCCGACGCGCGAGCCCGTCGATCCGGTGCGCTTCCTCTCCAACCGGAGCAGCGGGAAGATGGGAGTCGCGCTCGCAGCCGCGGGGTGGCGGCGTGGGGCGGACGTGACGCTCATCGCCGGGCCGCTCGCCGTCGCCCCGCCGGTCGGTGTGACGGTCGTGCCGGTGGAGACGACCGCCGACATGGCGGCGGCGGTGGCGGCGCATCTGCCGGGCGCCGATGTGCTGGTGATGGCGGCCGCGCCCGCCGATTTCCGGCCCGCGGCCGTGGCCGCGCAGAAGATCAAGAAGGACGCCGCGCCGGACGCGATCCCGCTCGTGGCGACCGAGGATGTGCTCGTCGCGACTCGCTCGCTCCGTCCACCGGGCACGATCGTGGTCGGCTTCGCTCTCGAGACGCAGGCGGCGCTCGCGGGCGGCCGGGCGAAGCTGCGGCGCAAGGCGCTCGACATGGTCGTCGTGAATGACGCCACCGAGCCGGGTGCGGGCTTCATGTCGGACACCAACCGGGTGAGCCTCCTCGTCGGCGACGCCGAACCCGAGGAGTTGCCCGTGTTGGACAAGGCGGACGTGGCGGACGCGATCCTCGATCGCGTCGAGGGGCTGATGCGTGGACGGTAGGGAGCAGTTGCGCCGCTATCTGGAGCAGCGGCGCGAGGCTGGCGAGCGCGAGCTCGTGCTCGACGCGATGACGGTCGACGAGGTGATGCGAATCGTGAGCACCGGGCGCCGGCCGCCGGTCACGGCGGCCGCCTCGGCGCCCCGAGCCGACCCGCCGCCGCCGGACGACGTGGCGGCCGACCGGGGAGCCGACGCGCGGGACTGGCGTGCCGTGCTCACGGCCGCCGACCGCGAGGCGGCCGACGCACCCCCGCCGGCCGCCGGGCCGGCCGCCGGGCCCGCCGCCGGGCCCACCCCTCTCGGGGGGGCAGACCGGGGGGCAGCGGAGCTCCCCTGGCCCAGCGGGCTCGTGGTTGGCCGGAGCGACGGCGAGCTCTTCGGCGGTCCCATGGCGCAGTACCAGTCGCTCGACGACATCGCCCGGGCGGTCGCGCAGTGCACGTGTTGCCCGCTCGCCGCCACGGCGACGCGCGCCGTGCCGGGCGAGGGCTCCGCGACCGCCTCGCTCGTGTGTGTCGGCGAGGCGCCGGGCGCCACCGAGGATCAGACGGGGCGGCCATTTGTCGGTCAGGCCGGGAAGCTCCTCGACAAGATCCTGGGCGCGATCGGGCTTCGGCGCGAGGAGGTGTTCATCTGCAACGTCCTGAAGCACCGTCCGCCCGGGAACCGCAACCCGCTCCCCGATGAGGTGACCGCGTGTAGCCCCTACCTCGTGCGGCAGTTGGAGGTGATCCGGCCGCGCGTGATCGTGGCTTTCGGGACCTTCGCGGCGCAGACGCTCCTCCAGACGCGGGAATCCATCGGCAAGTTGCGCGGTGCCGTCCATCGGTATTACGGTGTGCCCCTGATCGTCACGTATCACCCGGCCGCGCTCCTCCGGAACCCGAGCTGGAAACGCCCGACCTGGGAAGATGTCCAGTACGCGCGCCGCATCCTCGATGGCACCGGGCTCTGAGGCCGACGACGGCCTCGCGTCCGCCGCCGTCGCGTCCGCGCCGTCGCGGGACCCCTACGCCGATCGTCGCCCGCCTCACTCGGAGGATGCCGAACAGGCCGTCCTGGCGGCGATGATGATGGACACGGACGCCATCATGCGGGCGTCCGAGATCGTCGACGACACGATGTTCTACCGCGAGTCGCATCGCCGAATCTTCCGCGCGATGGCGGCCCTCACCGAGCGCCGGGAGGTCGTGGACCCGCTGACGCTCTCCGATGAGCTGGCCCGCCGGGGCGAGCTCGAGGCGAGCGGCGGCCGCGACTACATCACCTTCCTGATCGACGCCATCCCGACGGCCGCCAACGTCGAGTACCACGCGCGTATCGTGCGCGAGAAGGCGCTGCTGCGGCGCCTGATCGAGGTCTCGACGGGGCTCGTCGGGGAAGCGTTCGAGGCGCGGACGACGGCCGCCGAGCTCCTCGACGAGGCCGAGCACAGGATCCTCCAGCTGAGCCAGGCGCGCGGCGGCGCGGAGTTCACGCGCATCAAGGAGCTGCTCTGGCCCACGATGGAGCGGATCGAGGCGCTGTCGCGGGGCGGCAAGAACATCACCGGCGTGCCGAGCGGGTTCGCCGACCTGGACGAGATCACGTCGGGCTTTCAGCCGTCGGACCTCGTCATCGTCGCGGCGCGGCCGAGCATGGGGAAGACGGCGCTCTGCCTCAATCTCGCGCAACACGCGGCGATCGAGCACAACATCCCGATCGCCTTCTTCTCGCTCGAGATGAGCAAGGAGTCGCTCGTGCAGCGGCTCCTCACGAGTGAGGCCCGCATCGACGCCCAGCGCCTCCGCAAGGGGATGCTGCGCGACGACGACTTCCCGCGCCTCGCCCGCGCCGCCGGCATCCTGAGCTCGGCGCCGATCTACATCGACGACAGCGCCGGCATCTCGCTCCTCGAGATGCGCTCGCGCGCCCGGCGCCTCAAGGTCGACGCCGGCGTCGGCATGGTCGTCGTCGACTACCTCCAGCTCATCCAGGGCCCGAGCCGGGCCGAGAACCGGCAGCAGGAGATCAGCCAGATCTCGCGCTCGCTCAAGGCCCTGGCCAAGGAGCTGGCCGTCCCGGTCGTGGCGCTCTCACAGCTCTCCCGCGCGCCCGAGCAGCGGACGGGCGAGTCCAAGCGGCCGCAGCTCTCGGACCTGCGCGAGTCCGGCGCGATCGAGCAGGACGCCGATCTCGTCATGTTCATCTTCCGCCCCGAGGTCTACGAGGGCCCGACCGACAAGGATGGCAACTCGCTCGAGGGCCGCGCCGAGATCATCGTCGGCAAGCAGCGCAATGGCCCGATCGGAACGGTCAACCTCTACTTCCACAAGAGCTACACCCGGTTCGAGAACTACTCCGCGCGCGGCCAGGGATGACGGCCATATTTCATCATGCCCAAGGTGAAGACGGTCTATCGCTGCACCGAGTGCGGCGCGGCGCACGCGCGCTGGGGCGGCCGCTGCGATAGCTGCGGCGAGTGGAACACGCTCGTCGAGGAGGTGGCGGCACCGGCGTCGCCGCGCCCGGCCCGAGCCAATGGGCGCCGGCTGCCGGGCGGCGCGGGGCTCGGTGCCGGCGGGCGCGTGGCCGCGGCCCCGCCCCTCCGGCAGGTCTCGGGCGCCGAGTCCGAGCGGTGGCGCACGGGACTTGGCGAGTTCGACTTTGTGCTCGGTGGCGGGGTCGTCCCGGGGTCGATGGTGCTCCTGGGCGGCGAGCCCGGCGCGGGCAAGTCGACGCTGCTCCTCCAGGCCGCGGCCCGCCTGCACGGCGCCGGCCGGCCGGCGCTCTATGTCTCGGGCGAAGAGTCGCCGCTCCAGGTCAAGCTCCGCGCCGACCGGTTGGCCGACGATGCCGCGGACGTCGCTCTGCTCGCGGAGACCCACCTCGAGACGATCCTCGCCACGGCCGGCGCCGCCCACCCGAGCGTGCTGGTGGTCGACTCCATCCAGACGGTCTTCACCGCCGACCTCGAGGGCGCGCCCGGCAACGTGGGGCAGGTGCGCGAGTGCGCCGCTCGGCTCATGCGGTTCGCCAAGGAGAGCGGCACGACCGTCTTCGTCGTCGGTCACGTGACCAAGGGCGGCGGGATCGCTGGCCCCAAGACGCTCGAGCACATCGTCGACACGGTGCTGTACTTCGAGGGTGAGACGGTCGCCGACCACCGCGTGCTGCGGGCGACCAAGAACCGCTTCGGCAGCGTCGACGAGATCGGGGTGTTCCGCATGACGCAGGCGGGCCTCATCGCCGTCGAGAACCCCTCCGAGCTGTTTCTCGGCGATCGGACGCGCACCGCCTCCGGGAGCGCCGTGACCGCGCTCCTCGAGGGGACGCGCCCCGTGCTCGTCGAGGTCCAGGCGCTCGCCGCCAAGGCGGGGTTCGGGACGCCCCAGCGTGTCGCGACCGGATACGACAACCGCCGGCTCGCCCTGCTGCTCGCCGTGCTCGACAAGCGCGCGAATCTCTCCTTCGGGGCGCTCGACGTCTTCCTGAACGTGGTCGGCGGCGTCCGGCTCCAGGAGCCGGCCGGTGATCTCGCGGTCGTCGCCGCGCTCGCGTCGAGCGTCTTCGATCGCGCGCTGCCGCCGGACGCCGCCTTCATCGGCGAGGTCGGATTGGGCGGCGAGGTCCGTCCCGTCTCGCAGGTCGAGCGGCGGCTCGCCGAAGCGGCAAAGATGGGGATGCGCACGGCATATGTTGCCGACCGCGCCGTCCCGCGCCGCTCGACTGCCGGTCTCGAGATCACCGGGGTGGCGACCCTTCACGGCCTGTTCACGCAGCTCTTCGTATGACCACGGGCGCGGTCGGGGCCGGGGGGGTGGGGGGAGCGGCGGGAGGGGGACGGGGAGCGGGTGAGACCGATGGGGGCGCGGTCCGCGACGTCGGCGTGGTGATCGTCGCCGCGGGCGCGGGGGCGCGCACGGGCTCGCCGGAGCTCAAGCAGTTCCGATGGGTCGCCGGCAAACCGATGCTGCTGCACAGCGTCCAGCGGTTCCAGGCGCGGGCCGACGTCGCGATGGTCGTCTGTGTCCTGCCGCGCTCGCACCTCGGTGACCCACCGCCCTGGCTGTTCCAGTCGGACCTCGACCGGTTGCTCCTCTCCATCGGCGGGCGCGAGCGGCAGGAGTCGGTCGCCAACGGACTCGAGGATCTCCCGCCCGAGGTCGAGATCGTGGTCGTCCACGACGCGGCCCGGCCGCTCGTGACCGACGCGACGATCGACGCCGTGATCGCCGTGGCGCGGCGCGGGTGCGGGGCGGTGGCCGCGCTCCCGGTCGTCGACACGATCAAGGAAGTGGCCGGCGATGGACGCATCGTGCGCACCGTCGAGCGCGCGGGGCTGTGGCGCGCGCAGACGCCGCAGGCGTTCCCGCGCGCACTCATCGAGCGGGCCCACGCCGAGGCCCGGCGCGACCGGATCGTCGCCACCGATGATGCGGCGCTCTGCGAGCGGCTGGGCATCGCGGTGACGGTCGTCCAGGGGAGCGAGCGCGCCATGAAGATCACCGAGGAGTCGGACTTTGCGCGCGCCGACGCGCTGGCGGCGCTCGCCGAGTGACCGAGCCGCCGGCGCGCGCGATCCCGTTCTGGTCGTCGGCGGAGGTCGAGGCCGGCGTGCCGCTCGCCTGCGCCCACCTGACCGCCCGCCGCGTCCTCGCCTATCCGACCGAGACGGTGTACGGGTTCGGCGGGAGCGCGGACCGGGATGGCGTCGACGCCCTCATCGCCCTCAAGGGACGGCCACCCGGCAAGCCGTTCCTGCTGCTCATCGCCGGCAGCGACATGCTGCTCCGGCTCGGACTCCGACTGGGCGGCCAGGCCGCGGCGCTCGCCGCTCGCCACTGGCCCGGCCCCCTCACGCTCGTGCTCCCCGGCGGCGAGGGTCGGATCCCCGATCGTCTGCGGGGGCCCGAAGGGGGCATCGCCGTGCGCTGGACGCCGCATGCCGGCATCTCTCGGCTCATTCGCGCCTTCGGGGAGCCGATCACGTCGACGAGCGCCAACCGACCAGGGGTACCGCCCGCGATGTCGGCCGGAGAGATTGTATCCCAGTGGGGGAGCGCGATCGGACGCGGGGGGCTGTTGGTGCTCGATGGTGGACGACTCGACCCGTCGGCGCCGTCCACGGTGGTCGACTGCACAGGGCGGCGGCCACGCGTCATCCGGCCGGGAGCGATCTCGGCCGACGTCTTGCGCGCGAGCGTCCCCGATCTCATCGGTGACGCCTAGGACGGGCGATGCACATCCTTTTCATCTGCACCGGCAACACCTGCCGCAGCCCCATCGCCGCGGCGATCGCACGCCAGGTGGCCGAGGAACGCGGGCTCTCCAACCTCGAGGTCTCGAGCGCCGGGACGAGTGCGGCCGAGGGGCAGCCGGCCTCGGACGGCGCACTGCTGGTCGGGCTCGAGCGCCAGCTCGATCTCACCGAGCACCGGGCGCGGCAGGTGAGCCCTGAGCTGGTGCAGGCGGCCGATCTCATCCTCGTCATGGGACCGCACCACCTCGAGCGCATCGAGGCACTGGGGGGCGCCGGGAAGGCACACCTGCTCACCAGCTACGCGTCGCGCGGCGCCGACGATCGGTCGGTCAGCGACCCGTTCGGTGGAGACCTCGGCACGTATCGGGTGACGGTGGAGGAGCTGGAGACCGAGATCCGGCGCGCGGTCGACCGCCTGGCAGCGGAGCGGGCCGTCAGTTGACCGGGCGACCCAAGCAGCTCGTGCTGTTGGGGCACCCCGTCGCGCACTCGTTGTCGCCGAAGATGCAGAGCGCCGCGCTCACCGCCGCGGCCATCCCGATCGCCTACGCGGCCTGGGACGTCGAGCCCCCGGATCTCGCCACCGTGCTGGGGTTCTTCACCACGGAAAACGTGGCCGGCAATGTCACCGTGCCGCACAAGCAGGCCGCGAGTCGGCTGTGTGGCCGGCTCACCGCCGTGGCCCGCGTCGTCGGCGCGGTGAACACGTTCTGGGTGGAGGATGGTGTGCTCGTCGGTGACAACACCGACGTCGGCGGCTTCCACAACGCGGTCGTGCGATTGCGCGGGGCCGTTCCGGCGCGGACCCGCATTGCGCTCCTGGGCGGCGGCGGAGCGGCCGCTGCCGTGCTCGCGGCCGCTGCCGGGTGGCCGCGCTGCGAGGTACGCCTCTGGAACCGCACCCATGAGCGGGCAGTCGCGCTGGCGGCGCGCTTTCCGGGCGTCGCGACGCCGGTCCGATCGGCGCTCGACGCGCTCGCCGGCGCATCGCTCGTCGTGCACGCGACGTCGATCGGGATGATGAACGACGAGATGCCGATCGACCCGTTCCTCATCCCCTCGGGCGCCGACGTGATCGACCTCGTGTACCGCCCCGGCGAGACAGCGTGGGTGCGCGCGGCGCGGGCCGAAGGGCACCGCGCCTGCGATGGCCTGCCCATGCTCGTCGAGCAGGGCGCGCTGGCGTTCGAGCGGTGGTTCGGGCAGCCGCCCGACCGGGCGGCGATGTGGCGTGCCGTGGGGGACGCGCCGGCCGGCGCGAGCCGTCCGCTCGGGCGCCGATAGGCGCGCGCGCATGCCGAGCCCGCAACACGGCGGCGTGAGGGCCGGCGTGAGGGCCGGCGTGAGGGCCAGCGTGACGCACGGCGGGCCCATAGGTCACGCATCATCTCGCCGTTGACACTCGTGCCCGAGATGGAGAGACTACCGGGATGACGACACGAGTGGGCATCAACGGGTTTGGGCGGATCGGACGGCAGGTCCTGCGGGCCGCGCTCGAGCAGGAGGTGGCGGATCTCGAGTTCGTGGCCGTGAACGACCTCACCGACACGCGCACGCTCGCGCATCTCTTCAAGTACGACTCCGTGCACCGCACGTTCGCGGGCGCGGTCGAGGCCACGCCGGACGCGATCTGCGTCAACGGCCAGGCGGTCCGGGTCTTCGCCGAGAAGGAGCCCGACAAGCTGCCGTGGCGCGATCTCGGGGTCGACCTCGTCCTGGAGTCCACGGGTCGGTTCACCGACGCCGCCAAGGCGCGCAAGCACATCGACGCCGGCGCCAGAAAGGTCGTGATCTCGGCCCCGGCCAAGGGTGAGGACGTCACGCTCGTGATGGGCGTCAACACGGACCGCTACGACCCGGCCCGGCACCAGATCATCTCCAACGCGTCGTGCACGACGAATTGCCTCGTGCCGATGGTCAAGGTGGTGCGCGACGCGTTCGGGTTCCGCCATGGCTCGATGGTGACCGTGCACAGCTACACCAACGATCAGAGCATCCTCGATCTCCCGCACAAGGACCTCCGGCGGGCGCGAGCGGCCGCGGTCTCGATCATCCCGACGACGACCGGTGCGGCCAAGGCGACGGCGCTGGTCATCCCCGAGCTCAAGGGGAAGATCGACGGGGTCGCGATCCGCGTCCCGACGCCCGACGTGTCCTTCACCGACCTCACGGTCGAGGTCGAGCGGCCGACGACGGCCGCGGACGTGAACGCGGCGTTCCGTGCGGCGGCCGCCGACGGGCCGCTCCACGGATACCTCGGTTACTCCGAGGAGGAGCTGGTCTCGGTCGACTACGTGGGCAGCGCCTATTCGTGCGTCCTCGATGCCGGCAGCACCAAGGTCATCGATGGCACCCTCGTCAAGGTCTCCGGCTGGTACGACAACGAGTGGGGCTACGCATCGCGGTGCGTCGATCTCCTGCGCTACGTGGCGGCCCGTCTGTGACCGCCGGACGGGGACCCGCGGGACCGCCGCGCCGAGCCGGGGCCGTCACCACCCGCGCCGACCGGACTCGCGATCTCATCGCGCTCGCGCTGGTCGTCGCCGGTGTGGGCCTCATCGCCACGGCGCACGCGGGCAACACGCGCCTCGCGACGCAACACATCGTGGTGAGCAAGGGGCACGACGCGTTTTCACAGTGGATGCATTACTACCGCCTGGAGTTCACGGGCTACGGCGCGATCCTGGCCGGCATCCTCGTGGGGCTGGCCTCGTACGTGATCCATGCTCGGCGTGAGCGCCGGGCGGGAGCCGCCGGCGGAGCCGTCTGACGTGGCGCGCACGGCCTCGGTCCGGGATCTCTCCCCGGCGGAGCTGCGCGGACGGCGGGCACTCGTGCGCGTCGACTTCAATGTGCCGCTCGAGGGGAACCGGATCACCGACGACACGCGCATCCGCGCGGCGCTCCCGACGATCCGCCTGCTGACCGACGCCGGCGCCCGCGTCGTGCTGCTGTCGCACCTCGGGCGGCCCAAGGGCAAGCCCGACGCCAGGTTCTCGCTCGACCCCGTCGCCCGTCGCCTCGGCGAGCTGCTGCCCGTGCCGGTGCGCTTTGTCGAGACGGTCGACAGCGACGATGCCGTGCGCTCGACGCACGAGATCCCGCCGGGATCGGTCGTGCTGCTCGAGAACACGCGCTTCCTCCCCGGCGAGGAGGCGAACGATCCGCGACTCGCGCGCGAGCTGGCAAAGCTGGGCGACCTCTTCATCAACGATGCCTTCGGCGCCGCGCATCGGGCCCACGCCTCCACGGAAGGGATCGCGCACGTGCTTCGCCCCGCGGTCGCCGGGCTGCTCCTGGAGAAGGAGCTGGCCTACCTCGGCCAGGCGCTGGCCGAGCCGCGGCGCCCATTCATCGCCATCCTCGGCGGCGCCAAGATCTCGGGCAAGATCGACGTTATCGCGCAGTTGCTGCCGCGGGTCGACGGCATGCTCATCGGCGGCGCGATGGCGTGCACCTTCTACCGCGCGATGGGGCTCGAGGTCGGCCGGTCGCTGGTCGAGCCCGAGCGCGTGTTCATGGCCAAGGATCTCCTCGCGCAGGCCGGCGCGCGGCTCACCCTGCCGCATGATGCCATGGTCGCGCCCTCGCTCCAGGCGGCGCAGCAGGCGCACCCCGTGGCACGGTCGGCGATCCCCGCGAACGAGGCGATGTACGACATCGGTCCGCGGACCGCCGAGTCGTACGGACGCGCGATCGCCACCGCCCGGACGATCCTCTGGAACGGCCCGATGGGGGTGTTCGAGACGCCGCCGTTCGACGCCGGGACGCGCGCCATCGCCCGGGCCATGGCCGCGGCAACCGGGGACGGGGCGGTCACGATCGTCGGCGGCGGGGACTCGGCCGCGGCCGTGGCGCAGGAGGCCCTCGAGTCGGCGATGAGTCACGTCTCGACCGGGGGCGGCGCCTCGCTCGAGTTTCTCGAGGGCAAGACGCTGCCCGGGGTCGCGGCGCTCGACCAGGTCGCGTGATCGCGCTCCCGGTCCTGGCCGCCAACTGGAAGATGAATCTGGGCCCGGCAGATGCCGCGGCCTTCGTCGCAGCCTACATCGAGCGCGCACCGGCCAGCCGCGACCGTACGGTGATTCTCTTCCCGCCGGCGCTCTCCCTCGGCACCGCCCGCGCGGCCGCGGCGTCGCGCGCCGACCTCCACTTCGGCGTGCAGAATGTCTACTGGGAAGATCGCGGGGCCTTCACCGGCGAGATCTCGGCGCCGCTCGCACGGGACGCGGGCGCCGAGTTCGTCCTCGTCGGCCACTCGGAGCGCCGGCACCTCTTCCACGAGAGCGACGCCGACACGGCGCGGAAATGCCAAGCCGTCGTGCGCGCCGGTCTCACGCCGATCCTCTGCGTCGGGGAAACGCTCGATGAGCGCGAGTCGGGCGCGACGGAGGATGTCGTGCTGCGGCAGCTCCACGCCGGGTTCAGCGAGCTTGCCCCGGATGCGATCGCCCGCGCACTCGTGGCGTACGAGCCGGTATGGGCGATCGGCACGGGCCGCACGGCCTCGCCCGCCGATGCCAGCCGGACGCACGCCACCCTGCGCGTCGCCCTCCGGCGTCTCGTTCCCCCTCCTGCGCCGACGGCCGGCGCGGCCCGCGATGTACCGATTCTCTACGGCGGCAGCGTGACACCGGACAACGCCGCGGCGCTCCTCGCCGCGCCGGAGGTCGGCGGTCTGCTCGTCGGCGGTGCGAGTCTCCATCCCGCGTCCTGGGCCGCCATCGTCGCCACCGCGTCGCTCGGATCAGGTCGCTGACGCGGGATTGACCCGATGCCGTCGCCCCGGCAAATTCCGGGGTTGGAACGACGCTGGTCACGAGCCCTTTCGCTGATCGTATCTCGATGCTCACCGGGTTGCTGGTCGGACTGCTGATCCTCGACTGCTTCGTGCTCGGCGCCGCCATTCTGCTCCAGAGTGGCAAGGGTTCGGGCATGGCGGCCAGCTTTGGCGGCGTCAGCTCGTCGCCCGACGCATTCATCGGGACCCGTCAGGCCGGCAACCTCCTGACCAGAGTGAGCTGGTGGGCCGGCGGCATCTTCATCGCGATCGCGTTCGCGCTCCAGGTCGCGTCGACCCGGAGCCGGACGCCCAAGTCGGTGCTCGAGCAGGGGCTCGCGCCGCCGGCCACCGCACCCGCCGCACCGGCGCCGACGAGCGGCGGAGCGGCCCCGGCGCTCCCCTTCCAGCCCGCGCCGGCCGCCCCGGGCACGCCCGCCGCCCAGTCGCCGGCCGGCGCACAACCGGCGGGTGCCGCGCGTACCGGCGCCGCGCCCCAGCCGGCGCCTGCCGGCCGGACTCCTCGTCAGTCACCGGCGTCGCCGCCCAAGTAGTCGGATGAGCCTCCGGGCATTCACACCAGGGTTCCTCCTCCTCGAGGACGGAACCCTTTTTCGCGGCTGCCTCCGGTCCGGCACACGGCCGACCGTCGCCGAGGTCGTGTTCACCACCAACATGACCGGCTACCAGGAAGTCTTCACCGACCCGTCGTACCGCGGGCAGATCGTGGTGCTCACCGCGCCGCAGATCGGGAATTACGGCGTGAACAGCGAGGACCCGGAGTCCGGCGCGCCGCAGGTCGCCGGCGTCGTGGTCCGCGAGCTGTCGCCCACCTACTCGAACTGGCGGGCGAGCGCCTCGCTCGAGAGTTGGTTGTCCGATGCTCAAGTGCCGATCCTGACGGAGGTTGACACCAGGCGCCTGACACGCCACCTGAGATCAGCGGGCGTCATGCGTGGCGTGATGGCTTCCGGGACCGACCCGGACGATGCGGTTCGGGCCGCGCTCGACGCCTGCCCGTCGATGGAAGGGCTGGACCTGGCGACGCTCGTCTCGACGCCCGAGCCGTACACCTGGGGGAGCTCGGCGGCCTCACACCACATCGTCGCGTACGACTACGGGATCAAGCGCAATATCCTCCGCCTCTTCGAGGCCCAGGACTGCCGGGTGACCGTCGTCCCGGCCACGACGCCCCCGTCGGCGGCGCTCGCGTACGCGCCCGACGGCGTCTTCCTCTCCAACGGCCCGGGAGATCCCGCGGCAGTCGCCTACGCGCTGCCGATGATTCGCACGATCGCCGAGCGCGGGGTGCCGATCTTCGGCATCTGCCTCGGGCATCAGTTACTCGCCCTCACTTACGGCGGCCGGACCGCGAAGATGCCGTACGGGCATCGGGGCGGGAATCATCCGGTGCGCGAGCTCGCGAGCGACATCGTGACCATCACGTCGCAGAATCACGGTTTTACCGTTTGCGGCTCGGCGGGAGGCATCGACGGTGCGTCCGCGCTGGAGGTGACGCACATCAACCTGAACGACGGCACGATCGAGGGGCTGCGGCATCGAGAGCTTCCGATCTTTGGTGTGCAGTACCATCCCGAGGCGGCCCCGGGCCCGCACGATGCCCGAGGGCTCTTCGACACCTTTCTCGCCCAGGTGCGGAGCGGCGCGGTCGCCTGATCGCCCTCTGGCGACCCGGCGGGGGCGGATCGGCCACCCCGCCGCTGTCAAGAGCGAGCTGGAGTGAGCCAAGCTCTTGACGTGCAATAAGTAACGCCATAGCTTCGACTTCGTGGCGGGGGCCGAGTCGGGCCCCCGTTGCCATGACATTCAGCATTGCGTACGCGTCTACGCTGGGGTCTACCCATGACTAAAGCCGACCTCGTCGAGCACGTCACGACCCAGATTGCGCGCACCGCCGGGCCCATGATTTCCAAGAAGGATTGTGCCCGCGTGGTCGACTCCTTCCTGGACGCGATCAAGGAGGCTTTGCGGGAGCAGCACAACATCGAAGTGCGTGGGTTTGGCACCTTCAAGATCCGCCAGCGCAAGACCCGGATGGCGCGGAACCCACGGACGGGCGCCCCGGTGGAGGTGTCGGCCCGCCCGGTCCCGGTCTTCAAGCCCTCCAAGGAGTTGCGCGCCATGGTGGCCCACGTACCGATCTCGGAGCTGTCCGAGGCGTAGCCCGCGGTCGGCTGGGGAGGGCCCGGCGTCGCCCGGTGCGCGCGGCCCGGGGCGCTCCCACGGTAGATTGCGGAGACGCCCATGACACTCACCGTCCTCCTCTTCGCGTCGTATGCCGACGCCCTCGGGCGTCGCGAGCTCGACGTTCAGGTCGGTCCCGGCGCCACCGTCGGTGACCTCGTCGCTCGGATCCGGGCGGGGGGTCACGATCGACTTCCGCCCCGCCCACTCGTGGCCGTGAACCAGGAATACGCGGCATACGACCGCGTGCTCGCGACCGGCGACGAGGTGGCGCTCATTCCGCCGGTGGCCGGGGGCTGACCGTGACGCCGGTCCAGGCCATGGCCGGGCGGGCGGCGGAGGCCGGTCCTCAGGCGCCTCCCATTCCCCCCGCTCGGCCCGCCTCCGTGGCCTCGGTGGCCTCGGTGCCGACGGTCGCGATCGTCGAGGGGCCGATCGACGTCGACGCGCTCGTGCGGGCCGTCGGCGATCCCGGGGCCGGCGCAACGGTGCTCTTTCTGGGGACCGTCCGCGAGACCAACGAGGGTCGGGCGGTGTCCGGGATCGACTACCAGGCCTACGCGGCGATGGCGGAGCGGGAGATGCGCGTGATCGCGGATGAGGCGGCCAGCCGGTTCCGCACGCGCGCGCTCGCGGTGCATCATCGCGTCGGGCACCTGGCGGTCGGCGTGCCGAGCGTCGCCATCGCCGCCGCGCACGAGCGCCGCGCGCCGGCCTTCGACGCCGCTCGCTACGTGATCGAGCAGCTCAAGCGGCGCGTGCCGATCTGGAAGCGGGAGCACTACGTGGACGGGACCCGCGAGTGGGTCGACCCGACCGGTGGGGCCGTCGACCGGACGCCGGGGGAGCTCGCGTGACGGGGCTCGACGGGGCGCGCGACCAGTTTGGCCGGCGCATCGAGTATCTCCGGATCTCGGTGACGGACCGCTGCAACTTCCGGTGTCTGTACTGCATGCCGCCGGAGGGGCTGACCTGGCTGCCCAAGTCCGACATTCTCTCGTACGAGGAGATCGCGGACGTCGTGCAGCAACTGGCCCCGCTCGGGCTCCGACGCGTGCGCATCACCGGGGGCGAGCCGACGATCCGGCCGGATCTGGTGCGGCTCGTCGCCATGTTGCGGGCCGTGCCGGCGGTCGAGGACATCGCGCTCTCCACGAACGGCGTGCGGATGCGCGAGCTCGCGGGCCCACTGCACGAGGCGGGGCTCGACCGTGTCAACATGAGTGCCGACAGCCTGCGCCCCGAGCGCATCGCCCGCATCGCCCGGCGCGACCTGGGCTTCGACCCCGTGGTGGCCGCGCTCGCCGCCGAGCGCGTCGGGCTCGCCCCGATCAAGATCAACGTCGTGGTCATGCGCGGCATCAACGACGACGAGATCGAGGACTTCGCCCGGCTCACCGAGCGCAACCCCTGGCACGTCCGGTTCATCGAGCTCATGCCGGTCGGCGACATGCGCGCGCTCACGTGGGAGCACGTGGTGGCGAGCGATGAGGTGCTGGACCGCATCGGCCGCCTCGGCGCGCTGACGCCCACCGCCGGGCCGGCCCGGGGCAATGGACCGGCGGCGTACTACCGCCTCGCCGGAGCGGCCGGGACGATCGGTGTCATCACGCCGATGACGCACACCTACTGTGCCTCCTGCAACCGGGTCCGACTGACCGCCGACGGGCGCCTGCGCACCTGCCTGTTCGGCGATCACGAGGTCGATCTGCGGACGCCGCTCCGGGCGGGCGAGCCCCTCGCGCCGCGCTTCCACGACGCGTTGGCGAACAAGCCGCGCGAGCACGAGCTGCTCCAGATGCGCGTCGGCGGATTGCGCGCGCTCTCGCAAGTTGGAGGGTGAGCGGATAGAATTCGCGGCATGGTGAATACGATTACCGTCGTCGGGGCCGGCAATGTCGGCGCGACGACCGCGCAACGGCTCGCGGAAAAGCAGCTCGCTCGCCGCGTCGTCATGGTCGACGTGGCCGAAGGCATTCCACAGGGCAAGGCGCTCGACCTGTATCAATCGGCGCCGATCGAAGGATATGATACCCGGATCGTCGGGGCCAACGACTACGCCGAGACGGCGGGCTCCGACATCGTCGTGATCACGGCCGGCATCGCCCGCAAGCCGGGGATGTCGCGCGACGATCTCCTCGCGACCAACGCGGGCATCGTCCGGCAGGTGTGCGAGGCGATCCGCACGACCTCGCCCGACGCGATCATCATCATGGTGTCGAACCCGCTCGACGTCATGTGCTACGTGGCGAAGCGCGTCACCGGCTTCCCACGCGAGCGGATCCTCGGCATGGCCGGCGTGCTCGATACGGCGCGCTACCGCGCATTCCTCGCCGAGGCGCTCGACGTCTCGGTACGCGACATCCAGGCGATGGTGCTGGGCGGTCATGGCGACACCATGGTCCCCCTCGTCTCCTACACGACCGTGAGCGGCATCCCGGTCGCCCAACTCCTGGACCGCACGCGGCTCGACGCGCTCGTGACCCGGACGCGCAACGGCGGCGCCGAGATCGTGAAGCACCTCAAGACCGGCTCGGCGTACTACGCGCCGTCGGCGGCCGCCGTCCAGATGGTGGAGGCGATCGTCCGCGATGAGAAGCGCATCCTGCCGTGCGCCGCCTGGCTCGAGGGTGAGTACGGGATGTCGGGGCTCTTCCTCGGCGTGCCGTGCAAGCTCGGTCGGCGCGGGCTCGAGCGCATCATCGAGGTCGAGCTGACCGCGGCCGAGCGCGCGGAGCTCGCCCGGAGCGCAGAGGCCGTTCGCGAGCCGATGGCCGCGGTCAAGCTCTAGGCGCGGAGTTCCGCGCCATGCGGCCGCTGGTGTTCTACCGCTCCACCGTTGGGAAGAAGATCGTCATGGCGGTGACCGGCCTGATCCTGATCGGGTTCGTGATCGTGCACATGCTCGACGTGACGCTCGCCTTTCGGGGTCCGGACGCCGTCAACGCGCTCGGCCGGTTCCTGCACGGGACGGCCGACGAGCTGCTCTGGGTCGTGCGCGTCATCCTGCTCGCGGCGGTCATCCTGCACATCGATGCGGCGTGGCAGCTCACGCGGATCGCGCGCGCGGCCAGGCCCACGGGCTACGCCGAGCGCCGGCCGCAGGTCTCGACGCTCGCGGCCCGCACCATGCGGTGGGGCGGCGTGCTGCTCCTCGTGTTCATCGTCTTCCACCTGCTGCATCTCACGACGGGAACGCTCCACCCGTCCTTCCAGCCGGGGGATGTTTACGCCAACCTGGTCACCGGGTTCCGCGTCTGGCCCGTCGCCCTGTTCTACATCGCGGCGATGGTCGCCCTGGGGCTCCACCTGTACCACGGCGCCTGGAGCTCGGTCCGCACGCTGGGTCTCACCCGACCGGCTGCCAACCCCTTCCACCGACCACTCGCGATCGTGATCGCGGTCGCCGTGGCGGTGGGCTTCGCCCTCGTCCCGTTGGCCGTCCTCGTCGGCTGGCTCAGGTGACCTACCCGTGCTGACCTTGCAGTCGCGCGTTCCGCCGGGGCCGCTCGAGGACAAGTGGGAGCGGCACAAGTTCGACATGCGGTTGGTCAATCCCGCGAACAAGCGGAAGTACACGGTGATCGTCGTCGGCACCGGCCTCGCCGGTGCGTCGGCCGCGGCCACCCTGAGCGAGCTCGGATACCGGGTCGTGTGCATCACGTACCACGACTCGCCGCGCCGCGCGCACAGCATCGCCGCGCAGGGCGGGATCAACGCCGCGAAGAACTACCAGAACGACGGCGATTCCATCTTCCGCCTGTTCTACGACACCATCAAGGGCGGCGACTTCCGGGCCCGGGAGGCCAACGTCTACCGCCTCGCCCAGGTCAGCGTCAACATCATCGACCAGTGCGTGGCGCAGGGCGTCCCGTTTGCCCGCGAGTATGGCGGCCTGCTCGCCAATCGCTCCTTCGGCGGCGCGCAGGTGTCGCGGACGTTCTATGCGCGGGGGCAGACGGGCCAGCAACTGCTGCTCGGTGCCTACCAGGCGCTCGAGCGGCAGATCGGACGGGGCGCGGTCGAGATCCACCCGCACACCGAGATGCTGGATCTGGTCGTGATCGACGGGCGGGCGCGCGGGATCGTCACCCGCCACCTGCTCACCGGGCAGGTCCAGTCGCACGTCGGTGACGCGGTCGTCCTGGCGACGGGCGGGTATGGCAACGTGTTCTTCCTCTCGACGAACGCCCGCAACTCCAACGCGACGGCGATCTGGCGGGCGTACAAGCGCGGCGCGGCGTTCGCGAATCCCTGCTTCACACAGATCCACCCGACCTGCATCCCGGTGAGCGGCGACTACCAGTCCAAACTCACCCTGATGAGCGAATCCCTCCGGAACGATGGGCGCGTCTGGGTGCCGCGCCAGGGAGGCGACGCGCGCCCGCCCAACGAGATCCCGGACGCCGAGCGCGACTATTATCTCGAGCGGAAATACCCGAGCTTCGGCAATCTCGCCCCGCGCGACATCGCCTCGCGCGCGGCCAAGCAGGTGTGTGACGAGGGACGGGGCGTCGGCCCGACGGGACTCGGCGTCTATCTCGACTTCCGCGATGCGATCGAGCGTCTCGGGACGCGGGTGATCGCCGAGCGGTACGGCAACCTGTTCGAGATGTACCAGCGCATCACGGACGAGGACCCGTACCGGGTGCCGATGCGCATCTATCCGGCGGTGCACTACACGATGGGCGGCCTCTGGGTCGACTACAACCTGATGAGCACGATCCCCGGGCTCCACGTGATCGGTGAGGCGAACTTCTCCGACCACGGCGCCAACCGGCTCGGCGCGAGTGCGCTCATGCAGGGGCTGGCCGACGGCTACTTCATCCTGCCCTACACGATGGGCGACTATCTGGCGTCGGCGCGCCCGCCGGCGGTCGACGCGACCGCGCCGGAGTTCCGATGCGCCGAAGCGGAGGTGGCCGACCGCACACGCAGGCTTCTCGCGATCCGCGGCACGCGGACGATCGACTCCTTCCACCGGGAGCTGGGGGCGATCATGTGGGACAAGTGCGGCATGGCGCGGACCGACGGCGGGCTGCGCGAGGCGCTGGCCGCGGTGACGGCGCTCCGCGCCGAGTTCTGGCGCGACGTGATGGTGCCCGGGGCAGGGGAGGGACTCAACCAGGCGCTCGAGAAGGCGGGCCGAGTCGCCGACTTCCTCGAGCTCGCGGCCCTCATCTGCCGGGATGCGCTCACGCGCACCGAGTCGTGCGGGTGCCACTTTCGTGAGGAGAGCCAGACGGCCGACGGCGAGGCGCTTCGCGACGACGAGCGATTCTCGTACGTCTCGGCCTGGGAGTACGCGGGCCCGGACGCCCCCGCGCATCTCAATGCGGAGCCGCTCGACTTCGAGACCGTGCATCCGAGTCAGCGGAGCTACAAGTGAGGTCGCGACCCGGTCGCAGGAGCCCCCGATGGATCTGACGCTGCGCGTGTGGCGTCAGCCGGGGCCGACCGTCCCCGGCCGCTTCGTCGACTATCCGGCCCAGGACATCAGCGCCGATGCATCGTTCCTGGAGATGCTCGACGTCGTGAACGAGCGCCTCAGCGCGCGCGGGGAGGAGCCGATCGCCTTCAGTCACGATTGCCGCGAGGGGATCTGCGGGTCGTGCGCGATGATGATCGATGGGGTCGCCCACGGGCCCGTGCGCGGAGCGGCGACCTGCCAGGTGCACATGCGGGTGTTCGCCGACGGGTCGACGATCACGGTCGAGCCCTGGCGGTCGGCCGCCTTTCCGGTCATCAAGGACCTGGTGACGGAGCGCTCGGCGCTGGACCGCATCATCCAGGCGGGCGGATTCATCACGGCCCCGACCGGCGGCGCCCGCGACGCCAACGAGATCCTGGTGGCCAAGGACGCGGCCGAGGCGGCGATGGATGCGGCCGCCTGCATCGGATGTGGCGCCTGTGTCGCCGCCTGCCCCAACGGCTCGGCATCGCTCTTCACGGCGGCCAAGATCGCGCATCTCGGCGCCCTGCCTCAGGGGCAGCCCGAGCGCTCTCGGCGCGTGCTCCGGATGGTCGCACAGATGGACGAAGAACGGTTCGGCCATTGCACGCTCTTCGGGGAGTGCCAGGAGGCGTGTCCGAAGCTCATCAGCATCGACGTGATCGCCCGGATGAATCGCGATTTCCTCCGGGCCTGCACGTCGCCCCCCGCGTCGGCGTGGTAGATATGCCGGAGGGGCGGCATTCATGCCGCCCGCTGATCGCATCCCACAGGGGTGCCTGGCCCGGCATGTCGCGCGGGCCGCGTCCCGCGGACGCCAAAGGAACAGGGTTTGTTGGGATGGTGGCAGGGGCAATCGCGCAGCGATTGCCCCTGCCACCGGAACAACAACGGCGGGGTGAGGCCGTGATGCCGTCGTGGCACATGGCCACGTGCGAGGGCGTGCGTGTCCCGGCGCACCGGGAACGGCGACGACGGGGCGACGACGGGGCGACGACGGGGCGACGACGGGGCGACGACGGGGCGGTGACGGGGCGACGACGGGGCGGTGACGACGGGGCGGGTCGGCGCCGTGATGCCGGGCGGGCGTGTGGGTGCCCCGACCACCACCGAACGGGGGGACATCGTGATGTCCCGTAGGGGCGGCATTCATGCCGCCCGCTGATCGCATCCCACACCGATGCCGGGGCGGGAACGGCCGCGTCCCGCGGCCACCGTAGGGGCGGCATTCATGCCGCCCGCAACGCGCATCCCACACCGATGCCCGGCCCGGCGTGTCGGGCGGTCGCCGTTGGCGGCACGGCCCGCGTCCCCCGGCCGTCCCGGCATTGGTGCGGGATGCGATCAGCGGGCGGCATGAATGCCGCCCCTACGATGCGCGCACGGCGCGCCGCGGTGACGGTGCCGACGGTGGGCGGACCGGGCCGGTCCTAGAGCTTCGGCAGCGTCACGCCCTGCTGACCCTGGTATTTCCCCTTCTTGTCGGCGTATGAGATCTCCGGCGGCTCGTCGCCCTTGAAGAACAGCACCTGCGCGATCCCCTCGTTCGCGTAGATCTTCGCGGGCAACGGCGTCGTGTTCGAGATCTCGAGCGTGACGAACCCTTCCCACTCCGGCTCGAAGGGCGTCACGTTTGTGATGATGCCGCACCGGGCGTAGGTCGACTTGCCCACGCACACCGTCACGACATCGCGGGGGATGCGGAAGTATTCGACCGAGCGGGCGAGGGCGAAGGAGTTCGGGGGGACGATGCACACGTCGCCATCGAACTCGACGAACGACTTGGGGTCGAATGCCTTGGGATCGACGATCGAGTTCAGGACGTTCGTGAAGATCCGGAACTCCCGGGCCACCCGCATGTCGTACCCGTACGAGCTCACCCCGTAGGAGATCACCCCCTGGCGGACCTGCCGCCCCTCGAACGGCTCGATCATCCGGTGCTCGAGGGCCATGCGTGTGATCCACCGATCGGCCTGGATACCCATGGGCGGCGAATGTATCCGGGCGCATCCCCGCGCGCTACCGACGCGTCTCGACATCTCCGCGCGCACCAGCGCGCACCAGCGCGCACCAGCGCGCACCGGGGCGGACCTGCGTGCGCGGTGTGTACGCGCGCGGCCTGCGCGGCCCTGCGCGGCCCTGCGCGGCCCTGCTTGCCCCTGCGCTGGGCCGTGCTCGCGCCTCGACCAGGGGCGTTGAATTCGCCCCGCGCGGCGGGTAACTTCCCGACGCTGAGCTAGTGAAATTTTTCACGAACTCTGGAGTACCCGCCCAACCATGGCGAGCTCGTATTTCCCGGTGCTGCTGCTGCTGGCGTTCGTCGTCGCGAACGCGGCTGCCATCATCGGGCTATCGCACCTCAAGCTCCGCCAGCGGGTCACCCCCGAAAAGCAGACGGCCTACGAGTCCGGGATCCCACCGCTGGGCGACGCCCGGGAGCGGTTCTCGGTCAAGTTCTACATGGTCGCGATGTTGTTCATCATCTTCGACATCGAGACGGTGTTCATGATCCCGTGGGGGGTCGGGTACCGGCAACTGTCCTGTGCGGTCCCGACGGTCGGCGGGGCCTGCCCGGCCGGACAGGTGAGCTGGTTCGGATTCGGCGAGATGCTGGTGTTCATCGCCATTCTGCTCGCCGGGCTCGTCTACGTGTGGAAGAAGGGGGCGCTCCAGTGGGATTGACCGCCCGCCCCGGCCAGCTCCCGGTGCCCAGCGCCGCGCCGGCCGGCGAGCCGCGTGTGGTGAGCTACCAGCCGCAGTCGCAGGAGGGCTGGATCGCGACCAAGCTCGACTTTCTGGTCAATTGGGGCCGCGCCAACTCGCTCTGGCCCATGCCCTTCGGCACCGCCTGCTGCGCGATCGAGTTCATGGCCACGGCCGCCAGCAAGTTCGACCTGGCCCGCTTCGGCATGGAGCGCATGAGCTTCTCCCCGCGTCAGGCCGACGTCCTGATCTGCGCCGGGCGCGTTCCGTTCAAGCTCGCGCCGGTCATCCGCCGGATCTGGCAGCAGATGCCACAGCCCAAGTGGTGCATCTCGATGGGTGCCTGCGCGTCGTCCGGCGGGATGTTCGACAACTACGCCGTCGTGCAGGGCATCGATACGATCATTCCGGTCGATGTGTACGTCCCGGGCTGCCCGCCGCGGCCGGAGGGGCTCCTCTACGGGATCCGACTGCTCCAGGAGAAGGTGATGCGCGAGCGGCTGTCGGACTCCAAGCGGTTGCGGCGGGAGATGGAGCCGGACCCCTCGAGCCGCCTCTACATCCCGCCGCCGGCGATCGACGAGCTGTCGGAGCCGTTCGGCAACTCCGTCAACCAGACCCGGTCGGGCGTGTGAGCGCGGCGCTTCCCCCGACAGACCGGCCGGCCGACGTCGTCTATCCGGGGAGCGCGACTCCGAGCGCCCCGACGCCGACGACGCCGCGGGCGGTCCCGCACCGCGGTGGCCCGGAGAACCCCTCCGCCGTCGCGCTCCGCACCCGATTCCCCGACAGCGTGCGGCGGGTCGAGGTCGTCTGGGGGGAGACGTCGGTCGTCATCGCGCCCGACCGGGTGCTCGAGATCGTGCGCTGGCTGCACGACGATCCCGCGCAGGCGTACGGCTACCTGAGCGATGTCACGGCGGTCGAGTTTCGCGACCCGGAGGAGCCCCTCACCGTCGTCTGGCACCTCCGCTCGCTCCCGTACCGTCGGTTCCTCCGCCTCAAGGCTGAGCTGCCCAAGGGCGGGCCGCTCGAGGTCGACAGCGTCTGGCCGGTGTACCGCGGCGCCGACTGGCTGGAGCGGGAGTGCTTCGACATGTTCGGGGTGCGCTTCCGCGGTCACCCCGACCTCCGTCGGATTCTCATGTGGGAGCAGTACCGCGAAGGGTACCCGCTCCGAAAGGACTTCCCGCTCCGCGGGCGCTTCAGCCGAGCCGAGCAGCTCAGGCAGGCGCTCGCCGCCAACCCCGAGGCACGGTACTCGATGGAGGAGCTGTCCATCGCCGACGCCTTCGAGGATCTGCCGCCGGACATGCGGGCGCGGTTGCGGGGCGGGGAACGCACCGGGGAGTAGGTCACGACCATGACTGGCACGCGCACAATCGACGTCGCGCTGTCGACCACCGGGCTCGATGCCCAGGGCCGGCCGCAGCGAGTTCCGCTCGGGGTCGACGCCGCCGGCAATGCGGTGGCGATCGCGCCGCCGCCATCCCTCGAGCCGGACCTCGAGGGCGAGCACATGCTGATCAACATCGGCCCGCAGCACCCCGCGACGCATGGGGTGCTCCGGCTGGTGCTCGAGCTCGACGGCGAGACGGTGGTCCGCTGCATCCCGCATATCGGCTACCTGCACTGCGGCTTCGAGAAGATCGGTGAGTACCGGCAATACAACCAGATCATCCCCTGGACGGATCGCGAGGACTACCTCAACTCGATCGGCAACAATGTGGCGTTCGCGCTCGGCGCCGAGCGGCTGTTCGGGATCGAGACGACGCCGAGGTGCACGGTCCTCCGCGTCATCGCCTCCGAGCTCTCCCGCATCATCTCGCACCTGGTCTGGCTCGGCACGACGTGCATCGACATCGGCGCATTCACCCCCTTCCTGTGGTCCTTCCAGGAGCGGGAGAATGTCTACCGGATGCTCGAGAACTGGGTCGGCGCACGCCTGACGACGTCGGCCACCCGCGTCGGCGGCATGGCGGCCGACATCCCGCACGGATGGCTCGACCAGCTTCGCGGGTTTCTCCAGTCCTTCCCGAAGACCATCGACGAGGTGGACCGGATGCTCACCCGGAACGGCATCTGGGTCGGCCGCACGGTGGGCCTCGGCGCGATGAGCGCTCAGGAAGCCGAGAATTACGGGCTGTCCGGGCCGATGCTGCGCGCCTCCGGCGTCGCGTACGACGTCCGAAAGGACTTCCCGTATCTGGACTATGAGACGTACGACTTCGAGGTCCCGGTCGGGACGCGCGGCGATGTGTACGACCGATACCTCGTCCGCATGGAGGAGCTGCGGCAGTCGGTCCGCATCCTCGAGCAGGCGGCCGAGCGGCTCCCGGACGGCCCCGTCAATATCGACGACCCGCGGGTGATCCTGCCTCCCAAGTCGAAGGCGACGAGCGAGATGGAATCCATGATCCATCACTTCAAGCAGGTGATGGAAGGGCCGCGGCCGCCGATCGGCGAGTCGTACGTCGCGGTGGAGAGCCCCAAGGGGGAGAAGGGGTACTATATGGTATCGGACGGGACGGCCAAGCCGGTGCGCTGGCGGATTCGTCCACCGTCCTACGTCAATCTCTCCGCGATTCCCAAGATGGTCGAGGGGCACCTCCTCTCGGATGTGATCGCGATCAACGCGAGCATCGATATCGTGATGGGAGAGATCGATCGGTGAGTGCTCCGCCGACTGATTCAGGGTCGTCGTCGCTGACCGAGCTCGAGCGGGCGCCCCGCTCCGATGCGCACATGCGCGCCGAGGACTACCAACCGGTCTTCACCGGGCCGGCGCGGGCCGAGCTGAATGAGCTCCTGACGCACTACCCGACGAAGATGGCGGCCCTCCTCCCGGCGCTCTGGATCGTGCAGCGCGAGCGCGGCTGGGTGAGCGAGCCCGCCATGGCCGAAGTCGCGGCGGTGCTCGGCCTCACGCCGGCGTACGTCAAGGGCGTGGTGACGTTCTACACGATGTACCACCAGCACCCGGTCGGGAAATACTTCGTCCAGGTGTGCACCACGTCGCCGTGCAATGTGTGCGGTGCCGAGGATGTGGTCCGCGCCATCCTCAAGCACAGCGGCGCCGGGGAGCTCGGTGTGACCTCCGGTGACGGCCGGTTCACGGTGATCGAGGTCGAGTGCCTGGGCGCGTGCGGCTTCGCCACCCCGGTGATGATCAACGAGGACTTCATCGAGTCGGTCTCGGCGGAGCGGGTGCCGGAGATCCTCGACTCGCTTCCATGACCACGTTCCCGCGACGCTGAGGCGCCATGGGGTTTCCACACAGGTCTCATCCGCGTGAGACGCCGGTCCTGTCGCAGCATTTCGGCGATCCCGACGCGCGCTCCCTCGCGGGATGGCGCCAGCGGGGCGGGTACCGTGCGCTCGAGCAGGCGCTCACGATGGAGCCGGCCGCCATCGTCGGCATCGTCAAGGAGTCGGGGCTCAGGGGGCGCGGCGGCGCCGGATTTCCGACCGGCCTCAAATGGTCCTTCATGAAGCCGGGTGACGGGAAGCCTCACTATCTCTGCTGCAACGCCGATGAGTCGGAGCCCGGGACGTTCAAGGACCGGGAGATCATGCGCTGGACGCCGCACGCGCTGGTCGAGGGATGCGCGATCGGCGCCTACGCGATCGGCGCCGAGACGGCCTACGTCTACATCCGCGGCGAGTTCACCGAGCCCCTCCAGCGGATGACCGACGCGGTGCGCGAAGCCTACGCCGAGGGCATCCTCGGGCCGAACGCACTCGGCTCCGGCAAGCGCGTGGACGTGTACGTGCACAAGGGCGCCGGCGCCTACATCTGCGGTGAAGAGACGGCGCTCATGAACTCCCTCGAGGGCCGCCGCGGGAATCCGCGCATCAAACCCCCGTTCCCGGCGGTGGCCGGGCTGTTCGGCAAGCCGACGACGATCAACAACGTGGAGACGCTCGCCGCGGTGCCGCACATCATCAACAACGGCGCCGAGTGGTACAAGGCAATGTGCCAGGGCAACCCCAAGAGCACCGGCACCAAGCTGTACTCCGTGTGCGGCAACATTGCGCGGCCCGGGAACTACGAAGTCGTGATGGGCTTCCCGTTCAAGGATTTCCTCTACGACCTCTGCGGCGGCCCGCCGCCGGGCCGGCGGTTCAAGGCGATCATCCCGGGCGGCTCCTCCGTCCCGATCCAGACGATCGCCGAGGCCGAGGCGACGGTCATGGATTACGAGGGGTTCGTCGCCGAGGGGACGATGCTCGGGTCGGGGGGCGTGATCTGCATCGACGACGCCCAGTGCATGGTCAAGCAGATCGCACGCCTGGCGCGCTTCTACGCGCACGAGAGCTGCGCCCAGTGCACGCAGTGCCGCGAGGGCACCGCGTGGACGACCAAGATCATGGAGCGCATCGAGGCGGGGCAGGGGACGCGCGAGGACCTCGACACCCTGCTCGAGATTGCCGACAACATGACGGGGAAGACCATCTGCGTGCTCAGCGACTCGTGTGCCGTGCCGGTCGTCTCGGGCATCCAGAAGTTCCGGGACGAGTTCGAGGCGCACATCACCCAGCAGCGGTGCCCGTTCCGGGGGGCCGCGGCCGGTGGGGGCGTGGCGACGGCGGTGGCGGCATGACGGCCCCGGGTGAGCGATGACACGGCGGCCACCGAGCGCGCACCGGGGTCGCGGGCAGCCATGACCGACCGCAAGATGATCACCCTCACGATCGAGGGCCGGCAGGTTCAGGTCCCCGAAGGCACGTCCATGCTCGAGGCGGCCCGGTCCGCCGGCGTGCTGATCCCGCACTATTGCTACCATCCGGGGCTCCCGGTCGCCGGCGTCTGCCGGATGTGTCTCGTCGAGGTGGAGAAGGCGCCCAAGCTCGCGCCCGCCTGCGCCACGGCGGTCGCGGACGGCCAGGTGATCCACGTGCACTCCGACAAGGCTCGCGAGGCGCGGACCGGTGTGCTGGAGATGCTGCTCATCAATCACCCGCTGGACTGCCCGATCTGCGACCAGTCCGGCGAGTGCGAGCTCCAGGACTACACGTACGCCGAGGGCCGCAAGTCCTCGCGCTACCGGGAGGCCAAGCGCTTCAATCCGGTCGAGGACTTCGGCGGCGACGTGCTCTACGTCCCCAACCGGTGCATCCTCTGCACGCGCTGCGTCCGCTTCATGGACGACGTCGCTCACGACCCGGTATTGAACGTCAGCGAGCGCGGCGACCGGGCCGTGATCGGTAAGTTCGAGGATCAGGATCTCACCCATCCCTGGGCCGGCAACGTCGTCGATCTCTGCCCCGTCGGTGCCTTGCTGTCGAAGGACTTCCTCAACAAGGCGCGCTCCTGGGACCTCGATCGGGCCGCCTCCATCTGCCCGAACTGCTCGCAGGGGTGCAACGCGACACTCGAGACCCGCGACAACGTCGTCGTGCGCATCCGCCCGCGCCCGAACGACGAGGTGAACAGGTACTTCCTCTGCGACGAGGGCCGGCTCGACTACCGCTGGCTCAACCGTCGCGACCGGATCGAGTACCCCCACGTGCGACGGGACCACGCGCTCGCCCCGGTCGAGTGGGAGATCGCGGTCGATGCCGCGGCCGTCGCGCTCCGTGGGCGTCAGGCGTTCGTGCTCGCGTCGCCGGGGCTGTCCAACGAGACCCTCTTCCTCCTCGCGCGGATTCGCGACCGCACGGGCGGCCGCGGCGCGTTCCGGGTCCGGCAGGGCGCCGAGGCCCCACTCCCCGGCGTGCCCGACCTGGCGCTCCGCGCCGACCGCGCCGCCAACGGCCGCGGGGCCGAGCTGCTCGGCTTCTCGCGATCGGAGACGCCGCTCGAGGGCCTCCGGAATGGGGACGTCCTGATCGTCGCCGACGAGGAGCTGGCCGGGATCGATCCGGCGAGTGTGGCCACGGCCGTCGCCCGCGCCGCCTCGATCATCGTCGTCGGCACGACGCTCCCGGCGTGGGCGAGCGGGGCGGCGGTCGTGCTGCCGGTCGCGAACATGGCCGAGGAGGACGGCACCTTCACCAATCTCCGCGGACGCGTGCAGCGGTACCTCCAGGCGAAGCAGGCGCCCGGCCTCGTGCGGCCGGCCTGGTCCGCGCTTGGCGATCTGCTGACCGCCCTCGGGGAGTCGGCGCTCTACTTCCTCCCCTCCGACGTGTTCGCCGCCCTCGCGGCGGCGGTCCCGGCGTTCGCGGGACTCGACTACGACCGGCTCGGACTGGTCGGTGTGCCGGTCGCGGGCGATGGCGCCGCCACCGCGGCCGCCGGTGCGCTCGTCGGGGCGGCGCCGTGATGATGACCCACGGGCTCGCGCCCCTCCTCCAGGTCGCGCGGTCGCAGGTGCCGCCCCCCGATGTCGGGTTCGCCTGGTTCATCTCGGTCCCGTTGATCTACACGATCATCAAGATCCTGGTCGTCTTCACCGTCTACATGGTGTCGGCGGCGCTCCTGACCCTGGCCGAGCGCAAGATCTCGGCGTGGATCCAGGACCGGCTCGGGCCCAACCGCGTCATCAAGGGCTGGGGACAGCCGCTGGCCGACGGCGTCAAGAACTTCATGAAGGAGGAGACGCTGCCGGCGGCGGTCAACAAGCCGCTGTTCCTCATGGCACCGGCGCTGGCCTTCATCCCGGCGCTGTCGCTCTGGGCCGTGCTGCCGTTCGCGGCGCCGCTGCCGCTCAAGTGGGGACTCATGCCGATGGTGGTCGCCGACCTGCCGATCGGCTACCTGTACATTCTCTCGCTCGCCTCGCTCGGGGTGTACGGCATCGTGCTCGCGGGATGGTCCTCCAACAACAAGTACGCACTCCTTGGCGGGCTGCGGTCGAGCGCCCAGATGGTCTCGTACGAGATCGCAATGGGGATGTCGACCATCCCCGTGCTGCTGCTCGCCGGCGACGTCTCGCTCGGGACGATCATCCAGGAGCAGGAGCGCGGGCTCTGGAACGTGCTGAGCCTGAGCATCGCGGCCGGGATCTTCATCGTCGCGGCGTTCGCCGAGACCAATCGGCTCCCCTTCGATCTCCCCGAGGCCGAGTCCGAGCTCATCGCCGGCTATCACACCGAGTACAGCGCGATGAAGTTCTCCTTTTTCTTCATCGCCGAGTACTGCAACATGGTGACCGCCAGCGCGCTCATGGTCACGCTCTTCTTCGGTGGATGGACGGTGCCGGGATGGCACGCCGTCAACAGCGCGCCGTGGGCCTGGTGGAAGACGGCGATCACGCTGGCGGCGTTCCTGATCAAGGTGATGTTCTTCCTGTTCCTGTACATGTGGATCCGCTGGACCCTGCCGCGCTTCCGGTACGATCAGCTGATGGCGCTCGGCTGGAAGGTGATGCTCCCGGCAGCGCTCGGGTACATCGTCATCATCGCCGCCGCCATCCTCGGTCTCGACATGCTCGGGGTGCCGAGGACCGCCGTGCACGGCGTGCCGGTGTACGGACTCTGCCTGCTCGGGCTCAACATCGTGCTGTTGGGCCTGCTCCTCGTCGTCATCGACCGCGGCCGGTTGATCAGCCCCGCCAGTGCGCGGGTCCGCGCCGCCGAGCTCGCGCGACTTCGCGCCGTGCGGGAGCGGTCGTCGCTCGCCGGCCGGGCGACGTTGGGCGCCCCGGGCATGGCGGTGCGGGAGTCGTCGGGAGTCGGGGATTGAGCGAACCTCGGCGGCGCGCGACTGCGCAGCCGCCGCGCATCGAGATGAGGACTTGTCGAGTCGTGTCCGCACCACGGGCACGACTCAGGTGAGGCGATGATGGCGATCAATGTGAAGGTGCTCGCCCGTCCGGTCGAGGACGTGAGCTACGTGCGTGCCACCCTCAAGGGCATGGCGCTCACGTTCCGGCATCTGGTCGATCCGCACAAGGTGACGGTGCAGTATCCCGAGCAACGCGACGAGCTGTCGCCGCGGTGGCGCGGGACCCACCGCATGCTCACGACCGAGGACGGCAAGGCGAAGTGTGTGGCGTGCGGGCTCTGCCCCACGGTCTGTCCGGCCAACTGCATCAAGTTGGTGCCCGGGGAGGACGAGCAGGGGAACCGCTATCCGCTGGTGTTCGAGATCGACGAGTTCCGCTGCATCTTCTGCGGCTACTGCCAGGAAGTCTGCCCGGAGGAGGCAATTCACGTCGGCCGGCACTACGAGAACTCGGAGTACAGCCGCGAGGGCTTCGTCTACGATCTGGAGCGGCTCGTGTCGCAGACGCACGCCGTGTGCGAGATGTGGGACCCCACGGACCCGCGCGGGGAGTAGCACCGCGCATGTCGCTCTTCTATCAGTTCGTCTTCTACGTCTTCGGGCTCGTCGCGGTGGTCTCGGCGTGCATCTTCGTCACGCGCAAGAGCCCGGTCGCGGCCGCCCTCTGGCTGGTGAACGTGATGTTCAGCCTCTCGGCGCTCTATATCCTCCTCGACGCCCAGTTCATCGGGGCGATCCAGGTGCTGGTCTATGCCGGCGCGATCATGGTGGTCTTCCTGTTCGTGATCATGCTGCTGAACCTCGGCCAGCCCGGCCAGCTCGTCGATACGCGCGGCGTGCTGCCCTGGCTCGGGAGCGGGGGCGTGGCGATCGTCGTGCTCGCGGCCGTGCTCGTGCGACTGCCCCGAATCGAGGCGGTGGACGCGCTCCAGCTCCCGCCGGAGACGCTGGAGGTCGCGACGCGCGCCGCGGGCGCCGTCGCGCCGGTCGCCACCCCGCTCTTCACGACCTATCTGCTGGCGTTCGAGGTCACGAGCGTGCTGCTGCTGGTCGCCGTCGTCGGCGCCGTCGTCCTGGGGCGGCGGCGCGGCGAGATGATGGGCGGCGGCGGCCACGGTCGCGGCGAGCTCGTCGGCGCCGACGAGGTGCTCGTCCATGGTCGCTGAGTCTCTCTTTTTCTCGGCCGTCCTGTTCGCCGTCGGCGTCATCGGGGTCCTCACCCGGCGCAACGCGATCATCATCTTCATGTGCGTCGAGCTCATGCTCAACGCCGTGAATCTCAGCTTCATCGCCTTCTCCCGGCTCTACGGCTTCGCCGGCCAGGTGTTCGTGATCTTCGTCATGACCGTCGCCGCCGCCGAGGCGGCGGTCGGCCTGGCGATCATCATCGCCATTTTCCGCCACCGGCAGACCGTGAACATGACCGCCATCAATCTCCTGAAAGGGTGATGCTGCTCGAGACAGTGCACGGCGCCGCGCGCGCCGCGATACAGGGGGCCGCGCCAGTGGCGGTGGGCGGCGCGCCGCATCCCCTCCAGGGGACGGTCGCCCAATGGATGTGGGCGCTCCCACTTCTGCCCCTGCTCGGGTTCGCCCTGAACGGCGCCCTGGCCGTGCTCGGCGCCGCCCGCATCGGGCCGGGCGACCCGAGCGCCGAGGGGCACGAGGCGCACGCCACCCCGAACGTGGGGAACGAGCGCGAGCCCACCGGCCACGCGGGCGACCCCGAGGCGGGGCACCTCGAGGGTGGCGCCGCCCAGGCCGGGCCGCACCGTTTCGCGGCCGCCGCGACCGTCATCGGTCCGCTGGTCCTCCTTGCCGCCTTTGGTCTGGCGGTCGCGATCTGGGCGGCGATGGTCCAGGCCGCGCCGTCGACGCCCTTCATCGAGCACTACTTCGCGTGGATGCCGGTCGGCGATCTCCAGATCGACGCCGCGTTCCAGCTCGACCAGCTCTCGATGACACTCGTCCTGGTCATCACGGGCGTCGGCGCCCTGATCCACATCTTCAGCGTCGGGTACATGCGGCAGGACCCGGGGTACCCGCGGTACTTCGCGTACCTCAACCTGTTCGTGTTCTTCATGCTGGTGCTGGTGCTCGGGGCGAACCTTCCGGTCACGTTCGTCGGTTGGGAAGGCGTTGGACTCTGCTCCTATCTGTTGATCGGCTTCTGGTACTCCGATCGGGCCAACGCCGATGCGGGCAAGAAGGCGTTCATCGCCAACCGGATCGGGGACTTCGGGTTCCTGATCGCGATGTTCCTCCTCTTCGCCAACCTCGGAACGCTGGAGTACACCGGGCTCGCCGCCGCCGCCCAGGGGATCGCGCCGGGGACGGCGGTCGTGACCGTGACCTGCCTCTTTCTCCTCCTCGGGTGTACGGGCAAGAGCGCCCAGATCCCCCTCTACGTCTGGCTGCCCGATGCGATGGCCGGCCCGACGCCCGTCTCGGCCCTCATTCACGCGGCGACGATGGTGACCGCGGGCGTGTATCTCGTCGTCCGGACGTCGATGCTCTTCGCCCTGGCCCCGGGCGCGAGTCTCACCGTCTGCGTGATCGGCGCCGTCACCGCTCTCTTCGCGGCGACGATCGGCCTCAAGCAGTGGGACATCAAGAAGGTGCTCGCCTACTCCACCATCTCGCAGCTCGGTTTCATGTTCGTCGCCGTGGGCGCCGGGGCGTACGTGGCCGGGATCTTTCACCTCGTGACGCACGCCTTCTTCAAGGCGCTCCTCTTCCTGGGATCGGGGTCGGTGATCTACGCGATGCACGCGGCGTATCACGAGACCCACTCGCACGACGACGCCCAGGACATGCGCAACATGGGCGGCCTGCGCACGAAAATGCCCGTCACCTGGGTCCTGATGTGGATCGCGACCCTGGCGATCGCCGGGATCCCGCTCTTTGCCGGCTTCTTCTCCAAGGACGAGATCCTCGGGACGGTCTTCGAGCGCGCCCGCGGCTCGGCCCTGAGCGAGGCGAGCTGGCTCGGGATCCCGGGCGGCCCGCTGCTCTATGCGGTCTACGCGATCTGCCTCGCGGCGGCGTTTCTCACCGCGATCTACATGACCCGGCTCATGATCTACACCTTCCACGGCGCGAATCGCACCGGCGAGCGCGAGGCGGCACACTTGCGGGAGGCGCCGATGGTGATGACCGGGCCGCTGATCGTGCTCGGCGCGCTGAGTGCCGTCGGCGGATTCCTCAACGACCCGGCGTGGCTGCCGATCGCCCCGAGCGACCTGTTGGCGCGGTGGCTGGAGCCGGTGACGGGACGAGCGACCGCGATGCTTGCCGGCGCCCCCGGCGCCCCCGGCGCGGCCGCCCCGACCGAGGCCGACCCGAGGCTCGCGGCGATGCTGGCGGGGATCGCGGCGGCCATCGCCGTGCTGGGTATCGTCGTCGCCGTCGTCCGGCTCAAGCCGGGCGCCCTCCGGCCCACCCGCGACCCGCAGCCTGCGGTCACCGGCATCGAGCGCGTGCTGGAGCACAAGTATTACGTCGATGAGGCGTACGACCGCGTCATCATCCAGCCGACGGTCGCCCTGTCGCGCAACGTGCTCTGGCGCGGCCTCGATGGCCTGATCGACGGCATCGTGAACCTCTCCGCCCACCTCTGGCGCTGGGTGGGCGCGGCCGGCTCGGCGCTTCAGACCGGCGAGGTGGGCGCGTACGCGTGGGCACTCGTCGTCGGCGCCGTCATCATGCTGGGCGCCGTCGCCCTCCGGACATAGCCATGCGCGACTTTCTGCTTTCCGTCGGCTACGACCAGTGGGTGCTCCCCACACTTCTGGCGCTGCCCGCCGTCGGGGCGGTCGTGATCTGGGTGGCGGCGGCGGCGATGGAGCCGGCGGCGGGCACCGATGGTGCGGGCGTCGGACGGGCGGCCCGCATGGCGCGCGGGGTCGCGCTGGCGACATTCGTGGTGGAGTTCGTGCTGTCCGCCGGGCTCTGGTGGACCTTCGATCCGGCCATGGCCGGATGGCAGAACGCCGTGACGACCTCCTGGATCCCGAGCTGGGGGATCCATTTCGCGGTCGGGATCGATGGCCTGGCCCTCGTCCTCATTCTGCTGACGACGTTCCTCATGCCGCTCACCGTGCTCGGAAGCTGGACGAGCGTGCGTGAGAAGGTGCCGACGTTCTACGCCCTCATGCTCGTGCTGACGACCGGCATGCTGGGGGTGTTCGTGTCGCTCGACCTGTTCCTGTTCTATGTGATGTGGGAGGTCATGCTCATCCCGATGTACTTCATCATCGGGATCTGGGGCGGCGAGCGGCGCATCTATGCCAGCATCAAGTTCTTTCTCTACACGTTCCTGGGGTCGCTGCTCATGCTGGTGGCGATCCTGTACGTCGGCTTTCACGTCGGCGACGCGCACGCCGGCGCACCCGATTTCAGCTATCCGAATCTGCTCGCCCACCTGAGCGTGACGCCGCTGGCCGCGCGGCTGCTCTTCGGGGCGTTCTTCCTCGCGTTCGCGGTCAAGGTGCCGATGTTCCCGTTTCACACCTGGCTGCCCGATGCGCACGTCGAGGCGCCAACGGCCGGATCCGTCATCCTGGCCGGGATCATGCTCAAGATGGGCACCTACGGGTTCCTCCGATTCGCGCTCCCACTGTTCCCGTCGGCCGCGTTGGATCCGACGATCCGCTCGATCGTGCTCGTGCTGGCCGTGATCGGGATCCTCTACGGCGCGCTGGTGGCGCTCGTCCAGCCGGACTTCAAGAAGCTCGTCGCCTACTCGTCCGTCAGCCACCTCGGGTTCGTGATGCTCGGGATCTTCGCTCTCACGCTCCAGAGCGTGCAGGGCGCGATTCTCGTCATGCTCAACCACGGCATCTCGACCGGCGCGCTGTTCCTGCTGATTGGCATGATCTACGAGCGCACACACACGCGGATGATCAGCGCCTACGGCGGGATCGCGCGGGCAGTGCCGCTGTTCGCCGCCATCCTGACGCTCGTCTCCCTATCGAGCATCGGCCTGCCCGGCACGAACGGGTTCGTGGGCGAGTTCCTCGTCCTGATCGGCTCCTTCCGGTCGGTGCCGTTCTTCACGCTGTTCGCGACCCTGGGTGTCATCGCCGCCGCGGCGTACCTGCTCTGGGCCATCCAGCGGATCATCTTCAACTCGCTGGACAAGCCCCAGAACGCTGCCCTTCGCGATCTCAACTGGCGTGAGCTGGGGCTGCTCGCGCCGCTCATCGTCTGCATCCTCTGGCTCGGCGTCTATCCGGCCCCGATCCTTCGCCGGACGCAGCAGTCGGCGATGACATTCGTGCGCCAGGTCGAGCATGGCCCACCGTTGCGACGGCTCGCCGCCGCGCCCCCGCCCCCGCCCCCGCGCCAGCCCCCGCTATCCGCGCCGGGCCCACGCGCCCAGCCAACGCGGGAAGGCGAGTGATGCTCGCCCTGACCCGGGGGATCATGCCGACCGGGCTCGCCGCCCTCGCGGGGTTGCAGGCAGTGCCGCTCCCGGGAAGCCCGGCCGCGGCTGCGCCCACGTTCGATCTCCACCTGCCGTGGCAGTTGCTGGGTGCCCTGGGCCCGGATCTCCTGCTCGTCGTGGGAGCGATCGGCCTCATGGTCTGGGCGGCGTGGCGCCCCGAGAGCGCCGGGCACCAGCGGCGCGTCGGGGAGCTGAGCCTCTGGCTCGTGGTCGCCACGGCCGCGGCCGTGCTCGCGTACGCCGCGCGCCACCTCACGGCCGAACCGGGCGTGATCGCGGTCGATGCCTTCCGGTGGGCAGCCGATCTGATCTTCCTCGTCGCGACGTTCGCCACCATTGCGCTGTCGATGGACTACAACGCGCGCGAGGGGATCACGTCGGGCGAGTCGCACGTGCTCGTGCTGTTCGCGACGTCCGGCATGATGCTGCTTGCCGCGGCGCGCGACCTCATGCTCGTCTTCCTCGGCATCGAGCTCATGTCGATCGCCGTGTACGTGCTCGCCGGACTCAATCGGCGTAGCGCCCGCTCCGCCGAGGCGGCGCTCAAGTACTTCCTCCTCGGTGCGTTCTCGACCGGATTCCTCCTCTACGGCATCGCCCTGCTGTACGGCGCGACCGGCTCGACCACCCTCACCGAGATCGGCGACCGCATCCACCAGTACGGCCTCGGCGCCGCACCGCTCATCACGGTCGGCCTCGCGCTCCTGCTCGTCGGCTTCGCCTTCAAGGTCGCCGCGGCGCCGTTCCACATGTGGGCCCCCGACGTGTACGAGGGGGCACCGACGCCGATCACCGGCTACATGGCGGCGGCGGTCAAAGCGGCCGCGTTCGCGGCCTTCATCCGGATCTGGGTCGAGGCGTTCCCCGAGGTCGTCTACCACTGGCACAACGCGATCTGGTTTCTGGCCGTCCTCACGATGTTCGTCGGCAACATCGTCGCGCTCGTGCAGCGGAACATCAAACGCCTGCTCGCGTACTCGAGCATTGCCCAGGCGGGCTACGTGCTGGTGGCGGTCGTCTCGGGCACGACGCTCGGGGCCTCGGCGTTCCTCTTCTATCTGGCCGCGTACACGCTCGCGACGATGGGCGCGTTCGCCGTCGTGGTGGCACTCGGCGACCGCGGCGAGACCAACCTCGACATCGACGAGTACGCCGGCCTCTGGACGACGCAGCCCTGGCTGGCGCTCGCCATGAGCGTCTGCATGCTCGCGCTGCTCGGCTTCCCGGTCTTCGGCGGCCTCGGGTTCCTGGCCAAGTGGTACATGATCCAGGCGGCGCTCCAGGCCCAGTACCTGGGACAGCCGACGCCACAGGTGATGCTGGCGGTCATGATCGTGCTGACGAGCGTGATCTCGGCGGGCTACTATCTGCGGCTGGTGACCATCATGTTCATGCGGCCGCGCCACCCGGATCGCACCACCGCCGCCCTCGCGGTCCGGCCCGGCGCCCTCACCGAGTCGGTGGTGGTCGTGAGCGTCGTGCTGCTCCTGGCGCTCGGCCTCGTGCCCGCCTACCTCGTCAACTGGTCGGCCCGAAGCGTCCCGGCGATCACGCAGCGCCCGGTCTATGTCCTTCCGAGCGCCGGATCCGGGACGCCCTGATGGCTGGATCGCGATGACCCGCGCCGACGCGGGCGGCACCATCTCGCCGGGCATTTTCCGGCAGTACGACATTCGGGGCATCGTCGGGCGTGACCTGACGGCCGAAGCGGCCCTCGCGATCGGACGGGGGTACGCCGCGCTCCTCGAGGAGCGCCAGGTGACGGGGGCCGTCGCCGTGGGGCGGGACAATCGCCCGAGCGGACCGGCGCTCCGCGACGCCCTCGTGGATGGGCTCACCGGGTGCGGTGTCGACGTCGTCGATGTGGGCGTCGTGCCGACCCCGTTGCTCTACTGGACGCTGCACCACGAACCGGTCGTCGGCGGCATCCAGATCACCGGCTCGCACAACCCGCCGGAGTACAACGGCCTCAAGCTCTCGATCGGGCACGAGTCGCTGCACGGGGAGGACATTCAGCATCTCCTCGCGCTCATTCAGCGCGGGGCGTGGCCACGGGGCGCTGGGCGGGTACGGCAGACGGCGGTCATCGAGCGGTACGTTGCCGACGTCCTGGGCCGCATCGGGCCGCTCCGACGGCGGTTGCGGGTCGTCATCGACTGTGGGAACGGCGCCGGGTCGCTCGTCGCCGGCGCGCTCTTCGGGCGCCTCGGCGTCGACGCCAGCTATCTCTTCTGCGAGAGCGATGGCACGTTCCCCAACCACCACCCGGACCCGACGGTGGTCGAGAACCTGGCCGACCTCATTGCCGCCGTCCGGGAGCGCGGGGCCGACCTGGGGATCGCCTTCGACGGCGATGCGGACCGGATCGGGGTCGTGGACGCCCACGGGGCGATCGTCTGGGGCGACCACGTGCTCATCCTGTATGCGCGCGACGTGCTGGCGCGCACTGGGCGCGGCCAACCGATCATCTTCGACGTCAAGTGCTCGCAGGCGCTTCCGTGGGCGATCCAGGAGGCCGGCGGCGTGCCGATCATGTGGCGCACCGGTCACTCGCTGATCAAGGAGCGGATGAAGGAGGCGCACGCGCCTGTGGCGGGCGAGATGTCGGGGCACATGTTCTTCACGGAAGGCTTCTACGGCCACGACGATGCCCTCTATGGCGCGGCACGTCTGCTCCGGATCGTCGCGGACGATGACCGGCCGCTCGACGCCATGCTCGCCGACGTGCCGCGCTTCGTCGCGACGCCGGAGATCCGGGTGGACTGTCCCGAGGAGCGTAAGTTCGCCGTTGTCGACAGTGCGGCCGCGCACTTTCGAGCGACGCATGAGGTCATCGACGTCGACGGCGTCCGCGTCCAGTTCGGGGACGGATGGGGCTTGATCCGCGCGTCGAACACCCAGCCGGTCCTGGTCCTGCGGTTCGAGGCCACGAGCCCCGAGCGTCTTGCGGCGATCCGAGCGGAGATGGAAGGCTGGCTGCGGCGTCAGGGCGTGAGCGTGTGATCTGCCTCCGCGGGCGCCCATGCCCGGGCCGGCGCGCGGACCGGGGGTGGGACGTGAAGCGCTCGTGAAGCACGCGTGAAGCGCAGTCGGCGGATCGCCGGGGCCGTCATCATCGCCGTGGCCGCGATGCTCCTCATCGGCCGCGTGCTTTCTGGCCTCTACGTCGACTACCAGTGGTTCGCCGCGATGCGGGCGGCGAGTGTCTGGCGCGTGCACCTGGTGAACCGCGTGCTCCTGTCGGGATGCACGATCCTGGCGACCACGCTGTTCGCGTTCGCGAACCTGTATGCGGTCCGCCGTTCGATCGTGTCGATTGTGCTGCCGCGCCGCATGGGCAACCTCGAGATCGGAGAAGAGGTGCCGGGCCGCTATCTGACCGGACTCACGGTCGCCGCCTCGATCGTGCTCGGCATTCTGCTGGCGTTACCGCCGGAGCCCTGGACGCTGCTCGCGGGTGCGCGCTACGGCCTGCCGTTCGGCGACACGGATCCGTACTTCCAGTCCGACCTCGGCTTCTACGTTTACTGGCTTCCGCTCGAGAATGCCCTGTACGTGCGGGCGCTGCTCGTTCTGTTCGGCACGGCGATCGCCGTCATCGTGCTCTACGTCGCCGTGACCCCGAGCCTGCGGTGGGACCGGACACGCTTCCGCATCACGGCGCACGTACGCCGCCACGTCGCTGCCCTGACCCCCTGCTTCTTCGCCCTCGTGGCGTGGAACTACCGCCTCAACGCCTACGCCGTCCTCGCCCATGGCGGGGGACCGAGCGGCCTCTTCACGGCCACCGACCAGCACGTCGTCATTCCCGCCGACCGGGCGCTCGCGCTCCTGCTCCTCGCGGCGGGGATCGTCGCGGGCGTCGCGCTCTGGCGGGGACAGATCCGGACGACGCTCGCCGTCCTGACGGTCTCGTTGGTCGTGCTGGCGGCGTACCACATCAGCCTGCCGCTCGTCGAGCACGCCGCGCCGGGGATCGTGGAGGACCACCGGGATCCGTACGCCGTGCTCCGGGGGCAGGCGACCCGCGAGGCGTATGGCGTCCGCCGCATGGCCACGGCCGGCGGCGCCCGCGCCCCCGCGCACTACTCATCGCTCGCCGCTGCGGCGGCCGAGATCTCGATCTGGGACCCGGGGGCGCTGACGCAGGCGCTGGAGCGCAGTCGGGGGCGCGGGCGAATCGCCGACGCCGTCGCCTGGCGAACGTCCCCGGCCGGGCTCCTCGCGGTCGCCGTGGAGATCGGCTCGGCCGCCGGTGCGGGGGAGAGCCCCGGCCTCGCGCTGCCGATGGGGGCCCTGATCCCGGTGCGGGCCACGACGGCGGACGATCGCGGCGCTCCGGAGCGCACGGACCTGGTCGGGCGACCGAGCGCCGACGATGTGCTCATTCCGCCCGTGCTCGTGCACACGGCGGCCAGTGGGCCGGTGATCGTGGCCGACTCGCTCGGCCGGATCGCCGCCCCCGAGATCGACGGCTTCGTGGCCCGCCTGGCCAACGCCTGGAGCGAGCAGCGCCTGGGCCTGATCGCGGCCGATCTCCCGGGTCCGCATCCCAAGCTGGTCGCCCACCGGGATGTCCTGGACCGCGTCCGACGGGTCGCCCCGTTCTTCGTCACCGGTGGAGTGGTCTGGCCGGTCGTCGACGCCGACTCGGTCTATTGGGTCATGGACCTGTACTCGAGCGCCGAGCTCTATCCACTCAGCCAGCACTTCTACCTGGTGGGAGAGGAGCGCAGCTACTTCCAGCACGCGGCGACCGCGTTCGTGCAGGCGCACACGGGGCGCGTGACGCTGGTCGCCGACTCGGCGCGAGACCCGATTGCCGAGACGTGGGTGCGCCGGTTTCCCGAGCTTTTCGTGCCCTGGTCGGCGCTGCCGCCGGCCCTCGCCGCTGGCGCCCCGCCGCCGACCGACGCGGCGCTCGCGATGGCGGCGGCGTTCGGCGCGGCCGGGGTCCGGACGCCGGCCGGTGCCGACGGGTCCCGGGGGCCCGCCCACGTTCCCTCCGAGAACGTCGACTCTCTGCTGACCGGCGGCGAGCCCCCCTGTCTGGCCGGCGTCGGGGCGGGCGGGGCGCGCGGGGCGGGCGGGGCGGGCGGGTCGTGCAGTTGGCCGGTGCCGCTCACCGACGCATCGGGGCGGGTGACGGGGCTCGTCGCGGCCGTGGGGGGCCCAGAGCGGGGGGTCGTCTGGATTCCCCTCGATACGAGCGTCGTCCGCTGGGCGGGGTCGATGGACCATCTACGCAGCGCGATCGACTCGGCGCTCGGCAGCCGGCGGGAGCCTGCGCTGGCGCGGGGGCGGGTGCGTCCGTTCGTCGTCGGCGCAGCGCTGGCGCTGGCCCAGCCCGTGTACGCGTGGCGCGCCGACGGGCCACCCGCACTCCTCGATGTCGCGGCCCTGGCCGGTGACTCGACCCTCGCCGTTCGTTCACTCGTCGAGGCGACGAGCGCCGAACCCGCGGTTGCTCCCGGCGCGGCGGACGGCCCGGCGACCACCGGCGCGGCCTTTCGGGTTCGCGTGGCGGCGCTGTACGACTCCATGCAGGCGGCCCTCCGCCGCGGCGATCTGACGGCCTTCGGCGCCGCGTACGGCGAGCTGGGACGCCTCCTGGGCCGGCCACCGGAGCCGCGCGCTGCGGCGCCGCCCGGGCGGTGACGGTCGTGCCCCATGGCGCGGCCCGACACCGTCCTCGCAGCCCGCTACCCTGATCGACCGGCCGTCGGACCCAATAGTTTCCTCCTACCACCACGACAAACGACCTCTGGAGCGCGAGTGAACATCCACGAGTACCAAGCGAAGGAACTCCTCCGTCAGTCCGGGATACCCGTCCAGCCCGGAGCCGTTGCAACGACGCCGGCCGAGGCCGAGGCGATCGCCCAGCAGTACGGGGGGGCGGTGGTCGTGAAGGCCCAGGTCCACGCGGGTGGGCGGGGCAAGGCGGGCGGCGTGAAGCTCGCGCGGACGCCTGCCGAGGCACGGGCAGCGGCCGAACGGATCCTCGGCATGTCGATCAAGGGCCTCGTCGTCCAGCGCGTGCTCGTGGCGCAAGCGGCCGACATCGCATCCGAGGCCTACGTCGGCATCATCATCGACCGCGCGTCGAAGCGGCCCGTGGTCATGGTGAGCCCGGCGGGTGGCATGGACATCGAGGAGGTCGCGGCCAGCACACCCGAGCGTATCCGCCGGCTCGCCGTCGACACCCGGTATGGACTCCAGAGCTTCGAGGCGATGGAGCTCGCGTTCTTCCTGTACCCCGATGTGCGCCAGGCCCGCGCCGCCGCGCGGATCCTGCGGCAGCTCTACAATGCGTTCATGGAACACGGCGCATCGCTGGCGGAGATCAACCCGCTGGTGACGACCCCTGCGGGTGACCTGGTGGCCGTCGACGCCAAGATCTCCGTCGACGACAATGAGCTCGAGCGGCACCCCGACCTGGCCGCGCTGCGGGACGAGAGCGCCGAGGCGCCGAGCGAGACCGAGGCTCGCCGCGCGAACCTCACGTTCATCAAGCTCGAGGGCAACGTCGGCTGCGTCGTGAACGGGGCGGGACTCGCGATGGCGACGATGGACCTCGTGAAGCATTACGGTGGCGAGCCCGCGAACTTCCTCGACATCGGTGGATCGTCGAATCCCGACAAGGTCGTGAGCGCGCTCCGGATCATCACCCGGGATCGCGCCGTGCGGGTCATCCTGTTCAACATCTTCGGCGGCATCACGCGGACCGACGACGTGGCCACCGGCATCGTGGCCGCGATCCGGCAGAGTCCACTGACGGTCCCGATCGTGATCCGGCTCACGGGCACGAACGAGGAGGAGGCGGTGCGGATTCTCGCCGGTGCCGGGTTGTCGGCGATGACGGACATGGATGAGGCGGTGCGCGCGGCCGTGTCGTTGGTGGGCGCGGGGAAGGCGGCATGAGCATCTTCATCGATGGTCGGACGCGACTGCTGGTCCAGGGGATCACCGGACGCGATGGCTCGTTCCACACCCGCCAGATGGCCGAGTACGGGACGCGGGTGGTCGCCGGGGTGACACCCGGGAAGGGGGGGCAAACCTTCGACGCCGGGGCGGTGCGGGTCCCCATCTTCAACACGGTGGCCGACGCCGCCGAGGCGACCGGCGCCAATGTCAGTGTCATCTATGTCCCCCCGCTCTTCGCGGCCGACGCGATGATGGAGGCCGCCGAGGCGGGGATCCCGCTCGTGGTGTGCATCACCGAAGGGGTGCCGGTGCTCGACATGACGCGGGTCTATCCGTTCATCCGCGACCACGGCGCTCGGCTCATCGGACCGAACTGTCCAGGGCTGATCACGCCCGGCGTGTGCAAGGTCGGCATCATTCCGGGGCGCATCTGCACGCCGGGCTCGGTGGGCCTCGTCAGCCGGTCCGGCACCCTCACGTACGAGGTGGTGAACCAGTTGACGCGCGTCGGGCTCGGGCAGACGACCTGCGTGGGCATCGGCGGTGATCCGATCAATGGCACGAACTTCATCGACTGTTTGGCTGCGTTCGAGGCCGACCCGGCGACCACGGCCGTCGTGATGATCGGCGAGATCGGTGGCACGGACGAGCAGGACGCCGCGCGGTTCGTGGCCGAGCGCATGACGAAGCCGGTGATCGGGTTCATCGCCGGCCGCACGGCCCCGCCGGGGCGACGCATGGGACACGCGGGTGCGATCATCTCCGGGTCGACCGGCACCGCCGCCGAGAAGGTGCAGGCGATGACCGATGCCGGCATCCCGGTCGCCGACCGACCCGCCGATGTCGTCCCGCTCCTCCGCGAGCGGCTGGACGCCAGCGTCCGTCGCTAGCGGGGGCGGACCTCTCCTCGGCTCATGACACGCCCCCGCCTCCGGTGAACCTGGCCGACTTTCTGCTGCCCCAGCGCGTCGTCGTGCCGATCGACGCCGAGACCGTCGATAGCGCGGCGCGCGTGCTGCGCGACCGCCTGGTGGCGAGCGGTGCGGTCTCCGACGCGGACAAGCTGCGGCGCCGCATGAACGAGGATCGGCCGGAAGACATCGTGGCGATGGGTGACCGTGCCTTCCTGCTGCACTACCGCACCGATGCGACGACGACGCTCTGCGTCGCACTCGGCACCTCGCCCGACCCCATCTGCCGCGAGCTGACGGAGGGCGATCGCCAGTGCGCCCGCATCCTGCTCCTCGTCGTGGCGCCTCCGCGTTTCGCGGCGCGGTATCTCCAAGTCGTTGGGGCGTTCGCCCGCTTCCTGTCGAGCGCCGACCGCGTCGATCGCGTCCTCGGCGCGCCCACGGCCGACGCCCTCGCGGCGCTCCCCGAGTTCCGCGAGTACGAGCTCCCGCCGCAACTCACAGTGCGCGACCTCATGAGCGAGCGGCCACGAGTGACGCAGGCCGACGCACCGCTTCGCGACGCCGCACGGGAGATGGTTCGGGCCCGGATCGGGGCGCTGCCGGTCGTCGACACGGACGGCCGGCTGCTCGGCATGCTGTCGGAGCGCGAGCTGGTGCGGGATCTCCTCGCCACCTACCTCCAGCGCGAGATACTCGGCACGGCGGTCCGGGCCCCGATTGCCGCCGGCAAGGATCCACGCCGGACGGTGCGGGATGTCATGACGCGCCAGGTCCTCTGCGTGTCGCCGGACCAGCCGCTCGCGGAAGCGGCATCCCTCATGGTGAACAAGGACCTCGGCCGCGTGCCGGTCGTCCGCGATGGCCGGGTGGTCGGATTCCTCACCCGGGGGGACATCGTGCGTAAATTGATCGGCTCGTAGTCGCCCCTCGACCTCGACCCTCCACCTCCTCCATGCCAGCGGACCGGACCCTCACCATCATCAAGCCCGACGCCTTCGGTCGCGGGCTGGCCGGCAAGATCATCGCCCACCTCGAGGACGCGGGGTTCCGGATCTCCGTTGCCCGAGTCGTCCACCTCTCGCGCGAGCAGGCGGGTGCGTTCTACGAAATCCATCGCGAGCGCCCCTTCTTCGCATCGCTGGTCGCGTTCATGACGTCGGGGCCGTGCATGCCGATCGTTCTCACGCGGGCCGACGCCGTGGCGGCGCTCCGCCGCGTCATCGGGGCGACGGATCCGCGCGAGGCTGAGGCCGGGACGGTTCGGCGGTTGTACGCCGAATCCAAGGAGCGCAACGCGATCCACGCCTCGGACTCCGACGAGAACGCCGCGCGGGAGGCGGCCTTCTTCTTTTCCGACATCGAGGTGCTCGGGGCCCGCTGAGCGGCGGCCGCCCCGCGAGGGCGCGTTCACGGGGACGGCGGTCGATCGCGTAACTCCGCGTCGGGGCGGAACTTGATTCGTGTCCGGGCGGTGTCTACATTGCGGGGTTATGCTGGTATTTGACCTTCGGGCGCTCGCGGCCGGGGCGGCAGTGGTGGACGATGTCCTCTCACCGGCCGACCCCGTCTGGGAGGAGCACGACCGCGTGCCGGTCGAAGGGGTCCGGGTCAACGGACGGCTCTCGGCAGCCGGGCCGGGGCGGTTCTACTTCAGCGGCCAGATTGCCGGGATGACAGACGATGCGTGCCGCCGGTGCCTCACCGAGGTCGAGATCGACGTGCGCGAGCGCGTGCAGTGCCTCTTTGCCGAGAACGGTGCCGACGATGCGGATGACCCTGACGTGTACCTCTTCGAGCCGCGCTCGCACGAGATCGACATACGCCCCGCGGTGCGGGAGCAGTGGCTGTTGAGCGTGCCGCCGTTCACCCAATGTCGGGACGACTGCGCGGGGCTGTGCCCGACCTGCGGTGCAGACCTCAATGCTGGACCGTGCGGGTGCGAGGAGCCGATCGACGATCGCTGGAGCGCGTTGCGCCAGCACGGCTCGCACGGCGACGAGCCGAGTCGACCGTGACGATCCGGCGACTCTGGGTACCGTGATCCGACCGACACCGTTCCTACTCCCCCCCTCTCGATCCCTCGACCACACTGACCGATGGCCGTCCCGAAGCGCCGGACCTCGAAGCGAAAGAAGCGCGCGCGCAACACGCACAAGATCGCGCCCGCGATCGCCCTGCAAGCCTGCCCGCGCTGTCAGAGCCCGAAACGCCCGCACCGCGTGTGCGAGGAGTGCGGGTACTATGCGGGTGAACAGCGAGTCGCGGCCCGGGAAGCCTAACCTTGGCGCGCATCGCGTTGGACGCCATGGGGGGCGACCACGCTCCCCGTGCGCCCGTCACCGGCGCGTTGCTCGCCCTCGCTGAGCTCGACGCCGCACATACGATTCAACTCGTCGGACGCGCGGGCGTCGTCACGGAGCAGCTCGAGACGCTGCTTGGCGGGGAACACGCGCGGCTCCGGGCGCTTCGCGCACGTCTCGAGCTGATCGATGCGCCGGACGTGATCGACATGGCGGATCGCCCCTCGGTGGCGCTGCGGGGCAAGGTCCAGAGCTCGATGGTGGTCGGCCTCCGGCTCCAGGCGGACGGGCGATCGGACGCGTTCGTCTCGGCGGGAAACACGGGCGCCCAGATGGCCGCCTCCAAGGAGCTCCTGTCTCTGCACCCGGGGCTTCGCCGCCCCGCCATCTGCACCGTCTTCCCGACCGCCCGCCAGCCCGTGGTCGTGATCGACAGCGGGGCCAACGTCGATTGCTCGGCGGTGGAGCTGGCGCAGTTCGCGCGGCTCGGGTCGGTCTACGCCGAAGACATCCTCGGACGCGAGCGCCCGTGCGTGGGACTGCTCAGCGTCGGGGAGGAGCCGGAGAAGGGGAGTCGCGTCGTCAAGGAGGCGCATCAGCTGCTCCGGTGCGCCGGGCTCCACTTTCAGGGCAACGTCGAGGGCCGGGATGTCGTCGCCGGTGCCAGCGACCGGGGGCCGATCGACGTCGTGGTCTGCGATGGCTTCGTCGGCAATGTGCTGCTCAAGTTCTACGAGGCGGTGCCGGCGCTCATGACGGAGCTCATGCTGCGCCAGGGCTTCGACCGAGACGCGCTCCGCGCCGCCTTCGCGCCGCTGGACTATGCCGAGCGGGGCGGGGCCCCTCTGCTCGGGGTCCGCGGCGTGAGCATCATCTCGCACGGCAAGTCGGGGGAGCGTGCGATCAAGAACGCGATCAAGGTGGCGCTCCGGGCGATCGAGACGGATCTGTCGGCGCACATCGGCCGACGCCTCGCCGAGTCGGACGGCGGCGAGAGCCGATCCACCGCCGACTCGGTGGGCGCGAAGCGGACCGGCACCTCGTGAAGCGACCGCTCGCCTCCGCGGCCGGCACGGGGCGGTTCCCTCGGCCGTGATGACCAATCACGACGTCGCGGGGATCGGCATCGGGACCTCGCCCGAATGGATCGCCCGGTTCTAGCGTGGACGTCGTCCTTCTCTTCCCAGGGCAGGGCTCGCAGAAGCCCGGAATGGGTCGGGACGTGGCCGCGGCGTTCCCCGCCGCGCGCGCCGTCTTCGACCAGGTCGACGCGACGCTCGGCACGCCGCTGTCGCGAGTCTGCTTCGAGGGGCCGGCCGACGAGCTGACGCTGACCGACAACGCCCAGCCCGCGCTGTTCACGCATGGCGCCGCCGTCTGGGCCGCGACCCGCGAGCACCTCGGCGCACGCGTGCGGGCCGCCGCCGGCCACTCGCTGGGCGAGCACACGGCGTACTACGCGGCTGGCGCGCTCACCCTGGAGGCCGGCGCCCGTCTGGTCCGCCGGCGCGGTCAGCTCATGCGGCAGGCCGGCGACGAACGCCCCGGGGCGATGGCCGCCATCCTGGGGGAGTTGACGACGTCCATCGACGCGCTCTGCGCTCGGGCGTCGTCGGAGGCGGGCGAGGTCGTTCCGGCCAACTACAACGCCGCGGAGCAGACCGTCGTCTCGGGAGAGGTGGCCGGGGTGGAACGTCTCATGGTGCTCGCCAAGGAGCACGGCGCAAAGCGGGCCGTCCGCCTGCCGGTGAGTGGCGCGTTCCATTCGCCCCTCATGCGTCCCTCGGAACCCGGGCTCCGGGCGGCGCTGGACGCGGCGGGCTTCACGGATCCACGGGTTCCCATCTACTCGAACGTCGACGCCCAGCCATCGCGCTCGGCGGCCAGCGCCCGCGACGCGCTCCTCCGCCAGCTCACGGCGCCCGTGCGGTGGCTCGATGTCGTGCGCCGCCTCGCCGAGACCCATCCGCAGGCGCTGTTCGTGGAGATGGGGCCGGGGGCGGTCCTGACCGGCCTCACCAAGCGGATCGCCCCGGGCGTCGCGACCGCCACCTGCGGGACAGCCGCCGAGGTCGAGGCCCTTCTCGCGAGGATGACGTGATGCGCATCGACCTGTCGGGGCGTGTGGCACTCGTGACGGGGAGTACCCGCGGGATCGGGCGCGCGATCGCCGAGACGCTCGTCGGGGCCGGCGCGCGCATCGCCATCGTCGGGCGCGATGGGGCGCGGGCCGAGGAGGTCGCCGCCGCGCTCGGCGGGGCAAGCGGGCGCGAGGCGGTGCCGTTCGCGTGCGACGTCACCGACCTGGCGGCGGTGGCCGCCCTGATCGAGCGAGTCGAGAGCACGTTGGGCTCGCTCGACATCCTCGTCAACAACGCCGGTGTGACGCGCGACAACATCCTGCCGCGCCTCAAGGATGCGGACTGGGAGGCGGTGATCGACGCCAATCTGCGCGGGGCGTTCGCCACCACGCGGGCGGCCGTCCGCGGCATGATGAAGCGCCGCTGGGGGCGGATCATCAATATCTCCAGCATAGTCGGTCTGGTCGGCAACAAAGGACAATCGAACTACGCCGCGAGCAAGGCGGGCCTCATCGGCTTCACCAAGTCGGTGGCCAAGGAGATGGCCTCCCGGAACGTGCTGGCAAACGTCGTCGCCCCGGGGCTCATCGAGACCGACATGACTGCCGCCATGACCGCCGAGGCCCGAGAGGCCATGCACCAGCAGATCCCGCTGGGCCGGTTGGGCGCTCCGGCGGACGTCGCCCACGCCGTCACCTTCCTCGCATCCGACGCTGCGTCGTACATCACGGGGCAGGTACTGGTGGTGGACGGCGGTATGGTCATGTAAATTTGGCTGGGATCCCCCCCCCCCCCGCCGGCACCGCGTCGTCACGGACCACACCGAGGAGTGCATGTCAGATCAGGCCGAGAAGGTGAAGGACATCATCGAGAAGGAGCTGGGCGTCGAGCGGGAGAAGCTCACCGACGATGCGAGCTTCATCGAGGACCTGGGCGCCGACAGTCTCGACATCGTCGAGCTCGTCATGGAGTTCGAGAAGGAGTTCAACATCGACATCCCGGACGAGGACGCGGAGAAGCTCAAGACCGTCGGTGATGCGATGGCGTATCTGAATCAGAAAGTCGGCGCGTGAGTGGGGTGAGCGCGGGACCGGCGACGGGGTTGACGCGTCTCCCGCGTGTCACCGTCGATCGGCACCGCGTGAGCGACCCGGCGCTCGCCCCCATTGCGGACAAGCTCGCGGCCGGCGAGCGCTTGAGCGACGCGGATGGCGTGGCGCTCTTCCGGAGCCCGGACCTTCTGGGCGTCGGGTTCATGGCCGATGCCGCCAACCGGGCGCGGCACGGCGACCGCGTCACGTTCGCGGCCAACCAGCACATCAATCCGACGAACGTCTGCATCCTGCGCAAGACGTGCGTCTTCTGCTCCTTTGCCCGCCTGCCCAAGGAGGAGGGCGCCTACCGCTACTCGCTCGACGAGGTGCTCGCCGAGGCCGAGGGCGCGTCCGGTCTGACGCGCGAGTTCCACATCGTTGGCGGGCTCGACATGCACGCCGGGCTCGAGTACTACGCCGGGATGTTCCGGGCGCTCAAGGCGCGCTACCCGCATGTGCACATCAAGGCGTTGACCGCCGTCGAGCTCGCACATCTCGCGCGCATCGAGAAGATGTCGGTGGCCGAGATCCTGGTCGCGCTGCGCGACGCCGGACTCGACACCCTACCCGGTGGCGGAGCCGAGGTGTTCAGCCCCGCGGTCCGGGCCACCATCGCCGACCGGAAGCTCGCCGCCGACCAGTGGCTCGACGTCCACCGGACGGCGCATCGGCTCGGGATCCGGTCCAACTGCACGATGCTGTACGGGCATGTCGAGACGATCGAGGACCGGGTCGCGCATCTCGCCGCCCTGCGGGCGCTCCAGGACGAGACGGGCGGGTTCCTTGCGTACATTCCGCTCGCCTACCACCCCGACCACAACGAGCTCGGCGCGACCCTGGGCCGGCAGGGCACCGCCACCACGGGCTTCGACGACCTGCGTAACCTCGCGGTCGGTCGCCTGTACCTGGACAACATCGCGCACGTGAAGACGCACTGGATCATGGTCACGCCCTTCCTGTCGCAGGTGGCGCTGGCGTTCGGGGTCGACGACCTCGAGGGGACGGTCGTGCGAGAGAAGATCTACCACGAGGCCGGCGCGCGCACCGCGCAGAGCATGTCGCTCGATCAGATCCTGCGCCTCATCCGCGGCGCCGGGCGCGTGCCGGTCGAGCGCGACTCGTTCTACCGTGTGATGCGCACGTTCGACGATGTGCCAGGGCAGGGCGCGGCCCCGTTGGAGGACACCGCGCACTCGGCCGCTGCGGCCTGAGATGAGCGTCGTCCCCCGCGTGCGGGTCGGCCGGATCCCCTACGTCAACTGCTACCCGGTGTACGGCGCAGTGGATCGCGGGATCGTGCCCCTCGACGGCACGATCGTCGACGGCGTGCCCACGGCGCTGAACCGGCTCATGGCGGATGGCGGGCTCGATGTGAGCGTGGTGTCGGCCGTCGAGTACGCTCGTGGGGCCGACCGCTATCTCCTGCTGCCCGACCTCGCCATCTCCTGTGACGGGCCGGTGCGGAGCGTCATGCTCTTCGCCAAGTGTCCGGCGAGCGAGCTGGATGGCGCGCGCGTGCTCGTCAGCCGCAGCTCGATGACGAGCGTGCATCTCCTCGAGCTGCTCTTCGAGCACGTCTGGTGCGCGCGCCCGCGGTTCATGCCGGGCGACGCCGAGGTCAGCGATGTGGCGCGGTTCGGGGACGAGGAGCACGAGGCGCGGCTCGTGATCGGCGATGCGGCCCTCGTCCTGACCGGACGGCCGCGTGGAGCGGCCGGGCCGCACGCCGCCCCGCACGATTACCCGTACGCGTACGACCTCGGGGCCGAGTGGAAGCGGTGGACCGGGCTGCCCTTCGTGTTCGCGGTCTGGGTCGCGCAGCGCGGGGGCCCGCTGGCCGCCGCGCTGCGTGTGCACAGCGGGCTCACCGCCTCGCGGGACTGGGGGATCGCGCACCTCGACGTCCTCGCCGCCCAGGCCGCGTCGGCGACCGGGGTGCCCGAGCCGACCTGCCTCGAGTATCTGTCGGGCCTGGATTACCGGTTGTCCTACGAGCACCTCGCCGGGCTCACCGAGTTCTATCGGCGACTCGTCCGGGCAGGCTCCGTGCCCAACGGGACGCTCGCCTTTCTTCCGGCCGCCTGACCCGCGCGCTGAGACCGGTGCTCTCTGCCATGCGTGACGTTCTCGACCTGTACACGCGCGCCCCGCTGCTCGAGCTCGGGGCCGAGGCGGACCGGATGCGTCGTGAGCGCCACCCGGACGACGTGGTGACGTTCATCGTCGATCGCAACATCAACTACACGAACGTCTGCGTCGCCGACTGTGGCTTCTGCGCCTTCTACCGCCGGCCGAAGCACCCGGAGGGCTATACACTCTCGTACGAGCAGATCGGCGCGAAGATCGAGGAGACCAAGGCGCTGGGCGGGGTCCAGATCCTGATGCAGGGAGGACACAACCCCTACATCAAGTTCGAGTGGTACTTGAACCTGCTGCGGTACATCAAGCAGCACCACCCGATTCACATCCACGGCTTCAGTCCGAGCGAGATCGACTTCTTCTCCAAGCTCTACCGGATGGACGCCCGCACGATCGTCCGCGAGCTTCAGGCGGCCGGCCTCGACTCCATCCCGGGCGGCGGCGGGGAGATTCTCGTGCAGCGGGTACGTGATCTCGTTGCCCGGAAGAAGGCGGGCGCCGATCGCTGGCTCGAGATCATGGAGATCGCGCACCAGGAAGGGATGAAGACGACGGTGACGATGATGTACGGCATCGGGGAGACCCTGGCCGAGCGGATCGAGCACCTCCAGCGCGTGCGCGATGTGCAGGCGCGCACCGGCGGGTTCACGGCCTTCATCTGCTGGCCGCTCCAGCCGGAGAATACGCCGACGATGTCGGCGCAGCCGAAGACCGATGCCGTGGACTACCTCCGGACCGTCGCGATCTCCCGGATCGTGCTCGACAACGTGCCGAACCTCCAGGCGAGCTGGGTCACGATGGGGCTCAAGGTGGGCCAGATCGCCCTCCGCTTCGGGTGCAACGATTTCGGGTCGCTCATGATCGAGGAGAACGTCGTGTCGGCCGCCAACACGACCCACCGCACCTCGATCGAGGAGCTCGACCGGCTCATCCGCGACGCCGGGTTCACCCCCGCGCGGCGGCGCCAGGACTACTCGATCATCCCCGCCCCCGGCGCGGAGCAGCGGCCGGCCGCGCGGGCGGTGGAGAGCGCGACCTCGACCGCGGCCGGCGCGGCTGTCGGGGCACCCGCCGCCGCGCCGGCCGCCGCGCCGGCCGCCGCGTAGTCGGCGACCCCGCATCCCGCGCCCGCCCGCCCGCGCAGCCGATCGGTGAGCGACCGCGCATGACGGTGCGCATCGGCGTGGGCTACGACTCGCACCGCTTCGCGCCCGGCGGTCCGCTCGTGCTCGGCGGGATCCGCATCCCGGGCGACGTCCATCTCGCCGGGCACTCCGACGGCGACGCGATCGCCCATGCCGTCACCGATGCGATCCTGGGCGCGGCGGCCGCCGGCGACATCGGCGAGATGTTCTCCGACCAGGATCCGGCCCACCGGGGGCGCGACTCGCTCGAGATGCTCCGCGCCGCCGTCGGACGGCTGCACGGGATGGGGCTCGCACCACGCCAGGTCGACGTGACCGTCGTCGCCGAGCAGCCGCGGCTCGCCCAGCACCGCGAGGCCATGCGGGCAGCACTGGCGGTGGCGCTCGGCCTGCCGCCGAGCGCGGTCAGCGTGAAAGGGAAGACCAACGAGGGGATGGGCTGGGTCGGCCGCGGCGAGGGGCTGGCCTGTCTGGCGGTGGCGACCGTGGAGGGCGCGGCCGAGCCCATCGCGGCCGAGCACGTCGCGACAGCGCAGGCCGCGACAGCGCGCGTCGGGGCGACCGACCGTCGGCCCTGAGGGCACGTGGCCAGCGGTCCTGGACCGGCCTTCCTGCTCCGAGCCTTTGGCGACTTCCTCTCGCTCGAGCGGAGCGCCGCCGTCCCGACGAGCGACGCCTACGGGCGCGACGTGGCGCGGTTCGCCACGTACGCGGCGGTCCATGGGGCGGCCTCGCCGACGGCCATCACGGCGCGACTCGTTCGCGCGTATGTGTACCACCTGAAGGATCTCGGTCTCGCCCCGTCGTCGATCCGCCGCAACGTCTCCGCCGTCCGCACGTACTACCGCTTTCTCCTGGCGGATGGCCACGTGGTCCGCGACCCCACCGAGCGACTCGAGATGCCCCGCCGGTGGCGTACCCTTCCCGACGTGCTCACCGTCGACGAGGTGCAGCGCCTGCTGGCGGCGCCCACGCTCGACGAGCCGCTGGCCTTCCGCGACCGCGCGTTACTGGAGCTGGCGTACGGTGCCGGGCTGCGGGTCGGGGAATGGATCACGCTCGCCATGCGCGACGTGATCCTCGATCAGGGTGTCGTCCGAGTCTTCGGGAAGGGGAGCAAGGAGCGGTTGGTCCCGATCGGCCGACCGGCCATCGGCGCGGTGGCCGTCTACCTCCGCGAGCTGCGTCCCCGCCTCGAGCGCGGCGGCGGCAAGGGAGTGCTGTTCCTCAATGCCCGGGGCACGCCACTCACGCGGATGGGCGCCTGGAAGGTGCTGAGGAAGTACGTGGAGCTCGCCGGGATCACGAAGCGGGTCACGCCCCACACCCTCCGCCACTCGTTCGCGACGCACCTCCTGGAAGGGGGCGCCGATCTCCGGGCGGTCCAGGACATGCTGGGCCATGTCGATATTGCGACGACGCAGATCTACACGCACGTTGACCGCGAGTACCTGCGAAGCGTGCACCGGCAATATCATCCCCGGAGCTGACGCCGTCCGGAGATCGCCCGCTCGCGGGCCCCGTCACCGGCCGTGCGTCAGCGGCCGTGCGTCAGCGGCCGTGCGTCAGCCGCCGTGCGTACCTGCGTGGCCCGTTCGCCCACTCGGATCCGTCCCCGTCGCCGATGCCTCATTCCTCTCCCGTTCGTGACCGCCACGGCCCCGTGCTGGTGATCGACAACTACGACTCGTTCACCTACAACCTCGTCCAGTATCTCGGTGAGCTCGGCGAACGGCCGGTGGTCCGTCGGAACGATGCGCTGGGCGTCGAGGACGTCGCGGCGATCCGTCCGCGCGCGATCGTGCTCTCTCCCGGCCCCTGCACGCCGGCGGATGCGGGCATCACGGTTCCCCTCATCCGGCGCTGGGGGGCCGAGCTCCCGATGCTGGGCGTCTGCCTGGGACACCAGGCCATAGGCGAGGCATACGGCGGTCGCGTCGTCCGCGCCCGACGCGTCATGCACGGCAAGACCTCGGCCGTGACACACCGGGGGACTGGCCTCTTTGCCGGCCTCCCCTCACCGCTCGAAGTCATGCGCTACCACTCGCTCGTCGTCGACCCCGCGTCGCTGCCGGCCTGCCTCGAGGTGCTCGCCCGCGCCGTGGACGACTCGGACGAGATCCACGCCGTCGCGCACCGACATCACCCGGTGTGGGGTGTGCAGTTCCACCCGGAGTCGGTGCTGACCGCGGGCGGGAAGCAGATCCTGGCCAACTTCCTTCAGCTCGCCGCCTGACGCGCGGCGTGCTCGCCCGCGTGCTCGTGCCCGCGCTCGTGCCCGCGCTCGTGCTCATGCTCATGCTCATGCTCATGCTGGGGCGTCCCTCCGGTGCCGCTGCCCAGCAGGACACCCGGGCGGCGGCGGGCGTGTCGGCGGCGAGCGGGTCGGCGGGGCGCGCGGCGCACCCGGCGCCGGACAGTGGCGCGGGGGGGGACGGCGAGCGGGTGTCGCTCGGTGACGTCGTCCTGCTCCCCGTGGTGTTCGGGTTTCGGGCGCCGTCGTACGACCGAAGCGATGGCCTGTCGCTCCCATGGGGACCGCAGCTCGCCCTGCCCGACGATCGCGTGGTCGCGAACGTGCTCGCCATCTACCGGTCGCACCTGGGCCGGGTCGACCCGCGCGGCGACGCCACGGTCGAGGTGACGCGACGGATGCGGCTGCGCGCGCTCCTCGAGCGCGCGACGCTGACGAACGACGCGTGGAGCGTCAACGACGTCTTCAACTCCCTGGCGATGTTGTTCGTCGGCCTGGATGGCCGCAATTACTTTCGCGCCGACCGCATCGAGGGCGCGCTCGAGTGGCACGGCGCGCGGACGGACGAGTCGGAGCGGTGGCGCGCATACCTGGGGGCACGCGACGAGCTGGGCGCGAGCGTCGGGCCCGGCCTCTCGCCGACGCACGAGGTGTGGGCGCTGTTCGACCGACGGGATCGCCACGGCAACATCCGTCCAAACCCAGCGATCGAGCGGGGTCGGATCGTGGCCGCCATCGCGGGCGTCGCCGCCCACTGGCGCGGACCGACCACTCGCAGCGCCGACGCCTCGGTCGAGCTGGAGGCACCCTGGTCGGCGCCGAGGGCCGGGCGATCCGAGCAGCTCACCGCCGACGGGCGTCTCGCCATGCCCGCCCTCGGTGCGACGACGCTCGCCGTCACCGCGCACGCGGTGCTCACCGCCGGCGGGCCCGCGCCGCCCCAGCGCTTCTCGTACCTGGGCGGGCTCAACACGCTGCCGACCCTTCCGCTGCTGGCGCGCGGGGGAGACGAGCTGCTCTTCCTCGATGCGCTCTACACGATCCCCCTCCGCGCGCTCGCCCTGCCGCTCGTCGGCGCCCCGTCGATCGGCCCGCACTACATCGTGGGGGGGGCAGCCGTGCACCGGCTGCCCCGGCTGGCGCAGAACGTCGGCGTCCGCGCCTCCTTCTTCGTGCTCGAGGTGGACGGGCTCGTCGACCCCGCGACGCGGCGCACCGTGTTCACCGTCGGCGGCGCGCTCCCCACCTTCTGAGGCGGGTTTGCATTTTGTGTTCGCGGCGGGTAGTTTCGATGGCGTGAATCTTGCGAGCGCGGGCGCGATTTCCACTCCGGGACCTCTCGTTGCGCGCGCCGGATCGCGCCGGGAGCGCTGGCGCGGGTGACGGTGCTCGTGGTCATCCCGGCGCGGCTCGCGGCGGTGCGGCTTCCGCGGAAGCCCCTGCGAGAGCTGGCGGGAGCGCCCCTCGCCCTCCGCGTCTGGCAACGAGTCGCCGCGATGGGCGTCGCCGATCGCGTGGTGATCGCGACCGAGGCCGAGGAGGTCGCCCTGGCCATGCGACGCGGCGGGGCCGAGTGCGTCCTCACCCGTGCGGCGCACGCCTCGGGAACGGACCGGGTGGCGGAGGTCGCGGCGCGGCCTCCGTATCGCGGCTTCGACGTGATCGTGAACGTTCAGGGCGACGAGCCGTTCCTCGACGCGGCCGCGGTCCGTGGGGCCGTGGCCGAGATCGCCCGCGGGCGCCCGCTCGGCACGGCGGCGGTGCCAGCCCCGGCCAGCGCGCTCGACGAGCCCGGGATCGTCAAGGTCGTCTGCGCCGACGACGGCCGCGCGTTGTACTTCTCGCGGGCACCGATCCCGTACCTTCGTGACGCGGCGGACCGCCCGAGCCGCGATCCGCTCGTGCGCCAGCACCTCGGCGTCTACGCCTACACGCCGTCGGCGCTTGCCGCGTGGGTTGCGCTCCCGCCGCACCCGCTCGAGCTCAGCGAGCGGCTGGAGCAGTTGCGCCCCCTGGCTGCCGGCGTGGCGATGGGCGTCGCACGCGTCGACGAGGCGCCGGTCATGGGCGGGATCGACACGGAGTCGGACCTGGCCCGCGCCAATCTCCTCTGGTCCGGGGCGCGGGCCGACGCCACCCTCCTACCCGGAGTAGACGCCTGATGCCGACGGAGACGCGCGAGCAGACGACCCGGTTCATCTTCGTCACCGGCGGCGTCGTCTCCTCGCTGGGCAAGGGGATCGCGGCCGCCTCGCTCGGCCGATTGCTCGTCGAGCGGGGGCTCCGCGTGTCGATCATGAAGTTCGATCCGTACCTCAATGTCGATCCGGGCACGATGTCGCCGTTCCAGCACGGCGAGGTGTTCGTGACCGACGACGGGGCGGAGACGGATCTCGACCTCGGACACTACGAGCGGTTCATCGACCGGTCGCTGTCACAGGCAAACAACGTCACGACGGGCCGGATCTACCTCAACGTCATCACCAAGGAGCGCCGCGGCGAGTTCCTCGGCTCGACGGTCCAGGTGATTCCGCACATCACGGACGAGATCAAGGCCGCGATGAAGCGGATCGCGCCGGAGAACGATGTCGTCATCGTCGAGATCGGCGGCACCGTCGGTGACATCGAGTCGCTGCCGTTCCTCGAGGCGATCCGGCAATTCCGGCAGGAGGTCGGCCGGGACAACGCGCTCTTCATCCACCTGACGCTCGTGCCGTACATCGCGGCCGCCGGCGAGGTGAAGACCAAGCCCACGCAACACTCCGTCCGGGAGCTGATGGAGATCGGGATCCAGCCCGACATCCTGATCTGCCGGACGGAGCGGCCGCTGTCCGAGGACACGAAGCGCAAGATCGCCCTCTTCTGCAACGTGGAGTTCGGGGCGGTGATCGAGAGCCGCGATGTCCCGACGATCTACCAGATCCCGCTCTCGTTTCACGAGCAGGGCATGGACGCCCGGATCGTGCAGCGGCTGAATCTCCCCACCCGCGACCCCGACCTCTCCGCCTGGCGGGCGATGGTCCAACGGGTGGTGGCGCCGCGGGCCCGGGTCCGGATCGCCGTCGTCGGCAAGTACACGGAGTTCGTCGACAGCTACAAGAGCGTGCAGGAGGCGCTGATCCACGGCGGGATCGGCAACGATGTGGGCGTCGACATCGCCTGGGTCGGGAGCGACGGGTTCACCGATGCCGCCACCGCGCGTGCGACGCTCTCGGCCTACGACGGGCTCCTCGTGCCCGGCGGATTCGGCGTGCGCGGCGTCGACGGCATGGTCGAAGCGATCCGCGCCGCGCGCGAGACCGGGCTGCCGTATCTCGGCATCTGTCTGGGGATGCAGGTCGCCATCGTCGAGTTCGCCCGCAACGTGATGGGCCTCTCCGACAGCAACTCGAGCGAGTTCGCGCCCGAGTGCAGCAACGCCGTGATCGCGCTCATGGAAGAGCAGCAGCATGTCACCGACATGGGCGGCACGATGCGGCTCGGGGCGTACATCTGTCGCCTGAGCCGCGGCTCGCGCGCGGCCGAGGTGTACGGCGTCCCCGAGGTCCGGGAGCGGCACCGGCATCGGTACGAGGTGTCGAACCGCTATCGCGAGGCCCTCGTGGAGCATGGGATGCGCTTGAGCGGGCTCTCGCCGGACGGCTCGCTGGTCGAGATGATCGAGCTGCCGCACCATCCCTGGTTCGTCGGGTGCCAGTTCCACCCGGAGCTGCGGTCGCGACCGACGCGCCCCCACCCGCTGTTCGCCGGATTCGTGGCCGCGGCCGCCAAGCACGCCCGCGCGCGGAGCGCGCGTCCGGCGAGCGCGGCCCCCGAGCGCGGCCTCGTGCAGACCGGCGATTGACGTGTCCTCGGCCCCGTCGGTGCCATCGGGCGGCCGCGTCTTTCCCGCCGACGCGTTCTTCCTCATCGCGGGCCCGTGCGTGCTCGAGAGCGACGGGCTCAATCTCCGGGTCGCCGAGCACCTGGCACGGCTGGCCGGCCGGGTACCGGGGGGCGTGATTTTCAAGGCGAGCTTCGACAAGGCCAACCGCTCGAACGCGGACGCCGCCCGCGGGCCAGGGATGGCCCGCGGCCTCGAGGCGCTCTGCCGCGTGCGCGAGGCGACCGGGCTCCGCACGCTGACCGACGTGCATCTGCCCGAGCAGTGTGGCCCGGCCGCGGAGACGGTCGACGTGCTCCAGATCCCCGCGTTCCTCTGCCGGCAGACGGATCTGCTGCGGGCGGCGGGCGCCACCGGCCGAGCGGTCAACGTCAAGAAGGGGCAATGGCTGCATCCGGAAGGGCTGCGCGGGGCGGTGGACAAGATCCGGCGCGCCGCCCCGGCCGGCGGGGCCGGCCAGATCGCGGTCACCGAGCGCGGAACGTTCTTCGGCTACGGCGACCTCGTCGTCGACATGCGCGCCTTTCCGCGGCTGCGCGCGGCCTGCGGCACGCCGGTGATCTTCGACGCCACGCACAGCGTCCAGCGGCCGGGGCAGGGCGAGGCGGGGGCGAGCGGCGGGGCGCGCGAGTATATCCCGACCCTTGCCCTGGCCGCCGTCGCCGCGGGCGCCCAGGGCCTCTTCCTCGAGACGCACCCGGATCCCGATCGCGCGCCGAGCGACGGCCCGAACATGCTGCCGCTGGATCGCCTCGACGCGCTCGTCGACCGGGCGGTGGATGTGTGGGCCCGATGCCGCGCGTGACCGGCAACGGCGCCCGAGCGCGCGGCGTGGGCGGCCAGGCGGGGCGGCCGGCCGCGCGGCTCCCGCGCGCGCGGAGTCGACTCGATCCGGCGCTCGCCCGCCGGATCAGGCTCGTCGGCCTCGATGTCGACGGCGTCATGACGGACGGTGGCATCTACCTGGGGGACGTCGATGGCGCGCCGCAGGAGTTCAAGCGCTACGACATCCAGGACGGGCTGGGCGTGTTCCTGCTGCGTCAGGCCGGGCTCCGCGTCGCCATCGTGACCGGGCGGGTGTCGGAGAGCGTACGGCTTCGGGCGCGCGAGCTCCAGGCGGATGACCTGTTCCAGGACGCCCGAGCGCGCAAGCTGCCGGGACTGCTGGAGATCCTCGAGCGGCGGGGGATCTCCCTCGAGGAGACGGCGTTCGTCGGGGACGACCTGCCCGATCTCGCGATCCTGCGTCGGGTGGGACTGCCGGTCGCCGTCGCCAACGCGATCCCGGAGATTCGCCGGCTCGCCGCCGTATCGCTCACGCGCCGCGGCGGCCAGGGCGCGGTGCGCGAGTTCGCCGAGCTGCTGCTCACGGCGCGCGGCCAGTGGGACGCGGTCGTCGAGGGCTACGTCCGCGGGACCACCCAGCCCCCGTCGGGGCCGTCCGACTGATGGCGCGCGGAACACGTGTCCCGCCCCCGGCAACCACGCCGGCAACCACGCCGGCAACCACGCCGGCAACCACGCCGGCAGCCACGCCGGCAGCCACGCCGGCAGCCGCGCCGGCAGTTGCGCCGCCAATGACGCCGGTGGGTCCCTCGGCCGTGGCGCCGCCAGCGCCACCGGCGCCGGCGCGGGCGGAGCTGATCGCCGAGCGGGGACGGGCCGTGATCCGGAAGGAGCGCCTCGCGCTCGAGGCGCTCGAGGCGCGGCTCGGCCAGCGCTTTGCCGAGGCGGTCCTGCTCATCGCCCGCTCGCGCGGCCGAGTCGTGGTGGCGGGGGTGGGGAAGTCGGGGCTCGTCGGCCGCAAGATCGCGGCGACGCTCACATCGACCGGCACCCCGGCGACGTTCCTCCATCCGGCGGACAGCGTGCACGGCGATCTCGGCATCGTCGGCGCCGACGACGTGGCGATCCTCATCTCCAAGAGCGGCGAGTCACCCGAGGTGCTCGAGCTGCTGGCCCACCTCCAGCGGTTCGGGACCCGGACGGTCGCGGTCACCGGCGTCCCGGGATCGACCCTCGGACGCCAGTGTGATCTCGTGCTCGATGCCGCCGTCCAGGAGGAGGCGTGCCCGCACGACCTGGCCCCGACGACCAGTACGACGGCCGCGATGGCCATCGGCGATGCCCTGGCGGTCGCCCTCCTGCTCGAGAAGGGGTTCCGACGGGAGGACTTCGCCCGACTGCACCCGGGCGGATCCCTCGGCAAGAAGCTGCTGACACGGGTCGCCGACGTGATGCTGCGCGAGCGGCTCCCGCTCCTCCCGGCCACGGCCCCGATGCTCGACGGCGTCGTCCAGCTCGCCGAGCGACGCGGCACGGTGATGGTGGTCGACGAGGAGCGGCGCCTGCTCGGCGTGTTCACGGCCGGCGACATGACGCGCTACATCACGGCCCACGAGTCGGAGTGGCTCCGGGCGTCGGTCGGCGCGATCATGACGCGCGAGCCGCGGACGGCCCGCGAGGACGAGCTCGGGAGTGCGGCAGTCTACCGGATGGAGCGGCACGGTGTGATGGCGCTCCCGGTCCTCGACGCCGACCGCCGGGTGACCGGGATCGTGCACCTGCACGACCTGCTGCACGCCGGGGTCGCCTGATGGCTCGGGCTCGCATCGGGTCGCGGTGGCGGCTGGCGGGCCGCGCGCGCGCGGCCGCGGTGGCGGCCGGGGCGGTGTCGACGGTGCTGCTGGCGGCGGGCTGCCGCGGCGCCAAGGAGCCGCCGGTCGCCGCCCACAACGCGCTCGCCGACTCGGCCGACCAGGTCCTCTACCACACGAAGTCGGTGCTGACCGACGCGGGCGTGATGAAGGCCGAGGTGTACGGCGACACGGCGTACGTCTTCGACGACAACACGCGCGTCGAGATGCGCGTCGTGCGCACCGAGTTCTTCACCGCCACGGGCGCCCGCAACGCGGTGCTCACGTCGCGTGCCGGGACGTACAACACGCGCACGAACAACATGGAAGCCCGCGGGAACGTGGTCGTCGTGTCGGAGGATGGCCGACGCCTCGAGACGCCCGTCCTGCGCTACGATCAGGTCCGGAACGAGATCTCGAGCGACTCGGCGTTCACGTTGACCGATCCGGCGCGGCAGATGACGGGGATCGGCTTCATCTCCGATCCGGACATGAACAATGTCCGGTGCCTGAAGGCCTGCTCGGGGTCGGCCGGCATGGTCACGCTCCCGGGCGGTCCGGGCGACACCGCCCGTGTGACGCCGCTTCGCCCTGCCGCCCCCCCGCCGGCTGCCGCGCCGCGCCCCACCACGCCGGCCCGCCCGCGGCGCGCGAGCCCGTGACCGGTGCGCGGCCCCGGGGTCCTCATGCTGATGATCGGGGTGGCCGGGTCGATCGGCGCGCGGCGCGCCGGCGCGCAGGCGCCGGGCGGCCCATGCAGCCTGTACTTCACCAATACGCCGACGACGCGAACGACGTCCATGCGGTTGCCGGGCGGCAAGTACAACACGTTTCTCGGCGGCGGTGTGGTCGCCCACTGCACCAATCAGCCCGGGGTGACCCTGAGGTCGGACAGCGCCGAGTACTACGACGAGCGGGGGTTGCTCTACCTGATCGGCCACGTCCACTATACCGACCCGCGGGCGGTCGTCGACGCCCACCACATGACCTACTACGTCGGCCCGGAGCGTCTGGTGGCCGATACCGATGTCGTGGCCACGCTCCCGAGCGGCACGACGATGCACGGCCCGCACGCCGACTACCTCCGCTCGATCCCCACGGTTCGGCCACGTGCCCAGTTGACGGCGCCCGGCCGGCCGCACCTGCACCTCGTGCAGCAAGACTCGGCGGCCGCCACGCCCGACACGGCGGGCGTCGACGCCAACACGATTCACATGGACGGCGATAGTCTGGTGTACGCCTCGCGCGCGGTCGTGATCCGGCGGACGGACCTCACGGCGACATCCGACTCGGCGTTCCTCAACGAGGGGACGGGCTTTGCCCGCCTCGTGTTCCACCCGATCGTGCACGGGACACAGGCTCAGCACCCGTTCACGCTGCGCGGCGACCTGATCGATGTCCATACGGCGGATCACCAGCTCGCCCGCGTCGTATCGATCCGGCACGCGGATGCGGTGAGCAAGGACATGCACCTGACCGCCGACACGATCGACCTGCGGTTCAGCGACAAGGTGCTCTCGCACGCCTACGCCTGGGGTCCCTCTCGCGCCCACGCCACGACACCGGAGCGCGACATCATCGCCGACTCGATCGACGTCATCATGCCCGGCCAGGTGGTCCACGAAGTTCGGGCCGTCCGGAAGGCGTACGCGACCGGGGTTCCCGACACGACGCACTTCCAGTCCAAGGAACGGGACTGGATGAAGGGCGATACGATCATCGTCTACTTCGACACCTCGGCCGTCCACACCGTGGTCGCGGCGCCGACGCCGGGCGGCGGCACGCGCCCGGCCAGCTCGGCGGGCCGCTCCCGCCGACGGGCGTCGCGCCAGCCGCCGCCACCGCCCGCGAGCCCGGACCCCGCGCAGCCGGACACGCAGCCGGAGGTGCGGACGCTGGTCGCGGACGGTGACGCGCACGCCCTCTACCAGCTCCCGCCGCGCGACCGGTCGGTCCGCAAGCCGGCGATCAACTACGTGCGCGGCCGGACGATCACGATCCGCTTCGAGCACCGGCAGGTGCAGACGGTGACGGTGCTCGACAGCGCGACCGGCGTCTACCTGGAGCCCGCGAGCGACACCGCGGCTCGCGACTCCGCGCGGCGGGCGCGGGCCGCGACTGACACGGTGCCGAAGAGTCGGCGGCGGAAGGGGAAAGGCCAGGGGAAAGGCCAGGGGAAAGGCCAGCCGAATGGGCAGGTGAAGACGCCGGGGCAGGACGCGGGGGCGCCGGCGCCGGCCGGCGAGTCGCAGCCGACGGCACCCACGCCACCCACGGCACCCACGCCACCCACGGCACCCACGGGACCCGCGCGACCAGCGGCGCCCGGGGCGCCGCCTGGCGCCGACAGCGCACAGCCGGCGGCGCGACCGCCGGGGCCAGCCGCGAGCGCGGGAGCACCACCGGCATGAGCGACCCGCGCGACCTCGGCCCAGCCGGCGCTCGCGGCAACGGCGCCCCGTCCGGCGATGCCGGCCCTCCGGGGGCCGACCCGGCCGGCGGACCGTGGCCCGAGCTGCCGGGCGAGATCCGGGCGCTCTTCGCCCGCCTGGGGGAGGGCGACCGGTCGGTGGCGCTCGTGCTGGCGTGTCTCGTCACCGCGGCCGACGACACCGGCATGGCCGCTCTCAACGACGTGGCGATCGCCTTCCGGGACCACCACCTGCGCCTCGTGCGCTCCGAAGGACGGGACGCGGAACGCGAGTCGGGGCGGCTGTCGCTGGACGAGGTCCGCGGCTACCTCACGACGTCGCTCCTCCCACGCCTCGTCCGGCAGGGCGTGATCGAGATGCCGCCCGCCGCGACCGGCGGTCCCGACGCGCGGGTCGGGCTCGTACCCGCGGTCTGGACCCGGATCGGGGCGTCCCGCCCGGCGCTCGCCCAGGCGTTGCTGGCGGCCGCGCAGCGGTCCTCGGGGGCGATGACTCCGCCCGCCGGGGTGGCGCCCGTGCCTGCCAACGGACAGAGTCTGCTCGAGGCGACGGGGCTCGTGAAGGTCTACCGCCGGCGCAAGGTGGTGAACGATGTGGCCCTCCGATTGCAACAGGGCGAGATCGTCGGGCTCCTCGGCCCAAACGGGGCCGGCAAGACGACGACGTTCTACATGATCGTCGGCCTCATTCCGCCGGTCACGGGTCGCATCCTGCTCGACGGTGAGGACATCACGGAGATGCCCATGTACCGGCGCGCGCGGCGGGGCGTGGGGTATCTCTCGCAGGAGCCGTCGGTCTTCCGGAAGCTGTCCGTCCAGGACAACATCATGGCGATCCTCGAGACGATGCCGTTGTCGCCCGAGGAGCGCCACGCGCGGCTCGAGCATCTGCTCGACGAGTTGAGCATCAAGCATCTGCGGCAGAGCAAGGCGTACGCACTCTCCGGGGGCGAGCGCCGGCGGCTCGAGATCACGCGGGCGCTCGTCACCCAACCCAAGTTCATGATGCTGGATGAGCCGTTCGCGGGTGTCGACCCGATCGCGGTGCACGACATCCAGACCATCGTCGCCGGGCTCCGGCACCGCGGGATCGGTGTCCTGATCAGCGATCACAATGTCGAGCAGACGCTGGACATCGTCGATCGCGCATACATCATGTTCGATGGCAAGGTCCAGGTCTCGGGAACGGTGCGGGAGCTGGTCTTCGACGAGCAGGTCGCCGAGATCTATCTCGGCCCCACGCTCACCGCGCGCTTGCGCGCGCGCTTCTCGGCCTCGTAGGGCGCGCCGGATCGCGGCCGACCCTGCTGGGAGGAGTACATGAAAGCCGGACTCAATCAGACGACGCAGCTCAAGCAGGAATTGAAGATCAATCCGCGCCTGTACCAGGCGATGGATCTGCTCTACATGCCCCTGCTCGACCTCCAGCAACATCTCAAGCAGGAGCTCGAGACCAACCCGTTCCTCGAGCTGGTCGACCCCGAGGAGGAAGAGGAGGAGGAGTCGACCGAGACGGACCAGACGGCCGAAGAGCCCAAGCAGGAGGAAACGAAGGACGAGATCGACTGGGAGGAGATCCTCCTCGAGGGCTTCGACACCGGGGGCCGCCGCGAGGAGCACGAGGAGAAGGAGTACTACGAGCCGGTCGCGGCCGCGACCCGGGACCTGAGCGACCATCTGGTCGATCAGATCGCCCTGCTCGACCTGTCACCGCGCGAGCTGGTGCTCGCCGAGGAGTTCGTCGGGAACATCAACGACGAAGGCTATCTCGTCTGCTCGGTCCAGGAGATCGTCGACGGCGTCAACCACGAGCTCTCGCGCCTGGCCGAGGAGACGGGGCGCGATGAGGGTGAGCCGCTGCCGCTCTACACGCCGGCCGAGGCCGAGGCGATGCTGGCGCGCATCCAGGACCTCGAGCCCCCGGGCGTCGGGGCCCGCGACCTCCGGGAGTGCCTGATGCTCCAGCTCCGGCAGGCCGGCTTCGAGCAGTCGGTGCCGTACCGGCTCGTGCGAGACTGCTTCGATGAGCTGATCAACCATCGGTGGAGCGAGATCTCGAAGCGCTTCGCGATCAGCCAGACCGACGTGCAGCGGGCGGCCGACGAGATCGCGAAGCTCGACCCGAAACCCGGACTCGTCTACAGCAGCGCGAGCGACAACTACATCACGCCGGACCTCGTGGTCGACAAGATCGACGGCCAGTACCACGTGTTCCTCAATGACGCCAATCTCCCGCGCCTCAAGTTGAGCCGGGCCTACCAGGAGATCGCGCGGGACAAGAAGAAGTTCGACGGGGAGAGCAAGGAGTTCATCTCCAACAAGCTGAACTCCGCCAACTGGATGATTCAGGCGATCGAGCAGCGCCGGCAGACGATGCTCAAGGTGATGAACTACATCGTCGACCGCCAGCGGGATTTCTTCGAGCGGGGGGTCCAGTATCTCAAGCCGCTGACGCTGCGCGAGGTGGCCGAGGTGATCAACATGCACGAGTCGACGGTGAGCCGGGTGACGAACGAGAAGTTCGTTCAGACGCCGCGCGGCGTGCTGCCGCTCAAGTTCTTCTTCTCCTCGGGGCTGTCCACGGCGGGTGGCGAGGACGTCTCGGCGCGCGGCATCAAGGCACAGATCCAGAAGCTGGTCGAGGACGAGGACTCCAAGCACCCGCTCACCGACCAGGCCATCGTCAACATTCTCAAGGACGGCGGCGTGCAGATCGCCCGGCGCACGGTCGCCAAGTACCGCGACCAGTTGGGCGTGCTCTCCGCCCGGATGCGGAAGCGCGTGTGAGCGCCGCCGGCGTGCCGAGCGCGGCGCCCGCGCGCGCCGAGGTGTCGGGCGGGGGACGGGCCGACGCGCGGCCCGCCCGGGCCCGGGTCGGAGGTGCGGCGCAGCGGGTCGACGTCAGCGTGCTCGTGCCCGCCAAGGACGAGGCCGAGAATCTCCCGGCGTTCATGGCGCAGGCCGAGGCGGCGTTCCTCGACACGGGGATCTCGTTCGAGGTCGTCGTGATCGACGACGGATCGCGCGATGCGACGTGGGCCGTGCTCGAGTCGCTGGCGCCCCGCTTTCCCTTCCTGCGGCGCCTGCGGCACCGGCATCAGCGCGGCATCGCGGACGCCCTCCGCACCGGATATCTGAACGCCAGCGGGGATGTGCTCGTCTTCTACCCGGCCGATCTCCAGTACCGCCCGGAGGACATCCCGCGGCTCGTTCGGCCGATCCTGAGCGGCGAGTCCGACATGGTCACGGGCCGGAAAGAGGGCCGGTACGAGAAGGCGTTCGTGTCGCGGATCTACAACGGGTTGAGCCGATCCCTGTTCCATGTGCCGGTGCGCGACCTCAACTCCGTCAAGGCGTACCGCCGCGAGATCATGGACGCGTTGCCGATCCGGCCCGACTGGCACCGCTACATGATCGTGATCGCGGCCGCCGAAGGCTTCACCGTGACCGAGGTGCCGGTCGCCCTCTACCCGCGGGCGGCCGGACGGTCCAAGTTCGGGCGCTCGCGGATCCTCGTCGGCGTGCTCGATCTCCTCTCCGTCTGGTTCGAGCTCCGCTTCGGGCGCAAGCCGCTCCTGCTCTTCGGCGTCCTGGGCGCCGCACTCTTCCTGATCGGCGTGCTCACCGGAATCGTGGCGCTGCTCATGCGCTTCGTGATCCCCCCGTATCAGGGCTTTCGCCCACTGCTGACGCTCATCGAGACGTGCCTGATCCTGGGGTTCCTCTCCTTTGCGACTGGTCTTCTCGGCGAGCAGATCGCCGGCCAACGGGCGGAGCTGCACGAGGTGCGGCGCCGCCTGGACGAGCTGGACGCCCGCTGAGCGTCGGGCGGGGCGGCGTCGGGTGGGGCGGCGTCGCGCGCCGTCGGCGGCGCGCGGCGCTCACTCCCGGGGCAACCGGATCCCGTAGCGGCCGAGGAACTGCGCCAGCTCCTCGGTCAGCGGCGTCCCGTGCTCGCTCCTCGACCGCCCATCGAGGTCGAGCCAGTCGACTCCGCGGGCGCGCAGCGTCGCCCGCGTGTCCGGGGCGAGGGCCGTCTCGGTGAAGACCGTGTCGCCGCGCGTCGGGGCCGCCTGCGCGAGTGGCGCATCGGCGCGGATCCACCAGAGTCGCCAGGGCCGGCCGTCGCGCGTGTACGTCCGCAGTGGACCGTCGACGCGGACGACGATGCCGCTGTACGTCGTGTAGCGGTCGAACTCGCGGACGATGTCCTGCACGATCGTCGCCCGGTCGGCGGGCGTCAGTCGGCGGGGGAAGGCCGGCGCGCTCCGGATGACCCGCGCCGGCGAGCCGACGGCGAGGCTGAACGGCGGAACCACCCCGCTCACGAGCGAGTCGGCGCCGATCACGCTCCCGTCGCCGATGGTCGTGCCGGGCATCACGAAGACGCGCCAGGGCAGCCAGACACTCCGGCCGAGCGTCACCGGCTCGTACGTCATGGGGTAGCCGTCCAGCACGTTGAGCCAGACCCCGTGCGTGAAGATGAGGCAGTGGCCGCCGATCCCCGTGTCATCGCCGATCACCACCGGCTTGGTCGGATTGATGTAGGCCATCTGGAGCACTATCGTTCGGTCCCCGAGGGCGAAGCGGGACTCGGGCAGCTGCGGGCCGCCGACGTAGACCTGCTCCCGGATGCGCGCATCCTCGCCGATCTCGATGTCCTCGCACGCGATGTAGGACATCGTGCCGACCGATGAATGGCGGCCGATGCGGATCCGGCGACCCTGGACGACCGCGAGCAGGCCGATCTCGACGTGGTCGCCCAGCACGACGTCATGGCCGACGATCACACCACCGAAGGCGATGCGCGCGCGTCGCCCGATGCGATAGCCGAGGAACGTCCGGTATGCCCAGATCTTCAGCGGGCTCGGAAGCCACCCGAAGCACAGCAGGTGGCGGAATGGGATGCGCGACCTGGGAACGAGCGGGCGGGTCACGACGCGGAAGCTGGAGCCCGCGGGGCGGGCGCGTCAAGCGGACGTCGGCGAGCGGGGCGTCGCGCCGATGATCCGAGTGATCGGCATCGCCGAGGCACTGGGACCGGCCGAGCGATACGGTCTGGATGTGCTCCTCGACCTGTCGCGCCTTCTCGTGCTCACGGCCGACGCCCCATCGGATCCCTCGGCGCGCCCGGCATCCCTGGACGTCGGTGCGCGCGCCGTCGGCGTGCGGATCGTCCCCGACTCGGACGCGGCGGGCTCCCTGCGGGACCGCCCCGGGGCGCTCGCGGACTCGCTCGAGATCCATGACGGCGATGTCCTGATGCCGCGCGCCGTGCTCCGGGCCGTGTGCGAGATCGCGGGGGGGGCGGTCGAGCAGCGGAGCGATGCCCGGGACCGCTTCGACCGCGTCCCGTCCGCGGCGAACCCGTTGGTGATCGCCGGATGCGAGCGTGACCCCGTCGTCTCGCGCCTCGCCATCGCGCTCCGCCGCCGCGTGATGGCCGCGGCGGGGCGACGCCCCGTGTTCAGCGCCGCGCCGTGGCCCGGCGGCCACCGCTGGGCGGCCGCGCTCACGCACGACCTCGACGTGGCATCACTCTGGCCCGCCTTCACCGGACTGCGAGTCGCCGAGCTGCTCCGGAAGCGGCGCGTGGGCGACGTGGCCCGCGTACTCGGCGCGGCGGCCGGCGCCCTCGCCGGCGATCCCGTGCTGGACGGCGTACGTGGCGTCGTCGACGCCGAGCGGCGGATCGGGGCGGCGGCCACCTGGTTCGTGCTCTGTGGGACCCCGACGTTCGCCACCGTGCGGCGCGGAGACCTGACCTATCGGCCCGAGTCCCGCCGGGTCCGGCGGATCGTCGCGCTGCTGCGCGAGGCGGGGCACGAGCTCGCGCTGCACGGAAGCTTCGCCACCGCCGGCGGGTCGGCGGTGTTCGAGGCGCAGCGTGCCCGACTCGGCGCGCTCCTCGCCGGCGCGCCACCGCGCGGCGTCCGTCAGCACTACCTTCGCATGCGGCCGGGCGCGGCACAGCGGGCGATGACGGCGGCCGGGTTCACCTACGACGCGACGTATGGGTTCCCCGACCGGAACGGCTTCCGCCTCGGAACGGCCGACGTCGTGCCGGGCTGGGACGACCGGGATGCGCGCCCGATCGCGCTCGACGAGGTGCCGCTCGTCTGGATGGACCGCGCGCAGAGCAAGTATCAGGGGATCGAGGATCCCACGCGCTGGATCGAGGACGCGCTCGCCCTGGCGCGTGCCGTCCGGGAGGTCGATGGGCTCTGGGTCGGGCTCTGGCACCCCAATCTCACCCCGCCGCTCGGCTTCCCGGGCGCTCCGGCGGCCTACGCGCGGCTGGTGGAGGCGATCGCGAGCGAGGCGCCCTTCATCGCGTCCGTCGAGAGCATCGTGGCGTGGCGGCGGGCCCGCCGCCACGTCCACGCCGCCGTCACGCGCGACGGCGCGATCGTCGTCCGCCGGCGCGCGGACGTGGGCGTCCCCACCGAGCCGACCTCGCCGCGGTGCGATGTCCCGGTCGGGATCGAGGACGCCGCCGGCCGGCCAGTGGTCGAGCTGCGGGGCGGCAAGGCCGCGGCGGCGCCACTGCCACACTGAGCCCACGGTGCGGCACCGGGACGGGACCGGGAGGGCACCCGGACGGCAGCTCCGGGCGGCCCGGCGGCTACGACGCGGCCGTTACAACGCGGCCGTTACGACGCGGCCGTTACGACGCGGCCGTTACGACGCGGCCGTTACGACGCGGCCGTTACGACGCGGCCGTCGCCGCGGGCTCGTCTGCGGGGCGGCCCGCGGACAGCACGTCGGCGTAGAGCGCGCGCCAGGCGGCGAGGACGCTCGCCCAACTGAACCGCTCGTGCGCATACCGCTGGCCGTCGACCGCCAGGCGTCGGGCGAGGGCGGGCTCCTCGGCGAGCCGGACGATCGCGCCCGCGAGCGCCCCCGCGTCGTTGGGCGGCACGAGGAGCCCGGTGCGCTCGTGCTCGACGATGTCGGTGATGCCGCCCAGCGGGGTGGAGATGACCGGCACGCGGTAGGTCATGGCCTCGAGCAGCACCATCCCGAGCCCTTCCGTGTCACCGCGGGCGTCGACCACTGCCGGCAGCACGAACACGTCCGCCTCCGTGTACGCGCGGTCGAGCTCCGACGGCGTGACCCACCCCCGGAAGGCCACCCGGTCGGCCACCCCGAGCGTCTGCGCGAGGGCCTCGAGGGTGTCGCGCTCCGGGCCGTCGCCGATGATCACGGCGCGCGCGGGCACGCGCGCGGGGAGGGCGGCCAGGGCCTCGAGGAGATAGCGGACTCCTTTCCGCTCGACCAGCCGACCCACGGAGAGCAGCGTGCGCGGTCGCCCAGCGCGGGACGTGTCGGCCGTCGCCGGCGACCCCGCCGATGGCGGTCCCGGGGGCAGTGCCGGGGGCAGTGCCGGGGGCAGTGCCGCGGGCAGTGCCGCGGGCAGTGCCGCGAGGCGCGAGGGGTGGGGAAGATCGACCGCGTACGGGATCACGGCGACCGGGACCGGCGCCACGGCGCGCACCTCGGCGGCGGTGCTCGTCGAGATCGCCACCACGCGGTCGGCCGACGTGATGGCGCGCCGCAGGAAGCCGCGGAGCAGCGGGAGCGAATGCCGCACCCAGCGCAGCTCCACGCTGTAGAAGTGCGCGATCAGCTTGGGGCGGCGTTGCGCGCCGGCACGTGCGGCCCAGCCGAAGAGCGCGTGCGGCACCGGCCAATGCACGTGGACGATGTCGAACCGTCCGCGCCGGCCGAGCCGCCAGGCGGCGACAGTACCGAAAGCGATGTAGAAGGCCGGCAGCAGCGTGTAGAAGAGGGACCGGCGCATGCGGTCGGGGGCGGACTCCTCGTGGGTGAGATTTTCCCAGCGCGCGAGGAAGTAGCGGAAGCGGTGTACCCGGATGCCGTCGAGCTCCCTGTTGCCGCCGCCGCGGTACGCCGACGTCAGCACCTCGATCTCGTAGCCCTCGGCCGACAGGCGGCGGATCGTCTCGACGAGCCACTTGGCGGTCGGGTCATCCGCGAACCGCGGGAAGGCCGTCGAGACAATGAGAATGCGCACTCGGCCAATGATGCCCGGGCGCCGAGTGCCGGGCAACGCGGGCCGGCGTCGCCGGAGGGGGCCGCGGCCGTTATCATTGGCCGCGTGATGATCCTCAGCCTGACGGTGTCGGGGCGGCCGCAGTGGGCGCGTGGGCCGCTCGCGCGGCACGGACCCACCCGTCCCCGGGTCGACGTCGGCGGCGCCGGGGGCAGCGTTCCCGTCGGTAGGGCCGCCTGAGCGCGCCGGCGCCGACGCCGCCATCGAGTCCGATGCCGAGTCCCACGCCCGGCGAGGCGTCGAGCCCGGCGTCGAGCCCGGCGGCGAGCCCCGCGCCGGTCGCTGCCCGGGCGGGCCGGCGCGGGCGGTGGCGGCGGCTCTCGACGCTGGTACAGGTGCTGGCGGCCGTCGGTGGCTGCCTCGCCGTGTACGGCGTCGTGCGGGTCACCGGTCCAACCCTGCGTCGCGCCCACCCGCAGCTGGAGTGGCGGACCCTCGCGGCCGCATCGCTCGTGTGGTTCGCATCGTACACGCAGCTCGTGCAACTCTGGTCGAGCAGCTTGCCCTGGTGGGACACGGTGGTACGGACGACGCCCCGGCGGCTCACCTGGTTCGAGGGGATGCGGGTCTTCTTCGTCTCCAACCTGGCTCGCTATGTGCCCGGCGCGGTCTGGCAATTCGCCGGGCTGGCGGCGATGAGTGCGCAGGCCGGAGCCTCGCCCGTCGCGGCCTCGATGGGCGTCGTCTTCCAGCAGCTCGTGCTCCTCTCGACCGGGTTCGTGTTGCTGTTGAGCGGCGCCCCGCACCTGCTCGGGGCGTGGGCGCAGACCCTCGACACGCTCTCGCAGCTCGTGCTGGCGGCGCTGCTCACGGCGGGGCTGATCGTGGCGGGCCCGCGCGCGTTACCGGTCGTGCGCCGCTGGGTCGAGCGGATCATCAAGCGGCCCGTCCCCCTGCCGACCCCGCCGCCGCGTGCGTTCGCGCTCTATGTCGTGCGGGCGGCGCTGGGCTGGATCGGGTACGGCGTCGCGTTCTGGATCTTCGGGCGGGCGCTGTTCGGGCGGGCGGCGCCGCACGTCTGGCTGGCCGCCACCGCCTACCTCGCGAGCTATCTCCTCGGGCTACTGGCCGTGATCGCCCCCGGGGGCATCGTCGTGCGGGAGGGGGCGTTGGTCGCGCAGCTCTCCGGGTCGATGGGGCTCGAGCGGGCGGTCGTGCTCGCCTTTGCGTCGCGCCTCTGGCAGGTCGGCCTCGAGGTCTGCGCCGCCGTTCTCGTCGTGACGGTCGATGCGGTGCGCCGCCGCGTCAGGGCTTCCGCAGCGCGACGATGAACTGATAGCGCAACGGCGGCAGGGATCCGACGAGGCGGAGCCCGAGACGGAGCGCGATGCGCCCCGGCCGTCGGTTCTTGAAGATGGCCGGGCCGGGATCGCCGGTCATGCGCGTCACCTGCAACCCCGCCCGCTCGATGAGCGTGCGCCATCCGCGCGCCGTCGCCCGGTGCTCGACGGGCTGCGCCGTTCGCACGTAGAAGTTCGGAACGACGGTGACCGCGCAGCCACCGCGCCGGAGCACCCGTGCGAGCTCGCCGAATCCCGCCGCGACGTCGGGGAAATGCTCCATCGACCCGAACGAGAACACCCGATCGAAGCTGTCGTCCGGAAACGGCAGGGCGAGTCCGTCCCCGCACACCCAGGCGATCGGGACCGAGGCAGGGCCGGTCCGGCCGGCGCGGCCGTCGGCCGTCGGCGCGGCGCGCGGCGCGCGCGCGGCCAGGGCGAGCGCGGTGCGGGAGAAGTCCAATCCCACCGCCTGCGCGACCTGGCCGCGCTCCGCGGCCAGCCGGGTGGCCCATCCCACGCCGCACCCGAGATCCAGGAACCTCGTGCCCTCGAGCGGGCCGAGCTCGCGCAGGGCTCGCCACAGCCGGTCCGGGTTGGGCCGATCGGCGTCCTCACCGAAGTGGTACGTCCGGTCGTAGAACTCGCGGAGCCCCGCGTCTCGCATCGGAGCGGAAGGTAGTGGCGGGCGGGCACCGGTGCCACGCGTCGGCCGAGCGAACGCACGCGCGGAGCACACGCACCGAGCACACGCACCGAGGACACGCGCCGAGCGAACGCACCCGGTGCGCGCGGCGTGCGCGCGGCGTGCGCGAGGCGGATTCGCGGCGGGCGCGGCACGCAGGCGCGGGCGCGCAGCGGGTGCGCAGCGGGTGCGCAGCGGGTGCGCAGCGGGTGGGAGCGGCGGCGGCACCTGGCAACGCACACTCGCGCCGTACACCTTTCGGGCGACATGAAATCCACCTCTCCGCGCGCGGTGCCGCGGACCGCGTCGCGTCCCGCGTCCGATGCCACGTCGGCGGGCGTGCGGGCGGCGCTCCCGGCCGCGCCGCCCTTCGGCGCCGCCTGGGCCGCGCTCGCCTGCGCGGTCGTGACGGCGACGCTCTGCTATCCCGCGTTCACGGGCGCGTTTCTGGTCTCCCCGATCAGCGATCAGTACATCGGCGGGTACGCGGTGCGGGAGTTCGGGACCGCGATCCTGCGACAGACCGGCCACTTCCCGCTCTGGAATCCGTACCTGTTCGGCGGGATGCCGTACGTCGGCGCGATGAACGGCGACATCTTCTATCCGCCCAGCCTCCTCCTCCGGCTCCTGCTCCGCCCGGATGTCTTCGTCACCTGGGCGTTCATCATCCACATCTTCCTCGCCGGCTGGCTCACCTACCTGTTCCTCCGCGTTGCCGGCGTGGGCTTCGCCGGGGCGTTGCTCGGCGGGCTCGCCTACATGATGGGCGGCCCGATCGCGTCGTACGTGGGCCCGGGACACGACGGCAAGCTGTATGTGAGTGCCCTCCTGCCGCTCGGGCTCCTGCTCCTCGCCCGTGGGGTGCGCGACGGGCGGGGCTGGGCGTGGCCCGCGCTCGCCCTCACGGTCGGGCTCGCCATTCTCTCGCCGCACCCGCAGCTGTTGCAGTACATGCTCTTGGGGCTCGGGGCCTACGCGCTGTACCTGGCGTTCTGGGCCGAGCCGGCGGCGAGGCCCCCGCGTCCGCTCGGCCTGCGCCGACTCGCGCTCGCCCTGGGCGCGGTGGCGCTGGGGCTCCTCATGGGAGCGATCCAGTTCCTGCCGGTAGCGCAGTACGTGGCCTGGTCGCCGCGCGCCGGCGGCGCCGGACATGGATTCGAGTGGGCGATCTCGTACTCGATGCCGATCGAGGAGCTGTTCAACACCTATCTCCCGCAGTTCTCGGGGCTGTTCGACAACTATTGGGGGCGGAACTTCATCCACTTCCACAGCGAGTACCTGGGGGCGGTCGTCCTCGTGCTCGCCGGCTGCGCGTTCATCGGCAAGCGGATGGACCGGCGGCGGTGGATCACGTTCTGGAGCATCGTCGCCGCGGTGACGATCCTCTGGTCGCTCGGTGGCTACACACCGTTCTATCGCCTCATCTACGCGCTCGTCCCGGGCACGCCGTACTTCCGTGCGCCGGCGACGATGTTCTTCCTCACCGCGTTCGCCGTCGGCGTGCTGGTGGCCGAGGGGACCGAGAACGTCCTGCGCGGCGCCATCTCCGTCCGGTATGTGGTCGTCTGGATCGCGGCCGCGGTCGCCGTCGCGCTCGCGGCCGTCGGCGGCGTGATCACCACCGTCTCGGCCGGGCTCGCGGTGCCCGAGATGGCCGACCGTGTCGCGGCGAACGCGCCGTTCGTGACCACCGGGGCGCTCCGGAGCCTCGCCTTCGTCGTGCTCGCCGGTGCCGTGCTCCTGGCGCTCCGCCGCGCGCGCCTGGCGCCCCGGGCCGCGGCCGCCGTCCTCGGGCTCCTCGTCGTGGCCGATCTGTGGAGCATCGAGCGGCTGTACTGGCGCTTTTCCGCCCCGGCGTCGGTGATCTACGCGTCCGACTCGGCGATCGCCTACCTCCAGCGGCAGCCCGAGCCCGGACGCGTGATCCCGATCGCGCTCGGCGAGGGTGCGGCCGCGCGCGACCCCGAGCTGTTCGGCGACGCGCTCATGATCCATCGGGTCCGCCAGGCGATCGGCTACCACGGGAACGAGCTACGCCGCTACGATGTGCTCGCCGGTCACGACGACAACTATCGCCCGATCCTCACGTCGCCGCAGATCTGGCGCCTCCTCAACGTGCGCTATCTCCTCACGAATGTCGGCACCCTCCAGTTCCCGGGACTCCAGCAGGTGGTCGGGCCCGTGCGGGACGCCGCCGGCTCGACCGTGTACCTGTATCGGCTGCCCGGCGACAATCCGGCGGCCTGGGTCACGCCGGTGTCGGTGAAGGCGCCCGACGACCAGGCGTTGGCGACCGTGACCGACCAGCGGTTCGACCCGCGGGTGGCCGCCGTCTACGACACGGCCGCGCCGGTCACCGGCGCGCGGGTGGAGACGCTGCCGGCGCCGCTCACCATCGGCGTGACGGTGACGCGCCTCGAGCCGGGGCACCTCGAGTACCGGCTCGCCCAGCCGGCGCCGGCCGGAGGGGGCGCATCCCTCATCGCGTCGGAGAACTACTACCCGGGATGGACGGCGACCGTGGACGGCAGGCCGGCGCCGGTCGGGCGCGCGGACTACGCGCTCATCGGCGTGCCGCTGCCGGCCGGCGCGACGCGCGTGTCGCTCGAGTTTCACAGCCGCGTCTACGAGATCGCCAGGACGATCACGTTCGTCGCCGGCGCGTGTGCCCTCCTCTGGTGGGCGGCCGCCGTGGGCTTCGAGCGACGCGCGCATGGCTGAGCGGGCGCTCGTCATCATTCCGACCTACAACGAGCAAGCGAACATCGAGCGAATCATCCCGCTCGTGCTGGCGCAGGATCCGCGGCTCGACGTCCTCGTGGTCGATGACAATTCACCTGACGGGACCGGCGCCCTGGTCGAGGCGCTCGCGGCGCGGGATGCCCGTGTCCACATCCTCCACCGCGAGGGGAAGATGGGGCTCGGCACGGCGTACGTCGCCGGGTTCCGCTGGGCCCTCGAGCGCGACTACGCCTTCGTATTCGAGATGGACGCCGACTTCTCGCACGATCCGGCGCACCTCGAGGAGTTCCTGGCGGCGATCGAGGATGCCGACGTGGTGCTCGGGTCGCGCTATCGGCGGGGCCGCGTCACGGTCGTGAACTGGCCGATGGCCCGCCTCATCCTGAGCTACGCGGCGAACATCTACGCCCGGGCGGTCACCGGCATGCCCTTCGACGACCTGACGGGCGGCTTCAAGTGCTTCCGGCGTGGCGTGCTCGAGGCGATCGACCTGGGGGCCGTGCGCTCCAACGGGTACGCGTTCCAGATCGAGATGACATTTCGCGCCTGGAAGCGCGGCGGCCGCATCATCGAGATCCCGATCACGTTCGTCGACCGGAGCGAGGGGGAGAGCAAGATGTCGCGACGCATCGTGCGCGAGGCGATCTGGATGGTGTGGCGCCTCCGCTGGTGGTCCTTGCTCGGGCGGACGTGACGCTGGCATGGGGCCCCGGGTGATCGCGTTCTTCAAGATGACGGGGTCGGGAAACGACTTCGTGTTCGTCGACGCCCGCGCCGGCGGCGGGCACGGGCTCGACCAGCCCGACCGGATCCGCGCCGTCTGCGCCCGAGGCACGGGCGTCGGGGCCGATGGGCTCGTGCTGCTCGAGCGGGCGTCCGACGCCGACGTTGCGATCCGATACTTCAACAGCGACGGCTCGGCCGCGGCCCTCTGCGGGAACGCGACGCTGTGCACCGTCCGATTGGCCGCACGGCTGGGGCTCGGACATGGCCCCGACGGCCGGCTCCGCATCGCGACCGACGCCGGGATCGTCGACGCTCGGCTCGTCGACGGTGTGCCGGAGTTCGACGTCGGACCGGTCGCACGGGTCGTGCTCGACGCGCCGATCGCGCGGGCGCCCGGCGAGTCCCGCATCGGCTTTGCCGCGCCCGGCATCCCGCACCTGGTGGTGCGCGTGGCGGCGACGGACGCCGTCGACGTCGTCGCCCGCGGGCGGGCGCTGCGGATGGATCCGTCAGCCGCGCCCGCCGGCGCCAACGTCAACTTCGTCGCGCCGCACCGCGATCGGCCGGGCGACTGGATGGTGCGAACCTACGAGCGGGGGGTCGAGGGGGAGACGCTCGCGTGTGGCACGGGCGCGGTCGCGACCGCGATCGTGCTCGCGGCATGGCGCGCCGACGCGGGCGCCACGCGCGATGAAACGGTGACGCCCGAGGGAACCGGGCAGGGGAAGGGGGCGGGGGAGGGGGAGGGGGAGGGGGAGGGGGCGGGCCCGCCGATGCGTCCCTGCCGGCTCTGGACCCGCTCCGGCGAGCCGGTCGACGTCTCGGTCGTGCGGGGCGTGGGCGGGTGGCGCGCCGCGCTTCGTGGCGAGGGGCGTCTCGTGTTCCGGGGCGACCTCGAGGAGGGGTAGCCCGGGTGTAGCCGATGTGTAGGCGCGTGTGGGCGGCGGTGTCGCCGGGCTGGACCCGGGCCGGGGCGACCGGGTGTGCGCCCCCCCCCGTGGCGTCGGCCGCCGGCGACTGGCACCGCCCGTGCGCGAGAGATCCTGTTCGTCTGCGTTCGACCTTTCCATCCGACCTTCAGATCGCACGCCCCTGGCACAGATGCGGTATCTCGCACTCGCGACCGACTACGATGGAACGCTGGCGACCGGCGGCCGGATCGACGACGCGGTCGTGTCCGCGCTCGAGCGGTGTCACGCGTCGGGGCGGCGTGTGATTCTCGTGACCGGGCGTGAGATGCCCGACCTTGCGGGGGTGTGTCGGCGACTCGACCTGTTCGATCGGATCGTGGCCGAGAATGGGGCGCTTCTGTACGACCCGGCGACGGGCGCGGAGCGCGCGTTGGCCGAGGCGCCACCGGCGCGGTTCGTGGACGCGTTGCGGGGGCGGGGTGCCACGCCGCTCTCGCGGGGTCGCGTCATCGTCGCGACGCGTGAGCCGTACGAGAGCGTCGCAGCGGAGGTGATCCGGGACCTCGGGTTGGAGCTGGAGGTGATCTTCAACAAGGGCGCCGTGATGGTCCTGCCGAGGGGCGTCGACAAGGCCACCGGGCTCGCGGCGGCGCTCGCCGAGCTGCGGCTGTCGCCGCACGAGGTCGTCGGGGTGGGAGACGCCGAGAACGATCACGCGTTCCTCGATGCCTGCGGGTGCGCCGTGGCGGTGGCCAACGCGCTCCCGAGCGTGCGCGAGCGGGCCGACCTCGTGACCGCGGCCGATCATGGCGCCGGCGTGGTCGAGCTGATCGACCGGATGCTGTCCGACGATCTCCGGAGCGTCGACGGGGGACTGGTCAGGCGTCGAGCGGCTGACGGCAGCCGGATCCGAGAGGTGCCCGGTGGATCCGGACGGCCAGGTTGAGCGCCTGCTCCAGGCGGTGACCGCGGGGGCGGTGGAGCGGCCCGCCCGGCGCCCTGAACACGCGGGCCCTGAGCGGGCCCTGAGCGGGCCCTGAGCCCCCCTGTCGCCGTGATCGCCCTTGGCCCGTTGAGCCCGCTGGCCCTCCGGAGCGGCTGAGCGCCCTCCGCGCCTTGAGCGCCTTGAGCGCCCTCAGTGCGCGCTGAGCGGCCTCGACCGTTCCGACCGCGGCCCCGATCGTTCTGGCTGCGGCCCCGACCGGACTCCTGGGCAGTTCCGTTCCCGGCGGTCGCGCAGAGTCCCCGACGCTCGCCGGCGCCCGGGCGGGCGTCTGGAGGGGGGCCGTCGGGCCGCGCTTCTGACCCGCGCGACTGTCGCGGTCGGTCGCCATCGGTCGCCATCCCGTCGACATCCGGTTCACATCGACCTCCGGAACGCCCTCGACCGCCCCGCGGGCGAATCGATGTCGCGCACCGTTCCGGGCTCGATCACCGCGTCCGGCACGGCGCCCGGGCAGATCACCGCCGGGCCCGCGGAAGGGGATCGTACAGGTGGAAGCTTTCCTCTGCTCCGATCCCTTTCCGCCGCGTCGAGCCCGGCTCGACGACCCAGGCGGCAAGCAGCACGGGAACAATCGGTTAGCTGATTGTCCTTCGCGTGGTGCCTGAGTACGTTCCCGCGGGACCACGAGCTCGCGGGCGAGCCGGGAACGGACCGGGAACCGACCGGGGCGGGGAGCAGACCGCGGACCGGGGAGGGCGATTTGGCGGATGGCCGAGCGCGGACCTGACGACCCGATCGTGCGGCAGGCGGTCGAGAACGTCGGCCGCAACATCGCCTCGCTCACGGCGAGCGAAGTCGTGCAGCTCGTCCTGTATCCCGAGTCGTTGGCCGCCTGGGCCGCCGGGGCGGGGGTCGACGACTCCCAGGTGGTCAATCTCTTCCGGCGGCACCGGCGCTACACGCGGCTCCGCGGGCTCCTGGCGGCGCGGTTGGGGGTGCCGATCGCCGTGCTCGACCACCTCATCGACGCCGCGCCGACGGTGGCCCGGGTCAAGCGGCCGGCCGCCTACGAGGCGATCCTGGCCGACGCCGGACTCGGCGGCTGGGCGGCGCAGCCGCCGATCGACTGGCGGACCCCGCCATACCCGCGGTACCGCGACGGGACCAACCCGCTCGAGCGCCTCGCCGTGGCGGCCATCCAGGTGGCGGCGCCGGCGATGCCGGGCTCACGGATCGTCGGCTATGCGCTCTGGCCGGAGACCCTGGCCGCCTTTGCGGCGCGCGCCCAGCGCTTCACCCTGGATCAGCTCCTCACGACCCTCAGCGGCCTCCGCCGCTCCGACGCCATCGAGGTCGCCCTCGCGCGCCGGCTTCGGGTGCCGCACCGGACGCTCGACGCCTTCATCCGGGCCGACAAGCGGGACGCCCTGGCGGAGCTGAGCGCCCGGCAGGGTCCGCCGGGGGCGGCAGTGGACCGCCCCTCGGACCCCGCATCGCACGGGGCA